>NZ_BNBS01000144.1 GCF_014656075.1 Streptomyces hydrogenans
TGCGCACCCGGCCGGCCGCGCCCCGCACGTACGAGACGGCCCGCGCCCGCTTCGGCGGTTTCCAGAGCGGCCTGCGCGGCACCGGGACCCCCTCCGGCGAGCCCCCCGCCGCCGGCCCCGACGCGTCCGCTCCCCCCGCGGCGGAACCGACCACGCCGTCCTCGAACCACCCCCATTCGGAAGGCAATCCGCGATGACCGGCACGACCACCGACGACAAGCTCAGCTGGCTCCTGGAGGGCCTGCTGGAACGGACCCCGGGCACCCGGCACGCCCTGGTCCTCTCCCGGGACGGCCTCAAGCTCTGCCGCACCTCCGGGCTCTCCGTCGACCAGGCCGACCAGCTCTCCGCGATCGCCGCGGGCATCCAGAGCCTGTCGCACGGGGCCTCCGTGGAGTTCGGCGACGGCACCGGCGGGGTCCGCTCCGCGATGGCCGAGTTCTACGGCGGCATCCTCTTCATCGTCGAGGCCGGGGAGGGCGCCCACCTCGCGCTCGTCGCCGACGAGGACGCCGACGCAGGACTCGTCGGGCACAACATGACCGAACTGGTCGAGCAGCTGGGCGAGCACCTCGTCGCGAGGCCGCGGGGATGAGCCGCGTCAGGCCGGGTCGCGACGACTCCCCCGACCGCCTCTACACCCTGACCGGCGGCCGCAGCAGTTCCGGATCGACCGCCTTCGACGTGGTCACGCTCGTGGTGGCGGAGAGCGATCCGGCGCCCGGCATGCAGTCCGAGCACGCCGCCATCCTGCGCATGTGCCGCTTCCCCACCGCCGTCGTGGAGGTCGCGGCCGGGCTCGGGCTGCCCGTGTCGATCACCAGGATCCTCCTGGCCGACCTGCACGACACCGGCCGGATCAGCGCGCGGCACCCGCGCCCCACCTCGTACCGCCTTCCCGATCACGACATCCTGGAGCAGGTGCTCGTTGGACTCCGCAATCTCTGAGCAGCGCCAGACCCTGAGCAGCACCGCCGACAACGGTCTGAAGATCGTCGTCGTCGGCGGTTTCGGCGTCGGCAAGACCACCCTGGTCCGCTCGGTCAGCGAGATCCGTCCGCTGAACACCGAGGAGACCATGTCGCAGGCGGGCGAGGGCATCGACGACACCGTCGGCGTCGCCGCCAAGACGGCCACCACCGTCGCCTTCGACTTCGGCCGCATCTCGCTGGACGCGCGCAACGTGCTGTACCTGTTCGGCGCGCCCGGCCAGGAGCGCTTCTGGTTCCTGTGGGACCGGCTCTTCTCCGGCACGCTCGGCGCCGTCGTCCTCGTCGACACCCGCCGGATCTCGGACTCCTGGTACGCCGTCGACCGCCTGGAGCACCACGGCACCCCGTTCGTCGTCGCCTGCAACGACTTCGGCGGCCCCTCGCACTCCCCCGCCGAGATCCGCGAGGCCCTCGACCTCGCCGACGAGGTCCCGCTGGTCTTCTGCGACGCCCGCTCGCGGGAGTCCAGCAAGCAGGTCCTCATCTCGCTCGTCGAGCACCTGAAGAACGTCGTCGCCGCCGACCCCGAGCACGGTCCGCGGCCCGTCCCGGAGCCCGCCCCGTGAACCCTGCCGAACCCGCGCCGGTCCCGCTGAGCGGGCCCCGCTTCCACACCGACCCCGTCGAGCTGTACCGGCGGATCCGGCGGGACCACGGGGCCGTCGCCCCGGTCGTCCTCGACGGGGACGTGCCCGCCTGGCTGGTCCTCGGCTACCGCGAACTGCACCAGGTCACCAGCGACCCGGTGCTCTTCTCCCGCGACTCCGAGCTGTGGAACCAGTGGGACGCCATCCCCGCCGACTGGCCGCTGCTGCCCATGATCGGCCGCAAGCAGCCGTCGATCCTCTACACGGTCGGCGAGCGCCACCGCGAGCGGGCCGAGGTCATCTCCGCCGCGCTGGAGTCCGTCGACCCCTTCGAACTGCGGCGGCGCGCCGAGCGGTTCGCCGACGAGCTGATCGACGGGCTGTGCGGCAAGGGCGCGTGCGACATCATCGCCGAGTACGCGATGCTGCTCCCCGTCCGGGTCCTCGCCAGCATCTACGGCTTCGCGGACGAAGAGGGCCCGGCGCTGGTCACGGCGATGAACGACATGATCAACGGCGGTCCGGGCGCGCTGGCCGGCCAGCAGCACCTGGCGGGGTCGATGGTCGCGCTGCTCACCGCCAAGGCCGCCGAGCCCGGCGACGACGTCGCCTCGCGGATGCTCGGCAACACCGCGGGGTTCACCGTCGAGGAGGTCGCCCAGGACCTCATGGTGATGATGGCCGCGGGCCACCAGCCGACCGCCGACTGGATCGGCAACTCGCTGCGCCTGATGCTCACCGACGACCGCTTCGCCGCCTCGCTCTCCGGCGGCCGGCACAGCGTCGGCGAGGCGATGAACGAGGTGCTGTGGGAGGACACCCCCACGCAGAACGTCGCCGGCCGCTGGGCCTCGCGCGACACCCACCTCGGCGGGAAGCGGATCGACCGCGGCGACCTGGTGCTGCTCGGACTCGCCGCCGCCAACGCCGACCCGCACGTCCGGGCCGACGCGGGCGCCCTCACCGGCGGCAACAACGCCCACCTCTCCTTCGGCCACGGCGAGCACCGCTGTCCGTTCCCCGCGCAGGAGGTCGCCGAGACCATCGCCAGGACCGGCATCGAGGTCCTGCTCGACCGGCTGCCGGACGTCGACCTCGCCGTCGTCGAGACCGCCCTGACACGTCGCCCCTCCCCCTGGCTGCGCGGTCTCTCCGCGCTGCCGGTGACGTACACCCCGACCCCCGCCCTTGGAGGGACCGCATGACCTGCCCCATCGACCACACCGCCGCCGAGCCCGTGGTCCTCGACCCCTTCGTCACGGACCTCGACGGCGAGGGCGCCCGGCTCCGCGAGGCCGGCCCGCTGGCCCGCGTCGTGCTGCCCGGCGGCGTGCCCTGCTTCGCGGTCACCCGTCACGCCGAGGCCCGGGCGCTCCTCACGGACTCCCGGCTCGTGAAGGACATCGAGCAGTGGGGGGCCTGGCAGCGCGGCGAGATACCGCTGGACTGGCCGCTGATCGGCCTGGCAAACCCCGGCAGGTCGATGCTGACGGTGGACGGCGAGGAGCACCGCCGGCTGCGCACCCTGGTCGCCCAGGCGCTCACCGCGCGCCGGGTGGAGCGGCTGCGGGCCGGCATCGAGGCCCTGACGACGGGTCTGCTCGACCGGCTCGCGGAGCGGCCGGCGGGCGAGACGGTGGACCTGAAGGCGGAGTTCGCCTACCCGCTGCCGATGAACGTCGTCGGCGAGCTGATGGGCGTGGACGCGGCGGACCACCCGCGGATGAAGGAGCTGTTCGACAAGTTCTTCTCGACACAGACGCCGCCGGAGGAGGTGCCGCAGATGATGACGGACCTCGGCACGCTCTTCGCCGGGATCGTCGCGGGCAAGAAGGAGTCGCCCGGCGACGACCTGACGAGCGCGCTGATCGAGGCGTCGGAGGACGGCGACCGGCTCAGCACGGAGGAGATCACCAACACCCTCCAGCTGATGGTGGCGGCCGGCCACGAGACGACCATCAGTCTGATCGTGAACGCCGTCGTCGCCCTGGAGACCCACCCGGAGCAGCGCGCCCTGGTCCTCAAGGGCGAGGTGCCGTGGGAGAACGTGATCGAGGAGACGCTGCGCTGGTCGACGCCGACCTCGCACGTGCTCATCCGGTTCGCGAGCGAGGACATCCAGATCGGCGACCGGGTGCTGGCGAAGGGCGAGGCGCTGATCGTGTCGCACGGCGCGATCGGCCGGGACGAGGTGCAGCACGGCCCGACGGCGGGCGACTTCGACGTCACCCGCGAGCCGATCCGGCACATCGCCTTCGGCCACGGCCCGCACGTCTGCCCGGGCGCGGCGCTGTCCCGTCTGGAGGCGTCGGTGGCGCTCCCCGCGCTGTACGCCCGCTTCCCCGAGCTGAGGCTGGCGGTGCCGCGCGAGGAGCTGCGGAACAAGCCGGTGGTCACCCAGAACGACCTCTTCGAGCTCCCGGTCGTGCTCGGCTGACGCGCGAACCCGCCTGCCACGACGGCCCGTTCCCTCCGGGGGGCGGGCCGTCGCCGTTCCCGCACCCCTTCTTTCAGCAAGATTCAGCAAGATCTTGCGGAGCCGGTGGCGGGGCTGGTTGACTCACCGCACATCCGTGAGAGGAGAAGCGATGAGCAGCTCGTACGACGTCCTCGTCCTGGGAGGGGCGGGCGTCGACACGATCGTGTACGTCCCCGAGCTCCCGCTCCCGTACGCCGACAGCTACAAGATCCGCCCCGGCATCGAGACCCGCGCCGGACAGACCGGCGACTTCGTGGCGCTCGGGACCAGCTCGCTGGGACTGCGCACCCACCACATCGACCTGCTGGGCGACGACGAGGCAGGCGATCTGGTCCGCGCCTTCCACCGCGACCGTGGCATCGAACTCACCGAGGTCCGGCAGCCCGCCGGCACCAAGCGGGCCGTCAACCTCGTGGGCCCCGACGGCCGCCGGCTCTCCCTGTACGACGACACGCGGTCCCAGGAGTCCGACCGGCTCCCGGAGGACCTGGTCCGCAAGCTGGCCGCGGCCAGCCGACACGCCCACGTGTCGATCACGTACCCCTGCGCCTTCGCCCTGCCGCTGCTCCACGAGGCGGGGCTCACCGTCTCGACGGACCTGCACGACTGGGACGGGGAGAACCCGTACCACGAGCCCTTCGCGTACGGCTCCGACGTCGTGTTCGTCTCGTCGACGGCGCTGTCCGACCCGGTGGCGACCATGCGCCGGGTCCTGGAACGCGGCCGGGCGGAGGCGGTCGTGGCCACGGCCGGCGCGGACGGCTCGTACCTGCTCACGCGCGCGGGCGGGGACCCGCTGCACGTCCCGGCGGTCGCCCCGCGCGGCCCGGTCGTCGACTCCAACGGCGCGGGGGACGCCTACGCCGCCGGATTCCTCTTCGGCCGCCTCTCCGGCGAACCCCCGGAGCGCTGCGCCCTGTACGGCGCGGTGGCCGGCGCCCACGCCTGCACGGTGCCCGCGACCGCGAGCGAGGCCGTCGACCGCGCGACGCTGCTCGCCGAGGTCACCGCGCTCGGCTGACGCCGGGGCCCGGGAGGGCCGCGCCCACCGCCGCGTGCACGGCGCGGGCCAGGCGGGCGCCCCAGAGCGAGCGGGGCCCCGCGAAGGGCTCGGCAAGGCCGCCGGTCCGGGGCGTCCGGGCGAGCACGCAGACCGCGTCCGTCGGGGTGCCGGAGCAGTCGAGGCCGGCGTCCAGCAGCGCCTGCACCTTGGCCTCGGTGGCGGTCGCCACGGCGTTGACGAGGGCGGCGTCGGTGAGCGGCGCGGGCACGGTGACGACGATGTTGATCGTGCCGGGGGCCTGCGGTCCGGGGACCCCCGCGACGGGCGCCGCCGCCCATCCGCGTACGTCGATCCCGGCGGTGGCCACCGCGTCGACGCCGCCGTCGCGGGCGGCCCCGTGCCGGGCGACCTCGGCGGCGGTCATCAGTCCCACCCCGGGCCCGTCGAGTCCGGCCCGCCGGGCGAGCGCCGCGAGGTGCGCCTCCGGGTCGGTGCGGGTGTAGCCGTGGGCGACCTGGGCGTTCATCACCCAGGCCCGCTCCCCGATGCCGCCGCCGAGGACGGCGCTGCTGACGGCCCGCCAGCCGGGTCCGGGCCGCCAGAGCAGGGCGCCGAGGCGCTGCCCGTCCTCGTCCCGTTCCCGGAGCTCCGGTGGCTCCGGAAGGGCCGGACTGGTCGGTTCCACCACGGCGGTCACTGCCACGCGCTCCTCGCTCGTCCGGATGTCCCGGCGATCCTACGGGCCGGTCAGCGGCGGCTGCGGACCAGGAGGTACAGGAAGTACGGGGTGCCGATGACGGCGGTCATGAGGCCGGCGCCGAGCTGGGCGGGGGCGATCACGGTCCGGCCCACGGCGTCGGCGACGCAGACGAGGACAGCGCCGAGCAGCACCGCGACCGGGACGACCCGGTGGTGGCGGCGCCCGACCAGGGCGCGGGCGGCGTGCGGGGCCACCAGGCCGACGAAGCCGATGGTGCCGGCGGCGGCGACTGCGGTGGCGCTCAGCAGCACGCTCAGGGCGAGGAAGCCGAGGCGGCCGGGGCCGAGCGGGAGGCCGAGGAGGCGGGGGGTGTCCTCGTCGAGGGAGACCAGGTCGAGTTCGGTGCGCCGGGCGAGCGCGACGGCCACGCCGAGGGCGAGGGCCACGGCGAGCGGGAGGACGTCCGGCAGGGTGCGGCCGTAGGTGGACCCGGAGAGCCAGGTGAGCGCCTTGGTGGCGTTGAACGGGTCGGTGAGGATGATGAGGAGCCCGACGACGGCGGCGGTGCCGGTGTGCACGGCGAAGCCGACGAGGACGAGCCGGGTCTGCCGGAAGCCGCCGCGGGCGGCGAGGCCGAAGACGATGAGGGCGGCGCCCGTCGCGCCGGCGAAGGCGGCGCCCGCGACGCTCCAGGACCCGGCCATCGGCACGGTGGTGACGAGCAGGACGGCGCCCAGTGCGGCGCCGCCGGAGACGCCCATGATGCCGGGTTCGGCGAGCGGGTTGCGGGTGACGGCCTGGACGAGGGTCCCGGCGAGGGCGAGCGCGCCGCCCGCGAGGAGTGCGGCGAGGACCCGCGGCACACGGGTGTCGAGGACGAAGGAGACGGTCTGTCCGGCCCGGCCCGCCATCCAGTTGGTCACGTCGCCGAGGAGGAGTTTGGCGTCGCCGAGGAGCACTCCGGCGACCGTCGCGCCGAGGAGGGCGGCGACGAGGACGGCCGCGGTGGCGAGGAAGGCGGTGCGGCCGCGGATGCGGAGCCGGTCGACGGCGACGTCGCCGGTGTCGCGGAGCCGGGCGGCCATGACGATGACGAAGACGGCGCCGACGAGGCTGGTGACGACGCCGGTCGGGACGGCGACGGCGGTGTCGGCGGGGACGACGGCGCGCAGCAGGACGTCGGCGCCGAGGACGAGGGCGGCGCCCGCGAGTCCGGCGGCCGGGACGAAGGTCCGGCCGCGGGCGTAGCCGCGGAAGCGGCGGGCGAGCGGGCGCATGAGGGCCGGGGCGCAGAGGCCGACGAAGCCGACGGGCCCGGCGAGGGTGACGGCGGAGGTGGCGAGGAGCGCGGCGAGGGCGACGGCGAGGACGCGGGTGGAGCGGACCGGGACGCCGAGTCCGCGGGCGGCCTCGTCGCCGAGGGCGAGGGCGTCGACGCGGCGGGCCAGCAGGAGGAGTCCGAGGACGCCGACGGCGGCGACGGGGAGCATCTGGAGGACGCCGTCGAAGCCGCTCTGGGCGATGCTGCCCTGGTTCCAGTGGTAGACGCCCTCGGTCTGCTGCGGGAAGAGGAGCAGCAGGCCCTCGGTGAGGGCGCCGAGCCCGAGGGTGAGGGCGCTGCCGGCGAGGACCAGGCGGACGGTTCCGGAGCCGAGGCCGGAGAGGCCGAGGACGACGGCGGCCGCGGCGAGGCCGCCGGCGAAGGCGATGCCGGAGGAGGCGAGGAGCGGCAGGGAGACGCCGGTGGCGGCGGCGAGGCCGAGCGCGAAGTAGGAGCCGGCGTTGACGGCGAGGGTGTCGGGCGCGGCGAGGACGTTGCGGCTGACGGCCTGGAGGGCGGCGCCGGCCATGCCGAGGGCGGCGCCGACGAGGAGGCCGGCGGCCATGCGGGGCAGCCGGGAGGCGACGACGACGGAGGCGTCGCCGGGGTCGGCGTGACCGGCGACCGCCTTGACGATCTCGGCCGCGCCGACGGCGGCGGTGCCCTGGGTGAGGTCGACGAGCGCGAGGCAGGCGACGAGGAGGACCAGTGAGGCCGTCACCGCGGCCGCGCCCGTGCGGGTGGCTGCGGCCTGGGTGGGAGCGGCGGGGGTGGTCGCGGTGACGGCCATGGTGCTGTGTTTCCTCGTGTCCTACTTCTCGGTGAGCGCGGTGACGACGGAGTCGACGTACCGGTTCATCGACTCGGTGCCGCCGAACATCCAGATGCCGTCGGGGAGGCGGTGGACGTCGCCCTTCTTGACGAAGGGGAGGGAGGTCCACACCTTGTCCTTGGCGAGGACGCCGGAGAAGGGGGTGGCGGCGGGGTCGCCGTCGTTGCCGATGTAGGCGAAGTGGACGCCGTCGCCGAGCTTGGTGAGGCCCTCGACGTCGGTGGTGCCGAGGCCGTAGGCCGGGTCGCCCTCGACGGTCCAGGCGTTCTCCAGGCCGAGCTTCTCGTTGACGCCGCCGATCAGCGAACCGCTGGTGTAGGGGCGGACGGAGACCTGGTTGGAGACGACGTAGCCGTCGGCGAAGGCGTACTTCGCGCCGGCGAGGCCGGCGTCGGCGAGGGCCTTCTTCCCCTCCTCCAGCTTGGTCTCGAAGCCCTTCTTGAGCTCGTCGGCCCTGGCGGTGGTGCCGGTGGCCCGGGCGATGAGGTCGAGGTTCTTCGTCATCCGGCCGATCGGGTCGGCGGCGTCGGCGGCCTTGACCTCCAGGACCGGGGCGACGGCGCGGAGCTGCTTGACGGCGGCCGGCGGCAGGTCGGAGGTGGCGAGGATCAGGTCGGGCTTGAGGGCCGCGATGGTGTCCATGCTGGGCTCGCCGCGGGTGCCGATGTCCTTGGGCTCGTTCTTGAGCGGGACGGCGGTGTTCCAGGTCTTGTAGCCCTTGACGTCGGAGACGCCGACGGGGTCGACGCCGAGCGAGATCAGCTGCTCGACGACGTTCCACTCGGTGCCGACGACCTTGGTGGCGGGGCCGTCGAGCTTGACCTCGGTGCCGGTGTCGTCGGTGAGGGTGATCGGCTCGGCCTTCTTGTCCGCCTTGGCGTCGGCGGCGGGCTCGGTGGTGCCGCACGCGGTGAGCGTGGTCAGGGCGAAGGCCGCCGTGGTGAGGGCCGCGGCGGTGAGGAGGTGCTTTCTCATGGGGTGGGGCTGAGCCTTTCGGATCGCGCGGGGGGTCGCGTGTGGTGCCGGCCCAGCGCGCGGGTGCGCGGCCTGCCGGTGAGAGGGTCGGTGTCGACCTCGACGCGGATGCCGTACGTCTCGGTGAGGCGGGGTCCGGTGAGGACGTCCTCGGGGAGTCCGTCGGCGACGACGCGTCCGGCGTGGAGCAGGACGATCCGGTCGCCGACGGCGGCGGCCTGGTCGAGGTCGTGGAGGACGGCGCCGACGGCGATGCCGTGGTGGTCCGCCAGGTCGCGCATGAGGTCGAGGAGTTCGACCTGGTAGCGCAGGTCGAGGTAGGTGGTGGGTTCGTCGAGGAGGAGCACGCCGGTCTCCTGGGCGAGGCAGCCGGCGAGCCAGACCCGCTGGAGCTGTCCGCCGGAGAGGTGCTCGGCGCCCCGGTCGGCGAGTTCGCCGACGCCGGTGAGGGCGAGCGCCCGGTCCACGGCGGCGGGGCCGTCCGGATCGGACGCGCCCCAGCGGCCGCGGTGGGGGTAGCGGCCGAACTCGACGAGGTCGCGGACGGTGAGTCCGCCCGGCACGGGCCGGCCCTGCGTCAGGAGCGCCACCCTGCGGGCGAACTCACGGGGGCTCAGGGCGAGCCCGTCGGTGTCGCCGTCGAGGACGAGGCGGGCGCCGCGCGGCCGCTGGAGGCGTGCGACCGTGCGCAGCAGCGTGGACTTGCCGCTGCCGTTCGGTCCCACGAGGACGGTCACCTGGCCGGGCCGCAGGGTCAGCGAGGCGTCGTGGACGACGTCGACTCCGTCGTAGGCGACGGTGACGGCGGTGGCCGACAGCTCGTGACCGCGCGGGCGGGGGACCGTGGAGGTCTCTTCACCTGCTTGCACGTCACTTAGGTTAGCCTAACCTCAGCTGGACGGAATAGGGGGTTCCCCTCCCGTCTTCCGGTCCGGCACCAGCGTGGCGCCGAGGACCAGCCCCACCGCGATGGCGGTGACGACCAGGACGAGTTCCAGCAGGTCCGAGAAGCCGTCCACGACATGGCCCCCCGCCAGCGTGGTCAGCCCGCGCATGCCGAGCGAGCCGACGGTGAGCGTGAAGAAGCCGGGCAGGACGAGCAGGAGCCGGGGCGGCCGGTCCGCCCCCCGGGACAGCAGCGTCGCCACCGCCGCCAGCACCGCCGCCGCCACGAAGGTCCCGCCGGTCTCCCCGACGAGCGCGGTGGCCGCCGACTGCACCGCCACGGTCAGGTAGACGAGGGCCAGCAGGTGCCAGAAGAAGCGGCGCGGGATCGCGAACGCGAGCAGCGTGCCGACGGTGAAGACCGTCCACGAGGCGAACAGCACCCAGCGCGGCAGGTCGGCGTCCGCGGCCGTGTCGAAGAGGGCCCGGGTCGACGTGCCGGTGCCGTACACCCCGAGCAGCACCCCGACGCACAGCTGGACCAGCAGGAAGACCGCGTACACCAGCCGGATCGCGCCCGTGGTGATCAGCCCCGCGCCGAGTTCGGCGGCGGCCGCGCTCAGGTAGTCGCCGGGCACGAAGAAGAACAGCGCGGGCAGCATCAGCAGCACCGGCCCGCCGTGCGCCGGGTCCCCGGCGAACAGTTCGATCGTGACGACGGACACCACCAGCGAGGCGACCAGCGGCAGCACCCTGGCCAGCCGCGGAACCCGGTCGGACGCCACCGCGAGGGCCGCGGCCAGGGTCGCCAGGACGGCGGTGGTGCCGAGCTCGTACCAGGTGGGCTGCATCAGCGGGGCGAAGCCCAGCGAGAAGAGCACGATCCCGAGCAGCTTCAGCCACCACGGGTACGGCGCCGGCGCCGCCTCGATCCGGTCCAGCCGGGCGCTCGCCTCCGCCGCCCCCGCCCGCCCGGCGCGGACGTCCGCCACGAGCGGCTTCAGCGCCGCGATCCGGTCCAGCCGGGCGACCTCGGGGGCCGCGTACACGATGACGGTCCGCGTCCGTCCGTCCGGGACGGTGACGGTCAGCGTGGCGGTCTCCATGACGAGCAGCACGGACACCTCGGCGCCCAGCGCCCGCCCGGCCTCCCCGACCTCACGCGCGATCAGCTCGGAGCCCTCTCCGGAGGTGCGCAGCAGCAGTCCGGTGAGCCGGGTCAGGAAGGAGGCGATCCGGTCGAGCTCCGCGTCGGGCCCGCCGCCCGTCCCGCCGCCGGCCGCCCGGCCGGGCACCCGTACCACCGGCTCCTGCGGATCCCCCGCGGGTCGCGCCACGGCAGCCTCCTCGGGTAGGGGGTGACGAAGGCTCAGCATCCCCCACCCGGCCGCACCCGGCACCCGGCGCCGGGGGCGCGGCGCGTCCGCCGACCCTCCGTCACCCGGACGGCTCACCCGCCCTGCGCGCGCGCCCGCCGTCCCGCAGCCTGGGGCGGATCACGTCGATCACGCCGATTCCCCAGGGAGGGCCCATGGCCTCGATGGACGTCCCGGCCGACCTGCCGAAACCCCGCGCGGAGGCGCGGCCGGTCGCCCCGCCCACCCTCACATGGGTGACGCTGGCCCTGATGACCACCGCGTCGGTGGCCAGCCTGCGCGCCGCGCCGACGATGGCCGTGTACGGACTCGCCTGCGTCTTCCTCTACCTGGTGCCCGCCATCGTCTTCCTGCTGCCGACGGCCCTGGTCTCCGCCGAGCTGGCCTCCGGCTGGTCGGGCGGCGTCTACCGGTGGGTGGCCGAGGGGCTGTCGAAGCCGCTCGGCTTCCTCGCCGTCTGGTGCCAGTTCGCGATGACGATCTTCTACTACCCGAGCCTGCTGGCCTTCGTCGCCTCGACGATCGCCTTCGTGATCGATCCCTCGCTCGCCTCGAACGGCCTCTACACCGCGATCGTCATCATGGTCCTGTACTGGACCGGCGTCTGGGTCTCCTCACGCGGCACCAAGGCCCTCGCCGGGCTGTCCAGCTGGGGCCTGATCATCGGCACCCTGGTGCCCGGCACCGTCCTCGTCGTCCTCGGCATGGTCTTCCTCGGCCAGGGCAACCCCTCGGCGGCGCCGATGGACGCCAGCCATCTGCTGCCCCAGTGGACCGGCCTCGCGAGCCTGGTCCTGATCGTCAACAACTTCCTGTCGTACTCCGGCATGGAGATGAACGCGGTGCACGTCTCCTCGCTGAAGAACCCGGCGAAGGAGTACCCGAAGTCGATGTTCCTGGCGATGGGCCTGGTGCTGCTGATCTTCATCCTGCCCGCCCTGGCGATCAGCTGGGTCGTCCCCGCGGACCAGCTCAGCCTCACCGCCGGCGTCATGCAGGCGTTCGACGCCTTCTTCTCGTACTTCAACGTCGGCTGGATGACCCCGATCGCGGCCATCATGCTGATCTCCGCCTCCCTCGGCGGCATGCTCACCTGGCTGGCCGGCCCGTCCAAGGGCCTCCTGGAGATCTCCCGCAGCGAGGGCTACCTGCCGCCGTTCCTGCAGAAGCTCAACAAGTTCGGCATCCAGCAGAACATCCTCGTCACCCAGGGCATCGTGACCTCCGTCATCGCCCTCGGCTACGCGCTGATCCCGAACGTCTCCAGCGTGTACTGGATCTTCTCGACCATCACCACGCAGGTCTACCTCATCGTCTACCTGCTGATGTTCGTCGCGGCGATGCGCCTGCGGAAGCTCAAGCCCGACCACCCGCGCGGCTACCGGGCGCCCGCCCTGGGCCTGATCTGCACGGTCGGCCTGCTCTCCTCGCTCGCGGCCATGTTCATCGGCTTCGTGCCGCCCTCGCAGTTCGGCAGCGGCAGCGTCTGGTCGTACATCCTCATCGTCGGCGGCGGACTGGTGATCCTCGGACTGCTCATCCCCTGGACCTTCCTGAAAATGCGCAAGCCCAGCTGGCGCACGGCCGCGGCCGACGCCCCGCACGAGGGAGACGCCGCATGAGCCCGACCCGCTTCGCCTCGGAGCACAAGTGGATCTACTGGGGCGCGATCGTGATCCTGGTCGGCCTGCTGGTCACCGGCCTGATCCGGTACAGCGCCTTCAAGCGGACCGACGAGACCGCGGACAAGGCCCAGCAGCTCAGCCAGGACCTGGTGAAGGCGGGATACCCCGCCCCCGACCAGGAGACCGTCGAGCGGCTGCTCGGCACCGACGGCGGCCAGGTCTGCGAGGCCCCCGGCAACGCCCTGAAGGAGGCGCTGTACCGGATCCAGCAGCTCTCCACCGGCACCGGCGGCCCCGGCAACCGCCCGGTCATCGCCGACACCAAGGCCGTCGAGGTCGAGCGGATCGTGCTCCAGGTCTACTGCCCCGACCAGGTCGACGACTTCGACGACGCGATCGACGACCTCAAGACCGACGACACCGTCCGGCGCTGACGGGGCGCCCGGCCCCGGCCCCTACGGGGTGTCCGGGGCCGTGCGGACCGGGAAGCTGAAGGTGTGCCCCTGCTGCTTCAGCCACGGAAGCACCTGCCGCAGCGCAGTGACGGTCTGCGAGCGGTCGCCGCCGCCGTCGTGGAAGAGGATCGTCGGCCCGTTCGACAGCTCGCCCTTGACGGTCGCCACGATCGCGGCGGCGCCCGGCCGCTCGAAGTCCTTGGTGTCGACGTTCCACCCCAGCGGCCGCATCCCCGCGGCGGCGGCTATCTTCCGGCTGTCGGGCGTGAACGCCCCGCCCGGGGCACGGTAGTACTGCACCTCCACCCCGCCCGCGGCCTCCTCGATCATCTTCCGCGCGTCGAGGATCTGCTGCTTCTGGTACGCGACGGGCTTGCGGTCCATCGCCGTGTCGTGGGTCATGGTGTGGTCGCACAGCCGGTGCCCCTCGGCCACCACGCGCTTCACCAGGTCGGGGTGCTGCTTCGCCTGCGGCCCGATCATGCAGAAGACGGCCTTGACGCCGTTCTCCTTGAGGATGTCCAGCATCTGCGGGGTCCAGCGCGGGTCCGGCCCGTCGTCGATCGTGATGTTGACGGCCCGTCCGCCCGCCTCGGCCGCGTGCGCGATGCCCACCGGCACCCGCGTGACCGGCTTCGCGGGCCGGTCCTTCCCGTCGGCCTGCTGGGCCGGCACCTTCGGCGCGCCCGCTCCCCCGGCCCCGGCCGCCGCGGCGCCCTCTTCCCCGCCCACCAGCGCCGTCGCCCCCCACGCGGCCAGGCTGATGCCGACCGCCGACGCCAACACGGCCACGTGCGCGGTGTACTTGCCCATCCGGCGCATGCGCCCTCCGATCCTCACGTTCCCGATGCGACCCCGCGCCTTCCGACGCGTTCCCGGGGGAGAGGACGACACGGAACCCGAACAGGTTTCACCCGATCGGCGGATGTGACAGAGCTACCGTTCGGCTTCGATTCCGCTGCTGTTCGGATGGTGCGCGGAACGGTCTTCCGGTGCAGACTGTGCACCACACCTGGTCGAGTTCCCGTATGGAGGCCGGAAGAGTGAGCGGCGGCAGCGGCGGACGACGCCTGACCGGCAGGTTCTCGGCCGTGCGTGCCTCGGCGGTCCGGCGGTCGGCGGCGCTCCGCACCCGGCGTGACCGTGCCGAGGGGCGGATTCCGTTCGACCGGCCCGACACCGAGGCCCGGCTCGCCTGGCTCAGCGCCGCGAGCACCCGGATCGGCACCACCCTGGACCTGGAGAGCACGGCCCGGGAACTGACCGAGTTCACCGTGCCCGACTTCGCCGACGGCGCCGCCGTCGACATCATGGAGAGCGTCCTGCACGGCGAGGAGGGCTCCCGCTGGACCGGCCGGGGCGTCCCGCCGATGCGCGCGGTCGCGCTCGCCGCCGTCGACACCATGGAGACCCTGGAGGCGACCCCGGTCGGCGAGACCTTCGTCCGCGACCAGAAGCGGCACGAGACGCTGCTCCACCAGTACTGTCTGCGGCAGGGCAAGCCGGTGCTGGTGGGCCGGATGCGCGAGGAGGACTTCGCCCTCGTCTCCCCCACCGCCAGCGGCGCGGCGAAGATGCGCGCCCTGGGCGTGCACAGCTACCTCGCGGTGCCGCTCATCGCGCGCGGCCTGCTGCTCGGCAGCGCCGACTTCGTCCGCGGCCCCGGCAGCCCGCCCTTCTCCCCCACCGATCTGGCGCTCGCCGAACAGCTGGCGTCCCGCGCCGCCGTCTTCATCGACAACGCCCGGCTGTACGGCCGCGAGCGCGAACGCGTCGTGTCCCTCCAGCGCAGCCTGCTGCCCCGCGCCACGCCCGTCACCCCCGGGCTGCGGGTGCACGGCGAGTACGCCCCCTCCTCGGCCCGCCACCCGGTCGGCGGCGACTGGTACGACGTGATGTCCCTGCCCGGCGGGCGTACGGCCCTGATGGCGGGCGACGTCATGGGCCAGGGGCTGCCCGCCGCCGCCACCATGGGCCGGCTGCGGGCCGTGGCCCGCACCCTGATGACCCTCGACATGGCGCCCGAGCGGGTCCTCGCCCGGCTCGACCTCGCCACCCGCGACCTGGAGGACGACCAGGTCGCCACCTTCCTCTGCGCGGTCTACGACCCGGCGGACTCCCGGTGCACCCTGGCCGGAGCCGGTCTGCTGCCGCCGCTGCTGCTCGACGGGCGGGGCGGGGCGGAGTTCGTCCCGCTGCCGGCCGGGGCGCCACTGGGCGCCGGGGTGATCCCGTACGACCCGGTGACGGTGACCGTCCCCGAGGGCGGCGGGCTCGTGCTGTACACCGACGGCCTGGTCAAGGAGCGCGGCGCCGACCTGGAGGAGCAGCTGGAGCGCCTGCGGTCGGCGGCGCTCGCCCTGCCGCCCGGCGCCCTGGAGGACGGCGGGCTGATCGCGGCGGCCCCGGCCGGTCCCGGCCGCTTCGACGAGGCGGTGCTGCTGACCGCGCGGGCCGTGCCGCTCGGCGCGGAGACCGGGCTGCGGGTGTGGCCGCTGTCGGGCGACGGGCGGGCCGCGTCCGAGGCGCGGCGGCTGGTCACCCGGCAGCTCGCCGACTGGGGCCTGGACGACCTCGCCGACGTGTGCGAGCTGGTCGTCTCCGAACTGGTCGGCAACGCCCTGCGGTACGGCAACGGGCCCGGCGAGCTGCGGCTGCTGCGCGGCGAGCGGCTGGTCGTCGAGGTCTCGGACACCGGCCCCGACCTGCCGCAGATCCAGCACGCGGACCTCAGCGACGAGGGCGGCCGCGGCCTCCAGCTCGTGAACATGCTGTGCCGCCGCTGGGGCTCCTGCCGCACCTCCGCCGGCAAGGTCGTCTGGGCGGAACAGGACCTCCCCGCCTGAGGCCCCCCTCCGGGCCCGTACGCCCCCCACCCCGGGGGCACACGGGCCCTGCCCCGTCTCCGGGCGGCGGGACCCTTCGGGCGCGGCACCCGTCCGTGGCACCCGCCTCAAGACCGTATGTCCCTGGCCCGGGGACGTACGGCCCCTGCCCCACCTCCCGCTGCGAGACCGTAGGGACGGCGCACGCCCCCGCCCGGACCCCCTCCCCAGGGCCGTGCGCCCCCGCCCGCGGGCCATAAGGCCCCTGCCACGCCTCCGCGGCGAGACCGTCCGGACGGAGCAGGGCCTCCCCGTCCGAGGCGCCCTCTCCGGGCCGTACGTCCCTGCTCCGGGGACGTACGGCCCCTGCCGCCCGGCCCGGGCGGCGGGCATCCTGGCCGTCGAAGGCCGTCGCGGTCCTCCGCCGCGCGGGAGTCCGACGAAGGAGAGCCATGCCCGCGGATCCGACCGCCCCCGGGCGGAGGGCCCCCGCGCCGGGGGTCGTCCCCGGCGCGGGCCCCGGCCCGGGCCGTCCCGCGTGCCGCGCGGAGGTGCGCTATCTGCTGGGGCGGCTGCTGCCGTTCCTGGTGATCGCCCTCGCCACCGTGGCCGATGTGCTGACCCCGCCGCAGGAACGGTTCGACCGCTTCCTGATCGCCGCCCCGGCGCTCGCCGCGGCGACCTGGAGCGCCCGCGGCACCGCCGCGATCGGCGGGCTCGCGATGGCCGCGAGCGCCGCCCTGGCCGCCGCGCGCGGCGACTCGCTGCTCCCCGCCGCCCTCGCCAACCAGGTGGTGCTCGCCGTGGTGGCCCTCGCCGCCGCCGTCTCCAGCCACGTCAGGCAGCGCCGCGAGGCCGAGCTGCGCCAGGTGAGCGCCGTCGCCGAGGCCGCCCAGGGGGCCCTGCTGCGCCCGCTGCCGCCCCGCCTCGGCACGGTCGACCTGCGGCTGCTGTACGAGGCGTCCGCCGCGGGCGCGCACGTCGGGGGCGACTTCTACAAGGCGCTCAAGGTCCGCGACGGCGTCCGGATCATGCTCGGCGACGTCCAGGGCAAGGGGCTGCCGGCCGTGGAGGCCGCGTCCCTGCTGCTCGGCTCCTTCCGGGAGGCGGCCTACACCGCCCCCGACCTCCCCGCGATCGCCCAGCGGCTGGAGGCCAGCATGGCGCGGTACGCGGAGCGGGCGCCGGAGTCGGACGCGGCCGACCGCTTCTCGACGGTGCTGCTCGCCGAGGTCCCCGACGACCGGCCGGTGATCCGGCTGCTGAGCTGCGGCCACCCGGCCCCGGTGGTGCAGCGGGACGGGGCCGTGGAGACGGTCGAGCTCACCGCGCCCTCGGTCCCGGTCCACCTGCCGGTGCCCGTCGACGCGCCGTTCACCGTGGAGGAGGTCCCCTTCGGGCCCGGCGACCGGCTGCTGATGTTCACCGACGGGGTGACCGAGACCCGGGACGCCCGCGGCGCCTTCTACCCGCTGGAGCAGCGGCTGGCCGCCTGGGCCGACGAGCCCGCCGACCGGATCCCCGGGCTGCTGCGGGAGGACCTCGACCGGTTCGGCGCGCACGGCCTGGAGGACGACACCACGGCGCTCCTGCTGGTCCGGGACGGGTCCGGCGGGACGGTCCCGCGGCTCCCCTCCCCGCCGCGGGCCGTCGCCGTGTGACCGGCGCCCGTCCCGCTCACCCCCCGGCGGCCGTCCAGCCGCGCAGCAGCCCGCCCTCGGCGAGCCGCCCGTCGAGGACGGCGGCGCCCGCACCGGGGGCCCGGGCGGCGAACACCCGGCCCTGCGCACGGGCCCGCACCGCCCCGCCCGCGGTGATCCCGACGACGTGCCGACTGCCCGCCGCGAGCAGATAGCGGGCGCCGGACGGCGACGTCCACGGGCCCCCGGCGAGGACGTCCTGGCCGAAGCGTCCGCACGCGGCGGTGTCGGGCACCGTGAGCAGGGGACGTGCGGTCTCCGGGGCGCGGGCCGGGGTCTCCAGGACGACGTCGGCCCGGCCGGTGCCCTCCCAGGTCTCGGCGCGGGCGCACACCCACAGCGCCCGGCCGGCCCGCTCGGGCAGCTGCTGCTCGGCGTACTCCCAGCGGTTGACGGAGCGCACCCCGGAGTCGCGGAGCGGGCCGAGGAGGCAGCCGGACCGGGCCCACGCCGCGAGCCCCAGGGGCCCGGTGGCCTCGCGGGGCTGCCGGGAGGGAACGCCGGGGGCCGGGAGCGGGGTCCAGCTGAGGTGCGCGGGGCCGAGTCCTCCGAGGTCGGCGACGAGGAAGGCGTGGTCCTCGACGATGCGGGCGGAGGAGCGCAGCTGGAGCACCGTGGTCCCGCCGCAGCCGCCCGCCCCGGCCGGCCGGGGCGCCGGCACGGGCGGGGTCACCCCGCCCGCCGCCACGGCCAGCTCCCGGGCGGCGCCGGCCGGCGCGCCCAGGTCCCGTACGCCCGCCTCGGCGATCCACGGGGCGAGGAGGTAGCGGGTGCCGGCGCCGGTGCGGGCCAGGACGACCGAGGCCGCAGTGGTGACGTCGGCGTCGTCCGCGCGGGCCAGGACGAGGGCGGGCGCCCCGGCGGGCGGTTCGGTGTAGCGGGCGAGCCGGACGCCGTCGTGGAGGAGCACCACGGCCGCGCCGTCGGTCTCGCCCGCGTAGAGCAGGGCGGGGGGCCCGGCCGGTGGCGCGGCGGAGGTGCGGGGGGTGGTCTCCGTGCGGACGCCGTCCCCGGCCCACGCGGTGAGCGCGCGGCCGAGGAGCGCCGTGTCGCGGGTGCGGTCGCCGCGGGCGGGCCAGGCGGTGAAGTCCACGCGGGAGGTGTCGGCCCAGCGCTCGGGGTCGGCCCTGAGCAGGGCGGCCGGGTCGGCGGCCAGGTCGGCGGCGGCGGCCGCCGGGACCGGGATG
>NZ_BNBS01000145.1 GCF_014656075.1 Streptomyces hydrogenans
TGTGGTTCGGGCGCGGGGCGGCCGAAGCGGCGGGCCTCCGCGCGGTGGGCCTCCTCGCGCTCCCGGGCGGCCCGTTCCTCGCTCCGGGGGACGGCGGCCGACGGCGCGGCGGTTCCGGCGTCCAGGGGGTCGGCGGCGGTGCCGTGACCGGCGGACGGGGCGCCCTGGAGGAGGTCCGTGGGGAGCAGGACGACGGCGGTGGTGCCGCCGTACGGGGACGGCCGCAGGTGCACCTTGATGGCGTGCCGGGTGGAGAGGCGGCTGACGACGAAGAGTCCGAGGCGGTCGCTGTCGAAGAGGTCGAGGGCCTCGGACCGGTCGATGCGGGCGTTGGCCTCGGCGAGGGACTCCTTGCCCATGCCGAGGCCCCGGTCCTCGATCTCCAGGGCGTAGCCGTTGCCGACGGGTTCGCCGCTGACCCGGACCTTGGTGTGCGGCGGGGAGAACTGGGCGGCGTTCTCGATGAGTTCGGCGAGCAGGTGGGTGAGGTCGGCGACGGCGCCGCCCGCGACGGCGGTCTCGGGGAGCCGGCGCACCTCCACGCGCGCGTAGTCCTCGATCTCGGAGACGGCGGCGCGGACGACGTTGGTCAGCGGCACCGGCATCCGCCAGGCGCGGCCGGGGGCGGCGCCGGACAGGATGATCAGGCTCTCGGCGTGGCGTCGCATGCGGGTGGTGAGGTGGTCGAGGCGGAAGAGGTCGCCGAGTTCGCCGGGGTCGTCGGCGCGCCGCTCCATGCTGTCCAGGAGGTTGAGCTGGCGGTGCACGAGGACCTGGCTGCGGCGGGCGAGGTTGACGAAGACGCCGGAGATGCCGCTGGCCAGTTCGGCGCGTTCGACGGCCGCGGAGAGCGCGGCCCGGTGGACGGTGGTGAGGGCTTCGCCGACCTGGCCGATCTCGTCCTGGGCGGAGGGGCCCGGCGGGGCCTCGGCCAGGACGTCGATCTCCTCTCCGGCGCGCAGCCGGCCCATGGCGGCGGGGAGTTTGCGGCGGGCGATGCCGAGGGCGGTGTTGCGGAGGCTGACCAGCTCGACGACGAGACCGCGGCCGATGCGCACGGAGATGACGAGGGAGGCGGCGACGGCGACGAGGCCGAGGACGACGGCCGCGCCGGCGGGGCTGAGGATGCCGCCCGCGAAGGGTCCGGTGTCGTCGGCGGAGGCGGCGCGGGCGTCGTCCTCGACGGCGGCGAGACCGGTGCGTACGGCGGCGAGGGCGGGGTCCCAGTCGGCGGAGGGCGCGGCCTGGGCGGCGGGGCGGCCGTCGGCGGCGCTCGCGACGCGGTCCTCGGCCCCGGTGAGGCGGGCGTGGTCGGCGCCGTCGGCGAGCCGGGACCAGGCGGACCGGCCGGCCGGCGGGAGGTCGGCGGTGGCCGAGGCGAGGAGGGTCCGCCGGGTCTCTGCGGCGCCGGTGAAGGCGCGCTGGTGGTCGGCGGTCAGCCGGCCGGTGAGGTGGGCGGAGCCGAGGAGGGCGTCCTCGCGGGAGAGCATCTCGCCGGCCCGGGCGAGTTCGAGGAGCACGCGCGCGCGGGACCCCTGCCCGGTGTCCTGGATGCCGCTGAGGGCGCCGCCGACGGCGAAGCCGGACGAGACGGCGGTGGTGTACGCGTCGTACACCCGGTCCCAGTCGCCGCGTCCGTCGGCGGCGGCGGTCCGGAGGCGGGCGAGGCCGCGGACCTCGCCGACGAAGGCGCCGACGCGCTCGGCGACGTCGGCGGGCAGGTCGCCGGAGTCGCCGACGGTGTGGCCGCCGTCGAGGAGGAGCCGGTCGACGGCCTCGTCGGTGCGGCGGATCCGGTCCTTGAGCTCGGCGGCGCGGCCCGCGCCCGGGGCGGCGATCTGCCGTACGGCGGCCCGGCGTTCGTCCTGGAGCGCGGTGAGGACGGCCGACACCGGTTGCCGGATGTCGGCGTCGACGCGCTGGAGCTGGCGGATCCGGGCCATGTCCTGGGCGGTCGTGACGGTGGCGAAGCCCCAGAGGGCGAGGAGCGAGACGACCGGGACCATGAGGAGCGAGACGATCTTCGCCCGCACGGTACGGGGCCGCAGTCCGCGCCGCCGGGTCTCCGCGGCGGGAGCGTGGACGGTTCCGTGGAGGGGAGCGGTACCGGGCGCGGACGTGAGGTCGGGGGCGGCCGTGGAATCGGGTCCGGCGGCGGGCGCGGATCCGGCCGGGTCCTCCCCCTCTCCGGTCGCCCGACCGTCGGGCTCCGTGCCGGCGGCGCGGGGTTCGGGTTCGTCGGCGGGCGGCCCGGCGTGTGCGCGCCGCCCGCGTGCGGTCGCCGGAGGCGCGGGCGCCGCGGCGTCCTGGTTCTTGCGGGAAGTGCGCATGGGCTCCTCGTTCCGGCGGTGTCCGGCTGGGTGCGAAGGCGGTGCACGCGCGCGCGTGCGAGGGGAATCGGTCAGGGAGTGGGGGTCCGCAGCGGGTCGCGGCCGGCGCGGAAGCCGGGCGGGGCCACGTCGACCGCGCGCTCGTCCGGTTCGGTGAGGCGTTCGGCGGAGGCGTAGGCGGCCCGCTCCTTGGCCGTCGGGGAGAGGGCCACGAAGGCGGAGGTGATGAAGAGGTAGGAGCCGAGGCCGACGGCGAGCGGGAAGATGAACTGCATGACGGTGGCACCGGGGAGGTCCGCGGACGAGGGCTCGACCTCCACGGCCACGGCGAACATGCCCGTGTAGTGCATGCTGCTGACGGCGGCTCCCATGACGAGCGAGGCGAGCGCGACCGCGATCGGGGCGTGGATGTGGAGGGCGGCCCAGAGGGCGGCGGTGGCCGCGACGACCGCGATGAGGACCGAGAGGGCGACGAGCACCGGGTCGTAGTGGACGGTGCCGTGCAGGCGGAGGGCCGCCATGCCCATGTAGTGCATGCTCGCGACGCCGATGCCGGTCGTCAGTCCGCCGATCAGAAGTGATCGCACGCGGTCGCTTCCATAGCCGACGGCGAACACGCCGACCCCGACGACGCCCATGGCGATGACGAGGCTGAGGATGGTGAGCGGCACGTCGTAGCGGATGTCGGTGCCGGTGACGCCGAAGCCGAGCATCGCCACGAAGTGCATGGTCCAGATGCCGGTGCCGATCGAGGAGGCGGCGGTGAGCAGCCAGTTCCGTCGTGAACGGCCGGTCGCGTCGAGCGCGCGGACGGTGCAGCGCAGCCCGAGGGCGGCGCCGATGCAGGCCATCGCGTACGACAGCACAGGTGTCAGCCAGCCGAAGGTGGCGTGGTCCAGGTGTCCCATGACCTGGGGACGCTAGTGCGCACGTGGGGGCGCACCGGGGGCGCATTTCGAAAGCTGCTGGAATATGACGGAGAGAAGTTTCAGATCGATCGCGCGAGGCTCGAACGTGCACACAGAACGTTCACCCCGGTGAGTGGGCGATCATGAGCGCATGAGCGATGACCCCACAGATGTCCGAGCGTTCTTCGCCACCCGCGCGGCCGACTGGGACAGCCGTTTCCCCGACGACGGCCCCGCGTACGCCGCCGCCGTGGCCGAGATCGGACTGTCCCCGGGCGACTCCGTGCTCGACGCGGGCTGCGGCACCGGCCGCGCGCTGCCCCCGCTGCGCACCGCCGTGGGCGCGTCGGGGACGGTGATCGGCGCCGACCTCACCCCCGAGATGCTGGCCGAGGCCGTACGGGCCGGGCGGCTCGGCCCGGAGGGCGCCACGGCCCTGCTCCTCGCCGACGTCGGCGGCCTGCCGCTGCGCGACGGCGGGCTCGACGCGGTCTTCGGCGCCGGACTCGTCTCCCACCTGGCCGATCCGGTCGCCGACCTGCGCGAACTCGCCCGCGTCGTACGCCCCGGCGGACGGCTCGCGCTCTTCCACCCCATCGGCCGCGCGGCGCTCGCGGCCCGGCACGGACGGCAGATCACCCCGGACGACCTCCGCGCCGAGCCCCGGCTGCGCCGCGTCCTCGCCGAGGCCGGCTGGCGGCTCGACACCTATGTGGACGAG
Organism: Streptomyces hydrogenans; assembly: GCF_014656075.1. GTDB lineage: Bacteria > Actinomycetota > Actinomycetes > Streptomycetales > Streptomycetaceae > Streptomyces > Streptomyces hydrogenans. The sequence continues at coordinate 3,960 of NZ_BNBS01000145.1, forward strand.
GACGCCCGCTTCCTCGCCCTGGCCGTACGGGAAGGCTGACGTCCGGCGCCCGGACCCGCGCACGGCCATGCGGAGCACACCCTCCCCGGACACCCCGTCGGGCCGGGTGATTCTCCCGACGATCAGGTGATCACCCGATCCGATCGAGGAACCCTCCTTCTCGTTTCTGCAGGTGAACCCGGCGAGCCGCCGACGACGCGGCCGCCCCGGGGAAACAGGAGGAAGAGATGGCCCGCTACAGATGGAGGGGCGGCGCGGCCCTCGGAGCCATGGCTCTGGGCGTCACCGCCGTCACCGGATTCGCGCCGCCGGGCAGCGGCGACGGATCCGGGGCGGCCGCCCGGGAGCGCGCGGAGCGCGCCGTCGTGGCGGCGGGGGCCTTCAGCCCCGACACCGGCGCACGCGTGACGAACAAGGCGACCCACATGACCCGCACCGGACCGGCCGGCGGCGACGCGGGCGAGTCCTTCGGCGCGGAGTTCGTCCGTGGCCGGATCGCGCGGGTCCTGCCGGCCGCCCTGGCACCCGTCTGCGGCACCGGCCACGGCCGCGAGGCGACCTTCCCGCTCTTCGGGGACGTGGTCGTCCAGGCGGTGGAGGCCACCCGGAGCACGGTCGGCTCCACCCTGGTCTGGCACGGCCGGGTGGCCGGCGCCCTCGACCAGAACGTGGTCCTCACCCTCGACGGCGGCTGCGACAGGACGCCCGGCAACGAGATCCTCAGCGGGCAGTTCATGCTGGGCGGCGACCTGTACGCGATCCGCCCGGTCGGCCCGGGCCGCGTCCTCGTCACCCAGGGCACCCCGCTGACCGACGAGGACGAGCCCCGGCCCACCGAAGCCCCGGCCGCCGCGCCCGCCACCGCGCGGACCGGCACCGGCGCACCGACCGACGCCGGCCCGACCCTTCGGGACACCCCCGCCTCCAGGGCCGCCGCCTGCAAGGGCGGCAAGGGCTACGCCCTGATCGACGTGCTGGTGGGCTACACGCCCGGGGCCCGTACCGAGGCCGGCGGCGACGCCCAGATCAAGGCGCTCGCGGCCCAGGGCATCGCCCTCGGCAACGACGCCTTCTCGGCCAGCGGCACCAAGGTCAGGCTGCGGCTCGTCGGCACCGCTCTCGTCTCCGTGCCGGCCTCCCTCGACGGCGTCACCAACAAGCTCCTCAGCGCGGTCGCGATCCCCTCGGACGGCGTCGCGGACACCCTCGCCACCCAGCGGGACCAGTACGGGGCCGACGTCGTCTCCGTCCTCGCCGCGGGCCGGCTGGCCGGCGGTCTCGGCTACACCCCGCCCGATCCGGGCCCGGCCACCGCGCCCTGGGGCTACAACGTCGTCGGCCGGGCCGCCGTCGCCAACTACTCCATGGGCCACGAGATCGGCCACAACATGAGCGCCGACCACGACCGCGTGACCCAGCCGGTCCAGCCCGAGAACGGCGCCACCGGCTACTTCCCGGCCAAGGGCGACTGGTCGACCGTGATGGCGTACGAGTCCAGCTGCCGCAAGGCGACCAAGGGCGTCTGCACCCGCATCAACCGCTTCGCCAACGCCGCCCAGACCTACCGGGGCGAGCGCCTCGGCGTCCCGCTGAACAAACCGGACTCGGCCGACACCGCCGACGTGCTCGGCACCACCGGCAGGGCCGTCGCCGCCTACCGGTCGGCCAAGACCTCCGACGCCCTGTGCTCCGTCACCTCCTCGGTCACCCCGAAGGGCTCCGGGACCGTCAAGGCCGCGCAGCCCGGGCCGTACCCCCAGGGCACCCTGTCGAGCCACACGGCGACGGCGGCGAAGGGCTACGTCTTCAGCGGCTGGACGCTGGACGGCAGGGCGGCCAAGGGCGGCGCCTCCGGCTTCCGGGTCCCGGCGGGCGACCACACCCTCGTCGCCGCCTTCAAGAAGGGCACCACGCCGACCTCCAAGGTGAGCACGACGACCAGCGGCAAGGGCACGGTCAAGAAGGCCCCCGCCAAGCGGGCCGAGGCCGAGGGCGCCGACCTGTTGTACGAGGCCGTGCCGGCCGCCGGCTGGGACTTCGCGGGCTGGCGCCTCGACGGCTCGCACGCCGGTGACGACGACAGCCTCGCCCTCACCGTCGGCCAGGACGACATGGAGCTCACCGCCCTCTTCGAGGAGCGGCGCCACGAACTGCGGGTCGAGCAGCGGGGCCACGGCAGCGTGGAGCTCTCGCAGGACGGCCCGTACTCCGACGGCGACACGGTGACCGCGACGGCCGTGCCCGCCCCCGGGTACGTCTTCACCGACTGGCTGCTCGACGGCGAACCGTACGGCGGTGACGAGGAGAGCGCCAGGGGCGAGACCGCCGTCTCCTTCGAGGAGACCGGCCACACCCTGACGGCCGTCTTCACCCGCGCCGCCGGACACCCCGACGCCGGACACGACCCCGGCACCGACCCCGGGTACGGCTCCGGGACGCGCGCCCGCCGCTAGCGGTGGCCGGGACCGCTCCCAACGCCCCCTTCTGCCCCGGCACTTCACTGTCTACCGTGGGAGTGCCGGGCAGTCGTGCCCGGGGAAAGGCGGCCGGCCGTGGCACGGATAGCGGAACGCATGCGCAAGCTCCTCCCCTCCGCCCGACGCTCGTCCGGGAGCGAGGCGGCCCCACCCCCGGCCCGTGGCGGACGCCAGGGCCACAACCTCTTCGAGGCGGCGGCGGTCTACGTGGCCGCCTGCGCCGAGGACGACCAGGAACGGCAGGAGGAGGCCGTGACCTGGGTCTCCCCCGGCCAGCTCGCCTTCGGCGTCAACGAGCTGGCCTGCCGCGCCCTGCTCACCCTCGCCCGGGAGCGGAACCAGACCCCCGAGACCGTCGCCCGCTCCCTGCTCGGGGTCAAGGGGCGCTGAGTCTCACACTCCGAGGACCCTCGACGCGCGGGTTACTCACTGGTTAAGGTGCGCCGACGATCCGTTGGGGAGCGAGATGGGGAGGATGCCGTGGCGGCTACGGAACCGGCGGCCGGGGACGACTCGCTGTACGTCCTGACCGCGTGCCTGCTGACGCCCGCGCGCTTCCCGAGCGTGCTCGGCGACGACTACCCGGCGGCCTGCGCGGCCCTCGGCCTCGCGCCGTACGAGGAGGGGTACGGGCTCCTCTTCGGCCAGGACGGGCTCGGCGCGCGCTGGACGGTCGTCATCGACGACGTGTCGCTGGTCGCGGTGGCGATCGCCTCCTGGGACTGCGGCATGGCCTACGACCTCTCCCCCGACGAGTCGTCCGTGGTCGCCGGGCTGCCCGGCTGGCCGCTGCCGGTCGCCACCAAGGCGCCCGGGGTCCCCGACCCGCACGACCCCGAGCCCGAGGAGGGCGACCCCGCTCCGCTGACCCCGCCCACCGGGGACGTCTGGGGCCCCGCGCAGCGCCGGCTCGGTGCCGACGAGGTGGCCCTGCACTGGAACGAGTGGCGGGACCGGATCGCCCCCGGGCCCGCCCAGGAGCGGCCCGCCGCCGCGCCGACCACCGCGCAGGATCCGTACACCGGCGTGCGCCGCGCCCTGGAGGAGCTGCGCGGTTATCTGGAGGAGCCGCCACCGGCCGGCCGGGTGCGATCCGGCTTCGCCGGCGAGGGCGCGCGGACGATCCGCGCGGACGGCCCCGGCTGGTCGCTGGTGGCCCGCACCGACGACATGGCCTTCGTCCTCCTCGACGACCTGCCGCGCGAGGTGCTCCCGGTCACCCGCGGCCCGCAGCTGCCCGCACTGCTCGAAGGGCTCGACGCGATCGCCGTACGCCCCACCTAGCCGTGGGCCCCTCCTGAGGAGGGGCTCAGGGTCCGCGCGGCCGGAGGCTCAGACGCGCTCCAGCGGGCGGTGCGGGCCGGCCGGCACTTCGACCCGGATCGGGTCGCCGGGCCTGACCTCGCCGCCGGTCAGCACGATGCCCATGATCCCGGCCTTGCGGACGAGCTCGCCGTCGGCGTCGCGGCCGACCACCTGCTTGAGCAGGCCGTGGCGGAAGTTGTCGATCTGGGCGCACGGGTTGCGCAGCCCGGTGACCTCGACGACGGCCTCCGCGCCGAGGTGGAGGCGGGCGCCGGTGGGCAGGGCGAGCAGGTCGATGCCGTGGGTGGTGACGTTCTCGCCGAGGTCGCCGGGGTTCACCTCGAAGCCGGCTCCGGCGACCTCGTCGAAGAGTTCGCCGTGGATGAGGTGGACCTGCCGGAGGTTCGGCTGGGTGGGGTCCTGGGCGACCCGCGAGCGGTGCTTCACCGTGACGCCGGCGTGGACGTCGCCCTCCACGCCGAGCCCGGCGAGGAGCGTGATGGCCTCGCGGTTGGGCTTGGTGAAGGAGTAGGTGCCGTTGCTGCTGACGGTGGTGACGGTGCCGTCGCTCATGTGGGAGACCCCCCTGGTGCTCGTCGATGACCGGATGCGCGTTCGACCCTACTCCGGGCGTCCCGCGTGCTCCTCGCGGAGGGGGGCGCCGACCTCGTGGAGGTGGCCGAGCGCCTGCCGGTAGGAGTCGACGAAACCGGTCTCCGTGTACGGGATGCCCAGGGCCCGGCAGTGGGCGCGGACGGCGGGCTGGGCGAGCCGCAGGTGCGGGCGGGGCATGGAAGGGAAGAGGTGGTGCTCGACCTGGTAGTTGAGGCCGCCGAGGAACCAGTCGGTGAGGGCGCCGCCCCGGATGTTGCGGGAGGTCAGGACCTGGCGGCGCAGGTGGCCCCAGCTGTCGGAGTCCTCGTGCTCGTCGGGCCGCTCCATGCCCTTGTGGTTGGGGGCGAAGGCCAGGCCGAGGTGGACGCCGAACAACATCTGGTGGACGAGCGCGAGGACCAGGGCCTGGGCGGGCGTGAGGGCGGCGAGGAGGAGCGTCGCGTATCCGGCGAAGTGGAGGAGGAGCAGGGCGCCTTCGGTGAGGCGCTCGCCGCGGGTGCGGTAGGGGCCGTCCTTCGCGAGCAGGGCGCGGACGCCGTACAGCTTGAGCGCGAGGCCCTCCAGGGTGGTGAGCGGGAAGAAGAGCAGGGCCTGGTGGCGGGTGAGGAAGCCGCGCAGACCGGTGCGGCCGGCGGTCTGGTGCTCGGCGAAGACGAGGACGTCGGCGGCGACGTCCGGGTCCTTGTCGAGGTGGTTGGGGTTCGCGTGGTGGCGGTTGTGCTTGTCGTTCCACCACTCCCGGCTCATGCCGAGGAGGAGGTTGGCGTGGACGAGCTGGATCGCCCGGCCGGCCCGGCGGTCCCGGGTGATCTGGGCGTGGCCGGCGTCGTGGGCGGTGAAGGCGGCACGGGCGGAGAGCAGCGCGAGGGGCACGGCGAGGAGGACGGACCACCAGGTCGGGCCGGCGAGGAGCAGGACGGCGGCCACGGCGACGAGGCCCAGGAGGGTGACGGCGATGTCCCGGGCGTACCAGCCGGGCCGGTGGTCGAGCAGGCCCTGGCCCTTCACCAGGCGCAGGAGCGGGGAGAACTCGCTGCCGCCGCCCCGCGTCCGGGCGGCGGGCGCCGGGGCGGGGGCGAGGGCGGTGGCCTGGGGCATGGGAGGGCTCCGGCTTCTGTGAGGTGGGGACGGCTGCCGTCCGCGCCGAGGGGGCGGTGGCGGTCTTCACCGTACGAATCCGTGACGGCCCGGAGCCATGGCGTCACCACCCGGCCGGGGGCGGGGGCGGGCCGGGGCCGGGGGGTGGGGTGTTCCCCACCCCCCGGGCCGGACGGGCGCACATGTGTCGGGCGTCACGCGCGGATGGGCGCGTTCCGGCCTGCCGGTGGGGTAAGGTCGGCCGTTCCCTCGCAGCTAGTCAAATTTGAGGAATGTGTTGACGTCGTCGCCCGGATCCTCTCGCCCCTCCGCCGCACCCGCTGCCGTCTTCCTGCCCGCCGACCCGCCGCGCACCGGCCGGATCTACCTCTGGTCCCCCGAGGACGAGCCCCTTCCCTCGCCCGGACCGGCCGGAGCCGCACCCGACGAACTCATCGTCGTCGACGCCGCCGACCTCCGGACCGTCTCCGTCCCGGCGCTCTCCCTGTCCGTACGGGACGCCCTGCCCTTCCTCGCCCGCGCCCGGCTCGCCGGCGACGCCGACCCGGCCACCGCCTTCTGGGGCGGTGCCGCGCTCCTGGGGCTGGACCTCGCGGCGCGCGGGCTGCTGCTGCCCGGCGTGACGGCCGGCGGTCACGACGCCTGGCGGGCGGGGCCGTTGGGGCCCGAGGAGCTGGACCGGCTGAGGACCCTGGCCGCCTCGATGCCTCCGACGGCGCACGCCGTGCCGCTGGACCCGGCGCGGGGCGACGAGGAGGCGGAGGACCCGCTGCTGCCTGAGCCCGAGACACTGCTGCGGGCCTTCCTGGACGCGGTCGCCGACACCCTTCCCCGCACCCCCGCCGCCGCGCTCGCCGCCGGCGGCCAGGCGTTCGCCGCCGAGGAGCCGCAGGCCGTTCCCGAACAGCGGGCGTGGGCGGCCGATCTGGCGGCCGGTCACGACGCGGGCGTACGGCTGTCGCTCCGCCTGGAGCTCGCGGGCACCGGTGCCTCCGCCGCGGAGGCACCGGCCTTCCGCGCCGTGCTCCAGCTGCATTCCGCCGCCGATCCGGCACTGGTCGTGGACGCGGCCGACGCCTGGTCGGGCGCCGGCCCCGCGGCGGCCGCCCTCGTGCCGCGCGCGCGGATGGACGCCCTGCTGGCGCTGCGGCGGGCCGCCCGCGCCCGGCAGCCGCTCGCCCCGCTGCTGACGGCGGCCGTGCCGGACGCGATGGAGTTGGCCGACGAGGAGATCGTCGAGCTGCTGGGCCCCGCGTCGCGCGCGCTCGCCGCGACCGGCATGCGGGTGCACTGGCCGCGCGAGCTGGCGGACCGGTTCACCACGCGCGCGGTGATCGGGCCGGTCGAGGAGCCCGGGGCCGAGGCGGAGCACGGGCCGGTCGAGGAGCCCGGGGCGGCCGGGTCCGTACCCGTCGGTTCCGGCGGCGGCGGGGTGCCGTCCTTCCTCTCCGCCGACGCGCTGCTCGCCTTCAACTGGCGCTTCTCCGTGGGCGACCAGGAGCTGACCCGGGCCGAGCTGGACCGGCTCGCCGAGGCCGGACGCCCGCTCGTCCGGCTCCGCGACCGGTGGGTGCTGATCGACCCGGCGGAGGTGCTGCGGGCCCGGGAGCGGCAGGACCGCAAGGTGACGCCGGTGGACGCGCTCGCGGCCGTCCTCACCGGCAGCGCGGACGTCGACGGGCGTCCGGTCGAGGTGGTCGCGACCGGCGCCCTGGAGCGGCTCCGGGAGCGGCTCGCCGACCCCGAGGGCGGGGTCCGGGAGGTCCCGCAGCCCGCCGGGCTCGCCGCCACCCTGCGCGACTACCAGCTGCGCGGCCTGAACTGGCTGCACCGGATGACCTCGCTCGGCCTCGGCGGCTGCCTCGCCGACGACATGGGCCTCGGCAAGACCATCACCGTCATCGCGCTCCACCTCTACCGGCAGGACGAGCCGGCCACGGCGGGCCCCACCCTCGTCGTCTGCCCCACCTCGCTGATGGGCAACTGGCAGCGGGAGTTCGAACGGTTCGCGCCCGGCACCCGGGTGCGCCGCTTCCACGGCACCGCGCGCGATCTGGACGGGCTCGCGGACGGGGACGTCGTCCTCACCACCTACGGCACCATGCGGCTCGACGCCGAGCGGCTGGCCGCCCGCCCGTGGGGGCTGCTGGTGGCCGACGAGGCCCAGCACGTGAAGAACCCCTACTCGGCGACGGCCCGCCGGCTGCGGACGATCGGCGCACGCGCGCGCGTGGCGCTGTCCGGCACGCCCGTGGAGAACAACCTCTCCGAGCTGTGGGCGATCCTCGACTGGACGACCCCGGGCCTGCTCGGCGGGCTCGGGGCCTTCCGGCGCCGGTACGCGGCCGCCGTCGAGGAGGGCACGGACCCGGCGGCGGCCGAGCGGCTCGGCGCGCTGGTCCGCCCGTTCCTGCTGCGCCGCCGCAAGGCCGACCCGGGCATCGCGCCGGAGCTGCCGCCGAAGACCGAGACCGACCGGGCCGTCTCCCTGACGCCGGAACAGGCCGGGCTCTACGAGGCGGTGGTGCGCGAGAACCTGCTCGCCATCGGGGAGGCCGAGGGCATGGCGCGGCGCGGCCTGGTGGTGAAGCTGCTGACCTCGCTCAAGCAGATCTGCAACCACCCCGCCCAGTACCTGAAGGAGGAGCGGCCGCGGATCGCCGGCCGCTCGGGGAAGCTGGAGCTCCTGGACGAACTCCTCGACACGATCCTGGCCGAGGAGGCGAGCACCCTGGTCTTCACCCAGTACGTGGGCATGGCCCGGCTGCTGGAGGCGCACCTCGCCGAGCGCGGGGTGGCGACGCAGTTCCTGCACGGCGGCACCCCGGTCGCCGCGCGGGAGGCGATGGTCGCCCGCTTCCAGGCCGGTGAGGTGCCGGTCTTCCTGCTGTCGCTGAAGGCGGCCGGGACGGGCCTCAACCTCACCCGCGCCGAGCACGTGGTGCACTACGACCGCTGGTGGAACCCGGCCGTGGAGGCGCAGGCCACCGACCGGGCCTACCGGATCGGGCAGACCCGGCCGGTGCAGGTGCACCGGATCATCGCGGAGGGCACGGTCGAGGACCGGATCGCGGCCCTGCTCGACCGCAAGCGGGAGCTGGCCGACGCGGTGCTCGGCGGCTCGGGCGACACGCCGGCGGAGCTGACCGAACTGACCGACGCCGAACTGGCGGAGCTGGTGCGGCTGCGCGGGGACGACGACCGGCACGGGAACGGGGACGGACGATGAGCGGGTACGGGACGGACCGGGAGTCCGAGGAACTGACCTTCGCGGCGCCGCCGCCGGTGCGGGGCGGGGCCTTCACCCGCACCTGGTGGGGCCAGGCGTGGCTCAAGGCGCTCGACGACTCGGCGCTCGACGCGCAGCAGGTGAAGGCCGGCCGGCGGCACGCGCGGGCCGGAGCCGTCGGCGCCGTGTCGGTGCGGCCCGGGCGGATCACCGCGGTCGTACGGGATCCCGACGGCGGCGCGTACCGCGGCGACGTGCTGGTGCGCGTCCTCACCGACGAGGAGTGGGACCGGCTGCTCGACCTCGCCGTCGACAGCGCCGGGCACATCGCCGCGCTGCTCGACCACGAGATGCCGCCGCACCTGGTGGAGGACGCGGCCGGGGTCGGCGTCGAACTGCTGCCGGGCGTCGGCGACCTGGAACCGGAGTGCGCCTGCGAGGCGTGGGACCACTGCCCGCACACGGCGGCGCTCTGCCACCAGATGGCGCGGATCCTGGACGAGGACCCCTTCGCGCTGCTCCTCCTGCGGGGACGGGGGCAGCGGGCCGTCGTGGACGCGCTCCAGGCCCGCAGCGCCGCCCGCGCGGGCGGCGCCGGGGCGGGCGCGCCGCGGGACGCCGGGACCGGAAGCGCTCCGGCCGGGGTGTCGGCCGCCGAGGCGTGCGCGCTGCGGGACATCCTGCCGCCGCTGCCCGACGTGCCGGTGCCGGAGGCGGTGCCCGGGGAACCGCCGTCGCTGGACACGGAGACGGATCCGGAGCCCGGGGTGGAGCCCGCCGCCCTGGAGTTCCTGGCGGCGGACACCGCGGCCCGCGCCCACCGGCTGCTCACCGAGCTGCTGGCCGCCCGGCCGACCCCTCCGGGCGTCGCCGCGACGGGCCTGACGGTCGCCGAGGACGCGGTGCGGCTCGCGGGCGGCCGGCCTCCGGCGTGGGTCGCCGGTCGGCTCGCCGCGCGGACCGGCCGGTCCCGGGCGGGTCTGGACCTGGCCACGCGCGCGTGGCGGTGGGCCGGGGCGCCGGCCCTCGCGGTGCTGGAGGAGTCCTGGACCCCGGACGAGGCGGCCCTGGCCCGGGCGGCGGCGCGGCTCGCCGAGGCGTGGGAGGACGGCGAGGGCCCGGAGCTGAGCCGCTCCGGGGCGCGCTGGACGGTGGCGGGCGCGGAGGCGGAGCTGCGCCTCGGCGAGGACGGCCGGTGGTGGCCGTACCGTCACGAGGGGGGCGTGTGGACGCCCGTGGGTCCGGCGGACCGGGATCCGGCGGCGGCACTGACGACGGCGACGGGCGAGGGCGAGCGGGACGGGTAGGACGCGGGCGCCGCTCCGCGAGGGCCGGAGCGCGCCCCCGGCGCGGGCCGAGGGCCCGGGCTCCCCGTACGGGAGTCCGGGCCCTCGGCGCGTTTCGGAATGACCGGTAAAAAGTACGGGCGCTGATCAGTTGTTGTCATTTTCGATACGCATTCCTGTTCCCTTATGGAGCTGGATTGACTGATAGAACCCTTCCTTCCATCGAGGTCACACGCCAATCCCGAACTGACTATGCTCCGCAGATGTGTTGCGCCTCGCTCACAGCGAGTCATGAACGCTGGGAGCGGGCGCCGACGGAGCACGGCCGCGAGGAGACGAGGGCATCGACGCGTGGGCGAAGGAACCCGACAGCGGTCCCATTCGAGCACGTGTGCGCAACCGATCGAATGTCCCCTCTTTCCTGTCGGTACGTCGCGCCACTTCAGTCCGCTTCCTATTCCAGACTGTTTAGGGAAACCGTTGATGGTTCGCGCAGGTTCAACTTCCAGAGCCAGGCCGGGTGCGACGGCTCCGGTGTGGCTCGTCCCGCCGGGGGTGCTCGCCGTCCTCTTCGCCATAGGGCTGCTCTTCGCGCCTGCGCAGATACGGACTCCGGTGGCCTGGTACGGCTTCGCGGCGGTCTCCCTCACGGTCGGCAGCACGGCGCTGACCGTACGCCTGGCGCGGGCGGCCGAGGAGGCCCGTCACACCGGCGCGCTGCGGGCGGCGCGGCAGGCCCACGCGGAGAGCGAGGCCGCGATGCTCGCGCGCCTGGCCGACCAGCGGACCAGCACCGTGTGGATGGCCGAGGAGCTGCTGCCCGCGGCCGTCGCCCGGCTCCAGAAGGGCGACCCCGCCTCGGAGATCGTGAACTCCGTCCGCTTCGGCGACCACCTCGACGACGGGTTCACCGAGGCCCTGCGGGACGCCCTCAGGACCCTCCTGGAGGCCGTCGAGGCCGAGGAGAACACCCGCGACTCCTCCCAGCGCGCCCTGGTGGCCGTCGCCCGCCGCGTCCAGGCGATCGTGCACCAGCTCGCCAAGGACCTGCGGGAGATGCAGATGGTCCACGGCACGGACCTGGTGCTCGCCCGCGGCCTGCAGGACGTCGACCACCGCAACGCGCTCATCGGCCGCCTCGCGGCGAGCATCGCCGTCCTCGGCGACGCCCGCCCCGGACGCCAGTGGTCGAAGCCCATCCCCCTCTACGACGTGCTGCGCGGCGCCATGTCGCGGATCGTGGACTACCCCCGCGTGAAGCTCCAGTCCGTCACCGAGGCGGCGGTGATCGGCCCCGGCGCCGAGCCGCTGATCCACCTGCTCGCCGAACTCCTCGACAACGCCACGACGTTCTCGCCGCCGCACTCGCCGGTCGAGGTGAGCGCCGTCGAGGTGCCCTCCGGCATCGCGATCGAGATCGAGGACCGCGGCGTCGGCCTCACCGAGGAGGTCCGGCACCGCATCAACCGCGTCATGACGGACTCGGCTTCCGGCCTCTTCCTCGCCGGCCTGGGCGAGGTGACCCAGCTCGGCCTGCCGGTGGTGGCCCGACTGGCCCGCGAGCACGGCTGCGACGTCGACCTGCGTCCCTCCGCCTACGGAGGCGTACGGGCCGTGATCCTCGTACCCCGGCGCCTGATCACCACGGTGGAGAAGCCCGTGATGAGAACCCCGGAGCCGGCGCGCAAGCGCGCGGCCGGACCGCTCCGCCCGCTGCCGTCGCGCACCGCCCCGCCGGTGCCGCCGCAGGCCCCGGCGCCGCTGCCGGTGCCCCCGCCCACCCCTCTCCTCCCCACCTCCTTCGACGAGGGCGCGGCGCCGTTCATCGACGGGCAGACCCTCAACGGCCTGCCCAAGCGCCGCCGCGACTCGCCCGTCCCCACGCCGGTCCTCCGCACCGGCCCCGAGCCCACGCCCGCCCCCAGCAATCCCGCCCGCCAGCCCGGGCTGATGTGGGAGGCATTCAACGGCGACAAGCGCTCGGGCACCGCATCCCCCACTCCGTACAGCCAGCCGTCTGATGAGGTCGAATAACATGCAGCCACTGCCCAACATCGACTGGATGCTCACCGAGCTCGTGGGCGGCGTTCCGCACGTACGGCACGTGGTCGTCCTCTCGGCGGACGGTCTCAGCATCGGCCAGGCCAACACGGCGCCCGACACCGCCGACGCGATCGCCGCCGCCTGCTCCGGCATCCAGAGCCTCGCCCGTGCGATCGCGCAGATGTTCCCGCACGGCAACGGCTCGACCCACATGGTCGGCATCGAGGCCGACGGCGGCTACTTCTCCCTGATGGCGGCCGGCCCCGGCGCCTACCTCGCCGTCCTGGCCGACGCGGAGGTGGACGCCGGACTGCTCGGCGACCGCATGCGGACGCTCGTGACCCGGATCGGCCGGCACATGACCAGTCCGCCGCGTGAAGACGTCCGGCAGGCGATGTGACTTCGGACAACCCGAAGCCCTGGGAGGAGGGCACCCCCGTACCGCTGTACGTCATCACCGGCGGCGAGGGGACTTCGGCCAAGGCCTTCGACCTGGTCACCCTGATCGCGACGAGGGCCGAGCCCGAGCCCTCGATGCAACCCGAGCAGGCGTCCATCCTCACCATGTGCGCGTACCCGCTGTCGGTGGCCGAGGTCTCGGCCTACCTCAGCCTTCCGTTCAGCGTCGTCACCGTGCTGCTGTCCCAGCTCGTCGACGACGAACGCGTCGAGGCGATTGCACCCGTGCCCGTCGCGGCCTTCCCCGACCGCGGCCTTTTGGAGGCGGTGATCCATGGACTACGGAGACTCTGACACGCTCAGGGCGGGGCCGCGCGTGCCCGACCTGCTGCTGCCGCACGGCGCCAGGGGCGTCAAGGTGGTCGTCGTCGGCGGCTTCGGCGTGGGCAAGACCACGATGGTCGGAGCGGTGAGCGAGATCCAGCCGCTGACCACCGAGGAACGCATGACCCAGGCCGGCGTCGGGATCGACCACAACCCGGGTGTGAGCGGCAAGAACACCACGACCGTGGCGATGGACTTCGGCCGGATCAGCATCAACGAGGAACTGATCCTCTACCTGTTCGGCACCCCCGGACAGGAGCGCTTCTGGTTCCTCTGGAACGGCATCTTCGAGGGCGCGCTCGGCGCCGTCGTCCTCGTCGACACCCGCAGGATCGAGGTCTGCTTCGAGGTCATCACCCGCCTGGAGGACCGCCGCGTCCCCTTCGTGGTGGCCGTCAACACCTTCCCCGAGGCCCCCCAGTACCCGCTACCCGAACTGCGCACGGCCCTGGCCCTCAGCGACTCCGTCCCCCTGGTCACCTGTGACGCCCGCGACCGGGCGTCCTGCCGGGACGCGCTGCTCTCGCTGATGGTCTACCTGTGCACCCTCGCCGCCCAGGAGACCGCATGACCCTCCCCGCCCACGAGCACGCCGCGCAGGACCCGGGGCTCGTCCCGCCGCCCGGCTGCCCGGCCCACGCGGCCACCGGACCCGGCGGCGCGGCCCGGCTCTACGGCCCCGCCGCCGAGACCGACCCCATGGGCCTGTACGAGGAACTGCGCGCCGTCCACGGACCGGTGGCGCCCGTCCTCCTCGACGGCGACGTCCGGGCCTGGCTCGTCCTCGGCTACAACGAGAACCGCGACGTCGCGACCCGCGCCACCCAGTTCTCCCGCGACCCCCGGGTCTGGCACGGCTGGAGCACCGGGGAGATCGACCCCGCCACCTCCCCGCTGATGCCCATGATCGGCTGGCGTCCCGACTGCGTCTGCGCGGACGGCGAGGAGCACCAGCGGCTGCGCAGCGCGGTCACCGCCTCGCTCGACCAGTTCGACCACCGGGGGATCCGGCGCCGCATCAACCGCTTCGCCCACGAGCTGATCGACACCTTCTGCGAGGCGGGCGAGGCGGAGCTGGTCGACCGCTTCACCGAACACCTGCCGATGCTCACCCTGATCCACCTGCTGGGCATGTCCGACGAGGAGGCGCCGAAGCTGGTGGAGGCCGCGCGCGACCTCTTCAAGGCGACCGCGACCTCGCTGGCGAGCAACGCCTTCGTGGTCGGGAGCCTGGAACACCTGGTCCAGGAGAAGCGCGTGAAGCCCGGGATGGACATCGCCTCCGCGCTGCTCTCCCACCCGGCGGGGCTCACCGACGAGGAGGTCGTGCACCACCTGCGGCTGATCCTGCTCGCCGGGTACGAGACGACCGCCAACCTGATGTCGAACGTGCTGCGGATGGTGGTCACCGACCCGCGGTTCCGCGGCTCGCTGGCCGGCGGCCAGATGACGCTGCCGGAGGCCGTCGAGCAGGTCCTGTGGGACGAGCCGCCGCTGATGGTCTGCCCCTCCCGCTACGCCAACGGCGACACCACGCTCGGCGGACAGCGGATCATGGCGGGCGACATGCTGCTGCTGGGGCTGGCGGCCGGGAACATGGACCGGGCGGTCCGCCCGGATCCGGCGGCGCCCGTGCACCACAACCGCGCGCACCTGTCCTTCAGCGCCGGCAGTCACGAGTGCCCCGGTCAGGACGTCGGCCGCATCATCGCCGACACCGGCATCGACATCCTGCTCACCCGGCTGCCCGACATCGTCCTGTCGGTCCCGGAGGAGCAGCTCAGCTGGCGCTCCTCCACCTGGGCGCGGCACCTGACGGCGCTGCCCGTGTCCTTCGCCCCGCGGGCGCCGCGGGGCCGGCAGTCGGAGGCTCCTCTGCCGGCGGCCCCGGCGCCGCACGCGGCGGGCGTCCCGGCGCCGGTCG
>NZ_BNBS01000146.1 GCF_014656075.1 Streptomyces hydrogenans
CTCCGGCGACGCCGACGGCCCGGCCGGCGGCGCCCTGGAGGACACGGCGGTCGCGGCGCTGCGCAGGGCGTGGGCCCTGCGGCAGGAGGCGCTGGCCGGAGCGGAGGCCGCCGCATGTCGCTGATCGCGCACCTGGCCCGGATGGAGGCCGTGGAGACGGGCCGGGCTCAGCCCCTGGCGACCGTCCGGCACCGGCACCTCGGCGGGCGGCCGCTCGTCCTCGTGCCGCTGACCACCGCCGGTGAGGCGGGCGCCCCGCTCGGGGCGCTCGTCGGCACCGACCCGGACGAACCGCGGCTCCTCGTGGTGCCGCAGCCGCGGGACCGGGAGCTGCGGTTCGCGTTCCTCGCCGAGCTGGCCGAGGAGGTGCTGCCGTACGTCGACGGGTACGCGGACGCCGTCGAGCTCGTGGAGCGGAACGAGACGGATCCGGAGACCGGGAAGAAGACGAAGGTCGAGGTCGAGCTGTGCGCCGACGCGCCGCAGCTGATCGTGCCGAGCCGGGCCGGGATCGAGTACGTACGGCTCCTGGGGCGGTCGACGCGCTTCCGGCGCACCGCCGAACAGGACCCGGACACGCCCTACCCGGCGCCGCCGCGCGTGCCGCTGCTCGGCCGCTGGCTGACCCACTACGGGGAGCGGGCCCGGGTGCCGGGCTCCTCGCTGCTGCTCGCGGCGACCGACCTGCTGAACCGCCACTGGGCGACCGGCCAGTCCTCCCTGGAGGACCAGCACCTGGGGGCGCTGCTCGCCTGGATCGACCCGTACGACGACGAGCCGGGCGCCGAGGGCGCCCACCGGGCCGAACTGGGCCGGGACCCTCAGGGGCAGCTGCTGTGCCCGCCCGCCGGGCCCGCGACCGACCCGGCCTTCGACAACCAGCTCCTGGCGCCGGCGATCGAGGCGTACGACCGGGCCCGGCAGGCGGTCGGCGCCGCCGAGGACGGCGAGACGGCCGACGCCGCCCTCGCCGCGCTGCACCGCGCCGAGCGGGAGGTCCGCCGGCTGGTCCTCTCGCAGCTGCGCCCCACCTGGGACGCGACCTGGCGGGCGCTGGGCCTGCTGCGGCAGCTGCCCGAGGGCGCGCGGGTCCCCGACCGGTGGACCCGGGACCGCTGGTCCTTCACCGCGCACCGGGACCGGATCACCGCCGGGGAGCCGCCGCAGCCGCGCCGCGACGACGCCGTGACCGCCGCCGCCAAGCTCGCCGCGCGCGAGCAGGCGCAGGGACAGCTGGACGCCCAGGAGGCGCTGGACGACCCGCTGGTGCTGGCGGGGCGGCGGCTGTCCGGCGAGGCGTTCGCCGCGGAGGTGACCGAGGTGACCATGGCGTGGACGGAGTCGAAGCGGCCCGCGCCGCGCCCGCTGCTCACGGTCCGCACCGAGGACCGGCCGCACCTGGACGCGGGCGTGAAGGTGTACCGCTCGCTGGGCGGCAAGCCGCAGTCGGCGGAGTTCGCGCGCCGCGAGGAGGACGGCTCGCTGGTGCTGCGGCTGCTCGACCGGATGGGCCGGTCGAAGGAGCCCGCGGAGGGGACGGTGCCGGAGAAGGGCGAGCGGATCTCCTGGACCCTCTTCGAGCACGACGCGCGGGTGGGGCCGAAGCTGCCCGACCCCGAGGAGACGCCGTGGACCCACGGCGGGCCGCCGCGCTCCGCCGACGCCGAGCTTCCCGACGCCGTGACCCCCGAGGACCTGCTGTGACCCTGTACGACCCCGCCGTGCCCGACCCCGGCGCGGCCGCCGCGGCGGCGACCGCCGCGATCCTGGCCGACACCCTGCACGGCACCTCCCGCGGCGTCGTCGTCGACTCGCCGCCCGGCGCCGGGAAGTCCACGCTGGTGGTCCGGGCCGCACTCGAACTGGCCGCCGCCGGCCGCCCCTTGATGGTGGTCGCGCAGACGAACGCGCAGGTCGACGACCTGGTGCTGCGGCTCGCCGAGAAGGAGCCCGAGCTGGAGGTGGGCCGGCTGCACTCCAGCGACAGCGACCCGTACGACAAGGCGCTCGACGCGCTGGAACAGGTACGGAAGTCGGCGAAGGCGGGCGACCTGGCCGGGCTGCCGGTGGTGGTCTCGACGGCCGCCAAGTGGGCGCACGTGAAGAACGTGGAGCCGTGGGCGCACGCGATCGTGGACGAGGCGTACCAGATGCGCTCGGACGCGCTGCTGGCCGTGGCGGGGCTCTTCGAACGGGCGCTGTTCGTGGGCGACCCCGGGCAGCTGGACCCCTTCTCGGTGGTGGGCGCGGACCAGTGGGCGGGGCTGTCGTACGACCCCTCGGCCTCGGCGGTCTCGACGCTGCTGGCGCACAACCCGGAGCTGCCGCAGCACCGGCTGCCGGTCTCGTGGCGGCTGCCCGCGTCGGCGGCGCCGCTGGTGTCCGACGCGTTCTACCCGTACACGCCGTTCCGTTCGGGCACCGGCCCCGGCGACCGGCGGCTCGCCTTCGGCGTCGCCTCCGACGGTTCCGCGCCGGACCGGGTCCTGGACGAGGCCGCCGAGTCCGGCTGGGGCCTGCTGGAACTGCCCGCCCGGCCCACCCCGCGCACCGACCCGGAGGCCGTGCACGCGGTCGCCCTGGTCGTCCGGCGCCTGCTGGACCGGGGCGGCGCGGCGGTCAGCGAGCGGTCCGACACCCCGGTGCCGCTGACCGCCGACCGGATCGCGGTCGGCACCGCCCACCGCGACCAGGCGGCGGCGGTCCGCGCGGCCCTGACGGCGCTCGGCGTGTCGGGCGTGACGGTCGACACGGCCAACCGCCTCCAGGGCCGCGAGTACGACGTCACCGTCGTCCTCCACCCCCTGTCGGGCCGCCCCGACGCCACCGCCTTCCACCTGGAGACCGGCCGCCTCTGCGTCCTGGCCTCCCGCCACCGCCACGCCTGCGTCGTCGTCTGCCGCGCCGGCGTCACCGACCTCCTCGACGAACACCCCTCCACGGAACCCGTCCAGCTGGGCGTCACCGTGAAGTTCCCGGACGGCTGGGAGGCCAACCACGCGGTCCTGTCGCACCTGACGGAGCACCGGGTGACCTGGACACCCTGACCCACCGGACCCGACCAGCCGGACGGAGTCCGGCACGCCGCCGCAGGCGGCCACGGGACACAGCCCCGGACGGCTGGGAGGCCAACCACGCGGTCCTGTCCCACCTGACGGAGCACCGGGTGACCTGGACACCCTGACCCACCGGACCCGACCAGCCGGACGGAGTCCGGCACGCCGCCGCAGGCGGCCACGGGACACAGCCCCGGACGGCTGGGAGGCGAACCACGCGGTCCTGTCCCACCTGGCCGAGCACCGGGTGACCTGGGCACCTTGACCCACCGGACCCGAGCGGTGGGTGGCCGCGGGCGTGGCGGCCGGCGGAGGCGGTCTTGCGGGGCGCGGGAGAATGGGGGGTGGTCCGGCATTCCGGACCGTGTGCGGGCTAGGAGGAGCGGAACGATGGCGGAACCCCCGGAGCGGAGCGGACAGCGGCGGCTGCGGCCGGCGCCCCTGATCTTCGAGCCTGCCGAGGCGACCGCCGATCCGGAGCACTTCTTCGACCTGGAGTCGATCGAGGACCCGCGGGAGCTGCTGGCCCGGGCGACCGAGCTGACCCTGGCGTTCCGGGCCGCGACGGACCGGGCGGTCGAGTTCCAGGCCGTGGCGGCGGCGCAGCTCGCCGATCCGAAGCGGTTCGACCGGCTGACGGCGGCGGACGTGGCGGAGCGGGCCGCGTGGACCGAGGACTACGCCCGGAAGATGATCGAGTTCGGGCGGGACCTGATCCGCACCGGGGGGCGTCCGCCGGAGGAGTGACCCGGCGGCCCCGGCGGAACAGGCGTTCGGCATATGCGGGGCGCACGATACTCCCCCGGGTGCGGCCGCGTCCGCGTTTCGCGGAACTCTCGGCGTTCGCTTCGTCACGGGCGGTAGACCTTTCTCCATGACGACGACGACCTGGCTGCGCGACGAGACCACCCCGTACGACGTCTTCCGCTTCCTGCGGACGGGTGACGAGGACCGGCACCAGACCGCCCGGGTGACCGCGGACGGCGCCGCCTGGCTGGCCTCGGCGGCGAGCGGGGACCTCGGGACGGCGCTCGCGCGCTGGGAGGCGCGGCCGGAGTCGCCGGCGGTGCTGCCGTGCGGGACGGCCTTCGACGTGGTCAACGTGGACCCGGTCTTCGGGCGGCGGATGCTGGACCGGCTGTGGGAGGAGGGCCCGGGCTCGGGGCCGGTGGCCGCGCACCGGGGCCGGATGCTGCTCTTCGCCGCCCCGGGCACGGCCCAGCGGCTGCCCGCGCTGCTCGACTGGGAGGAGTGGGGCGAGTCCGTGCCCCGGCCGCTCTGCCACGGGGCGGGCGACGCCGTGACGGTGCCGCCGCTGGTGCCGGCCGGGCAGGAGTCCTCCCGGCCGCGCTGGCTGGTCGCCCCGGACACCCGGAACCCGTGGCTGCCGGGGCCCGAGGTGATGCTCTGGGCCTGCGTGCGAGCCGTCCGGATGGTTTCCGCCGCCGACGTGCGGGTATCGATTTTCGCTCCCGCCGGTGAGGGTGCTAATGTCTACGACGTCAGCAGGCGCCGCTAGCTCAGTTGGTTAGAGCAGCTGACTCTTAATCAGCGGGTCCGGGGTTCGAGTCCCTGGCGGCGCACCGACAGAGAAAGCCCCTCGCGAGAGCGAGGGGCTTTCTTGTCGTCTCCGCACCGGGTGCTCACTCCGCGCCGGGCGGGATGATCTTCACCGTCCAGATGCCGGCCTCGCTGCGGTCGGCGACCTCGACCCGGACGCCCGTGCCGGGCACCGTGAGCGTCTCGCCGACCTCCATGGGGGCGTCCGCGAGCGGCGGGTAGACCGAGCGCTCCCAGCACGCCTCGGTGTCCGGATGGGCGTCGACGACCTCGACCGGGCCGTCGCCGGAGGCCGCGCCGGCCCTGACCCGGTAGACGAGGACGCCCTCGGTGCAGGTGTCGGCGTCGTTGCCGGTGGCGGCGCGGGCCTCGACCGCGAGGACGCTGTCCGGGCCGGTGCGGACCACGGCGAGCCGGGTGCCGCGCGCGGTGGGGGTCGCCGGGGCGGCGGAGACCGGCTCCAGGCCGACCACCCGGGGCTCGCCGCCCTGGACACAGGTCACCTGGGAGCGGTCGAGCCAGCCCAGCTTCCACTTGTGCCAGCCGAAGGGGTCGGGGGCCAGCCCGAACTGGCTGCCCATGACGTCCCAGTCGCCCACGTGGGTGTCCCAGTCGCCCTTGCCGTCGGCGGGCCGGCGGTAGAGGTCGGGCAGGTCGAAGACGTGGCCGGTCTCGTGGGCGAGGACGTTCCGGTCCGGCGGGTGCCGCTCGAAGACCGTGACGACCCGCCGGATCTTCGTGCCGTCGGCCTCCAGCGGGCGGTCCAGGTTCACCACCTTGGTGGCGTCCGAGTCGACGCCGGGGGCGTCCGGATCGGCCACCAGGTAGACGATGTCGTACCGGGAGAAGTCCACGGCGTCGTCGGCGGCGGCGACCGCGTCCCGCAGGTAGGCGGCCCGCTTCCCGGCGTCCCAGTCCCGCCGTATGTCGTAGTCCGTCGACGGGCGGGGCATCGGCGTCCAGTCGGCCCGGGGGTGCGGGCGCAGCGTGAAGCGCCCGTAGGAGGCCCGCTGGAAGAACTCGGTGGTGGCGGGGAAGTGGTCGGCGGTCAGCTCGTCCGGGCGGGTCAGCGGCTCGGCGTCCGGGAACGACAGGAAGATCATGACCGCGTCGAGCGAGCGGTCGGGCCGCGGATAGGAGTCGTTCCAGCTGGAGAGGCCGAGCGAGTGGTGCGCGGCGGTGCGGGGCAGGGCGCAGGGGCCGGCCGAGGGCGCGGCCACGGCGGGCCCGGCGACCAGGCCGGTGGCCGCCAGCGCGGCGAGCGCCGTGAACGAGGCGGCTCCGGCGCGCAGCCGGGAGCGCTCCACTCCCCCGGGTGGCTGCTGACCCTCCACGTGGACCTCCGGTTCGCGAGTGCGGGACACCTCCACCACCTTGTGATGGTTCGCGGCGTTTCGCATATTTCCGCTGCCCCGGTCGGGTGAGAGCGCGGCGCGGGGTGGACGCGAGACGGGCGGACTTCAGCTCACGGAAAGTCACATTCGGTCATCCGAGTGGCGCCGTGCGTCAGACCCGGACGGATTCGGTCGCGGAGGCGGCGCCCGGTGGCCGGCCTCACACCCTCCGGGCCCCCGGCCGCCCGCCCCGGAGCTGGAACGGCCCCCCGGCTGGCTCTATGATCGGCACACTTGTCCCAGGCCGACCATCCCGACCACATGTGAACGGCCCCCCTGCACCACGGGAGCGAGCGGTGAGCGGAACCCCCGAAGGACCGGTACACCCAGAACCGCCCGGCATCCCGCCGGCCCGCCCGGCACTCACGGAGCGTGAACTCCGCGACTACCGGGCCGCCTTCCGCGTCTCCCGGCTCGCCATGGCCCTCGTGGACCGGGACGGCCTGGTCGTCGCCGCCAACGACTCGCTCGGCGCCCTCCTCGGCACCGACGGCGCCGCCCTGCGCGAGCAGGCCGCCGCCGACCTCGTGGACCTCGCCGCCGACGGACGCACCTGGCACGCCTACCGCGAGGTGCTGCGCGGCCGCCGCTCCCGCTTCCGCTGCACCCGCCGGCTCAAGCACCCCGACGGCCGCAAGCTGTGGGCCGAGGTCACCGTCGCCCCGGTCCCCGACACCGGCCGGGTCCTCCTGTCCGTCGCCGACATCAGCGACCGGCGCGAGCTCCAGGCCCGGCTGCGCCACCTCCAGATGCACGACCCGGTGACCCGGCTGCCCAACCGGGCGCTCTTCTTCGAGCGCCTCTCGGCCGCCCTGGAGACGGCGGCGGCGGAGAGCGCCGAGGCTGCCACCGGCGCGGACGGCCCGACCGAGCCGGCCGGTGCGCCGGAGCCGTACCGCTCGCCCCGGTCGTACCTGTCCTATCAATCGCACGGCCATGGCAGAACAGGGCGGATCGGGCTCTGCTACCTGGACCTCGACGGCTTCAAGGCGGTCAACGACACGCTCGGGCACCGGGTCGGCGACCGGCTGCTCGCCGCCGTCGCCGGGCGGCTCACCGAGTGCGCCGACAGCGCCGGCTACACCCGCAGCGGGGGCCATCTGGTGGCCCGGCTCGGCGGTGACGAGTTCGCCGTCCTCGTCGAGGAGTCGACCGGGACGGAGCAACTCGCCGACCTGGCCCGCTCGGTGCTCGCCGCCCTGGAGCGGCCCTTCGACCTCGGCGGGCAGCGGCTCTCGGTCTCGGCCTCGATCGGCGTCGTCGAGCGGACCGCCGTCGGCACCACCGCCACCGGGCTGATGCAGGCCGCCGACACCACGCTGTACTGGGCCAAGGCCGACGGCAAGGGCCGCTGGACGCTCTTCGACCCCGAGCGCAACGCGCACCGGATGACGCGCCAGTCGCTCTCCTCCACCCTCCGCCCCGCCGTGGAGCGCGGGGAGTTCGGCCTGGAGTACCAGCCGCTGGTCGATCTGGCGGGCGGCGCGGTGCGCGGGGTGGAGGCGCTGGTGCGGTGGAACCACCCGCAGTTCGGGGTGCTGGCGCCGAATCGGTTCGTCGGGATCGCCGAGGAGGACGGCTCGATCGTCGAGCTCGGCCGGTGGGTGCTGCGCACCGCCTGCGAGCAGGCCCGGCAGTGGCAGAAGGACCATCCGCGCGAGCGGCCGCTCTTCGTGAGCGTCAACGTGGCGGTCCGCCAGGTCTGGGACTCCGACCTCGTGGCGGACGTGGCGGGGATCCTCGCCGAGACCGGGCTCGCCCCGCACCTGCTCCAGCTGGAGCTGACCGAGTCCGCGGTGATGGGCTCGGCGGGGCGCCCGCTCCAGGCGCTCCAGGCGCTCAGCGACATGGGCGTGCGGATCGCGATCGACGACTTCGGCACCGGCTATTCGAACCTGGCCTATCTGAGCCGGCTGCCGGTCTCCGTCCTCAAGCTGGACGGCTCCTTCGTCCGCGGCTTCCAGGACGAGGAGCACGCCAACCCGGCGGACGAGCTGATCGTGGAGGCGCTGGTGCAGCTGGCGCACCGGCTCGGCCTCACGGTGACCGCCGAGTGCGTGGAGACCGCCGGGCAGGCGGCGCGGCTGCGGCGGATCGGCTGCGACACCGGGCAGGGCTGGCTGTACTCGCGGCCGGTGGCCCCGGACCGGATCGCCGCGATGATCGAGGGCACGGCCCCGCTGCGGGTCTGAGTCCGCGGGAGGACGCGCGGGCATGGAACTGCCCCCGGCCGGAGGGACATTCCGGGCGGGGGCAGCGGTTCATGCGGTGGTGCGGGGGGTCAGGACTCAGCAGGCGCCGAGGTCCTGCCAGACACCCCACTCACCGGTGGTGCCGGGCACCTCGTTCTGGGTCCACCACTTGGCCTTGTACTTGCGGCCGTTGTGGGAGACCTCGTTGCCCGCGTTGTAGACCTGGCCGGCCACGTACGCCGGGACCGTGCCACAGCCGGCGGGCGGCGTGGTCGGAGGCGTGGTGGGCGGGGTGGTCGGCGGGGTCGTGGGCGGGGTGGTCGGCGGGGTGGTGGTGGGCGGCGTGGTCGGCGGGACGGTGGTGCCGCCGAGCGCGGTGTTGATCTGGGTCAGCAGGGTCGCGTTGTTGTCCAGGCCGAGGAGCGAGTACATCATCGCGCCGCCGAGACCGCGCTGCTTGCCATAGTTCACGCGCTCCTGGATGGACTTCTGGTTGAGGCCGGTGAAGAACTCGCCGTCCTTGTAGAAGTACGAGGACTTGGCCTGGTCGTCCCAGAAGGTGGTCGCCGCGTTGTCGACGATGCCGCCGAGCTCCTTGTAGTGGGCGATGCCGGCCTGCTGGGAGAGCGGGCGGACGTTCGAGCCACCGGTCGCGGTCTGCGCGAGGCCGTTGGTGGTGCCGGCGGGCACGCCCTTCCAGCCGCGGTAGTAGAACTCGTAGCCCAGCGTCAGCTTGTTGGCGGGGAAGCCGCCGGCGATGCCGTAGGCGGGCTTGCCGTCGATCCAGGAGTCGATCGCGTTGTCGATCGAGTACTTCTCGGTGCCCGGGGCGATCGGGTCGGTCGGGTCGTTCGCGCCGGAGTAGAGCGGCGACTGGTGGTACGTCGGCCCGTCGCCGTCCCAGGCGCCGTGCATGTCGTACGTCATGATGTTGGCGTAGTCCAAGTACTGGCCGATCTTGTCGGTCTCGATGTACTTGATCTTGTCCTGGCCGGCCGGCATGGCGGCGGTCAGCATGTACTTCTTGCCGCCGTTGGCCGCGCCGTACTCGTCGAGCTGCTTGCGGAACTCGGCGAGGAGCAGCGTGAAGTTCTGCTTGTCCTCGGGGGCGTAGTGGTTGCCCAGGTGACCGCCGGAGGAGCCGGGGTACTCCCAGTCGATGTCGATGCCGTCGAAGATGCCGGCCGCCGTGCCGGCGCCGCCGAAGCCGCCCTCGACGGGCAGGTTGCCCTTGAGGTACTGGTCGATGCAGGAGGAGACGAGCTTCTTGCGGCTCGCGTCCGTCTTGGCCGCGTCGCTGAAGTACTTGGAGTAGGTCCAGCCGCCCAGCGAGATGTTGATCTTCAGGTGGGGGTACTTCGCCTTCAGCTCCTTGAACTGGTTGAAGACGCCCACGATCGGCTGGTCCCACTTGTCGGCGACGCCGTCGACGGAGTCGGCCGCGGAGAAGGACTTCTGGTAGTCGGCGTAGGAGTCGCCGGCACCGTCGCCCGCGTTCGGGTTGTTGTCGTCACCCGCGGCCTTGTTGGCCATGAAACACGTGAGGTTCGTCGGGTGGATGTTGCCGAACGAGTAGTTGATGATGTCGAGCTGGCTCGCGATGCCCCGCGTGTCGAGGTGCTTGGGGTAGAACGCGTTGCCGTACACGCTCCACTGGTCGTAGTACGCGATGCGCACGCCACCGGCGGAGGCGGTGGTCGAGGCGTCGGCGGCCTGGGCGGAGCCGAGGCCCGCGGTCGCGGCGAGGGCGCCGGCGGCGAGGGCCGAGCTGAGCAGCGCGGCGATCAATGACTTACGGGGGTGCACGAGCGTCCTCCGATGGGGGGTACTGGTGGTGCCGTACAGGAGTTGAGGAAGTGATAGCCCCCGTGTGAACGGCGCGTCAATGGTCTGAACCAGATTGAGGACTAGACCAATTCGACGGAGAAACCCCTCGTCAGAGGCGTGCAGCACAAAACGGAACCGCCCGCCACCATCGGTGACGAGCGGTTTAAGGTTTCTTTAGGGAAGCCGGCGGGTTGGTTCGACGATGAACCAACCGCCGTACGGAATCCCGGATTCAGCCCCGCGCGGGATCGAGGACCGGCAGGCCGTAGGCGTCCGCGATCAGTTCGTAGCTCCGCAGCCGGGCCTCCCCGCCGTGCGCGTTGGCGGTGATCATCAGCTCGTCCGCGCCGGTCCGCTTCCGCAGTTCGTCGAGGCCCGAGCGGACCGCGTCCGGGGTGCCGTGCACGACGTTCGCCAGCCAGCCGTCGGCGAACTCCCGCTCCGCCGGGGAGAAGGCGTACGTCTCCGCCTCCTCGGGCGTCGGGATGAGCCCGGGCCGGCCGGTGCGCAGCCGCAGCATCGACAGCGCGCCCGTGAGCACCTGGCGGTACGCCTCCTTCTCGTCGTCGGCGGCGAGGGCGCCGACACCGATCAGCGCGTAGGGCTCGTCCAGGACCGCGGAGGGGCGGAAGGACTGCCGGTAGAGGTCGAGCGCGGGGATCGTGTTGCGGGCCGAGAAGTGGTGGGCGAAGGCGAAGGGCAGGCCCAGGAGGCCGGCCAGCCGGGCGCTGAAGCCGGAGGAGCCGAGCAGCCAGACCGGCGGCCGCCCCTTCGGACCCTGCACGGGGCCGGGCACGGCGTGGATCCGGGCGTACGGGTGCCCGGCCGGGAAGTCGTCGTCCAGGAACCGGGTCAGCTCGGAGAGCTGCTCGGGAAAGTCGTCGGCGCCCTCGTTCAGCGTGTCGGTGCGGCGCAGGGCGGCGGCGGTGGCGCCGTCGGTGCCGGGGGCGCGGCCGAGGCCGAGGTCGACGCGGCCCGGGGCGAGCGCCTCCAGGGTGCCGAACTGCTCGGCGATCACCAGCGGGGCGTGGTTGGGGAGCATCACGCCGCCGGAGCCGAGGCGGATGCGGCGGGTGTGGGCCGCGAGGTGGGCGAGGATCACGGCCGGGGAGGAGGAGGCGACCCCGGGCATCGAGTGGTGCTCGGCCACCCAGTGCCGGTGGTAGCCGCGCCGCTCGGCGAGCCGGCTCAGCTCCACGCTGGTGGCGAGCGCCCGGCTCGCGGTGGAGCCGCTGCCCACGGTCACCAGGTCGAGCACGGAGAGGGGCACGGGCGCGGTGCCCAGGGCCCGCCCGCGTATGGGGTCGCCCGCCGTGCCTGCGTCTGCCTGGGTGCCGGTCTCGCTCACCGTCCGGTCCTTCCTCCATGGGGACATGTCCGTCGGAGCGGCAACAGGGCTGCGGGGACGCTTATTCCATCGCACCCGATTTCGGGGCGAAGGGCGCGATCCGGGTGGCGGGGGTCACATTCCGGCCACCGGAGCGGTCGCGTCCGGGTCCGCTTCCCCGGAACGAATCCTCCCGCGCCCCGGAGCCGAACGCCTGCGCGAGCGGGGGTCCGCACCTCCCTGACCTCCGACTCTTCCGTTCGTTCATGCCCATGTCATATGCCAGGGTGGCGCGGCCCAGGACAGGGCCCCTCCCCTCCGCATGAATCTCGCCAACAGCCGCCCCGTAAAGGCCCCTTGGCGGCTATCGTGGTACGGAAGCTTGCGGTCACAACCTGGTAGGGGGAAACCGTGCTGAAGCCCGAGCCCACCGCGCCGTTCCACTCGGTGCAGTACGCCCTGCGCGTCCTGGAGACGGTCTCGCGGCACGGCGGTGGGGTGTCGGACGTCCAGATCGCACGGGAAGCCGGACTGCCCGTCCACCACCTGTCGTCGCTGCTCCTCATGCTCCGGCGCGAGGGGTACGTCGAGCAGGTCTCCGACGGGGCGTACGTCATCGGGGACTCGCTGGTGCTGCTCGGCTCCGGCTCGACCCGCCGGGAGGCCCTGGAGGCCAAGCTCCAGGAGACCCTCACCGAGCTGCGCGACTCCGTGGGCGCCGCCGTCTACATCAGCCGGTACATCGACGGCGAGGTGAAGATCACCCAGTTCGCCGACGGCCCGCGCACGCCCAAGGTCAACGAGTGGGTGGACTTCCGCTCCGCGGCCCACGCCAGCGCGGTCGGCAAGTGCCTGCTCACC
The DNA here is from genome assembly GCF_014656075.1 of Streptomyces hydrogenans. Lineage (GTDB taxonomy): Bacteria > Actinomycetota > Actinomycetes > Streptomycetales > Streptomycetaceae > Streptomyces > Streptomyces hydrogenans. The sequence continues at coordinate 12,218 of NZ_BNBS01000146.1, forward strand.
CAGCTCGACCACGACGGGCGGCGCGACCACCTCTCCCGGCACAAGATCGCCCGGCTGACCTCCCGGACGATCACCAACGAGAAGGTGCTCTTCTCCAAGCTGGACAGCCAGCCGCCCACCGTCCCGGTCCTCGACCTCCAGGAGTACGCGGTCGGCACGGTCTGCGCCGCGGTGCCGCTGACGGCCGGCTCCTCCGTGGGCTGCCTGGCGCTCTCGCTCCCCATCGAGCACGCGCACCGGCTCCGCTCGGCCGCCGACACGCTGAACCGGCGGGCCGCCCCCGTCGTGCTGTCCCTGGCCATCTGAGGCGTCCCGCGCGGGGCGGCGGCGTGGTGGTCACGAGCACCCGCCGGGACCAGGTAGTATTTTCTCTGTCAGCAGGCGCCGCTAGCTCAGTTGGTTAGAGCAGCTGACTCTTAATCAGCGGGTCCGGGGTTCGAGTCCCTGGCGGCGCACAGACGAAAGAGGCCCCTCGCGGAAGCGAGGGGCCTCTTTCGTCGTGCCGGGACGCGCCTCCGGCCGCCCGGGCTCACGCCTGGAGGTAGGCGAGGACGGCCAGCACCCGGCGGTGGGTGTCCTCCGCCGGCGGCAGGTCCAGCTTGGCCAGGATGTTGCCGATGTGCTTGCCGACGGCCGCCTCGGTGACCACCAGCCGGCGGGCCACCTCGCCGTTGGAGTGCCCCTCCGCGACCAGTGCCAGGACCTCCCGCTCGCGCGGGGTCAGCGCGGCCAGCGGGTCCCTGCGGCGCCGCAGCAGCTGCCGTACGACCTCCGGGTCGACGACCGTGCCGCCGGCCGCGACCCGGGCCAGGGCGTCCACGAACTCCTCCACCTGCCCGATCCGGTCCTTCAGCAGATAGCCCACGCCGGTGCCGTCGCCCGAGTCGAGCAGATCGGCGGCGTAGTCCCGCTGCACGTACTGGCTGAGGACCAGGACCGGCAGGCCGGGGCGCTCGGCGCGCAGCGCGACGGCGGCCCGCAGCCCCTCGTCCCGGAAGTCGGGCGGCATCCGCACGTCGGTCAGCACCACGTCCGGGTCGTGGGCGGCGACCGCCGCGCGCAGCGCCTCCGCGTCCCCGACCGCGGCCACCACCACGTGGCCGAAACGCGACAGCAGCCCGATCAGTCCCTCACGGAGGAGGACACCGTCCTCGGCGAGGACGACGCGGAGCGAACGCGGCACGGGATCTCCACTCGTAGGACCGTCGGCCCGCCCGGCGGGCTGGTGATCGCCAGTGTGCCATCGAGGACGGCGAGCCGGTCGGCGAGTCCGGTGAGCCCGGAACCCCGGGCCGGATCGGCGCCGCCCCGCCCGTCGTCCTCGACGGTGAGGACGAGGACGCGGCCGTCGTGCCGGCCGGTGAGCCGGGCGCGGGAGGCACCGCTGTGCCGGTCCACGTTGGCCAGCGCCTCCCGGCCCGTGAAGTACGCGGCGCTCTCCACGGCCGCCGGCAGCCGGGGCAGCCCGTCGAGCGCGGTGTCGACCGGCACGGCGGTGCGGTCGGCGGCGTCGGCGAGGGCCGGGCCGAGGCCGTAGTCGGCGAGGACCTGCGGATGGATGCCGTGGATCAGCTCGCGCAGCTCGGCGAGGACCTGGCCCGCCTCCTCCTGCGCCTGCCCGAGCCGCACGGCCAGCGGGCCGTCCGGCGGGGCGTCGAGCCGGGCCAGGCCGAGGGTCATGGTGAGCGCGACGAGCCGGTGCTGGGCGCCGTCGTGGAGATCGCGCTCGATCCTGCGGCGCTCGGCCTCGAAGGCGTCCACGAGCCGGGCCCGGGAGGCGATGACCTCCCCGAGCCCGTCCCGCTCCCCGGGTGCGAGCAGCGCCCGGGCGAGCGCGCCGCGCCCGGCGGCGTACAGCCCGAGGGGCCAGGCGAGGGCGAGCAGCGCCAGCGCGCCGACGGCGGCCGCGGCGAAGGCGGCGGGGTAGGTGGTGACCAGCACCGTCTTGAGCAGCTTGGTCTCGTGCCCGTCGGCGGCCAGCAGCACCGGGGCGGCCAGCAGGGTGCCGGGCGCGCCGACGGCGAGGGCGAGCGCGACCGCGTCGAGCGGCCACAGCACGGTGGCGAGCAGGAGGGCGTCCGCCAGCTCCCGCCAGGTCGCCCGCTCCCCCGCGCGCAGCCGCGCCCAGGCCCCGAGACCGGGCGCGGCGGGCACCCGGTGCGGGTCGGCGGCGGGCAGCCGGTCCACCAGCCGCAGCCGCAGCCGTTCGGCCCCGCCGAGCGCGACCCCGCCCAGGAGCAGCAGCGGGATCCCGACGAGGAGGAGGGAGGCGAGCAGCAGCACCAGGAGGGCGGCGCAGGCGAGGGCGCCGACGACGACCCCGCTCGCCAGATAGCCGGCGGACCGCCACGGCCAGCCGCCGAGGGGGTACCGCCACCGCTGCAGGACCAGGGCCTGCCGGACGTCACGTGCTTCCATGACCGCCCACCGTAGGCGCGCCCGGCGGGGGCGGGCCATGGGGCGGGAGGGCGTGCGGGGGTAGGGCCGGCCCTACCCTCCGGGGTGCCCGCCGGGGTCGCGGCCGTGCCGGGCGTACTCGGCGCGGAGCGCGGCGCGGGCGGGTTCGGTGAGGGGCTCGTACGGGGCTCCGGGCCCGGGGCGCCACCAGACGGGGTCGTCGCAGAGGAAGGAGGCGCGGCGGAGCGCCACGCGGTGGATCTTGTTGGTGGCGGTGAGCGGGAGGGCGGGGGCCACCCGGACGAAGCGCGGGGGCATCTTGGTGCCGAGGTCGGGCTGGGCGGCGAGGAAGGCGGCGAAGGCCGCCGGGTCGAACGCCGCGCCCGGGTGGAGGGCGACCGCGGCCATGACCTGGTCGCCCGCCACCGGGTCGGGGACCGCGTAGACGGCGACGCCCGCGGCCCGGTCCCAGCGGGCGAGGATCGCCTCGATCATGGCGGCGGCGAGGTTCTCGCTGTCGACGCGGAGGCGGTCGTCGGTGCGGCCGGCGAAGTAGAGGAAGCCGGACGCGTCCCGGTAGAAGAGGTCGCCGGTCCAGTACCAGCCGCCCCGGCGGCGGGCCTCCTCGGCGCCGGGGTTGCGCCAGTAGCCCTCGAAGGTGCCGGTGCCGCCGCGGTTGACCAGCTCGCCGATGGCCTCGTCGGCGTTGAGGAGCCGGCCGGCCGGCGAGAAGCGGGCCGGCGGGCACTCGCGCAGGGTCCCGGGGTCGACGACGGCCAGGTCGTCGCCGTGCGCGGCGCGGCCGATCGCGCCGGGCGGGGTGTCGGGGGTGCGCTGGACCGACGCGCCGCCCTCGGAGGAGCCGTACCCCTCGACCAGCGGCACCCCGAAGCGCTCGCGGAAGCGGGCCGCGTCCACCGCGCCGGCCTCGGTGCCGAAGCCGAGGCGGAGCCGGTGGTCGCGGTCGTGCGGGCCGGGCGGGGTGGCGAGGAGGTACTGGACGGCCCGGCCGACATAGGTGAAGTAGGTGGCGTCGAAGCGGCGGACGTCGGAGAGGAAGCGGGAGGCGGAGAAGCGGGCCCGCAGCGCGATCCCGGCGCCGGCGGCGAGGGCGGGCGCCCAGTCGGCGATGACGGCGTTGCCGTGGAACATCGGCATGCAGACGTAGTGGGTGTCGTCCGGGCCGGTGGCGAAGGCGCGGGCCAGGGCGGCGCCGGCCGACGCGACCGCGCCCTGGCTGCGGAGCGCGGCCTTGGGCGCGCCGGTGGAGCCGGAGGTGAAGGTGAGGAGGTAGCGGGTGCCGGGCCCGACGGGGCCGAGGGCGGCGTCGCCGGGGCGGGCGTCCGCGTAGGGCGCGAGCAGGTCCCGGTACGCCTCGGTGTCGGTGACCAGGAGGCGGACGCCGGGCAGCGGCAGGCCGTCGAGGAGCGGCAGGTGGGCGCGCTGGGTGACGAGGACCCGGCAGGCGGTGTGGGTGATGTCGCGGGCCAGCTCGGCGCCGCGCCGGGTGGGGTTGATGCCGGCGACGGCGGCCCCCGCGAGGGCCGCCGCGCCGAGCCAGAGCGGGTACTCCGGCGTGTTGTCGAGCAGCAGGCCGAGGTGCGGCTCGCCCCCCGGCCGGGGTGGCATGAGGTCCACGAGCAGGGCGGCCCGGGCGGCGGCGGCCGCGGCGGCCCGGTGGTGGCTGAGGGTGTGGTGCTCGTCCCTCAGCCCGGTCCGGTGGTCGCCCCAGCGGCGCCGTATCAGCTCCGCGACGGTGTCCGCGCCTGCCCGTGTCGTGGCCGTCATGGCCCCGGACTGTAGCTGACGCTACGTCAGAACTGAACGTCCGAGCAGGCGTAGAAGGCGTTCGCGGTGTCCGCGACCGTCCACACCGCCAGGATCAGGTGCTTGCCCGTCTTGCCCGCCGGGATGGTCCCGGAGTGCGAGAGCGTCGACGGCGGCTGCTGGTTGTTGTACGGGACGGTGAGGAACGGCTGGGGGTCGAGCTGGGACCGGGTGAGCTTGCTGTTCGGGTTCCAGCCGTTCTTGGTGATGTAGTACCGGAAGTCCGTGGTGCGGTGGCGGGCCGTGAACTGCCAGCGGAAGGTGTAGCTCTGGCCCGCCGTGACCCTGGTCGCCGGCCAGGCGCCGCCGCGCGGGTCGTCCAGCTGGGCGAACTGGGAGTTGCCGCCGGCGCAGATGGTGCCGTCGGCGGGTCCGGCGCCCGGGAAGCCCTTGAGCCCTTCGACGGACTGCGGCTCCCACTGGATGTTGCCGCAGTTCGTCACGGTGCCGTTGGCACAGAGCTTCTGACGGCTGATCGGTGAGTCGGTGTAGCCGTGGCTGTTCGCGGTGCTGGTGGCGAAGAGGGAGGCGGCCGTGACGCCGAGCGCCACGGCGGCCAGCCCTGTCTTTTTGCGCATGCTGTCGCTCCAGGGAGAACGTGGGGGAGTTCTGTGATGCCCGTGGGCCGTGCTGCACGCGTGCGGAGGGAACTGCTCTGCTTCTAGGTCTAGACCAAGTACCAAGGTAGGGACGGAAGTTGAACATGTCCATACCAACGGCGGGGTGGCGGAACGCAAAAGGAACCGGCCCCGGGCAGCTGCCCGCGGCCGGTTCCCCAGGTGGTTCAGGCGCCCTCGCCCGGGCCCCCACGGCCCGTGTAGAACGCCACCGTCAGGTCCTTGACCAGCGCCTTGCGCTCGTAGTCGTCCAGCTCCACGAGACCACGACTGGTCAGCCGGTGGACCACGTCGTCCACCGCGTCCACCACCGACGTCAGGACGCTGTCCCGGTGCTTCGCGTCGATCGCCGCGATCCGGCGCCGGCGCATCGCCTCCGCGACCTCGGGGGCGTACTCGATCCTCGTCGGCTGCGCCGAGAACACGTCCAGGCCGACCGGCGCGCACTCCGCCGACAGCATCCGCGTCAGCGCCTCGCCGACCGCCTCCGCGTCCCGGAGCGTCGGCGCGTCCTCGTGGAACGCGTCCGCCGGCAGCTGCGACAGCACCCGGGCCATCGCCGCCTCCACCTGCTCGCGCAGGTAGTCCTCGTGACCGTCCACGCCCAGCGCCGCCCGGACCGTGTCCCGGACCCGCCACACCACGAGCACCGTCACGTCCAGCGCGGTCCCCTTCGCGTCCACCGCGGGCAGCGGCTCGCTGCGCCAGTGCCGCAGCCGGACGTCCACCCGGCGGCGCAGCAGCAGCGGGCTCGCCCAGACCAGACCGGTACGACGGACGGTGCCGCGGTACTCGCCGAACAGCGTTAGCACCCAGGCGTACCCGACCCTGCCCCGGCCCAGCCCGCCCACCGCGAAGATCAGCACGAGGACGCCGAGCGCCAGCAGTGCCCACTGCGCGAGGTGGATGCCGTGGTACGGACGCGGGGGCAGCCGCAGCATCCGCGCGGCCTCGTCGGGCACGGCGCCCGCCCACCACACGACGGCCGCGCACCCCAGCAGCGCCAGCAGTCCGCCCGCCCCGCCGACCCACCCCGGCAGCACCGCCGCCGGACGCTCCACGAGCCCCGGGTCGGCCGTCGGCGCGGGCCGCGCGGAGGCCGCGTGCGGCTGCCGCGCGGCGGGCCTCGGGATGACGGCCCGCGCCTTCCGCCCGGCCGGCGGGGCCATCGCGACCGTGTCGGGCCCGCCGTCGTCGGCGCCCGCCGCCACGGGCCCCGCCGCGCCGCCGCCGTCCCGGAACAGCAGGTGGACCGGGATCGAGCCGGTCGTCTCCGTCCCGATGACGTTCTTCCGCCGGGGCAGCCGCCCCACCGCGGCGACCGGCGTCGCGACCGACGCCACCCGCATCCCCGTGATCCGCCCGAAGTCGAGCAGGTCCCGCTCCTCCTTGAACACCCCGACCTCCGGAACGCCCGGCAGATCGGAGCTGCCGGGAGCCGGAGCGAGGGACTTGCCCGCGACCGGGGCGGCGGCGGGCTCGGCGCGGGCGGGTGCCGGGGCGGAGGCGGCCGCCCGGGCCCGGGACGC
>NZ_BNBS01000147.1 GCF_014656075.1 Streptomyces hydrogenans
GGCCGCCCTCGGCGCGGCCGCCCCCGCCCCCGCGGCGCCCGCCCCGGCCGCCGCCCCCACCGCCGGGCCCGCGGAGCGCCCCTTCCGCGCCGCGCGCCCGCGCCGCCACTCCCGGCGGCCGAACATCCTCTTCATCCTGGGCGACGACCTGGGCTGGGCCGACCTCTCCTCGTACGGCTCCCCGCACATCCGCACCCCGCACCTCGACCGGCTCGCCCGCGACGGCGTCCGTTTCACCGACGCCTACTCCGGCTCCGCGACCTGCTCCCCCACCCGCTTCAGCCTCTACACCGGGCGCTACCCGGGCCGCACCAAGGGCGGCCTCGCCGAGCCGATCGCCGACAGGTCCGTCGGCCTGGAGCCCACCCACCCCACGCTCGCCTCGCTGCTCCGCGACTCCGGCTACGCCACCGCCCTCATCGGCAAGTGGCACTGCGGCTACCTCCCCGACCACTCCCCCACCAAGTCCGGCTGGGACGAGTTCTTCGGCAACTTCGGCGGCGCCCTGGAGTACTACTCCAAGCTCGGTCTCGGCGGCGAGTACGACCTCTACGAGGGCGACGCCGAGTACAAGGACCTCCGCTACTACACGCGGATCCTCACCGAGCGGGCGAGCGAGTACGTGAGCCGCGACCACGAGAAGCCGTGGCTGCTCAACCTCAACTTCACCACCCCGCACTGGCCGTGGATCGCCGACGGCGACGAGGAGGCGAGCGCCGAGATCGTCCGCCGCGTCAAGGCCGGCGACCGCTCGGCCCTCTGGCACCAGGACGGCGGCTCGATCGAGAAGTACAAGGAGATGGTCGAGGACCTCGACCGCTCCGTCGGGCAGGTCCTCAAGGCGCTGAAGCGCTCCGGCCAGGAGCAGGACACCCTCGTCTTCTTCGCCAGCGACAACGGCGGCGAGCGCTTCTCCTACAACTGGCCCCTCGCCGGCAACAAGGGCTCCCTCCAGGAGGGCGGCATCCGCGTCCCCTCGGTCCTGCGCTGGCCCGCCCGGATCGACGGCGGCCAGGTCAGCGACCTGCCCGTGTACACGCCCGACTGGACGGCCACCCTCCTCGAACTCGCCGGGGCCCGCCCCCACCCCGCGTACCCCCTCGACGGCACCAGCCTCGCCGGCCACCTGCTGCGCGGCGAGGACGTGCCCGAGCGGGACCTCTTCTGGCGGGTCCGGGGCGAGCGGGCGCTGCGCCGCGGCGACTGGAAGTACTACCGCGGCAAGAGCGGCCGCGACCAGCTCTTCCACCTCTCCGAGGACGCCCGCGAGCAGGCCGACCGGGCCCCCTTCGAGCAGGCGCGGCTGGCCGAGCTGCGGGCCGCCTGGGAGCGGGTCGACGCGGGGCTGCTGCGCTACTGAGCCGCGCCGGCACCGGGCCGCCGCGCTACCGCGCCGCGCCGGCCACCGCCGTCAGGCCCTCGCCGGAGCCGTCGGTGAGGGTGAGGGTCCGGTGGTCGAGCCGGTAGGAGAGGGGGCCGTCGAGGAGCTCGTAGAGCTTCGTCTCCAGGGCCATCTGGGGCCCGGTGCACATCATGCGGGTGGTGGCCGCCGGGCCCTCGACGGTGAGGGTCCGGGCCTTCTCGTCGAGCTTCGCGGTCGCCGAGAAACCGTTGCAGCCGAGGTTGCCGGTGATCCGGCCGTCCTCGCCGATGACGAAACGGGCCTTCTCCCCGCCGCCTTCCGGGAGGGAGGCGGCGGTGTCGCCGGAGACCAGGCCGTCGACCTTCCACGCGGTGCCGCGCAGCGGCACGGACGGTTCGGCCGTCAGCTCCACCTTCTTCGTGCCGTCCGCGGAGGCGAGGGTGAGCGCCCCGTCCGCCAGGGTGCCGTCGAGGGGGCCGGTGAAGGCGGCGAGGAAGGCGGTCTCGAACCGCTGCCGCTCGTCGGGACAGCCCATCTCGGTCACCTCGGCCGGGGAGACGGTGACGGTGGCACCGGCCACCGTCACGCCCGCGCCGAAGTGGTTGCAGCCGGTACTGCCCTGGGCGCGCCCGTTCTCGGCGAACGCGACGGCCGCGCCGTCGGGGGCCGGCGAGCGGCTGCCGTCCACGGTGACCGCGGCCACCGTCCAGTGCGTGCCGGTGAGGGGGAGGTCGGGGTCTCCGGCGGCCCCGCCGCCGCCCGCCCCCTGGCCACAGGCGGTGAGCAGGGCGAGCAGGACGGCGGCGGCGAGGGTGCTGCGCGGCTTCGGCATGCCGGTGGGACGCGGCGCGGCCCCGCCGGGTTCCCGGCCTCAGCCCATCAGGGGGAGCAGACCCGCCAGGTCCGCCCGTTCGCCGCTGGCGGCGATCCGGGCCGCGTCCAGCTCGGCCGCCCAGGCGGCGCGCCCGGTGGCCAGGCGGATCCAGGTGAGCGGGTCCGTCTCGACGACGTTCGGCGGGGTGCCGCGGGTGTGCCGGGGGCCCGCCACGCACTGCACCACCGCGTACGGCGGGATCCTGACCTCCACCGCGCCGCCGGGGGCCCGCGCCGCGAGGGCGTCGGCGAGCAGCCGGGAGCAGGCGGCGAGCGCCTGCCGGTCGTAGGGGACGTCGGTGCCGGTCGCGGCGGCGAGGTCGTCGGTGTGGACGACCAGCTCGACGGTCCGGGTGACGAGGAAGTCGGCGAGGGTCATGGCCCCGAACCGGGTCGGCACGAGCCGCTCCCCGTCCGCGCCGGCGACCAGCTCCGCGAACCGCTCCGCCGTCCGCGCGTACAGCCCGGGCAGGTCGGCGGTGTCGAGGGCCCGGACGTCCTCGTCGATCCGTCCGGCGCCGGTCGCGGTGGCGGACGGCCAGTCGAGCAGGGCGAGTTCGCGCACGGCCGGCTCGGGTCCTTCGAGCCCCCGGACCACCGCCCCGAGCGCCATGGTCACGTGCCCGGCCAGGTCCCGTACGGTCCAGTCCCCCAGCCGGGTCGTCGCGTCGAGCGCCTCCGGCGGGAGCGCGAGCACCGCGTCCCGTACGTGCCCGAACTGGGCGGACACGGCGGCCCGGGTCTTGGCGGGATCGTAGCTGCGGGTGCGCTTCTTGGCCGGTGGCATGGGGGCGAGGGTAGTCGGAGACTGGAGGGGGAGGGCTTCCCGCACACCTATCCGTACGAGAGGGGTCGGACCGTCATGGCCGAACACCCTGACAGCGCCGTGGTCCGCAGGGGCTACCAGGCGTTCTCCGACGGGGACATGGAGACGTTGCGCTCGCTGATGACCTCGGACTGCACCCACCACTCGCCCGGCCGGAGCCGGATGTCCGGGCACTTCAAGGGCACGGACAACATCCTGCGCCACTACGGGCAGCTCATGGAGTTCACCCACGGCACCTTCGAGATCACGCTCCACGACGTGTACGTGGACGGCCGCGGGCACGCGATGAGCCACCACACCTGGCACGCCGACGGCCTGGACCGCGGCCTGGAGATGAAGGGCGGCCTCTTCTTCACCCTGGTCGGCGGCAAGATCACCGACATCGACGAGTGCGTCGCGTCCATCGAGGAGTCCGACGCCTTCTGGGGCTCGGACTAGGGCCGGACACGGGAAACCCCCGCCCGAGCGGAGCGGGGGTTCTCCCGTACGGGACCCGGGATCAGGCCAGCAGGCCCGGGATGGTCGCCTCGTGGGCCTCGCGCAGCTCCGTGAGGGAGAGCGCGAACTCGCCCTGGACGTCGACCGCGTCGCCGTCGACGACGCCGATGCGGGTCGCCGGCAGGCCGCGGGCGCCGCACATGTCGGTGAAGCGGAGCTCCTCGCTGCGGGGAACGGCGACGACCGCGCGGCCCGCCGACTCCGAGAAGAGGAACGTGAAGGCGTCCAGGCCCTCGGGGACGACCAGGCGCGCGCCGTTCCCGCCGCGCAGGCAGGACTCGACGACCGCCTGCACGAGACCGCCGTCGGACAGGTCGTGCGCCGCGTCGATCATGCCGTCGCGGGAGCCCGAGATCAGGATCTCGCCGAGCAGCTTCTCCCGGTCGAGGTCCACGGCCGGCGGCATGCCGCCGAGGTGCTGGTGGATCACCTCGGACCAGGCCGACCCGCCGAACTCCTCCTTGGTGTCGCCCAGCAGGTAGAGGAGCTGGCCCTCTTCCGCGAAGGCGATGGGGGTGCGGCGGTTGACGTCGTCGATCACACCGAGGACGGCCACGACGGGCGTCGGGTGGATGGCGACCTCGCCGGTCTGGTTGTACAGCGAGACGTTGCCGCCGGTGACCGGGGTGCCCAGCTGGAAGCAGCCGTCCGCGAGGCCGCGGGTGGCCTCGGCGAACTGCCACATGACGGCCGGGTCCTCGGGCGAGCCGAAGTTCAGGCAGTCCGAGATGGCCAGCGGCTTGGCGCCGGAGGCGGCGACGTTGCGGTACGCCTCCGCCAGCGCGAGCTGCGCGCCCGTGTACGGGTCGAGCTTGGCGTACCGGCCGTTGCCGTCGGTCGCCATGGCCACGCCGAGGTTGGTCTCCTCGTCGATGCGGACCATGCCCGCGTCCTCGGGCTGCGCCAGGACCGTGTTGCCCTGCACGAACCGGTCGTACTGGTCCGTGATCCAGGACTTCGACGCCTGGTTCGGGGAGGAGACGAGCTTCAGGACCTGGTCCTTCAGCTCGGCGCCGTCCTGCGGCCGGGGCAGCTTGCCGGCGTCGTCGGCCTGGAGCGCGTCCTGCCACTCCGGGCGGGCGAACGGCCGGTGGTAGGTCGGGCCCTCGTGGGCGACGGAGCGCGGCGGCACGTCGACGATCTGCTCGCCGTGCCAGAAGATCTCCAGCCGCTCGCCCTCGGTGACCTCACCGATGACGACCGCGATGACGTCCCACTTCTCGCAGATCTCCAGGAAGCGGTCGACGTGCTGCGGCTCGACGATCGCGCACATGCGCTCCTGCGACTCGCTCATGAGGATCTCCTCAGGAGAGAGCGTGGCGTCGCGCAGGTGGACCTTCTCCAGGTCGACCCGCATGCCGCCGGAGCCGGCGGAGGCCAGCTCGGAGGTGGCGCAGGAGAGCCCGGCGCCGCCGAGGTCCTGGATGCCCGCGACGAGCTTCTCCTGGAAGATCTCCAGGGTGCACTCGATGAGGAGCTTCTCCTGGAACGGGTCGCCGACCTGGACCGCGGGGCGCTTGGTGGGCTTGGTGTCGTCGAAGGTCTCGGACGCGAGGACCGAGACGCCGCCGATGCCGTCGCCGCCCGTGCGGGCGCCGTAGAGGATGACCTTGTTGCCGGGGCCGGAGGCCTTGGCGAGGTGGATGTCCTCGTGCTTCATCACGCCGATGCAGCCGGCGTTGACCAGCGGGTTGCCCTGGTAGCAGGAGTCGAAGACGACCTCGCCGCCGATGTTGGGCAGACCCAGGCAGTTGCCGTAGCCGCCGATGCCGGCGACGACACCGGGCAGCACGCGCTTGGTGTCGGGGTGGTCGGCCGCGCCGAAGCGCAGCGGGTCGACGACCGCGACCGGGCGGGCGCCCATGGCGAGGATGTCGCGGACGATGCCGCCCACGCCGGTGGCCGCGCCCTGGTAGGGCTCGATGTACGAGGGGTGGTTGTGCGACTCGACCTTGAAGGTGACCGCGTACCCCTGGCCGACGTCGACGACGCCCGCGTTCTCGCCGATGCCGACGAGCATGGCGTCGTTCTCGGGGGTCTTCTCGCCGAACTGCTTCAGGTGGACCTTGCTGCTCTTGTAGGAGCAGTGCTCGGACCACATGACCGAGTACATGGCGAGCTCGGCGCCGGTGGGACGGCGGCCGAGGATCTCGCGGATGCGCGCGTACTCGTCCTCCTTGAGGCCGAGCTCCTTCCAGGGCTGCTCGCTGTCCGGCGTCTCGCTCGCGTGCTTGACGGTGTCGAGGCTCATCAGGCGTTGACCAGCTTCTTGAGGATCGAGGTGAAGAAACCGAGACCGTCCGTCTTGCCGGTGCCGATCAGCGGTTCGACGGCGTGCTCGGGGTGCGGCATGAGGCCGACCACGTTGCCCGCGGCGTTGGTGATGCCCGCGATGTCGCGGAGCGAGCCGTTGGGGTTCACGTCCAGGTAGCGGAAGGCCACCCGCCCCTCGGCCTCCAGCTCGTCGAGCGTGCGCTCGTCGGCGACGTACCGGCCGTCCATGTTCTTGAGCGGGACCTCGATCTCCTGGCCCGCGGAGTAGTCCGAGGTCCAGGCGGTCTCCGCGTTCTCCACCCGCAGCTTCTGGTCGCGGCAGATGAAGTGGAGGTGGTTGTTGCGGAGCATCGCGCCCGGCAGCAGGTGGGCCTCGGTGAGGATCTGGAAGCCGTTGCAGATGCCGAGGACCGGCATGCCGGCCTTCGCCTGCTCGATGATCGTCTCCATCACCGGCGAGAAGCGGGAGATGGCGCCGGCCCGCAGGTAGTCGCCGTAGGAGAAGCCGCCGGCGAGGACCACGGCGTCGACCTGCTTGAGGTCCTTGTCGCGGTGCCACAGGGAGACCGGCTCGGCGCCCGCGAGGCGGGCGGCGCGCAGCGCGTCCTGGTCGTCGAGCGTGCCGGGGAAGGTGACGACGCCGATGCGAGCGGTCACGACTCGACCTTCACGACGAAGTCTTCGATCACGGTGTTGGCAAGGAAGGTTTCGGCCATCTCATGGATGCGGGCGAGGGCGGCGTCGTCGACCGGTCCCTCCACCTCCAGCTCGAAGCGCTTCCCCTGACGGACGTCGGCGATTCCGGCGAACCCGAGGCGGGGCAGTGCACGCTGCACCGCCTGTCCCTGCGGGTCGAGGATCTCCGGCTTGAGCATGACGTCGACTACGACGCGTGCCACTGGCACTCCCGGTGGTGTGTTGCGTGGGCGGTTCCCTCAGCGTACCTGCCTCCAAATTCTACGCGGGTAGAGATCTGAAGGATCCTACAAATGCCCAGGCCGGAAGGCGCCCCCGACGACGATCCGCCCCAAACCCCCTACACCCCGCCGCACATGAAATGCGAGTGAAATATTGCGCCGCCCATTGGCCCGGGACACGCTGAGACAATTGACAGGGCTTCACAATGCGACACCGATCGCTGTACAAAGGAATCCAGAGGAAAACAGCATTGTCCCTGGGCAGCCAGCGGCCTGGTGTCACCGCACGTCAGAGGCGTACCCACAGCCCCCGACAGGTGGCGGGCCACAGGAAAGGACCGATATCCGTGGCGCAGCGAGTGGTGGTCACCCTCTCCGACGACATCGACGGCGGAGAAGCGGCGGAAACGGTCGCGTTCGGTCTCGACGGGAAGATGTACGAGATCGACCTGAATGCTGCCAATGCAAAGAAACTCCGCAAGGCCCTCGCGCCCTACCTGGCGGCCGGGCGGAAGCAGACCGGCAAGGTGGCGGCCGGTGTGACCGGAACCACCGCCGCGTACAAGCACACCGCCCTCGCCCCCGACCCGGCGGCGGTCCGCGCCTGGGCCCAGTCCAACAAGATGGACGTGCCGGCCCGGGGCCGCATCCCCAAGCGGGTCTACGAGGCCTTCCGCGAGGCGAGCTGACGGCCCGGCCGAGGGCCGGGGCACCGGCCTCCGCGACACCGGGGCGGAGCGGATTTGCATTCCACCCCCCATGATCCGCTAGAGTCTGGAACACGCCGAGGGGCGAGGCCGAAAAAGCCGAGTCCCCAGCAGCGTGCGGGTGTAGTTCAGTAGTAGAACATCCCCCTTCCAGGGGGAAGGCGCAGTGTGCGATCCCTGTCACCCGCTCTGCATCACGGTTACCGACCACTCCGGTGGATCAGGTAGAGTGGTGCTCGCACCGCCCGGTGAAAGCCGGTCGGGAGCAATGCGGACGTGGCTCAGTTGGTAGAGCATCACCTTGCCAAGGTGAGGGTCGCGAGTTCGAATCTCGTCGTCCGCTCAGGGAGAAGGCCCCGGTTCATCGAACCGGGGCCTTCGTCGTTCCCCCGTACGTCCCCTCCCCGCCGGCATGACATTTGTCAGTCCGGGTCATGACAGCACGCACTGCCCTCCCCTCTTTCCGGGCGGCAGGCTGGGGCCATGACAGCAGAAGCCCTGACACCGGCCATCGAGGCGACCGACCTGAGCCGCACCTACGACGGCGGCTTCGAGGCGGTGCGCGGCATTTCCCTCTCCGTTCCCCGGGGCGAGATCTTCGCCCTCCTCGGCACCAACGGCGCCGGCAAGACCTCCACCGTCGAACTCCTGGAGGGCCTCGCCGCCCCGACCGGCGGCACCGCCCGCGTCCTCGGCCACGACCCGTACCGGGAGCGCTCGGCCGTCCGCCCCCGCATCGGCGTGATGCTCCAGGAGGGCGGCTTCCCCTCCGACCTCACCGTCGCCGAGACCGTACGCATGTGGGCCGGCTGCACCAGCGGCGCCCGGCCCGCCGGCGAGGCCCTCGGCGCGGTCGGCCTGGCCGGCCGGGAGAAGGTGCGGATCAAGCAGCTGTCCGGCGGCGAACGCCGCCGCCTCGACCTCGCGCTCGCCCTGCTCGGCCGGCCCGAGGTCCTCTTCCTCGACGAGCCCACCACCGGTCTCGACGCCGAGGGCCGCCGCGACACCTGGGAGCTGGTCCGCGCGCTGCGCGCCCAGGGCACCACCGTCCTCCTCACCACGCACTACCTGGAGGAGGCCGAGTCGCTCGCCGACCGGCTCGCGATCATGCACAAGGGCCGGATCGTGCTCTCCGGCACCCCCGCCGAGGTCACCGCCGCCCAGCCCGCCCGGATCCGCTTCGCGCTCCCCGCCGGGGTGCCCGCCGCCCGGCTGCCGCTCGCGCTGAAGGCCGCCGAGGACGGCGACCGGATCGAGATCCGCACCCACGCCCTCCAGGACGACCTCACCGAACTCCTCGGCTGGGCCCGCGAGCAGGGCGTCCGCCTCGACGGGCTCGACGCCCGCTCCGCCTCCCTCGAAGAGGCCTTCCTCGACATCGCCTCCCGCACGGAGGACACCCCGGCCGGCCCGAAGGAGACCGTGACCCGATGAGTACGCCGCAGACCCCGCTCGCGCCCGCCGTCACCACCGGCCGCCCCTCCACCACCCTCACCCGGCTCACCGCCCTCGGCCGCGCCGAACTCACCCTCCTCGGCCGCAACCGCAACAACCTCTTCATCGCGGCCGCCATGCCGCTGCTGATGATCTTCCTGCTGCGGTCCTCCCTCAAGGGCGTCGACGAGGCCACCCTCGGCATCTCCCTCGGCGCCGCCACCCTCATCGGCGGCACCGGCATGGTCCTGCTGCTCGTCGTCTACATGAGCCTGACCTCCAGCCTGGTCGCCCGCCGCGAGGGGCTGGTCCTCAAGCGGCTGCGCACCGGCGAGGCCACCGACACCGAGATCCTGGCCGGCGCCGCGCTGCCCGCCACCGCGATCGCCCTCGCCCAGGCCGCGATCCTCACCGTCGGGGGCTTCACGCTCCTCGGCGCCGACGCCCCCGCCCGCCCCGACCTGCTCGTCCTCGGCCTGGCCGGCGCGATCGTGCTGCTCGCCGGGCTCGCCGCCCTCACCACCACGATCACCCGCACCGTCGAGAGCGCCGGCCTCACCACCCTGCCGCTCTTCCTCGTCTCCTCCTTCGGCTCCGGCCTCTTCGTCCCCCGCGACGCCCTCCCGGGCCTCGCCGCCGACCTCGCCCAGCTGCTCCCGCTCAGCGGCGTCATGGAGTTCGTCCGGGCCGGCTGGCTCGGCACCGCCCACGCGGGCAGCCTGCTCACCGCCGCGCTCAATACAGTGGCCTGGGGCGTCCTGACGGGGTGGGCCGTCCGCCGCTGGTTCCGCTGGGAGCCCCGGCGCTAGGACAGAGGGGGAGACGGGACGGATGACCGCGATGACGGGATGGTGGACGCGGCGCAGCGCCGCCGAGAAGGTCGAGCTGTACACCCGCTGGACCTTCCACCTCATGGCCCCGGTCGAACTGGTCACGCTCGGCGGCCTCCCGCTGAGCTCCGGCGGCCGGTCGAGCGGGATCGGCACCGGCCTGACGATCGGCCTGCTCCTGTGGGTCCTGGCCCACTCCGCGCTCTGCTGGACGGTCTCCTCCCGCGCCCTCGGCCACACCACCGGCCGGCGGGCGCGCCCCGCCCGGCTCGCCGTCGTCCTCGCCGCCGCCACCGTCCTCGGCGACCTCGTCGTCGCCGGACTGTGGGCGGGCGGGGCGCTGACCGACGACTCGGTCGTGGCGAGCCTGCTCGTCGTCACCTCGGTCTTCACCGCCGGCACGCTCGTCCTCTGCCTGGACCGGGTGCGGCACATGGCGTACGCGGTCGCCGGCACCGCCCTCGCCGCCGCGCTGCCCGTCGCCGTCTTCGGCCACGGCGTCCCGGAGAGCCTGATCACCCTGGCCGCCGTCCTCCTCGGTGGCGGCGCCTACGCCGCCGCCTGCGGCTTCTCCTCCTGGCTGCTCGGCGTCGTCCAGGAGCTGGAGCGCTCCCGCGACCTCAAGGCCCGGCTCGCCGTCGCCGAGGAACGGCTCCGCTTCGGCCGCGACCTCCACGACGTCATGGGCCGCAACCTGTCGGTGATCGCGCTCAAGAGCGAGCTGGCCGTCCAGCTCGCCCGGCGCGGCCGGGCGGAGAGCGTGGACCAGATGGTCGAGGTGCAGCGGATCGCCCAGGAGTCCCAGCGGGAGGTCCGGGAGGTGGTCCGCGGCTACCGGGAGGCCGACCTGCGGATCGAGCTGGAGGGCGCGCGCGGGGTCCTCGACGCCGCCGGCATCGGCTGCGCCGTCGACGCCCCCGCCCTCGACCTGCCGGCCGGGGTGCAGTCCGTGCTCGGCTGGGTCGTCCGCGAGACCACCACCAACGTGCTGCGGCACGGCGACGCCCGGCACTGCGCGATCACCCTGCGCGCCGGGGCCGGGGAGGCCGTGCTGACCGTGGAGAACGACGGCGCGGCGGTACCGGACGGGGCCGCCGCCCCCGGCCGGACCGGCTCCGGCCTCGCCGGGCTGCGCGAACGGCTCGGCGCGGTGGACGGCACCCTGGAGGCCGGGCCCGCGGAGCCGCAGTCCTTCCGCGTCATCGCCCGCGTGCCGCTGCCCGCGTCCCGGAAGAACGCGCGTCCCACCCCGCAGAAGAAGGAGACGGTGGCGTGACCGAGCCCGTCCGCGTCCTGCTCGCCGACGACGAGCACCTGATCCGGGGCGCGCTGGCCGCCCTGCTCGCCCTGGAGGACGACCTGATCGTCGTCGCGGAGGCCGCGACCGGGCCCGAGGCGCTCGCCATGGCCCGCGCCCACCGGCCCGACGTCGCCGTCCTCGACCTCCAGATGCCAGGGGCGGACGGTGTGACGGTGGCCACATCGATCCGGGACGAACTCCCGGACTGCCGCACGATGATCGTGACCAGTCACGGCCGTCCCGGCCATCTCAAGCGGGCCCTCGCGGCGGGCGTCCGGGGCTTCGCCCCGAAGACCGTCAGCGCCCAGCGGCTGGCCGAGCTGATCCGTACCGTCCATGCCGGAAACCGTTACGTGGACCCGGAGTTGGCGGCCGATGCGATCGCCGCGGGGGACTCTCCGCTGACCGCCCGCGAGGCCGAGGTGCTCGAACTCGCCGCCGACGGGGCCCCCGTCGCGGAGATCGCCCGGCGGGCCGCGCTCTCCCCCGGCACGGTCCGCAACTACCTCTCCTCGGCCGCCGCGAAGGTCGGTGCGGAGAACCGTCACGCGGCGGTGCGTCTCGCGCGCTCCAAAGGTTGGGTATAGTTAGCAGCGCGCTACGGCGCATGCGGACGTGGCTCAGTTGGTAGAGCATCACCTTGCCAAGGTGAGGGTCGCGAGTTCGAATCTCGTCGTCCGCTCAGTGTGAAGGCCCCGGTTCATCGAACCGGGGCCTTCGTCATGCGCGCGCACGGGGCGGAAGCGCCGTACGGGCCCCGGCAAGGGACCCGTACGGCCGCTCCGTCAGAAGCTGTCGGACCAGGGCTTGCCGGTCAGCAGCTCGTACGCCTCCAGGTACTTGGCGCGGGTGGCGTCCACGATCTCCTGCGGGAGGGCCGGCGGCGGCTGCTCGCTCTTGCGGTCCCAGCCCGAGGCCGGGGAGGTCAGCCAGTCCCGCACGAACTGCTTGTCGTACGAGGGCTGGGCGCGGCCCGGCTGCCACTGGTCGGCCGGCCAGAAGCGGGAGGAGTCCGGGGTCAGCACCTCGTCGGCGAGGACCAGGTTCCCGCCGTCGAAGCCGAACTCGAACTTGGTGTCGGCGAGGATGATGCCCCGCTCGCGGGCGATGTCCCGGGCCCGGCCGTAGACGGCGAGGGTGGTCTGGCGCAGCAGGGCGGCGGTCTCGGAGCCGACCTGGCGGGCGACCTCCTCGTACGAGACGTTCTCGTCGTGGTCGCCGACGGCCGCCTTGGTCGCCGGGGTGAAGATCGGCGCGGGCAGCTCGGAGCCGTCGGTCAGGCCCTCGGGGAGCGCGAGGCCGCAGACCGTGCGGGACTCGTCGTACTCGACCAGGCCGGAGCCGGTGAGGTAGCCGCGGGCGACGCACTCGACCGGGACCATGTCCAGGGACTTGCAGATCAGGGTGCGGCCCGCCCAGTCGGCGGGGGCGCCCTCCGGCAGGTCGGTGGACAGGACGTGGTGCGGGGCCAGGTCGGAGAGCTGGTCGAACCACCACAGGGAGAGCTGGGTGAGGACGCGGCCCTTGTCCGGGATCTCGGTGGGCAGGACCCAGTCGTACGCGGACATGCGGTCGCTCGCCACCATCACGAGCTCGCCGGCCCCGTTCCGGTACAGGTCGCGCACCTTGCCCGTGTGCAGGTGGGTCAGGCCCGGAACCTCGACGGGCTCGGGCTTTTCTACGAATCCGGACACGGTTCCTCCGCGTAGGTTGATCCAGGAACGGTCCGATTCTCTCGCACGCGCGCCCGGGCCCGCCGACCGGGGCGGCTCGCCCGGTCAGTCCCTCTTACAGATGCGGTCCAGGAGATTGGCGGTGGCGCGCTGGACGCGGGCGTCCACATGGCCCGGCCGGTCCAGCGCCGGCGACCAGGCGAAGGTGCCGGCGGCGAAGACCCAGGCCCCGGAGGGCGCCCGATAGAGGCTGGTCTCCTGGTGGCGGAGCGCTCCGTCGCCGTCCCGGTAGGGCGAGTGGGCGAGCAGGATGCGGCTGTCGTGGTCGGGGAGCGGGGTGCGCGGGAAGTAACGGTCCGCCTCCCCGGCGACGAGGCCGGGGAGCTCGTCGCCGTCGCCGGCGCCGGTCGCCTCCCACAGCCAGTGTCCGGCGTTCCGCACGACGAGCGGGTGCGGTTCGGGCACCCGGCCCGCGTACTGGATGCCGAGGAGCTGCTGCTCGGGGCGGTCGACCTCGCGCCACAGGGCGGGGCGGCCGGGGCCGCGGCGCTTGCGGCAGGTGAGCAGCCGGTCCGGCACCCCGGACGGCGAGGGGCCCAACTCCACCTGCCAGTACATGGTGTTGGCGGACAGGAAGACCAGCGAGGTGCCCTGGTCGCGGGCGCGCTCGGCGGCCTTGCGCATCGGCGCCGACCAGTACTCGTCGTGGCCGGGGAAGACCAGGCCCCGGTAGCGCGTGGGGTCGACCCGGCCCGCGTGCAGGTCGCGGGTCTCGGCGTAGGCGAGGTCGTAGCCGTACCGCTCCGCCCAGCGGATGAAGTCGTAGGCGTGGCCGACGTGCAGGGGCAGGCCCGCGCCCGCATACGGCCGGTCGAAGGAGACGGTGATCGCCGCCTCCTCCTCGCCGAGCAGCCGGCCCTCCTCGTCCCAGGCGTGGTAGAGGCTGGCACCGGTGTGGCCGTCCTCCGGATAGAGGTTGTACGCCTGCCAGGTCACGTCCGGGAGGACCAGCAGGAGGTCCGCCGGGTGGGAGTCGCGGACCGTGAAGGGGATGTGGGAGCGGTAGCCGTCGGCGGTGGTGAGGACGGCGACGTACGCGCCGAGCGACCAGTAGCTGGGGACCTGGAGCCGCCAGGACTGCCACCAGTGGTGGCAGGAGACCGTGCGGTCGGCGGTGAGCGGGGCGGGCTGGACGATCCCGGAGAGCCGCGGGCTGGTGGTGATCTTCGCGGCGCCGGCCCCGCCGTAGTGGCCGATCCGGTAGACGTCGACCGAGAACTGCTGCGGCGGGTCCACGGTGACGTGGAAGTCGATCGACTCGCCGGGCGCGACGGCCCCGCCTGAGGCGAAGCCCTTGATCTGGCGGCGCACGTCGTCGGCGGTGCGGGGGCCGCCGGCGCCGCCGCCGGCCAGGGTCTCGTCCGCGTACCAGGGGACCATCTGCCCCGTGTCGTCGAAGTAGTTCTCCGAACCGCGCAGCCAGGGCAGCGGGCCCTGACCGAAGGGATCGGAGACGGCGTGCGCGAGCGCACCCGACTCCCAGCGCCTGATCTGCTCCGCCCCCATGGCCGCGCCCCCTCCTTCGACTCCCCCGGTCAGTGCCGCCGGCTCCTGCCCGCGGGTGGTGCCCTTGTCAGTGTCGGTCTCCAGCACATCACATAACGCACGCGGCCCGTCACCGTTCGTCGTGAATCGACGAAGGTGGAACACGACCCTCCGGTACGGGGGGTCCGGCGGGGCTGCTGGGCGGGCCCCGCCGGTGCTCCCCGGGGGCTCGTCCGGGCCCTGGCGGTGCTCCCCGGGGGCTCGTTGGGGCTCCGGCGGTGCTCCCCGGGGGGCTCGTTGGGCTCCGGCGGGCTCGTCGCCCGGTCTCAGAGCAGCCGGACGGGCTTCTCGGGGCGCACGCCGGTGGTGCTGAGCCAGGCCCGCAGCGGGGCCGGGTCGCCCTCCTCGACGAGGGCGAGCACGCGCGGTCCCAGGTCGGCGGCGCGCTCGCCGTCGACGAGCAGTGCGGGGCCGTCGAGCCAGTCCAGGCCGGGTGCGGCGCCGGTGGTGTCGACGGCGGCGCAGCAGACCAGCGCGGTCACGTGGTCGGCGAGCAGGTCGCGGCCGGTGCGGGGCGGCAGCAGCGGCGCGAGCGGCCAGGGGCCGTCGGGGCCGGTGAACCCGGCGGCTCCGGACGCGGCACCGGCGGTCGCGCCCGCCGCGGCCCGGGCCTCGCGCTCGGCGTCCTCCCGCGCGACCTGGGCGCTGAGGGCGGCGGCGAGGGCGTCGGCGGCGGGGTTGCGGACGTCGTCCTCGTCCTCGTCCTCGGCGTCGATCTCGTGTTCGGCGTCGGTCGCGGCCTCGTGCTCGTCCCTGCCCTCGGTCTCGTGCCTGTCCTCTTCTTCCGCGGCCAGGTGCTCCGGTCGGGCATGGGCTTGGGCTCGGGCTTCGGCCGCGGCCTCCGCTCCGGGCGGTATGACGGGGAGGTCGTCGTCCTCCGTCGGCGCGGAGGGCGTGGACGGCCGGTCCTGCGGGGCCGTCAGGTGGGTGAGGACGCGGGTGAGGGTCGGGGCCTCGGAGGCCTCCGGGTCCGCGGCCGTCGACAGGCGGTCGAGGACGTCGTGGAGGCGGGCCGCGTCGGCGCGCCACTTCCGGTCGACGACCTCCTCCGGGTAGCGGCTCCAGTCGACCGGCGCCCAGTCCGGGCCGGCCTCGGCGGGGCCGCCGTGGAAGAGCCGGGCGGCGAGCAGCGAGGCGGCCTCGTCCACGGCTCCCGGCTCCTCCAGGAGGTCGCAGGCCGGGCGCTCGCCGAGCCGGGAGGAGAAGCCCTCCGCGAGCCGGTCGCGCCGGGACAGTTCGGTGAGGGCGGAGACGACGCCCGCGTCCAGCCGGGACGGCCAGCGGCCCATCCGCCAGGCGGGCAGCGCGACCCGGGTGAGGAGCCGGTCCCAGCCCGCGTAGGCGAGGCCGACCTGCTCCTGGGCGACGATCCGGGTCCCCTGGTCCACGGCCTGGGCGCGCTCGGACCCGGCGGCGGCGACCCCGCGCTCCATCTCGGCGGCGTGGTTGCCGCAGGCCCGCAGCAGCAGGCGGGCCACCCGGCCGACGCCCCGGGCGCCGAACCGGCGCAGCGGGTCGAGGCCGGGCTCGTCCGGGACGGCGACGGCCGCGTCGAGCCCGCGCACGAAGCGGCGGGCGGCGGCTATGTCGGGGTCGGCGGCCGGGCCGGTGCCGGCCACGACCGGGGCGAGGACCGCCCGCAGCTCGCCGACCCGCATCCACCAGAGGAAGGGGGAGCCTATGACGAGGACGGGTCCGGCACCGGCGGGGACGGCCGCCCGGCCGTGCGCCCGGTGGGAGCGGTCCTCCAGCCAGCTGTCGCAGTCCGGGGTCAGGGCTATCGCGGAGGGCGCGGGCACGTCGAGCCGGTCGGCCAGGTCCCGCACCAGGCGGTGGAGGTCGGGGGCGGCGGTCTCGGAGAGCTCCACCGTCGGCGTCACGGCCGGACGGGCGCGGGCGACGACGAGGGCGACGGCCGCGGCGGCGAGCAGGACGACGACCGCGAGGACCGTGGTGATCACACGGGCGGTGGCCCAGCCCGTCCCCGTGAAGTGGCCGGTGACCTCGCCCGCGTACAGCACGACGGCGACGGCCGCGGGGAGGATGGCGGCGCCGAGCGCCCGTCCGCGGACACGGAGGACGGCCAGGGCGCGGGAGCGCGCGGCCCGCACGCCCCACTCGTCGCCGAGGCCGCCGTCTTTGCCGCCGTTTCCGAAGCCGCTGCCGGACACGCCGTACCTCACCCCCTCTGCCTGTCCTCGACGGGACTACCCGTGGTGGTGTTGCTCACTCCCCCACTGTGGCACCCGACACCGACATCGCAATGCCGATGGGCCAAGTGCCGGAACGCCTGCGCCGCACCCTAGTTGGGGGTGCGGCGGCAGTCATCCAGATGGGCGAGTCGTCACCCGAACGAATGGCTTTGGGTAAAGGTGGCGCCGGTGGCGCGGCGGTGCGCTTGACTGCGCGGCCGCGCCCGTACTCCGTCCCGGGTCAGGCCCCGGCGGCCTTGAGCGCGATGTCCGTACGGTGCTGGGAGCCGTCAAGACGGATGCGGCCGACTGCCGCGTAGGCGCGGTCGCGGGCCTGGGCCAGGTCCGAACCGGTGGCGGTGACGGACAGGACCCGCCCGCCCGCGCTGACGATCGCTTCGCCGTCCCGCTTGGTCCCCGCGTGGAGCACGTACGCGTGGGGCGCGTCCTGCTCCGCGATCTCGGCGAGGCCCTCGATGGGGTCGCCGGTGCGCGGGGTGTCCGGGTAGTTGTGGGAGGCGACGACCACGGTGACGGCCGCCTCGTCGCGCCAGGCCAGCGGGGCCTGGTCGGCGAGGGTGCCGTTGGCGGAGTGCAGCAGCACGCCGGCCAGCGGGGTCTTCAGGCGGGCGAGGACGACCTGCGTCTCCGGGTCGCCGAAGCGGGCGTTGAACTCGATGACCCGCACGCCGCGGCCGGTGAGCGCGAGACCGGCGTAGAGGAGGCCGGAGAAGGGAGTGCCGCGGCGGCGCAGCTCGTCCACGGTCGGCTGGAGGACGG
Source organism: Streptomyces hydrogenans (assembly GCF_014656075.1). Lineage (GTDB taxonomy): Bacteria > Actinomycetota > Actinomycetes > Streptomycetales > Streptomycetaceae > Streptomyces > Streptomyces hydrogenans. Next base: position 17,273 of record NZ_BNBS01000147.1, read on the forward strand.
TCTCCAGGACCTCGTCGACCAGCTTCGGGTCGGCCCACGGCAGCGGCGAGTAGGCGCCCATGCCACCGGTGTTGGGGCCCTCGTCGCCGTCGAGCGCGCGCTTGAAGTCCTGCGCGGGCTGGAGCGGGAGGACGGTCGTGCCGTCGCAGATCGCGAAGAGGGAGACCTCGGGACCGTCCAGGTACTCCTCGATGACCACGCGGTCGCAGGCGAGGGCGTGGGCCCGGGCCGCCTCGACGTCCCCGGTCACGACGACGCCCTTGCCGGCCGCGAGACCGTCGTCCTTGACCACGTACGGCGCGCCGAAGGCGTCGAGGGCCTCGTCGATCTCGGCGGGGGTGGTGCAGACGTAGCTGCGGGCGGTCGGCACGCCGGCGCCGGCCATGACGTCCTTGGCGAACGCCTTGGAGCCCTCCAGCAGCGCCGCCTCGCCGGAGGGGCCGAAGACGGGGATGCCGACGGCGCGGACGGCGTCGGCGACACCGGCGACGAGCGGAGCCTCCGGGCCGACGACGACCAGGTCGGCGCCGAGCTCGGTGGCGAGCGCGGCGACCGCGCCGCCGTCCAGCTGGTCGACCGGGTGCAGCTCGGCGACCTCGGCGATTCCGGCGTTGCCGGGCGCGCAGTGCAGAGCGGTGACGTCGGGATCGAGGGAGAGAGAGCGGCACAGGGCGTGTTCGCGGGCGCCGCCGCCGATGACGAGGACCTTCACGCCAGCCAGGGTAGCCCGCCGGCCGGGAAGCTCCTTGTGCGGGCCACCGAGCGAGACGGCCCTAGTCGTTCGTGTATTCCTCCACAACGGTGGCGCCGAGCTCGCGCACGATCAGCTCGTGCCCGGAGAGCGCCGACTCCACGAGGTCCGGATCGTCCTCCTCCGGCACGTCGTCCTCGGGCGCCACGGGCTGCGGCCGCGGAGGCCGCTGCTGCTCGGGGGCGGGCGCCGGAGCGGGCGCGGCCTGCGCGACGGGCGGCGCCTGCGCGGGGGCGGGCGCCGGCATGGGGGCGGGCGCCGGGGCCTGGACGGGCGGGGCGGGCGGCCGGACGCCGCCCCCGCCG
>NZ_BNBS01000148.1 GCF_014656075.1 Streptomyces hydrogenans
CCCGCCGCCGCGTCGCCGGGCGGGACGGACGGGGGCGGGGTGGCGGCCGCGCGGGCGGCGGAGAGGTCGCGCGGGGTCCACTGCTCGCCGCGCTTGCCCGCGTCCATCGCCTCGTTGGCCAGGCGGTCGGCGTGCTTGTTGCGCTCGCGGGGGATCCACTCGTACCGGACGCGGTCCCGGGGGAAGGCGAGGGCCGCCTCCGCCGCCAGCGGCTTCATGTCCGGGTGCTTGATCTTCCAGCGCCCGGACATCTGCTCCACGACGAGCTTGGAGTCCATCCTGACCCGGACCGTGGCGTCGGGCGCCAGGTCCAGGGCGGCGCGGAGGCCCGCGATGAGGCCCTTGTACTCGGCGACGTTGTTCGTCGCGACGCCGATGTACTCGGCGGCCTCCGCGAGCGTCTCGCCCGTGGCCGGGTCGAGGACGACGGCACCGTAGCCGGCGGGCCCGGGATTGCCCCGGGAGCCGCCGTCCGCCTCGACCACGAGCTCGCGCATTACAGGCCGGACTCCGCCGTCCGGACCAGGATCCGGCGGCAGTTCTCGCAGCGCAGGACCGCGTCCTTCGCGGCGGACCGGACCTCGTTCAGCTCGGTGATGTTGAGCTCGATGTGGCAGCCCTCGCACTTGCGCTGGTAGAGGCGGGCCGCGCCGACGCCGCCCTGCTGCTCGCGGAGCTTGTCGTACAGCTTGAGGAGGTCCGCCGGGACGGTCCCGGCGACGACCTCGCGCTCCTTGACGACGGTGGCGGACTCCTCGTCGAGGCCGGCCTGCGCGGTGTCCCGGCGGGCGGTGGCGTCGTCGACCTTGGCCTGGACGGCCCCGGTGCGCTCGGTCAGCTCGGTGACGCGCTCCTGGGCGGACTCGCGGCGCTCCATGACCTCCAGGACGATCTCCTCCAGGTCTCCCTGGCGCTTGGCGAGCGAGGTGATCTCGCGCTGGAGGTTCTCCAGGTCCTTCGGGGAGGAGACGGCGCCGGAGTCGAGCCGCTGCTGGTCGCGGGCGGCGCGCTGGCGGACCTGGTCGACGTCCTGCTCGGCCTTGGTCTGCTCGCGGGCGCAGTCGCTCTCCTCGGTCTGCGCGGCGACGAGCAGGTCGCGCAGCTGGGTGAGGTCCTTGGTCAGCGCCTCGATCTCCGCGTGCTCCGGCAGCGCCTTGCGCTTGTGGGCGAGCTGCTGGAGGCGGACGTCCAGGGCCTGGACGTCGAGGAGGCGGATCTGGTCGGCGGGCGCGGCGTTCAGTTGGGGGCTCCAGGAGAGGTGTGGTGGGAGGACCAGGGGTCGGTGACCGTCTTCGAGACGTGGACGCGGAGGTCCCAGCCGTGACGGTCGGAGAGCGTGTCGAGCTGGGCGGCGGCCAGCTCGCACCAGGGCCACTCGGTGGCCCAGTGGGCGGCGTCGACGAGGCCCAGCGGGGAGCGCTGGGTGGCCTCGGAGACGGGGTGGTGGCGCAGGTCCGCGGTGAGGAAGGCGTCCACCCCGGCGGCGCGCACGGCGTCGAAGAGGCTGTCGCCGGAGCCGCCGCTGACGGCGACGCGGCGGACGGTCATGTCCGGGTCGCCGGCGACCCGGATGCCCTGCGCGGTCGCGGGCAGCCGCTTCGCGGCGCGGGCGGCGAAGGCGGCGAGGGTCTCGGGGTGGTCCAGCTCGCAGATCCGGCCGAGGTTGTTCTCGGGGACGAGCGGTCCGGTGACGCGCAGGTCGAGGGCGCCCGCCAGGGCGTCGGAGACGCCGGGGTCGGCGGTGTCCGCGTTGGTGTGGGCGACGTGCAGGGCGATGTCGTGCTTGATCAGCGTGTGCACGACGCGGCCCTTGAAGTGGCCGGCCGCGACCGTCGTCGTCCCCCGCAGGTAGAGGGGGTGGTGGGTGACGATCAGGTCGGCGCCGAGGGCGACGGCCTCGTCCGCGATCTCCCGCACGGGGTCGACGGCGAAGAGGACGCGGCGGATCTCCGCGTCGGGGTCGCCGCAGACGGTGCCGACGGCGTCCCACGACTCGGCCCGCTCGGGCGGCCAGAGGGCGTCGAGCTCGGCGATGACTTCAGACAGACGGGGCACGGAGGAAAGGCTACCTGTCCTCCGTGCCCCGCCGTCCTGGCCTGTGGACAAGTCCGCCGGCCGTGGTTCCGCGCGCCTACTTCACCAGGTCGGCGCGCAGGTCGTCGAGGACGCTGTTCGCCGCGGTGACGCCGAGGCCGAGGTACCAGGTCTCGTCCGGGACGTCCTTGGCCCGGCCGGCCTTGACGGCCTTGAGGTTCTTCCAGAGCGGGTTGCCCTGGGCGGCGTCCTTCTTGGTCGCCTTGGCGTCGCCGTAGACGCCGGTGAAGATCCAGTCGCCGTCGGCCTGGTCGATCTTCTCGGGGCTGATCTCGGCGGCCAGCTCGTCGATCTGCTGGTTCTTCGGGCGGGGCAGACCGGCGTCCTCCAGGATGGTGCCGATGAACGACGCCTTCGCGTAGAGGCGGATCTTGCCCGGGAGGTAGCGGACCATCGAGACGACCGGCTTGTTCGGGCCGACGTCCTCGCCCAGCTTCTTCGCCTTGGCCTCGTAGGCGGCGAGCTTCTCCTTCGCCTCGGCGGTCTTGTCGAGCGCGGCGGCGTTGAGGAGGTAGTTCTCCTTCCAGGTGAAGCCCGGGCGGATGGAGAAGACGGTCGGGGCGATCTTCGACAGCTCGTCGTACTTGTCGGCGGCGCGCAGCTGGCTGCCGAGGATGAGGTCGGGCTGGAGGTTGGCGATGGCCTCCAGGTTGAGGTTGTTGATGGTGCCGACGGACTTGGGGGCGCCGGCGTCCTTCGCGAGGTAGCCGGGGATGCCGTCGTCGCCCTCGGAGGGGGCGTAGCCGACGGGCTGGACGCCGAGGGAGACGACGTTGTCGAGCTCGCCGACGTCGAGGACGACGACCCGCTTCGGGGCGGCCTTGAGCTCGCTCTTGCCCATGGCGTGGGTGAGGGTGCGGGGGAACTGGCCGGGCGCGGCGTCGGTGCCCAGGGCGGCGGTCTTGGCGGCGGCGTCGCCGAAGTCCTTGCCGCCGGTGGCGACGTCCTTCTTCTTCGCCGTGTCCTCCTTCGTGGAGGCGTCGGACGAGTCGCCGCCTCCGCAGGCCGCGAGGGAGAGCGCGGCGGCGAGGGCGACGGCGGCGGCGGTGCCGCGGCGGCGGAAGGACATCGGGAGGGCTCCTCTTCGATGGCGGACGTCGAGGTGGGACGGCGGTACGGGGTTCCACGGCGGAGCCACAGGGTCCGCTTAGGTTCGCCTTACCTTACGTACCCCTGGCCCCGTCAGCACAACCGGCCCCCTCCGCTCAATCGAACCGACCCACCGCCACCCTTATGTGTGAAGTGAGCGGGGTCGTGTTGTTCGGCTGGAAGTGCGAAAACTAGCTTCGTGGCCGGAGGTGACGAGTCGATGACAGCGTGTGCCATCGAGACCACGGCCGAGGACGACGACCGCGAGGGGACGCCCGTCCGTCCCCCGGCGGGCTTCGCGATCACGGCGAACGGCGCGTACGCGGCGAGGCTCGCGGGTTCCGGGGACGCCCTGTACGCGGAGCGCTGGACCCTCGACGGCCCGGAGCCGTACGCCGTCCCGCTCCCCCTGGACCAGCCGGAGGAGGCGGACGCGCAGCTGCTGCCGCTCGCCGACGGCCGGGTCCTGGTGTGTCGCCGGGTGGACGGGCGGCGCCACACCTTCTCGCTGCTCTACCCGACGGGTCCCGGCACGGGCGAGCTGCGGCTCGGCTCGGTGGAGGCCCCCGGCCCCGGTCCCGTGGAGCTGCTGCCGCCGTCCCCGGACGGCATCTGCGCGTACGCGCGCCACGCGGGCCCGGAGTCCACCACGCTCTGGCTGGTGGCGGGCGGCGCCTTCGGCCCGGAGCGGGTCGCGGAGCTCCCCGGCCACTGCGCGGGCGGCGTCTGGCTGGACCGGACGGGCCGGATGCTGGCCCTGGACCGGCGGCTCGGCGACGGTCCGGTGAAGACGGTCGCGGTCGACCTGGAGCGGGGCGGCGAGGTGTCGCCGCTGCTCCAGATCACCGAGACGAGCGACGACCGGCTGCTGCTGGCGGACCCGGACAGCGGGCTGCTGCTGATCCGTTCGGACGCGCCGTCGCCGGGGCACGAGCGGCTCGGCTGGGGGGTGCTGGGGAGTCTGCTGCCGGTGCGGTTCCCGGACTGCCTGCGGCTGGACGACGCGGCGGTGACGCCCTTCGCGGTCCAGCCGGGGCAGGTGCTGATGCCGGAGAGCTGCGGGGTGGCGCTGCGGATCGACGCGGCGGCCGGCAGCTGGGTGGGGCTGTGGCGGCCCTCGGGGCGGCGGATGCACCAGGTGGCGGCGCCGCCCGGGTGGGTGGCCGGGGCCGGGGCGTGGTCGCCGGAGGGCCTCCTGCGGCTGCCGTGTTCGACTCGGGAGCTGCCCTGCGCGCTGGCCGGCCTCACGGTGCCGGAGGAGCCCGAGCCGCAGCCGGAGCCGGGACCGGTGCCGGGGCCCGAGGGGGAGGCCGTCGCCGGGGACGCGCCGCCGCGCGCCTGCCGGCCGGTGCCGCTCCAGCAGGCGCCCCTGACGGACCGTAAACCCGCTGGTTAGACTCACCGCCGCACCACAGCACAGCACGAGCAAGTCAACGGGGTGAGTACGACCATGACGGACGACAGCACGGAGGCGGCGCAGGAGTCGCAGCAGCGGGAGGCGCGGGACCCGGGGGCCGGACGGCACCGGGGTTCGGCCGCGCCGGTGGAGGAGTCCTCCACCGCCCCGCACGGCCGGCACCGGCGCGAGGGCGACGGCTAGACCGACCGGCACCACCCGCGCGGGGCGGGCGGCGGCGAGACCGGTCGGCGCCGCGGTCGGCGCCGCGCGCGCGGGGCGAAGGGCCCCGAGGGAGCGATCCCCCGGGGCCCTTCGCCCTCCCCACCACCCCTGCGGCCGGCGGCTCAGCCCTTCTTCAGGCCCAGCACCTCGGAGGCCGCGAAGGTCTCGCCCGGCGGGCGCTCGGCGAAGTACGGGGTGAGCAGCCCGTCCAGTTCCTCGAAGCCGAAGACTTCCTTGGCGGTGTCGAACTTGGCCGCCACCCGGGGCCGTTCGACGACGGCGACCATCCCGCCGTGGACCACGAGCAGCTGCCCGTTGATTCCGGCGGCGGCCGGGGAGGCGAGGTAGCCGACGAGCGGCGCCACGTGCTCGGGCGACAGCGGGTCGAGCTCGTCCTCGGCGGCCGGTTCGGCGAAGCCGGCGAAGACGTCCTCCGTCATGCGGGTGCGGGCGCGCGGGCAGATGGCGTTGGCGGTCACGCCGTAGCGGGCGAGGGCGAGCGCCGACGAGGTGGTCAGGCCGACGATCCCGCCCTTGGCGGCGGCGTAGTTGGGCTGTCCGGCGGAGCCGGCCAGGAACGCCTCGGAGGAGGTGTTGACGATCCGGCCGTAGACGCCGCTCTCCCCCGCCTTGGACCGTCCGCGCCAGTGCACGGCCGCGAAGTGGGTGGTGTTGAAGTGGCCCTTGAGGTGGACGCGGACGACCGAGTCCCACTCGTCCTCGCTCATCGAGAAGACCATCCGGTCGCGCAGGATGCCCGCGTTGTTGACCAGGATGTCGAGCTTGCCGAACTCGGCGACGGCCAGGTCGACCAGGCCGCGCGCGGTCTCGAAGTCGGAGACGTCGCCGAGGTGGGCGACCGCCCGGCCGCCGGCCGCGGTGATCTCGGCGGCCACCTCCTCGGCGGGGGTGGCCGACGCCTCCCCGGAGCCGTCCCGGCCCGGCTGCCCGTAGTCGTTGACGACGACGGCGGCGCCGAGCCGGGCCAGTTCGAGCGCCTCGGCGCGGCCGAGCCCGCGCCCGGCGCCGGTGACGATCGCGCTGAGCCCCTCAAGAGGCAGTGACATGACGGGGTCCTCTCAGATCTCGATGCAGGTACGCAGGGAGGCGCCGGTCCGCATCTGCTCCAGGGCCTCGTTGATGTTCGCCAGCGGGACCCGGTGGGTGATGAGCGACTCCAGGTCGATGCGGCCGGCCCGCCAGAGCGCGATGGCCCGCTCGTACGACCGCAGGACGTCCCCGCCGCCGTACATGGAGGGCAGGATCCGCTTCTCGTCGAAGAACAGCTCGAACATGTTGAGCTGGAGGTTGTCGTCCATGGCGCCGGCGCCGACGACGCAGAGGGTGCCGCCGCGGCGGGTGGTCTCGTAGGCGGTGCGCGCGGTGGCGGACTTGCCGACGACCTCGAAGACGTAGTCGAAGCCCTCGCCGGCGGTGATCCGCTGCTTGGCGTCGGCCAGGGCCTCGGGGGCGACGGCCTCGGTGGCGCCGAAGCGGAGGGCGGCCTCGCGGCGGGACTCGACGGGGTCGACGGCGACGATCTGGGCGGCGCCCTGGAGCCGGGCGCCCTGGATGGCGGAGATGCCGACGCCGCCGCAGCCGATGACGGCGACCGAGGAACCCGCCTCGACCTTGGCGGTGTTGATGGCGGCGCCAAGGCCGGTGGTCACGCCGCAGCCGATGAGGGCGGCGATGTCGAAGGGCACGTCGTCCGGGATGGGGACGGCGCAGCCGGCGTCGACGACGACCTCCTCGGTGAAGGTGCCGGTGCCGGCGAAGCCGAAGACGTCGCCGCCGGGGCGTTTGAAGTTGGGGGTGCCGGCGTTCATGAAGCCGGCGAGACAGAGCTGGGTCTGGCCGCGCCTGCAGGCGGCGCAGCTGCCGCAGGCGGGCAGCCAGCAGAGCAGGACCCGCTGCCCGGGGGTCAGTCCGGTGACTCCGTCGCCGACGTCGAGGATCTCGCCGGCGCCCTCGTGGCCGGGGATGAAGGGCGCGGGCTGCGGCAGGACGCCGCTCATGGCGGAGACGTCCGAGTGGCACAGGCCGGTGGCCCGTACCCGGATCCGCACCCTGCCCGGGCCGAAGCCCACCGCCTCGACGTCGTCGAGGACTTCCAGTTTGTCCTGGCCGATCTCGTGCAGTACGGCTGCGCGCATGGTGCGGCTCCCTCCGGGACGGGGCGGTCTACGAGTGTTCGACGACGGTGTCGGCGAGGACCGGGGCGTCGTCGCGCTCCACGGCCGTCACCGCGACCTGGACGCGGCCGTCCCCGGCCCACATCCGGATGCGCAGGGTCTCGCCGGGGAAGACGATCCCGGCGAAGCGGGTGCGGTAGGCGCGGACCCGGGTGACGTCGCCGCCGAGCACCGTGTCCACCACCGCCTTGAGGGTCATGCCGTACGAGCAGAGGCCGTGCAGGATCGGGCGGTCGAAGCCGGCCAGCGCGGCGAACTCGGGGTCGGCGTGGAGCGGGTTCCAGTCGCCGGAGAGGCGGTAGAGCAGGGCCTGTTCCTCGCGGATCGGGCGCTCGACGGTCTTGTCGGGCTCGCGGCCGGGGAGTTCCAGGCGCTCGGAGGGGCCGCGGTCGCCGCCCCAGCCGCCCTCGCCGCGGACGAAGATCTGGGCGTCGGAGGTCCACAGCGGGCCCTCGTCGTCGGCGGCCTCGGAGCGGAGCACGAGGATCGCGGCCTTGCCCTTGTCGTAGACGGCGGCGACGCGGGAGGTGGAGACGGCGCGGCCGCCGGTGGGCAGCGGGCGGTGGAGGGTGACCGACTGGCCGCCGTGGAGGACGGCGGCGAGGTCGATGTCGATGCCGGGGGCGGACAGTCCGCCGACGACCCCCATGCCGGCGCCGGCGACGGTGGCGAAGCTGGGCAGCACGTGGAGCCGGGATTCGAGGGTGTAGCGCAGCTCGGCCGGGTCGGTGGCGGGGGTGCCCGCGCCGAGTCCGAGGTGGTAGAGCTGGACGTCCTTGTGGTCCCAGGCGATCTCGGCGCTGCGGGGTTCGGCGGCGAGGGCCTTGGCGGGGTCAATGGGCATCGACTTGCTGCTCCTTGGAGGTCCTTGGAGTGGAAGACCTCGGCGCGACCGTCCGCACCGTCGGTCACGCCGAGGCCGTGCGGGAACCGTTCCGTACGCGCCGATATAGAACGCGTTCCAGTTCGGTGTCCCCCATGTATAGCGGAGGGGCGGGGCGTTGGGAACCCTCGTACGCCACACTGCTGACGGTACGTCAGTTCAGTGGAAGTGCGCTGCCACCCAGGACATTTGTCACCGTCGGATCGGTACGCCGCGGCCTGCCGGGGCGGGCCCCGCGCTCCGTACCTTCGGAGCATGACGAAGGAACCCGCGGCCGTCCTCGCGACGGTCACCAAGACGTACGGCCCGGTCCGCGCGGCCGACGGCCTGGACCTCACGGTCCGCCGCGGCGAGACGGTGGCCCTGCTGGGGCGCAACGGCGCGGGGAAGTCGACCGCGATCAACCTGCTCCTCGGCCTCGACACCCCCGACAGCGGCCGGGTCGCGCTCTTCGGCGGGGAGCCGGACCGGGCCGTCGCCGCGGGCCGGGTCGGGGCGATGCTCCAGGAGGGCCGGCCGGTCCCCCGCGTCACCGTCCGCGAGCTGGTCGGCTTCGTCGCCTCCACCTACCCGGCGCCGATGCCGGTCGCCGACGCCCTCTCCCTCGCCGGGCTCACCGCCCTCGCCGACCGCCGGGTGGACCGCCTCTCCGGCGGCCAGGCCCAGCGGGTCCGGTTCGCCGTCGCGCTGGCCGGCCATCCGGAGCTGATCGTCCTGGACGAGCCGACCTCCGCCCTCGACGTCGAGGCGCGCGGCGAGTTCTGGGCGGCGATGCGGGGCTACGCCCGGCGGGGCAACACGGTCCTGTTCTCCACCCACTATCTGGAGGAGGCCGACTCCTTCGCCGACCGGATCGTCGTCGTCGACGCCGGCCGGATCGTCGCCGACGGCACGGCCGAGGAGCTGAAGCGGTCGGCCGGCGGGGCGCTCGTCGCCGTCGACCTGGACGGCGCCCCGGCGGCCTTCCTGGCCGGACTGCCCGGGGTGACCGAGGTGGAGGTCCGCGGCGACCGCGCCCGGCTCCGCACCGACGACTCCGACGCGACCGTACGGGCGCTGGCCGCGCGGGACGCGATCCGGGGCCTGGAGGTCGCCCCGCTCACCCTGAACGACGCCTTCCTCGCCCTCACCCGGGGCCGCGACGACCGCCGGGCGCGGGACACCGGGCAGGGCACCACGCAGGACGCCGCGCGCGCCACCGCACCGAACCGGGAGCCGATCCGATGAGCACCGCACTCTCCACCACGACCGCGTACGCCCGCCTGGAGATCCGCCGCACCCTGCGCGACCAGGGGTTCGTCATCTCCACCCTCGGCGTCCCCGTGATGATGTACCTGCTCTTCACCAACCTCGGCGGGCAGAACGACCCCGCCTACCGGACGGCCGCCATGGTGGGCATGGCCGCGTACGGCGCGCTCGGCGCCGCCCTCTCGCTCGGCGGCGGCGTCGCCGAGGACAAGTCCAACGGCTGGCTGCGGCAGCTGCGGATCACCCCGATGACCCCGCGCCGGGTGGTCACCGGGCGGGCCCTGACCGGCGCGGTGGTGGTGCTGCCGTCGATCGGGGCGGTGCTGCTGGCCGGCGGCCTGGTCAACGGCGTGCGGATGCCGGTGCTCCAGTGGGTGGCGGTGGCGCTCGCGCTGTGGCTGGGCTCGCTGCCCTTCACCCTGCTCGGCCTGGGCAACGGCTACCGGCTCACGCCGCAGGCGACCGGCGCGGTGAACGTGGCGTGCAACCTCGGGCTCGCCGTCGTCGGCGGCCTGTGGTTCCCGGTGGAGCTCTTCCCGGACTGGCTGGCCTCCGTCGCCTCCTGGACCCCGACGTACCGCTTCGCCGAGGCGGCCCGGGCACTCGCCGAGGGACGGGTGCCGGGCACGACGGCCATGGTGCTGCTCGCCGGCTGGGCGGCCCTCTTCGGAACGTACGCGGCGGTCTCGTACCGTCGTTCCGCACGGACGATCTGACAACGGGGGGCGGTCGGGATGAGGTTCGGACGGCGCCGGGAGTGCGGCCCCGGGGAGGAACGGGGGCCGAACGGCCTGAGCCTGCTGCCGTGGACGTTCATGTGCCTCGGCGCGCTCTCCCACCTGATCAGCGGCGAGGCGGCCAACCCGTGGCTGGGCGCGCTCGGCCTGCTGGTCTTCAACACCCTCTACATCGCGGTCGTCTTCCGCGCCCTCGCCCCCTCGCACCGCGACACCCCGGTCACCTGGGCGCTGCTCGGCGCGCTCGCCGCGGTCACCTTCGCCCTGGCGGTCGGCTACGGCCGGGAGTGGCTGCTGCTCTTCCCGCTCCTCGGCCTGGCGGTGGGCGCGGTGACCCGGGGCAGGCGGCGGCTGCGGTTCCTCGCCCTGCCGCTGGTCGCGGCGGTCGGGGGCGTCACCTTCTGGCGGGACGGCTGGGACTCGGCGGGGATCGTGTACGGCACCTTCGTCTCGATCATGGTGACGACGGCGATCCTCGCGCTGAACGACACGGTGCGGGAGCTGCGGGCGACCCGCGAGGAGCTGGCGCGGGCGGCGGTGGAGAAGGAGCGGCTGCGCTTCTCACGCGACCTGCACGACCTGCTCGGCCACACCCTGTCGGTGATCGTGGTGAAGTCGGAGGCGGCCAGGCGGCTCGCGCCGCACGACCTGGACGGGGCGCTCGGGCAGATCACGGACATCGAGGCGGTGGGCCGGCAGGCGCTCACCGAGATCCGGGAGGCGGTGACCGGCTACCGCGAGGGCAGTCTGGGCACCGAGCTGGACCGGGCGCGCGACGCGCTCGCCTCGGCGGACGTGGAACCGGTGGTGCGCCGCTCGGGTCCGCCGCTGGAGCCGGCGGCGGAGGCGCTGCTCGGCTGGGTGGTGCGGGAGGCGGCGACGAACGTGGTCCGGCACGCGGCGGCCACGCGCTGCGAGATCGTCGTGGCGAGCGCCCCGGAGCGGGTCCGCCTGACCGTCACCGACAACGGCCGGGGCGCCGCGTCGGGCCCCTCCGGCAGCGGCCTGCGCGGCCTGGCCGAACGGCTCGCGGCGGCGGGCGGCACCCTCACGACGGCCCGGCCCCCGGGCGGCGGCTTCCGCCTGACGGCGGAGCTGCCGGCGGCGCGCGGGGCGGACGCTCCGGGCGTCCGGTGACGTCCGCCCCGCGCGCGCGGGCCGTCCGGCCTACGCTTTCGGGTGTGAACGAGATGCCGCGGGACCACCGGCCGGTCAAGTCCATCCGGGTGCTGCTCGCCGAGGACCAGGGGATGATGCGCGGGGCGCTCGCGCTGCTGCTGGGCATGGAGCCGGACATCGAGGTCGTCGCCCAGGTCGGGCGGGGCGACGAGATCGTGGAGCGGGCGCTGGTGGCGCGGCCGGACGTGGCGCTGCTCGACATCGAGCTGCCGGGCCGGTCGGGGCTCGACGCGGCGGCGGAGCTGCGGGACGAGGTGCCGGACTGCCGGGTGCTGATCCTGACGACCTTCGGGCGGCCGGGGTACCTGCGGCGGGCGATGGAGGCGGGGGCGGCCGGGTTCCTGGTGAAGGACGGGCCGGTGGAGGAGCTGGCGGAGGCGGTCCGGACGGTGCTGCGCGGCGAGACCGTGATCGATCCGGCGCTCGCCGCCGCCGCGCTCGGCGCGGGCCCGAACCCGCTGACGGCCCGTGAGCGCGAGGCCCTGTCGGCGGCGGTGGACGGCGCGACGATCGCCGACATCGCGGGCCGGCTGCGCCTGTCGGAGTCGACGGTACGGAACTACCTGTCGTCGGCGATCGGGAAGACCGGCACCCGCAACCGGCTGGAGGCGGCCCGCGCCGCCCGGCAGCAGGGCTGGCTCTAACCCTTGCGAGCCGGGCGCGGCAGCCAGAGGGTCATCAGGACGGCCGCGAAGAGGAGGACTCCGGTGGAGACGCGGAAGGCCATGGCGTAGCCGGGGACCAGGTACGAGGGGTCCGGTTCGCCGAGGGAGACGAACGAGGGGGTGGCGGAGGCCGCCACCGTCGTCAGGGTGGCGAGGCCGAGGGCGCCGCCCATGGTGCGGGAGGTGTTGACGAGGCCGGAGACGAGGCCCGCGTCGCCGGGGGCGGCTCCGGAGGTGGCGAGGGTGGCCAGCGGGGTGGTGGCGAGGCCGATGCCGCCCATCATGAGGATGCCGGGGCCGAGGATCGTGGTGAGGAAGGTCCCGTCGGCGGTCATCGTGGACTGCCAGGCGAAGCCCGCGGCGGCGACGAGGATGCCGGTGACGGCGAGGGCGCGGGCGCCGGTGACGGCCATCAGGCGGGGCGCGGTCTTGGAGCCGACGAGGACGGCGAGCGAGCTGGGGACGAGCGCGAGTCCGGCCTGGAGCGGGGTGTAGCCGAGGACGTTCTGGGCGTAGACCGTCATGAAGAACCACATGGCGAAGGAGCTGGAGCCGCACAGCATGATCCCGGCGTTGGCGGCGGAGACGGCCCGGTTGCGGAAGATGCCGAGCGGGACGAGGGGTTCCTTCGCGCGCTTCTCGACGACGGTGAAGACGGCGAGGAGCGCGAGGCCGCCGAGGAGCGGCAGGAGGGTCGCGGCGGAGGTCCAGCCGGACATCTCGGTCTGCACGATGCCGTACGCGAGGGTGGCGAGGCCCGCGGTGACGAGGACGGCGCCGGGCAGGTCGAGGCGGCGGCCGGTGGTGGCGCGGCCCTCGCGGAGGCCGAACGCGGCGGCGGCGAGGAGGGCGATGCCGAGGGGGACGTTGACGAGGAGGACCCAGCGCCAGTTCAGCAGGTCGACGAGGAGGCCGCCGCCGAAGCCGCCCGCCTCGCCGCCGGCCGCGCCGACGGCCGTCCAGGTGGCGATGGCCCGGGTGCGGGCGGCGCCGGCGGGGACGGCGGAGGTGACGAGGGTGAGGGTGGCCGGGGAGAGGGCCGCCGCGCCGAGGCCCTGCGCGGCCCGGGCGCCGATGAGGTAGGCGCCCTCGGGGGCGATGCCGCCGACGACCGAGGCGGCGGTGAAGAGCCCGAGGCCCGCCAGGAACATGGTCTTGCGCCCGTACAGGTCGGCCGCCCTGCCGCCGAGCAGCATGAAGCCGGCGAAGGCGATCGAGTAGGCGTTGAGCACCCACTGGAGGCCGAGGGTGCCGAGGCCGAGGTCGGCCTTCATGGACGGCAGGGCCACGTTCATGACCGACACGTCGAGGACGACGAGGAACTGCCCGGCGCAGGCGACGAGGACGACGAGCCAGGGGCGGGGCGCGGGTATGGAGGGGCGGGTCGAGGTGGATCCGGTGGCGGAGTCGGTCTGCGGCATGGCTGTCATGGTCGCAGACCGGCTCCGCCCCGTACATGAGGAAAGAGTCCTACGCCTCGCGGCCGGGCTCCTGCGACCTGCGCAGGAGGGTGACGACGGCCGCGCCGCCGAGGCCGATGTTGTGGGCGAGGCCGACGCGGGCACCGGTGACCTGCCGGCCGGCGGCCTCGCCGCGGAGCTGCCAGACCAGTTCGGCGGCCTGGGCGAGGCCGGTGGCGCCGAGGGGGTGGCCCTTGGAGATGAGCCCGCCGGAGGGGTTGACGACCCACCGGCCGCCGTAGGTGGTGGCACCGGACTCGACGAGCTTGCCGGAGGCGCCCTCCTCGCACATGCCGAGGGCCTCGTAGGTGAGGAGTTCGTTGACGGAGAAGCAGTCGTGCAGCTCGATGACGTCGACGTCCTCGATGCCGAGGCCGGAGCTCTCGTAGACCTTGCGGGCGGCCTCCCTCGACATGGGGCGGCCGACGGCGTCGACGCAGGAGCCGGAGGCGAAGGACTCGCCGGTGTCGGTGGTCATGGCCTGGGCGGCGATCTCGACGGCCCGTCCCTCCAGGCCGTGCTCGGCGACGAAGCGTTCGGAGACGACGAGGGCGGCGGCGGCGCCGTCGGAGGTGGGTGAGCACTGGAGCTTGGTGAGGGGGTGGTGGACGGTCCTGGCGGCGAGGATCTCGTCGACCGTGTAGACGTCCTGGAACTGGGCGTTGGGGTTGCGGGAGGAGTGGAGGTGGTTCTTGGCGGCGACGGCGGCGAGCTGTGCCTCGGTGGTGCCGTACCGCTCCATGTGCTCGCGGGCGGCGTTGCCGAAGATCTGGGCGGTGGGCGGGGAGGCCTCGAAGCCGTGGCGGGCGGCCATGATGCCGTAGTGGCGGGCGACGGGCGAGGTCTTGAAGTCCCCGGCGCCGGATCCGCCGCCGAGGGCGCCCTTGCTCATCTTCTCGAAGCCGAGGGCGAGGACGCAGTCGGCGATGCCGCCCTCGACGAACTGGCGGGCGGTCATGAGGGCGGTGGAGCCGGTGGCGCAGTTGTTGTTGAGGTTGTAGACGGGCAGGCCGGTGAGGCCGAGTTCGTAGACGGCCCGCTGGCCGGCGGTGGACGCCTGGAAGCAGTAGCCGACGGCGGCCTGCTCGACCTTCCGGTACGGGATCCCGGCGTCGGCGAGGGCGGCGGTGCCGGCCTCGCGGGCCATGTCCCAGTACTGCCAGTCGCGGGTCTCGGGCTTCTCGAACTTCGTCATGCCGACGCCGACGATGTACGACTTCATGGCGTGCCCTCTCAGTCCCTGGGGAGGCCGAGCAGCCGCTCGGCGACGACGTTGAGCTGTACCTGTGTGGTGCCGCCGGCGATGGTGAGGCAGCGGGACATGAGCACCCCGTGGACGGCCGCCGTGCCGGCTCCCTCGCGGACCGCGCCGGCGGGGCCGAGGAGTTCGAGGGCGAGTTCGGCGGTCTTCTGCTGGTGGAGCGTCTGGACGAGCTTGCGGACGCTGGCGCCCGCGCCGGGTTCGAGGCCGGACACCTGGAGGAGGGTGGTGCGCAGGCCGATGCAGGCGAGGGCGTGGGCCTCGGCGAGCAGGGCGCCGGTGCGGGCGCGGACGGAGCCGTCGGCCTCGGCGGACGCCTTGATGAGCGCTTCGAGGCCGGTGTCGAAGACGACCTGGTCGGCCATGTGGACGCGTTCGTTGCCGAGGGTGTTGCGGGCGACCCGCCAGCCGTCGTTCACCTCGCCGACGACGGCGTCGGCGGGGAGGACGGCGTCGTCGAACCAGACCTCGTTGAAGAGGGAGTCCCCGGTGATCTCCTTGAGGGGCCGGATGTCGATGCCGGGGGTGTTGCGCATGTCGACGAGGAAGTACGTGAGGCCCTGGTGCTTGGGGGCCGCGGGGTCGGTGCGGGCGAGCAGGATGCCGTGGTCGGCCCACTGGGCTGCGCTCGTCCACACCTTCTGGCCGGTGATCCGCCAGCTGCCGTCCTCGGCGCGTTCGGCGCGGGTGCGCAGGGACGCGAGGTCGGAGCCGGCGCCGGGCTCGGAGAAGAGCTGGCACCAGCGGCGCTCGCCCCGGAGGGTGGGCCCGAGGTGCTGTTCCTGCTGGGCGGGGCTGCCGTGGGCGAGGAGCGAGGGGACGACCCAGGTGGCGATGCCGAGTCCGGCGACGGTGATCCCGGCGTCGTCGAGTTCGCGCTGGACGGCGAGTTGCTGGAGCGGTCCGGCGCCGAGGCCGTACGGCTCCGGGAGGTGCGGGGCGGCGTAGCCGGTGGGGGCGAGGGCGCGGAGGGCGGCGGCGAGGGCGAGTCCGACGGCGAGGGCGACGGCCTCGCGGGCGGCGGCGCGGTAGGGCTCGGCGGCGGGCGGCAGGTCGAGGCGCAGCGCGCGGCGCAGGCCGGTGGCGGCGTGCCGGAGGGCGTCGAGCCGGAAGCGGTCGCCGGTGCCCAGGAGTTGGCGGGCGACGAGGGCGCGGCGGAGCAGGAGGTGGGCGTCGTGTTCCCAGGTGAAGCCGATGCCGCCGAGGATCTGGATGCAGTCCTTGGCGGCGGTGTGGGCGGCGTCGAGGGCGGTGGCGGCGGCGAGGGCGGCGACGAGGGGCCGGGCGGGGTCGTGGGTGGCGCGGGCGGCGTCCCAGGTGAGGGCGCGGGCCTGTTCGAGCCGGACGAGCATGTCGGCGCAGAGGTGTTTGACGCCCTGGAACTGTCCGATGGGCCGGCCGAACTGCTCGCGGGTGCGGGCGTGTTCGGCGGCGGTCTCGACGGCGCGGGCGGCGGTGCCGCAGGCGTCGGCGGCGAAGAGGACGGCGGCGAGGTCGTGGACGAGGCCGGTGTCGAGGGCGAGGGCGCGGCCGGCGGACACGGGGAGGGCGGCGGCGGTGACCTCGGCGGTGGGCCGGGTGGGGTCGGCGGAGGCGTGGGCGCGGACGGCGGGGCCGGGGCCCTCGGTGCCGTGCGCGTCGACGGCGAGCCAGACGGTGCCGTCGGCGGTGGCGGCCTGGAGGAGGAGCAGGTCGGCCTGGGCGGCGCCGAGGACGGGCGGCGCGGTGCCGTCGAGGAGGTAGCCGTCGTCGGTGCGCACGGCGGTGAGGGTGCCGGTGCCGCCGAGGGCGACGGCGCCGATCCTGCGGCCTTCGGCGAGGTCGGCGAGGAGCGTGCCGTGGGTCGCCGGGCCCGCGCGGTGGAGGAGTTCGGCGGCGAGGACGGAGGGGAGGTAGGGGCCGGGGAGGAGGGCCCGGGCGGTCTCCTCGACGACCACGGCGAGGTCGTCGAGGCCGCCGCCCCCGCCGCCGTGTTCCTCGGGCACGTGGATCCCGAGGAGGCCCTGCGCGGCGGCGCCGTCCCAGTGTCCGGGCCGGCCGGCGGGCGGCTCGGGCGCGTCGAGCCACCGCCGGAGTTCCTCGGGGGGTGCGGCGCGGGTGAGCCAGGCGCGGACGGACCGGGCGAGATCCCGCTGTTCGTGCGTGATGGCGATACCCATGGCGCGCAGAGTAGAACACGTTCCATTCTGACGGAAGGTCAGATACGGGTCGGGATGGGGGTTCGGACAGGGGGGTCAGTCGCCGTCCGGTACGGCCTCCGGCTCCGCGGGCTTCGACAGCAGGATCTCCCTGGCCTGTTCGGCGGCGCGCACGATCCCCTCGCTGACGAAGTCCATGAAGCGGGCGACGTTCTCCAGGCGGGCGGCGGCGGGGGTGCCGGGGCCGAGGACGGCGACGCCCTGGCGGGCGATCTCGACCATCTGCTCGTTGGCCTTGGCGGCGGCGATCATCGACTGGTACCAGAGCTCGTCGTCGACGATGTACCGCTCGCGGCGCCGGTCGTCGCGCTCGCGGCGGATGAGGCTCTGGCTCTCCAGGAAGGCGATGGCCTTGGAGATGGAGCCCGCGCTGACCTGGAGCCGCTCGCCGAGCTCGCCCGCGGTGAGGCTGCCCGCGTCGGTGGCGTAGAGGGCGGCGAGGACACGGGCCGTCATCCGGGGCAGACCGCCCTGCATGAAGACGGTGGCGAACGCCTCCTCGTAGTCGCGCACGGCCGCCGCGTCGCGCCCGTCGGCCCGCGCGGCCGGCGCGGTGTCGCCGCCGGGCCTGCGGCGGCGGGCGCGGCTCTCGGTGGCGCGGTGGGCCAGGTCGGGGCGGTAGGCCGTGGGGCCGCCGTTGCGCATCACCTCGCGCGTGACGGTGGAGGTGGGGCGTTCGAGGCGCCGGGCGATCTCCGCGTAGGCGAGCCCGTCGGCCAGCCCCAGCGCGATCTGCTGCCGTTCCTGCTGGGTGAGCCTGCCTCCCGGCATCGCGGATTCCCTTCGTCCGTGCGCCGTATCCGTGCGCGAGGGGGCCAGCATAGCGTTCACCGTTCCACCATTGCAACGTCAGCACATATGCCGTTGCATCAATTCTGGATTCATTGCAATGAAATTCCTGCCCTGATCTGCACAGATGCCATTCCAGTGCAACGAAGTCGTTGCCGAACCTTGGAAAGCAACGTAGCTTTTCTCATGTCGGAAACGCCGACGGAACGCACACCAGCAGGAGCAGTCATCATGCAGAAGTTCGCCACCACCG
>NZ_BNBS01000149.1 GCF_014656075.1 Streptomyces hydrogenans
TTCCGCTTTGCCGTCAAGAAGTGAAGTGTTAACGAGATGGCAACAGGGCCGCTTCGTCGAGAGGTGAAGCGGGGAGGGTGCGGGCGCGCCGCCCGGCAGTCCTCGACCGGTGCGCGGGACGCTCGCCTACGGCTCAGCCGTCCGCCGCCACCCGGAAGGCGAGACAGACCACCATGGTGTCGTCCTCGACCGGCGTGCCCGCCCCGGCCCAGAAGCGCCGGTGCACCTCGCGCCAGGCGTCGAGGGACGCGTCGCCCTCGCCCTCGGCCTCGGCGTGCTCCCAGCCGACCTCGCCGAAGGGCCGCACGTCCACGCCGGTGAACACCAGGGTGGCGATGCGCCGGCCCTCGTTGTCCAGCAGGGCCTGTCGCTCACCGGCGTACTCGAGGCCCTCGGCCTCCTGGGCGCACTCGTCGAGCAGACCGGTCGTGGCGGTCTTGGCCCCGGCCAGGACCAGGGAGTTGAGCTCGTCCCGCATCGCGCCCGGGGAGCCGAGCTCCATCGCGCGCATCCCGTCGACCCGCGGCCACATCGTCCCGTCACCCCACTGGATCCGGCGCCCGTCCGGCGACGGGCGGCATGCGGGTGATCCTATGCGCCGCGACCTCACCGCCGCCGCGCGAGGCCCGCCGCCACCAGGGCCAGGGCGCCTTCGCACGCGGCGGCGATCTGCTCGCCCCGCGGCTCCCGGGAGCCGTTCAGATGGAGGCGGGTCCGCACGCCGCGTCCCCGTCAGCGCGGTTGCTCGCGACGCCCGGAGCGGTCCGTCGGGGCGCGGGGAGGGTGCCGAGCGCCCGGGCCAGACGGGCGTGGTGTTCCGGGCCGATCCCCTGGGCGAGGTTCCTTCCGCAGCGCGGGCTGCCGGGCTGGTCGCAGTGCAGGATTCCGGGGAGGAGCGGCTCGGCTCCGGAGAGCGGGGAGGGGGAGGGCTCGGCCCACTCCGCCGCCTCCCACAGCGGATGGTCCTGGAGGAGGTTCTCGGCCAGCCGAGGTGCCGAGTCCTCCGGGACGCCCGCCCGCACGAGCGCGTCGCCGAGGAACGCGGCCGCGTCGCCGGGCAGGTCGCTGTCGCCGAGCACCGGGAGCAGGAGCAGCAGGCGGACGTGCGGAGCCTGGATGCCGGGGGCCTCGGGGTCGGGCGTGCCGGCGATGTGCGTGAGTTCGCGCCACGACAGTCCCGGGCCGGCGTGGTGGCCGTCGATGGTGGCCAGGTGGCCCCGCCGGTCCCATGCGGGGTGGGCGACGACATATTCGGTGCCCGGTTCGTCCGCGACATTGCGGCCCACGACGAGGACGCTGTGGCCGTCGGAGAACGGGATGCGGAAGACAGGCCAGCGCGTCTCGTCGGCCAGGGCCTCGTACGCCGCGTCGGTGTCGGCCTCGTCCGCGCCGAACCAGGACGGCTCCGGTGGGTTCTCCTCGGTCCGGCACATCCACAGCAGATAGGCGGCCCAGAACCCGGGCAGGCCCGTCAACTCGTCCCCGGCGACGAGCGGGGCGCTCTCGTATCCCTCGATCAGCACGCGCCCAGCCTGCCACCCGCCTGTGACAGGAGCTCTCGTCGGCCCCGTGGCGCAGGCCCGGGCGTGGCCGTTCTCCTCGGAGCCGGGGGCGACCCTCAGCCGTGCGGGTCGAGGGCCCAGAAGCGGACCGTGTCGCTCGCGCGGTCGAACCACAGGTTCGTGCGGTGGCCGTCTTCCTCGCGGTCGAGTTCCCGCGACCGGATCCACTGGGGCTGCTCCGGCCCCTCGCCCTGGAGCGGCTTCTCGAACCACGAGGAGAAGCCCTTCGCGGGACCCGCGGACACGAAGGAGTGGGCCTTCGTCAGCTCGGCGAGCTTCCCCGGTGCGAGGCGGGCGTAGCCCGAGATCACGAGTTCGGGGGAGGGCAGGTCCCGGTCGTTGTCCCGGCTGCTCACCCACCGGGCGTCGGTGAGCGGGCCGAGCGCCGGGAACGCCCGCTCAAGGGGAGCGGTCTCGGTGTGCCAGTCGCCTACGCCTCGCTCGTCGCCCGTCCCGCCCGCGGCCCACCGCAGCGCCCACCAGGCGGGCAGGGCCGCCACACCGGCGCCGACGCCGATCCCGATCAGCTTGCGTCGTTCCACCGCGATCTCCTCCCGTCGGCCGGCCCCGTCCCCCACGTAGGGCGCGCGGGGGCGGTGGAGCGGACCCGTGGATCGTACGGCGCCGGGGCGGGCGTCAGACGACGGACGGGCGCTTCGGGTCGTTCGGGAGGATCGCGTGCTCGTCGAAGAGCCGCTCCAGGGCCTCGTTGCCGTGCTCGCGGCGGTAGTCCATCTCGGCCGCGGTGACCGGCAGGGCCCACAGGACGCGCGCGTGACCGCCCGGCACCGGGCAGTGCTCCAGCTCGGGGCCGTGGAGGTAGGGCAGGCTGATGAGCAGGTGGTCGCACGCGGAACCGGGCAGCCACGGCTCCCCGATGGGCAGACTGTGCTCGACGTCCAGGTGGTGTGCGTCGTGGTAGGCGGCGGTCGCGCGCAGAAGCTCCGCGAAGCGTTCGTCCCGGACCGGCGCGGTGAGGACGAACTCGATGCCCTGACCGTCGCCGTCGGCCGTGGACGCCCAGCAGCCCGCCGTGACGTAGGCCCAACTGTCGGCACGCGGCCCCGGGCCGACCGTGAGGATCCTCGGACCCGGTCCCTGACCGTGCCCCGCCGCCGGACGCGACCCGCCCGGAGCGTCGTCCTCGACCGTGATCTCGTGGCCGGCGAAGAATTCGCGCACATGGGCCTCGACGGCTGCCGCCGCCTCCGAGCCGCCTTCGCTGTCGTTCATGTCCCCGAGGATCTCACGGGACGATCCGGACGACGGGGACAGACGGCCCCGTCTTCCGTCCCCCGTCCGGTCTTCTCCGGCTCTTCCCGCCCGGGGCTCGGACTTCTCGGCCTTCTCGGACTTCTCCGGCTCTTCCCGGGGTCTTGGTCCGGCCCTACTCGTCCCTCCCCGGCCCCCTCACGGGGTCTTGGTCCGGCCCTTCCCGGAAGTGGCCCGGGTCTTCCCGGTCTTGGTCCAGTCCTGCACGTCAGTTGTACGTCCCCTGCACGGGCGCTGTACGGCGCGCGGTCAGAGTGACACCCGCCCGCACACCACCGTGTGCGGCGGAAATCCCCTGACGCAGGAGTCACCGATGAAGCGAATGTCCCGTACCCGCGCCGTTCTCGCCGGCGGCCTCGCCGTGGCGACCCTGGGCACCGTCGCCGCCGGGGTCGGCGTGGCGCGGGGCGGTGAGGAGGACAGCAGGCGGGCCGGCCCCGGGGAGCGGGAGATCGCCGCGCTGTTCGACCGCTGGAACGCCGCGCTGCGCTCGGGCGACGCCGAGCGGGTCACGGACCTGTACGCCGAGGACGCCGTCCTGCTGCCGACCGCCTCCCCGCGCATCCGCACCGACCACGCGGCGATAGCCGACTACTTCACGCACTTCCTGCGGAAGAAGCCGTGGGGCGAGAAGCTCCGGACCGAGATCGAGGTCCTGGACGCCGACTCGGCGATCGACGCCGGGGTGTACCGCTTCCACCTCACCGACCCGGCGACCGGCGTCACCAAGCCGGTGGACGCCCGCTACACCTACGTGTACGAGAAGCGCGGCGGCACCTGGCTGATCGTCAACCACCACTCCTCGGTGCTCCCGGCCGAGGGCTGATCCACCGGGCCCCGTCGCCCACGGTCCGCAGGCCGATCCGTACGCACAGTCCGCCGCCGGGCGCGTCCCGGAGGGTCACCGTCCCGCCGTCGTCGGTGACGAGCTGCTTGACGATGGCGAGCCCCAGACCGGAGCCCGAGCGGCCCGTCAGCCCCTGACCGCGCCAGAACCGGTCGAAGGCCCGGGCCTGTTCGGCGGCGGACATGCCGGGGCCCTGGTCGATGACCTCCAGGACGGCCTCCTCCGGGCCGCCGGTCTCCACCCGTACGGTGATCGTCCCCCGGTCCGGAGAGACCTCCAGGGCGTTGGAGAGGACGTTGTCGAGGACCTGGTCGAGGTTGCCCGCGCCGGCCAGCACGCGGGCCCGGGCGTCGGCGTCGCCGGTGAGGACGATCGTCACCCCGCGCTCGTCGGCGGCCGGGCGCCAGACCTTCAGCCGCTCCTCGACCAGCTCCCGCAGCGCCAGCGGTTCCGGCGCGGACACCTTGGCCTCGGCGCGCGCGAGCACCAACAGGCCGCTGACCAGCCGGCTCATCCGCACGACCTCCGCGGTGGCCTGCTCGACGTCCTCGCGGACGAACTCGTCGTCCACCCCGTCCGCGATGTTGTCCAGGGAGAGGCGCAGCGCCGTCAGCGGGGTACGCAGCTGGTGCGAGGCGTCCGCGACGAAGATGCGCTGGGAGGCGACCAGGGTGTCGAGCCGTTCCGCTCCCTGGTTGAGCGTGCGGGCCAGGGTCCGGGTCTCCTGGGGGCCGGTGACGGGGGAGCGGGCCGTGAGATCGCCGTCGCCGAACCGGCTCGCCATGTCGTTGAGCTGGCGCAGGGGCTTGGTGAGCAGCCGGGCCACGATCGCGGCGAGTTTGGCGGCGTCGGCGAGCAGCCCGACCGCGAGGATCGCCCGGAACCCCCAGATCCGCCACAGCCGGCCGGTGAGGTCGGCGGTCGCGTACCGGACGCGCACGGCCCCGACGATCCGGTCCGCGGGACCGGCGCTCCCCACGGCCTGACCGCCGTCGTCGGCGTCATCGGCCTCAACGGTCCAGCCGACCGCCTCACCGGGCGCACCGGCCACACCGGCCGCCTCCCCGGTTTCGCCTTCCCCGTCGCCGCTCTCCGCCGCGCCACCGTCGTCGTCGCCCTCTGCCCCACCGGTCACCTCACCGCGCGCGTACGCCGGGACCGTGATGACCAGTTCGGGACCCCAGACGAACCGGGACCCCCAGTCGACGGTGGTCCGGCCGCGCTCCAGCGCGTCGCCGAAGGCCGCGTCGTGAGGCCGTGCCGTCAGGGGGAGCGGCGGCATCGCGCTCCTGCCGTCGGCCGCCGCCACCTCCACCGTTCCCGGCGTCTCGTCCGCGTACGCCCCCGCCATCCGGGCGAGCGCCTCCCGGGCCGGCGCGTCGCCGTCCCCGAGGAGCAGCGCCATCGTGGTGGCCTCGCGGAGCACGGACTCCTCGGTGTCACCCCGGAGTTGGGAGGTCAGGGTGAAGGCGACCGGTACGGTGAACGCGGCGAGCGCGACGCCGACGAGGGCCACGTAGCTGACGATGAGGCGCCGGATCACGGGCGGCCCACGGGCTCCACGAGCAGCCGGAAGCCCACGCCGCGGACCGCCTCGACGGTCACCGCCCCGGCCAGTTTCCGCCGCAGCGCCGCCACGTGCACGTCCAGCGTCTTGGTCGGGCCGAACCAGTTGGCGTCCCAGACGGCCTCCATGATCTGCTCGCGCGACATCAGGGCGCCGGGCTCCTCGGTGAGGAACGCGAGCAGGTCGTACTCCTTGGGCGTGAGCGGCACCTCGGCGCCGTCCAGCCACACCCGGGCCGCCTTGCGGTCGACGCTCAGCCGGGCGCCGTACCGCTGGGGCCCCGAGGGCTGCTCGGCAGGCCGCGCCCGTCGCATGACGGCCCGGATCCGGGCGATGACCTCCCGCACCCCGAAGGGCTTGGACACGTAGTCGTCGGCGCCGATCTCCAGGCCGACGACCCGGTCGGTCTCGTCGCTGCGGGCGCTGATCACGATGATCGGCACGTCGCCGCGCCGCCGCAGCGCCCGGCACACGTCGAGGCCGTCGGTGTCGGGGAGGCCGAGGTCGAGCAGGATCAGGTCGTACGGCGTGGTGGCGGCCAGCGCCGCCGTCGCCATGGTGACCCACTCGACCGTGAAGCCGTACCGCAGCAGGCCGCGCCGCAGGGACTCCGCGACCGGCTCGTCGTCTTCCACCAGCAACACACGCACGGCCCCACACTAGTTCGAACGCCGCATGGGGTCGCACCGGTGAACTCCGTTACCGGGTGCGGGTGTCGCCCCCGGCTCAGGGACGGTGGAAGCGGACCTCCGGGTTCGACGGGTCCGGGCCGTCGAGGAGCGGCTGGTCCTCGTCCCGCAGGTACGCGTCGAAGAAGGCCGCGACGTAGGTGCGGGTGACGGCCACCGCGCGCTCGGTCGCGAGGGTGCCGCCCGGTATCCCGAAGTGGCCGAGGAGCACGGGCGCGTCGGTGAATCCGAGGTGGTCGGCGCCGCCGACCGTCAGCCAGTGGCGAGGCCCGCTCAGGCCCGCCCACGTGGAGTCCCACGACGTGTCCCCGGCACCCGGCCGGTGGTACTCGTCGGCGCCCAGCAGCAGGAACGGACGTCCACCGAGTCCGTCGGAGGGCAGCGCGTCCCAGAAGGTGCCGTCCATGTTCACCCCGGCGTCGATCCGCCGGTCACCGGCCATGGCGGTGGCGGCGCTCGCTCCGCCGACGGAGTGGCCGGCCATCCCGATCCGCTCCCGGTCGATCGTGCCCGCGTACCGCCAGGCGGGCCGGGGGCCCGTCAGCCGGTCCAGGACGAACCGGGTGTCGGCCGCACGGGCCGCGGTCACCACCGGGCCCTTGGTGCCGCCGCTCTCCTCCATGATCTCGCAGGCGACGCAGGTCAGCGCGGTCCCGCCGGGCACCGAGGTGCCGTACGACTCGTAGGCGTGGTCGAGCGAGGCGCCGACGTAACCCCGGGAGGCGAGGTCCACGGCGAGAGCGGTGAGGGTGAACCGCGGCATTCCGAAGCCGGGAGAGAGCACCACCAGCGGGTGCCGCCCCGGGGCGGGGCGTACGTCGACGGCGCTGTGCGCCGGGATCCGGGCCAACTTCGTCACGGACGACGGGTCGTCGACCTGGATGGCCTCCAGCAGCAGCCGCGCCTCCTCCCGGGTGGAGTACGGGGCGGGGCGGCCCGGCGTGTGTCCGCCGGTCGCGGGGCGGGCCGCGGGGTAGTGCAGGGTGACCATGAGCTGTCGGCCGTCGGCCTCCGGCACCCAGGGGTCGGTGCGGGAGCGGTCCACGAGGTGCAGGACGGAACTCCCCACCCCGTACGGTCCGGTGGGGGCGGGAAGCCGCAGCGGCTCCCGGTCGGCCGGCCGGTCCGCGGCGGGAGTGCCGGAGGCCGCGGGGAGCGTGGTCGCGAAGGTCGTGGAGTTCGTGGCCGCGGTGGCGGTGGTGGCCGCCGGTAACGCGATCGCGGCGGCGAGGAGCCCGCCGGCGGCCGCCCGGGTCAGCTTGTTCATGCCGCTGACGCTACGGCTCCGGCCCCGGGCTCCGCGTCCACCCTCCGGCGCACATCGCCGCCGGAGCCGTACGACCCGGGTCTGACGCCCGCCCGGGCCGCGCTCCCGCACCGTCTCCGTCACCTCGACTCCCTTTCGTCGCGGAGACGTTCGCGGACGGCGCGTCCGTTTCGTGGCCGTGTGCCGCGGCATCGGGGGCCGCTCCGGAGCGGTTTGAGGCCGGTGGCCGAGAAATCTCGTCCGAGGTCTTCCCGAACAATGCGACATGTGAAATTTTACACGTCACATGTCAATGGGTCGTGTGTTCCCGCACGTGCCCTCAACGGCCCCGGAGGCCCCCACAGATGCGTCCCCCCTTCCGGATATCGAAGACCCGCGCGCGAAGACTTCCCGTGCTCGGCGCCGCCGTCTGCATGTCGCTCGGTCTGTTCGCGCCGCAGAGCCAGGCCGCCGCACCGGTCACCGACCCCGCCACGGCCGGGAGTTCGGCCTCGTCCTCGGCCCCCGGATCGGCCCTGCGGTCGATCCCGGTCCCCAAGTCGCCCCATGCCATCAGCAGCAACCCGCGGTTCCGGCTCTCCTCGCAGGACGGCACCGAGGAGTCCGGTCCCGCGCCCGCGCCGCCCGTCGCGAAGGCGAGCAAGCAGCAGAAGCAGCGGCAGGAGTCCTCGGCCGCCGTCACCGCCGACGCGTGCGGTGACCTCTCCGGGGTCGTCGACGCCACCGGCGGCGCGCTGGTCCAGCAGCTCAAGGCGCTTCCGCAGATCACCTGCACCTACCCGCTGTTCAACCTCACCGGGGAGAACGCGCGGAAGGCGTTCCGCGAGGCCCAGATGGTGACCGTGGCCAACGCGCTGCGCGACGACTCCGCCTCGTACGCGGGCGACAACCGCGCCTCCACCGGCCAGCTCGTGATGTTCCTGCGCGCCGGGTACTACGTGCAGGACAACAACGCCGACGCCGTCGGCGAGTACGGCACCGCGCTGCAGGGCGCGGCGCGCGGCGCGCTGGACGCCTTCTTCGCCTCCCCGCGCAGCAAGGACGTCACCGACGCCAACGGCGAGATCCTCAACGAGGTCGTCACGCTGATCGACAGCACCCACGAGGCGGGCCGGTACGCCGGCGTCGTGAAGTGGATGCTCGGCGGCTACGACGGCACGTGGCCCGGCCAGATGAACCTCGCCATGCAGCACGTCGAATGGGTCGTCGAGAACGGCTTCAAGGCCAAGGACGACGGACGCGGCTGGCGGGCCGCCCTCAAGGCAGACCCCGCCATCCTCGACACCTGGGCCGGATTCATCACCCGCAACGGCGCCGAGCTCAACCGCCTCGACGTCGTCAGCAACGTCGGCCGCCACCTCGGCCACGCCCTCGACGTCCCGGAGCTCAAGGACCGGGTCCGGCCGCTGCTGAAGGACCTGATCAACCGCTACCCGAACGTCGGCCCCACCGCGCCGATCACCATGAACCTCGGCTGGTACACCCGCCAGTACGACCGGGGCAACTGCGCGGCCTACGCCATCTGCGACCTGGGCGAGCGCGTCCTGCCCGCCGTCCTGCCGATCCAGCACTCCTGTACGCCGGAGCTGAAGATCCGCGCCCAGGACATGTCCCCCGCCCAGCTGGCGAGCACCTGTACGAGCCTGGCCGGCCAGGACGCCTACTTCCACCGGATCATCGGCGACAAGGGCGCGATCCCGGGCGACGTGAACACGAACCTGGAGGTCGTCGCCTTCGACGACTACACCCAGTACGCGCTGTACGCCTGGGCCATCTACAACATCGACGTCGACAACGGCGGCATGTACGAGGAGGGCAACCCGGCCGTCCCCGGCAACCAGGCCCGCTTCATCGCCCACGAGGCCAGCTGGCTGCGCCCGTCCTTCGAGATCTGGAACCTCAACCACGAGTACACCCACTACCTCAACGGGCGCTACAACATGTACGGCGACTTCGAGGCCGGCATGACCACGCCGACCATCTGGTGGGTCGAGGGCATCGCCGAGAACATCTCGTACGGCTACCGGGGCGAGCGCAACGCCGACGCCATCGCCGAGGCCGGCCGGAAGACCTACGCGCTCAGCCAGCTCTTCGACACCGTCTACGGCCAGGAGGAGGACCCCGAGGTCAACTCGAACCGCGTCTACCGCTGGGGCTGGCTCGCGGTCCGCTACATGCTCCAGAAGCACCCCGCCGACATCGAGACCGTGCTCGGCGCCTACCGCACGGGTGACTGGGCCGGAGCCCGCACCTTCCTCAAGCAGACCATCGGCACCCGCTACGACGCTGACTTCGCCACCTGGCTGACGACCACCTGCGCCACCGCCGACTGCGGCCCGCTGCCGGACGCCTCGACCGCCGCGCCCACGCCGCTCTGCACCCTCGCCGACCCGCGCCAGTTCGACCAGAACTGCCGCCGCGACGGCCTGGCCGCGTCCGCGGGCAACTACAGCTACCACTTCGTGTACCTGCCCGCCGGCGTCAGCCGGCTGACGATCACCAGCACCGGCGGCAGCGGCAACGCCGACCTGTACTACGGCGGCGGCACCTGGGCCACCACCGGCAACTACCAGGCCAAGTCCACCCACACGGGCAACGGCGAGACCCTCACCATCGACAACCCGCCCTCCGGCTGGGTCTACTTCAGCCTCGCCGCCGCGCAGGACTTCAGCGGCGTGAGCCTCTCCACCCGGTCCCAGTGACCGCGTCGCCGGGGCCCCGCCGGGCCCCGGCGATCGGTAGGATCCCGGGGACGAGAGAAGAGATCCATCGATGGACTCCCGCACCCCGCGCACCTCCCGCGCACCCCGGGTCCTCCGCACGCCCCGCACGTCCCGCATCCGTTCCAAGCTGGCGAGCATGCCGTACAACACGCGGCGCGCCCACTCCGTGTGCGGGGAGCGGCACGGCTTCCGTCTCGGCCCGCGCGTCCGGCCCGCGGAGGCCGACGCCTTCGAGGCGGAGCACCACGTCGAACTGCCCGCCGCCTACCGGACCTTCCTCACCGAACTCGGCGGCAGCGGTGCCGGCCCCTTCCACGGGCTCCTCCCGCTGGAGGCGTGCCGGCTGTACACGATGAACCCGAAGCCGGCGGACGGCGGTCCACGGGGATTCACGCACGCCCACCACCCGGACGCCCCGCGCGGCGATCTGTTCCTCCACGTCGTGGAGAGGGGCTGCTCCGACCTGTGCCTCGTCGCCGTGACCGGACCGCTGACCGGCCGAGTCGTCACCGGCAACGCGTCCGGGTTCCTGCCGCCGAACGTCTCCTCGGCCCGGGACTTCCTCGGCTGGTACGAGCGCTGGCTCGACCACCTGGCCGACGGCCGGGACGACCCGGCCCTGGGCCTGTCGTCCCCGGCCACGGTCGCGCGCGAACCGTGGCGACGCTCGCGCCCGCTCGCGGGACACGCGGAGGCCCCGGTCGCCTGGGCGACCGGGTTCAGTGGGCCGTGAGAGCGCCGGGCGCCTTTCTATCTCCAATCCCTGTTGTCATTAGAATGGCCCGATGGAGGACATCGACGCGATCGCGGTGCTCCAGGATCCGGTGCGCCGCCGCCTGTACGAGTACGTGGCGGCGCAGGGCCGTGAGGTCGGACGCAACGAGGCGGCGGAGGCCGCGGGGGTGGCGCGCACGCTCGCCGCGCACCATCTGGACCGGCTGACGGAGGCCGGACTGCTGGAGAGCGGCAGTCGACGCCTGACGGGGCGTTCGGGGCCGGGGGCGGGCCGCCCCGCCAAGGTGTACACGCGGGCGAAGGGCGAGCGTTCGGTCTCGCTGCCCGCCCGCGACTACCGCACCGCCGCCGAACTGCTCGCGGAGGCCGCCGAGCTGGCCGGTCTGGACACCGGGCTCCGTGCCGCCGCACGCCGCCGGGGCGAGGCCCTGCGCGGCGCGGCCGCGCCCTGCGGCGGCCTCGCGGAGGTCATGGCGACGCTGGCGGCCCGAGGGTACGAACCGCACCTCGAACCGTCCGTCGAACCGCCCGTCGAAGGGTCCGAGGGTGAGCCCGGCGGGGATGTCGACGCCCCCGCGAGCGTCATCCGGATGCGCAACTGCCCCTTCCACGCCGTCGCCGAGCGCTTCCCGCCCCTGGTCTGCGGCATGAACCTCGCGCTGCTGGAAGGGCTGCTCGGCGCGGACGGGTCCGTCCGCGCCCGCATGGACGCGCGCCCGGGGGAGTGCTGCGTGGTGGTCGAGGCTTCTAAAAACAACATTGATTGACATAGAAATGGCCGTCGTGTTGGGATGAGGGCATGACCTCACCCGTGCCGACCGTGCCGTCCGCGTCGCCCGAACCCGCCGCCCACCTCGCCCAGCTCAACGTGGCGACGATGCTGTACCCCCTCGACGACCCCCGCATGGCGCCGTTCGTCGAGATGCTCGATCCGGTCAACGCCGCCGCCGACGGAGCGCCCGGCTTCGTGTGGCGGCTCGTGGAGGAGGGGACGCCCGACGCCACCGGCCTGCGCCCCGCGGGGGAGGACGTCATCGTCAACCTGAGCGTGTGGGAGAGCCAGGAGGCACTGTGGGACTTCGCCTACCGCAGTGGGCACCTGGAGGTGATGCGGCGGCGGCGCGACTGGTTCGCACGGCACGTCGAGGCGCACCTGGTCCTGTGGTGGGTCCCCGCCGGTCACGTCCCGACCGTCGCCGAGTCCCTGGAGCGGCTGGCGGACCTGCGCGCGCACGGATCGTCGCCCCGCGCCTTCACCTTCGCCTCCGCCTTCACCGCGACGGAGGCCGCCCCGCACCTCAGGGCCGCGCCGCGCGGCTGAACCGGTCTCCGCGGAGCACCCCCGGGCCGCTACGGCTGAACCGGTCTCCGAGGAGGGGCTCCGAGGCCGCCGTACGAAGCGTCACGGGGAGTGCGGGTCGGCCGGCCGTCGGGCGAGGCGGTGGCCGGTCCAGGCGCCGAGGTCGGCCTCGGCCGTGCGGTGGAGGTCCGCGTCGCCGGCGGCCTCGATGACGTCGGGGGCCGGTGTGTGACCCGGGTGGCGCGGCTTCGGGGTGAGCAGCCAGACCGCGCCCTCGTCGGACAGCGCCTCGACGGCCTCCGTCAGCTCGCTCGCGAGGTCGCCGTCGCCCTCGCGCCACCAGTACAGGACGGCGTCCGCCCGGACCGCCGCGGAGCACTCGTCCAGCGGCGCGCTGCCGGTGACCCGCCGGATGTCGTCCCGTATCGCGGGATCGGTGTCGTCGTCCCGGCCGATCTCCACCACGGTCTGACCGGTCCGCAGACCCATCCGCTCCGCGTACGCCGTCGTCATCCGCTCCACCTCCTCCGGCCCCGCGCGCACCGCGCGTGGGGCCGGAGGAGACTACGGGACGGGTGCGGTCGTCGGGTAGGGCGCGCCGCCCGTGGGCGCACGTCCCGGCGGACCGTCAGACGTGCTGCTCGTCCTCGGGGACGCTGACCAGCCAGCGGGTCTCCTGGCGCGGGCGCAGGTAGAGCACCCAGTACAGCGTGGCGACCGCCGTGATGCCGCCGTTCCACAGCAGGTACTCCGTGTCCTGCATGGACAGGACGTACAGGAGGACGACGATCAGCACGACCGGGATCGCCGGCCACAGCGGCATGCGCCAGGCGGGCACCGTGCGGTGGGCGCCGCGGCGACTGAAGAGGGCCGCCACGGAGACGAGCAGGTACATGCCGGTGACGGAGACGCCGGTGACGCCGTACAGGGTGTCGAGGTTGACGAAACAGAGGGCCGCGCCCGGGACGCCCACGACCAGGGTCGCCACCCACGGGGAGCCGAAGCGGCCGAGGCGGGACAGGGCGTTGTTGACCGGCTCGGGCCACGCCTTGTCGCGGGCGGAGGCGAACAGCACGCGGGAGTTCTGGATGACCATCACGATGCCGGCGTTGATGATCGCGAGCGCGACGCAGAGGCTGATGAAGGTGCCGACGGCGGAGTTGGACCAGGCGGTGATCATGCCGCTGAGGTCGCCGCCGGTGAGCGCCGCCACGTCGTCGGCGCCGAGGGTGATCGCGATGACGGGCACGAGGATGACGGCGGTCGAGATGGCGAGGGTCGCCAGCACGGTGCGGGCGACGTTGCGGCGCGGGTTCTCCAGTTCCTCGGAGAGGTAGACGGCCGTCGAGAAGCCCTGGGTGATGAAGAGCGCGATCGCCAGACCGGAGACGACGAGGGCGGCCGTCACCAGCGAGTGCGTGCCGTTCTCGCCCGCGACCTGGCCGTGGAGGAGGGATCCGGCGCCGCGCTGCGCGTGGGTGGAGCCGAGGACGGCGACGACGCCCGTCGCGATGACCTCAAGGACCAGGAAGACTCCGGTGATCCAGGCGTTGGCCCGCAGGTCGAGCAGACCGGCGAGGGTCGCGAGGAGCATGACGCCCGCACCGGCGAGCGGCGCCGGGACGTGCACGAGCGGCGCCAGGTAGTCCGCGGTGCCCATGGCGATCACCGGCGGCACGGTCTTCTCCACCAGCAGCGACAGGA
Organism: Streptomyces hydrogenans; assembly: GCF_014656075.1. Lineage (GTDB taxonomy): Bacteria > Actinomycetota > Actinomycetes > Streptomycetales > Streptomycetaceae > Streptomyces > Streptomyces hydrogenans. The sequence goes on from NZ_BNBS01000149.1 coordinate 13,667, forward strand.
CGAAGACCAGCCAGCCCGCGAGGCGCCCGGCCAGAGTGGACACCATCGCGTACTCGCCGCCCGCGCTGGGGATGAGGGTGCCGAGCTCGGAGTAGACGAAGGCCACGCCGACGCAGAGCAGCGAGCCGATCGCGATCGTGAGGGCCGTGAAGGTGCCGACGCTGCCGAACAGGTCGGGGACGACCACGAAGAGCGTCGAGGCCGGCGTGACGCACGAGAGCGTCAGGAGGGTGCCGCCGACGACACCGATGGAACGCTTGAGTTTCTGTGGCACGGGGCCGGTCTGAGGGGCCAGGGCGTGTGGTGCGCTGAGGGTGTCGGTCATCAGGCGGTTCCGATCGATGCGTGCGGTGTTTCCGAGGGGGAGCGGTATCGCCTCCGAGGCGGCCGGTGATGTGAGGGGTGTGGTGTCCGTGGCTCCCGGGCTGCATGGAAGCCCTTACGGAACCTGCAGGTCAATGGCCTGATGGCTGCGGAATCCGTCGTTCGGCACCGGCTCGGCGGGGCTGCCGGGCGTCAACGGCGCGATAAGACGGCGCGAACGCGGCGTACGGGAACCGCAGGCCCGCCAGGAGGAGTTTTCCCGCGCTTTACCTGCGGTCCTGCCCGACGAGACCGGACACGGCCGGGCGCCGGGCGGTATGTCCCGCACGGCACGGCAGGCATGTCCCGCCCGGCCCGGCCCGGCACGCACGGCACGGCGTGGCACCGTCCGGCAGGGCACCGCCCATCCCGCACCGCACCGCCCGGCATGGCGACGGCCGGGCGCGCTGAGGCGTTCCCGCGGACGCGCGGGACCGGGCGTGTCCGGCGGAAGCGCCGCGCGGCGGCGTCACGGCCGCTAGCCTCCAGAAATGACCGCGACTCTCGACGAAGCCGTCCGTGCCCGCCTGCGCGCCGCCCACATCTGGTACGTCGGGACGGTGTTCGCGGACGGGGCGCCACAGGTCAGCCCGATGTGGGTGGACCTGGAAGGGGACGGCGAACTGTCGTTCAACACCTCCGTGGGGCGGGTCAAGGAGGAGAACCTGCGCCGCGATCCGCGCGTCTACCTCTCGCACGCGGACACCGCGAACCCCCTCGACCGCGTCCAGATCAGCGGCGTCGTGTCCCGCTTCGTCGAGGGCCCCGAGGCGCACGAGCGCATGGACCGCATGGCCCGCAAGTACCTGGGCGCCGACCGCTACGAGTGGATCATGCCGGGTGAGCGGCGCGTCGCCGTCATCGTCCGACCGGTCAAGGTGCGCCACATCGTCGGAGTCGAGCGCTTCCGTCCGGGAGGCCCGACCCCCGCGCCCTGACCGGGCCGCACCGCCGCTCGGAGTGCCCCGGAGTCTCCGCACGCCCGAAGGCGGGCCACGGCGATGTCCCGGACGCCCGTGACCACTTCGGGGGCGAGCCCCGGCAGGACCGGCAGGACCGGCAGCGCGCGGTGCCGGCCGGGCGTGGCCAGGAGTCGACGGAGGGGCTCGACGGCCGATTCGGGGGCGGACGGCGTGGCCGGGGTCGCCGACAGGGCCACTTGTGCTCGTCACGGTCGCGGGCTGGAAGGCGCCGGCGGTCCGGGACTCCCCGGTCCGCCGCTTCGGCGAATCTCCGGAACCGGCACGCGGGGGCGGCCGAGGCCGGTCAGGAGCGCGGCGTCACGGACTCGACGGCCTTCGCCAGGGCGGCGGCGTCGCGCAGGTCCGGTACGACGGCGTGGGCGCCCGCGGCCGCGAGGTCGGCCTCGGAGTAGGCGGCGGTGGCGACGCCGACGGCGCGGGCGCCGGCGGCGAGGGCCGCCTCGACGTCGAGCGGGGTGTCGCCGACGAGCACCACCGCGCCGGCGTCCGCGCCGCCGTGGCGCGCGGCCGCGCGCTCGCGGGACACCTCGACGAGTTCGGCCCGGACGAGGTGGTCGTCGCCGAAGGAGGCGACCTCCAGGTCGAGGTGGTCCCTCAGCCCGACGGCCGACAGCTTGACCATGCCGATGCGCCGGAGATTGCCGGTCAGGACGGACTGCACCGTGCCGGGAAGGGCCGCCAGCGCGGCGAGCGCGCGGTCCGCGGTGTCGAGCGGCTGCCCGCCGCCCGAGGTGAATTCCGCCGCCCGTGCCTCGGCGACCTCCGCGGCCCTGCGCCGGAGGTCCCCGACGCGCTCCACGGGAATCCCGCCGTGCTCCAGGAAGTCGGTGAGAATCGCCCGGTCGGTACGCCCGTGGCCGGGGACGTCCGCCTCCATGGGGAAACCGAAGAGTTCTTCGAACGCCGTCAACATGGCGGTCCTGCCGAATCCTCCTGGATTCAGCAGGGTGAAGTCGATGTCCCAGAGCACCAGACGGTCGTAAGAGCTGCCGTATGTCATGGCCGAATATTCTACATACCGTCCGCGCCATTTATGTTCCCTCGGGCGGTTCGACGGTGGTGCGGCCTGTCGTCTTCGCAGGTGGGACGGGGGTGCGGCCCCCGCTCGAATCCATCATGTCCATCCGGTGAGGAATACCCCGGGCCTCCCGCTGTGCCCCGTTTTCTCGCCGTGCCCGTATGGGGGCAGGTGTCTTCCGTTTGCCCTGACAGAGGGGGTCAAGTGCGGGTGAAGCAGGGGGAATCAGCCGCATTCGAGACGGCGTCTCAGATCGCGGAACGATCTTGAGGAGGCTGGAAGGTGTCTATAGGTTGGCTGATCGGCAAACATTTGGTGTCGCCGTTTCGGCGCACCCATACACGGGGACGGCAGATCATTTCTTCGCTGAAGCACACCTCCGCGGCGCCGATGAGATTAACGACCGAAGCTCCGGCGGAGCGTTTTGGTGTGGCATTCTGCGGTGGCGGTCCGGCCGTCATCGGACCGGTCATCGCCGCCGCACGCCGGGGGCAGCTGCAAGAATTCCTCGATTCCGGGATCCTGCTCGTCGAGCCGGATCTCGTAGGGCCCGGCGGAATAGCGCATTACCGTATTCCGGCCAATTCTCTGGGTGGGGCCTTCCTGGAGTTCCTCGACGCGCTCGACGCCTTCGACGGCGACGCCTTCCTGCCGCTGCGGGACGCGGAGGAGACCCACGAGCTGCGACGCCACGCGGACGAGTACCCGCCGCTGTCCGTCGTGGCGGCCTTCCTGCGCCGGGTCGGCGACCGCGTGGTCGCGCTCCTCGCCGGGCACCCCCGCTGCCGGGTCGTCACCCGCGCCTCGGTCCACCGGGTCACCCTGCGGGAGGGCGGTGACGGCGCGGTCGTCACGGCGCTCGCCGAGGACGGCTCGTCCCTGGAGTTCCTCGCCGACCGGGTCGACCTGGCCATGGGCGGCACGCCTCTGACGGGCTACGCGACCCAGGAGTTGACGTCCGGCCTGTCGCTCGGCGCGTACGCGGACAAGGTCTGCCACAGCGAGAGCCTCGTCGACCGCCGCAAGGACATGCCGGCCCGGCTGGTCGACGCGGTGGCGCGAGACGGCCGCGTCGTGATCGTCGGCGGCGCGCACAGCGCCTGGTCGGTGGCCGGACTCCTGCTGCGGTCGCCGGAACTCGTGGGCCGCACCGAGGCCCCGGAGATCACGGTGCTGCACCGGACCCCCGTACAGCTCTTCTACCTCTCCACCGCGGAGGCCGAGGCCGACGGATACCCGTTCGACCCGGTCACCGACGTCTGCGCCGACAGCGGACGGGTGAACCGCTTCGGCGGACTGCGCGGCCCCGCCCGCCTGCTCGCCCAGGCGGCCCTCGGCATGACCGGCGAGACCGTGATCGTCCGGCTGATCCGGATCGCCGTGGAGACGGCGGACCGAGAGGCCGCGTCGGCGCTCGCCGCCGCGGCGGCCCGCCGCGAG
>NZ_BNBS01000150.1 GCF_014656075.1 Streptomyces hydrogenans
GGGAGAGCCGGTGCGCGAGGTGGATCGGCAGCGGCATCAGCTCGGGCGTCTCGTCCGACGCGTAGCCGAACATCAGGCCCTGGTCGCCGGCGCCCTGCTTGTCGAGCTCGTCCTCGTCGCCCTCGACCCGCTTCTCGTACGCGGTGTCCACGCCCTGGGCGATGTCCGGGGACTGGGATCCGATGGACACCGACACGCCGCAGGAGGCGCCGTCGAAGCCCTTCTTCGAGGAGTCGTAGCCGATCTCGAGGATCTTGTTCCGGACGAGGGTCGGGATGTCCGCCCACGCCTTGGTGGTCACCTCACCGGCGACGTGCACGAGGCCGGTGGTGATCAGCGTCTCGACGGCGACGCGCGAGGTGGGGTCCTCGCGCAGCAGCGCGTCGAGGATGGTGTCGCTGATCTGGTCAGCGATCTTGTCGGGGTGTCCCTCGGTGACGGACTCCGAGGTGAACAGACGACGGGACACAACGCTCCCTGGGGTTGCAGCGGCTGCTGGCTATCTCTTCGCGGACCGGCAGGGGGCTGCGCCCCGCGACGTTCCACCGACAGTCTATCGGGCCAGGTCGGACCTTGGACCAGGTGTCTCGCCTGACGAATGCCCGCACTGGGGTCGGACCGCCTCCGGCAAGGGGTGGGAAGGGGCGCCGATGGGGCGCAGATCACTCGCGCCCCGGCGTTTCGCGCACCCTCCCCGGGCGCCGGCGGACGTACCGCGCGGCCCCCGGTGCCCCGGGATCAGGCGGAGGGCTCCCGCAGGCGGGGCAGGACGAGGTCCCACACCGTCTCGGCGAGGGCTTCCTTCGGGCCGTACGGCACCGGGGTCTCGGTGCCGTCGGCGGCGAGGACCACGGCCTCGTTCTCCTCCGAGCCGAAGGTCTTGCGCTCGCCGACCTCGTTGACGACCAGGAGGTCGCAGCCCTTGCGGGCGAGCTTGGCGCGGCCGTTGGCAAGCACGTCGTCGGTCTCGGCGGCGAAGCCGACGACGACCTGGCCGGGCAGGGCCCGGTCGGCGGCGATCTCGGCGAGGATGTCGGGGTTGCGGACCAGTTCGACGGTCGGCGCTCCCCCGTCGTCCGTCTTCTTGATCTTGCCGGTGGCGTACGCGGCCGGGCGGAAGTCGGCGACGGCCGCGGCCATGACCACCGCGTCGGCGTCGGCGGCGGCCTTGAGGACGGCCTCGCGGAGCTGCACGGCGGTGCCGACGTGCACGACGTCGACGCCGGCCGGGTCGGGCAGCCCGGTGTTGGCCTCGACCAGGGTGACCCGGGCGCCCCGGGCGGCGGCCGCCTTGGCCAGCGCGTAGCCCTGCTTGCCGGAGGAGCGGTTGCCCAGGTAGCGGACCGGGTCGAGCGGCTCGCGGGTACCGCCCGCGCTCACCACCACGTGCCGGCCGGCCAGGTCGGGGGCGGTGACGCCGCGGGCCAGGATCCGGCGGCAGACCTCGAAGATCTCGCCGGGGTCGGGGAGCCGTCCCTTGCCGGTGTCGACGCCGGTGAGGCGGCCGACGGCGGGCTCGATGACCACGGCGCCCCGGCGGCGCAGCGTGGCCACGTTCTCCTGGGTGGCCGGGTGCTCCCACATCTCGGTGTGCATGGCCGGCGCGAAGACGACCGGACAGCGCGCGGTGAGCAGCGTGTTCGTCAGGAGGTCGTCGGCGAGGCCGTGGGCGGCCTTGGCGAGCATGTCGGCGGTGGCGGGGGCGACGACGACGAGGTCGGCGCCCTGACCGATGCGGACGTGCGGCACCTCGTGGACGGTCTCCCAGACCTCCGTGGAGACGGGGTTCCCGGAGAGCGCGGACCAGGTGGCGGCGCCGACGAAGTGGAGGGCGGAGTCGGTGGGGACGACACGGACGTCGTGCCCCGACTCGGTGAGCCGGCGCAGCAGCTCGCACGCCTTGTAGGCGGCGATGCCGCCGCTCACGCCCAGGACGACCTTCGGCTTGGTCACGGCTGTCTCTCCCCACGCGGTGCGCGCTCTCGGACGACGGACGACTCCATGAGACACCACAGGCCCGGCGGAGGACCGCCGGGCCTGGAGTGACGAACGCAACGCTTACTGAACGGGGCCCTCGACGGCCTCGGAGGTCAGCAGACCCGCGTTGATCTCGCGCAGGGCGATCGAGAGCGGCTTCTCGTGGACGTGGGTGTCGACGAGGGGACCGACGTACTCCAGCAGGCCCTCACCGAGCTGCGAGTAGTACGCGTTGATCTGACGCGCGCGCTTGGCCGCGTAGATCACGAGGCTGTACTTCGAGTCAGTGGCCTCGAGCAGCTCGTCGATCGGCGGGTTGATGATGCCCTCGGGCGCGGTGATGGAAGAGGACACGCTCTACCTTCCGAAGATGGATAAAAGATCAGACTACGTGCATCAACGTTAGCAGCTCACGCGCGACGTCCTCGACGGAGGTGTTGACGAGCGTGGTGTCGAACTCCGACTCGGCGGCGAGCTCGATCTTGGCCGCTTCCAGGCGGCGCTCGATGACCTCCGGCGACTCGGTGCCGCGGCCGGTGAGCCGGCGGACCAGCTCCTCCCAGCTCGGCGGAGCCAGGAAGACCAGCCGGGAGTCGGCCATGGACTCCTTCACCTGGCGCGCGCCCTGGAGCTCGATCTCCAGGAGGACGGGCTCGCCCTTCTCCAGGCGGTCGACGACCGCGCTGCGGGGGGTGCCGTAGCGGTTGCCCGCGAACTCGGCCCACTCGAGGAGCTCGCCGTTGGCGATCAGCTTGTCGAACTCGTCGTCCGAGACGAAGAAGTACTGGACGCCGTGCTTCTCGCCGGGGCGGGGCTTTCGTGTCGTGGCCGACACCGAGAGCCAGACCTCGGGGTGGACCTTGCGCATATGAGCGACGACCGTGCTCTTGCCGACCCCTGAGGGGCCGGAGAGCACGGTCAGCCGCGGACGTACCTCTGCTGCCATGCAGCGATTATTCCAGTATCGCCGGGGTGCCCGGGACGCATGTCCCGGATCGGGCACCGGTCGGGGCGACGGGTCAGGCGCCCGCGCCGCCGAACTCGCGCTCCAGGGAGGCGATCTGGTTGGAGCCGAGACCTCGGACACGGCGGCTCTCGGAGATGCCGAGCCGCTCCATGATCTGCTTGGCGCGGACCTTGCCGACGCCGGGCAGGGACTCGAGCAGGGCGGAGACCTTCATCTTGCCGATGACGTCGTTCTCCTGGCCCTGCTTGATGACCTCGTGGAGGGAGGCGCCGGAGTGCTTGAGTCGATTCTTGACCTCGGCCCGCTCCCGGCGAGCCGCGGCGGCCTTTTCGAGCGCGGCTGCGCGCTGTTCAGGGGTAAGGGGCGGAAGAGCCACGCCTACGTCACCTCGGATGTCGATCTGTCGGATACGGACCGGTGAGGGAGCTGCTCGACCCACACCAGTGGAGCAACGCCCGACGACGTGACCGTCGGACGTCCGCTCTGCCCCGGAGACTAGCGGCCAAGGCCGCTCCAGTCAGCGAGAACAGAGGAAAAGTCCTGGTCAGCCTCTGCCGACCGGGACTTTTCCGGCATAACGACCCTGATTTCTGCCAAGATTTCGTCAAGTGCGGCGGCCGACGGCCGCCCGACGCCGCCGTCCGCTCCCACCTGCGGGGATGACCGGACGGCGGCGCGCGCCGGTCAGCCGGCGACGGCCGCCCGGATCTCGTCCGCGTAGCGCGTCGCCGCGTCCCGCAGGGCGGACGCGTCCGGTCCGGCGCGCAGGACGCCCCGGCTCACGTTCGGGACCACGTTGCGCACCGCGTCGCCGAAGACGACCGGGAGGTCGGCCGGGGTCGCGCCCTGGGCGCCGATGCCCGGGGCGAGCAGCGGGCCGTTGATGTCGAGGTCGAAGGAGGAGAGGTCGCCGAGGGTGGCGCCGACGACCGCGCCGAAGGAGCCCATGGGCGTCTCCCCCGCGTTCTCCGCCGCGAGGTGGGCGAGCATGGTCGCGCCGATCGTCCGGCCGTCCTCGCGGACGGCCCGCTGGACCTCGGCGCCCTCCGGGTTGGAGGTCAGGGCGAGGACGAAGAGCCCGGCCCCGGACTCGCGGGCCAGGTCGACGGCGGGCTTCAGGGAGCCGTAGCCGAGGTACGGGGAGACCGTGAGGGCGTCGGAGAAGAGCGGGGAGTCCTTGCGCAGGAAGGTCTCCGCGTAGGCGGCCATGGTGGAGCCGATGTCGCCGCGCTTGGCGTCCATGACGACCAGGCCGCCGGCCGCGCGCAGGTCGGCGGTGGCGCGCTCCAGGACGGCGATGCCGCGCGAGCCGAAGCGCTCGAAGAAGGCGGCCTGCGGCTTGAAGACGGCGACGGTGTCCGCCAGCGCCTCGACCACGGTGTACGTGAAGGACTCCAGTCCCGCGATGTCGTCCGCGAGGCCCCAGGAGGCGAGCAGGGAGGCGTGCGGGTCGACGCCGACGCAGAGCGGGCCGCGCTCGTCCATGGCGGAGCGCAGGCGGGTGCCGAAGGAGAGGGTCATCGCGTGGTGGCCTTTCGGTGGTCGGCGCCGACGGCCTCGGCGAGGGTGGCGTACGGGGAGGCGGCCAGCCGCGCGGCGAGGCCCCGGTGGATCGCCCGGGCGTAGAACGGCCCCTCGTAGATGAAGGCGCTGTAGCCCTGGATCAGGGTGGCGCCGGCGAGGATGCGCTGCCAGGCGTCCTCGGCGTTCTCGATGCCGCCGACGCCCACCAGGACGATCCGGTCGCCCACGCGCGCGTACAGGCGGCGCAGGACCTCCAGGGAGCGCTCCTTGAGCGGGGCGCCGGACAGGCCGCCGGTCTCCTGGACGAGGGCCGGCGCGGAGCCGAGGCCGAGGCCCTCGCGGGCGATGGTGGTGTTGGTGGCGATGATGCCGTCCAGGCCCAGCTCGACGGCGAGGTCGGCGACGGCGTCCACGTCCTCGTCGGCGAGGTCCGGGGCGATCTTCACGAGGAGCGGGACCCGGCGGTCGGTGACCGTGCGGTCGGCGGCCTCGCGGACGGCGGTGAGCAGCGGCCGGAGCGACTCGGTGGCCTGGAGGTTGCGCAGGCCCGGGGTGTTCGGCGAGGAGACGTTCACCACGAGGTAGTCGGCGTGGGCGGCGAGGCGCTCGGTGGACTTCACGTAGTCGGCGGCGGCGTCGGCCTCCTCGACGACCTTGGTCTTGCCGATGTTGACGCCGACGACGGTCCTGAAGACGGGCACGCGCGCGTGGAGGCGGGCGGCGACGGCGGCGGAGCCCTCGTTGTTGAAGCCCATGCGGTTGATCAGCGCCCGGTCCGGGACGAGGCGGAAGAGCCGCTTCTTGGGGTTGCCGGGCTGGGCCTCGCCGGTGACCGTGCCGATCTCGACGTGGTCGAAGCCGAGCATGGCCATGCCGTCGATGGCGATGGCGTTCTTGTCGAAGCCGGCGGCGAGGCCGAAGGGGCCGTGCATCCGCAGGCCCAGGGCCTCGGTGCGCAGCTCCTTGTGGCGGGGCGCGAGGACGGCGGCGACGAGGGTGCGCAGGACGGGGGTGCGGGCCGCGAGCCGGATCCAGCGGAAGGCGAGGTAGTGGGCCTTCTCGGGGTCCATGCGCTTGAAGACGAGCTGGAAGAAGAGCTTGTACATGGTGGTGTCCTCATGAAGAGGGGGACACCGTTTCCGGTGTCCCCCTCGATGGCTGCTAGTCGCGGGCCGCGGTCAGGTGTTCTGCGTGTTCCTGGAGGGAACGGACCCCGACGTCGCCGTGGTTGAGGGCGTCGATGCCCTGGACCGCCGCGGCGAGCGCCTGCACCGTGGTGAGGCACGGGACGCCGCGGGACACCGCCGCCGTACGGATCTCGTAGCCGTCGAGGCGGCCGCCGGTGCCGTACGGGGTGTTGACGATCAGGTCGACCTGGCCGTCGTGGATCAGCTGGACGATCGTCTTCTCGCCGTTCGGCCCCTCGCCCTCGCTGAGCTTGCGCACGACGGTGGCGTTGATGCCGTTGCGCTTGAGGACCTCGGCGGTGCCGGAGGTGGCGAGCAGCTCGAAGCCGTGGGCGACCAGCTCGCGTGCCGGGAAGATCATCGAGCGCTTGTCGCGGTTGGCGACCGAGATGAAGGCGCGGCCCTTGGTGGGCAGCGGGCCGTAGGCGCCGGCCTGCGACTTGGCGTAGGCCGTGCCGAAGACCGCGTCGATGCCCATGACCTCGCCGGTGGAGCGCATCTCCGGGCCGAGGACGGTGTCCACGCCGCGGCCGTGCACGTCGCGGAAGCGCGACCACGGCATCACGGCCTCCTTGACGGAGATCGGCGCGTCGAGCGGCAGGGTGCCGCCGTCGCCGGTCTTCGGCAGCAGGCCCTCGGCGCGCAGCTCGGCGACGGTGGCGCCCAGCGAGATGCGGGCGGCGGCCTTCGCGAGCGGCACGGCGGTGGCCTTCGAGGTGAAGGGCACGGTCCGGGAGGCGCGCGGGTTGGCCTCCAGGACGTAGAGGATGTCGCCGGCCATGGCGAACTGGATGTTGATCAGGCCGCGGACGCCGACGCCCTTGGCGATGGCCTCCGTGGAGGCGCGCAGGCGCTTGATGTCGAAGCCGCCCAGCGTGATCGGCGGCAGGGCGCAGGCCGAGTCGCCGGAGTGGATGCCGGCCTCCTCGATGTGCTCCATGACGCCGCCGAGGTAGAGCTCCTCGCCGTCGTAGAGGGCGTCGACGTCGATCTCGATGGCGTCGTCGAGGAAGCGGTCGACCAGGACCGGCCGGGTGGGGCTGATCTCGGTGGACTCGGCGATGTACGCCTCCAGGCGGGCCTCGTCGTAGACGATCTCCATGCCGCGGCCGCCGAGCACGTACGAGGGGCGGACCAGGACCGGGTAGCCGATCTCGTCGGCGATCTTCTTGGCGCCGGCGAAGGTGGTGGCGGTGCCGTGCTTGGGGGCCGGCAGGCCGGCCTCCTCCAGGACGCGGCCGAAGGCGCCGCGGTCCTCGGCGGCGTGGATGGCCTCCGGGGAGGTGCCGACGACCGGCACGCCGTTGTCCTTGAGGGCCTGGGAGAGGCCGAGCGGGGTCTGGCCGCCGAGCTGGACGACCACGCCGGCGATCGGGCCCGCGAGGGACTCGGCGTGGACGATCTCCAGGACGTCCTCCAGGGTGAGCGGCTCGAAGTAGAGCCGGTCGGAGGTGTCGTAGTCGGTGGAGACGGTCTCGGGGTTGCAGTTGACCATCACGGTCTCGTAGCCGGCGTCGCTCAGGGCGAAGGAGGCGTGGACGCAGGAGTAGTCGAACTCGATGCCCTGGCCGATGCGGTTCGGGCCGGAGCCGAGGATGATCACGGCGGGCTTCTCGCGCGGCGCGACCTCGGACTCCTCGTCGTAGGAGGAGTAGAAGTACGGCGTCTTCGCGGCGAACTCGGCGGCGCAGGTGTCGACCGTCTTGTAGACCGGGCGGACGCCGAGGGCGTGCCGGACCTCGCGGACGACGTCCTCGCGCAGGCCGCGGATCTCGGCGATCTGGGCGTCGGAGAAGCCGTGGCGCTTGGCCTCGGCGAGGAGCCCGGGCTCCAGCTTCTCGGCGCCGGCCAGCTCGTCGGCGAGCTCCTTGATCAGGAAGAGCTGGTCGACGAACCACGGGTCGATCCGCGTGGCGTCGAAGACCTCCTCCGGGGTGGCACCGGCGCGGATCGCCTGCATGACGGTGTTGATGCGGCCGTCGGTCGGGCGGACCGCCTCGCGGAGCAGCTCGGCCTTGTCGCCGGGCTCGCCGGTGAAGGCGAACTGCGAGCCCTTCTTCTCCAGGGAGCGCAGGGCCTTCTGGAGGGCTTCGGGGAAGTTCCGGCCGATGGCCATGGCCTCGCCGACCGACTTCATGGTCGTGGTCAGCGTGGAGTCGGCCGAGGGGAACTTCTCGAAGGCGAAGCGGGGGGCCTTGACCACGACGTAGTCGAGCGTGGGCTCGAAGGACGCCGGGGTCTTCTCCGTGATGTCGTTCGGGATCTCGTCCAGCGTGTAGCCGACGGCGAGCCGGGCGGCGATCTTGGCGATCGGGAAGCCGGTCGCCTTGGAGGCGAGCGCCGAGGAGCGGGAGACGCGCGGGTTCATCTCGATGACGATGATCCGGCCGTCGACCGGGTCGACCGCGAACTGGATGTTGCAGCCGCCGGTGTCGACGCCGACCTCGCGGATGATCGCGATGCCGATGTCGCGCAGCCGCTGGTACTCGCGGTCGGTGAGCGTCATCGCCGGGGCGACGGTGATGGAGTCGCCGGTGTGGACGCCCATCGGGTCGAAGTTCTCGATGGAGCAGACGACCACGACGTTGTCGTGCTTGTCGCGCATGAGCTCCAGCTCGTACTCCTTCCAGCCGAGGATGGACTCCTCCAGGAGCACCTCGGTGGTCGGGGAGAGCGTGAGGCCCTGGCCGGCGATGCGGCGCAGCTCCTCCTCGTCGTGGGCGAAGCCGGAGCCGGCGCCGCCCATGGTGAAGGAGGGGCGGACGACGACGGGGTAGCCGCCGAGCGTCTCGACGCCCTCGATGACGTCGTCCATGGTGTGGCAGATGACCGAGCGGGCGGACTCGCCGTAGCCGATCTTGGCCTTGACGGCCTCGACGACGCCCTTGAAGAGGTCGCGGTCCTCGCCCTTGTGGATGGCCTCGACGTTGGCGCCGATGAGCTCGACGCCGTACTTCTCCAGGACGCCCTGCTCGTGCATGGAGATCGCGGTGTTGAGCGCGGTCTGGCCGCCGAGGGTGGGCAGGAGGGCGTCGGGGCGCTCCTTGGCGATGATCTTCTCGACGAACTCGGGGGTGATCGGCTCGACGTAGGTGGCGTCGGCGATCTCCGGGTCGGTCATGATCGTGGCCGGGTTGGAGTTGACCAGGATGACCCGCAGGCCCTCGGCCTTGAGGACGCGGCACGCCTGGGTGCCGGAGTAGTCGAACTCGGCGGCCTGGCCGATGACGATCGGGCCGGAGCCGATGACCAGGACGGACTGGATATCGGTGCGCTTAGGCACGCTCGGCCTCCATGAGGGTCACGAAGCGGTCGAAGAGGTACGCGGCGTCGTGCGGGCCCGCGGCCGCCTCGGGGTGGTACTGGACGGAGAAGCCGGGCTGGTCGAGCAGCTGGAGGCCCTCCACCACGTTGTCGTTCAGGCAGACGTGGGAGACCTCGGCGCGGCCGAAGGGGGTCTCGGAGACCTTGTCGAGGGGCGCGTCGACGGCGAAGCCGTGGTTGTGCGCGGTGACCTCGACCTTGCCGGTGGTGCGGTCCTGGACGGGCTGGTTGATGCCCCGGTGGCCGTACTTCAGCTTGTAGGTGCCGAAGCCGAGCGCGCGGCCGAGGATCTGGTTGCCGAAGCAGATGCCGAAGAGCGGGGTCTTCCGCTCCAGGACGGCGGTCATGAGGGCGACCGGGCCCTCGGCGGTGGCCGGGTCGCCCGGGCCGTTGGAGAAGAAGACGCCGTCCGGGGCGACCGCGTAGACGTCCTCGACGCTCGCGGTGGCGGGCAGCACGTGGACCTCGATGCCGCGCTCGGCCATCCGGTGCGGGGTCATGCCCTTGATGCCGAGGTCGATCGCGGCGACGGTGAACTTCTTCTCGCCGATCGCGGGGACGACGTACGGCTCCTTGGTGGCGACCTCCTCGTAGAGGCTGGCGCCCTTCATGTGCGGCTGGGCCTGCACGCGGGCGAGCAGCTCGGCCTCGGGGGCCAGGGCCTCGCCGGAGAAGACGCCGGCGCGCATGGAGCCGCGCTCGCGCAGGTGGCGGGTGAGGGCGCGGGTGTCGATGCCGGAGATGCCGACGACGCCCTGGGCGACCAGCTCGGCGTCGAGGCTGCGCGTGGCGCGCCAGTTCGACGGGATGCGGGCGGGGTCGCGGACCACGTAGCCGGAGACCCAGATGCGGCTGGACTCGTCGTCCTCGTCGTTCCAGCCGGTGTTGCCGATCTGGGGGGCGGTGGCGACGACGATCTGGCGGTCGTACGACGGGTCGGTGAGGGTCTCCTGGTAGCCGGTCATGCCGGTGGAGAACACGGCCTCGCCGAAGGTCTCCCCCACGGCCCCGTAGGCGCGGCCGCTGAAGGTGCGGCCGTCCTCCAGGACGAGTACGGCGGGAGCCTGGGCTCCCCTTGTGGAGGTCGTCATCGTGCGATGCCTTCCGTCGTGTTGATCATGGAATTGAGGGTCTCGACCCAGGTCGTGTGCTCGGCCGCCCGGTCGGAGCGGAAGCCGGAGTCGAGGAGGGTGCCGCCGTGCTCCCAGGTGACGATCAGGAGCCCGCCCTCGGCGAGGACCTTTCCGGCGATGCCCTTGTCGAGGCGGGCCTCGCGCAGGGCGGCGGCGGGGATCAGGAAGTCGTTCGCCCCGGGGCGGACGACCGAGATCCCGGCGTCGGTGAGCGTGAGCTCGGCGCGGCTGCGGGTGCCGAGGCCGTGGGCGACGATCCGGTCGAGCCACTGCCCGGCCGTGGTGGAGCCGTGGTAGCGGCCGTCCATCGTCAGCTTGGCCTCACCGGGCGCCTCCGGCACCTCGGGGAGCGCGGGCAGGTCCGACTGGAGACTGCCCCGCCACTTCCAGCCCTGGCGCATCAGCCAGTAGACGAGGGCGACGAAGAGCAGGAGTCCGACGACCCAGCCGATGCGGCCGGCCCAGTCGGTCACCTCGGCCGATTTCTGCTCCGCGGCGAGGGCCGCGCTTGCGATGGTGTGTGTCACGCCAACTTCCCGTCCATGACCGTTGCCCGGCCCCGCAGGAAGGTGTGGGTGACGCGACCCGGCAGCTCACGGCCCTCGTAGGGGGTGTTGCGGCTGCGGGAGGCGAAGTCCGCGGGGTCCACGGTCCCACGGTAAGCCGGATCGACCAGGACCAGGTTCGCGGGCTCACCAGCCGAGACGGGTCGTCCATGGCCGGTGGCGCGGCCGATCCGCGCCGGGGCGGAGGACATCCGGTCGGCGACGCCGGCCCAGTCGAGCAGGCCGGTCTCCACCATCGTCTGCTGGACGACGGAGAGCGCGGTCTCCAGGCCGACCATGCCCATGGCGGCGGCGGCCCACTCGCAGTCCTTGTCCTCGTGCGGGTGCGGGGCGTGGTCGGTGGCGACGATGTCGATCGTGCCGTCGGCCAGGGCCTCGCGCAGCGCCAGCACGTCGCGCTCGGTGCGCAGCGGCGGGTTGACCTTGTAGACCGGGTTGTAGCTGCGGACCAGCTCGTCCGTGAGGAGGAGGTGGTGCGGGGTGACCTCGGCGGTGACGTCGATGCCGCGGGACTTGGCCCAGCGGACGATCTCGACGGAGCCGGCGGTGGAGAGGTGGCAGATGTGGACGCGGGAGCCGACGTGCTCGGCGAGCAGGACGTCGCGGGCGATGATCGACTCCTCCGCGACGGCCGGCCAGCCGCCGAGGCCGAGCTCGGCCGAGACGATGCCCTCGTTCATCTGGGCGCCCTCGGTGAGGCGGGGCTCCTGGGCGTGCTGGGCGACGACGCCGCCGAAGGCCTTCACGTACTCCAGGGCGCGGCGCATGATCACAGCGTCGTCGACGCACTTGCCGTCGTCGGAGAAGACGGTGACGCCGGCGGCGGAGTCGTGCATGGCGCCCAGCTCGGCGAGCTTCTTGCCCTCCAGGCCGACGGTGACGGCGCCGATGGGCTGCACGTCGCAGTAGCCGGCCTCCTTGCCGAGCCGGTAGACCTGCTCGACGACGCCGGCGGTGTCGGCGACGGGGTGGGTGTTGGCCATGGCGAAGACGGCGGTGTAGCCGCCGGAGGCGGCGGCGCGGGTGCCGGTGAGGACGGTCTCGGAGTCCTCGCGGCCCGGCTCGCGCAGGTGGGTGTGGAGGTCGACGAGGCCGGGGAGCAGGATCTGGCCGTCGGCCTCGATCACGGTCGCGCCCTCGGCGGACAGGCCGGTGCCGACCTCCGCGACGGTCTCGCCGTCGATGAGGACGTCCTGCGGCTCGCCGCCCAGCACCTTCGCACCACGGATAAGGATCTTGCTCATCTTTACTTGCTCTCCTCGGTACGGGTGGTGGCGGGGGCGACGGCGGGCTCGGAGCCGCCGAGCAGCAGGTAGAGGACGGCCATCCGGACGGAGACGCCGTTGGTGACCTGCTCGACGACCGTGCAGCGGTCGGAGTCGGCGACCTCGGCGGTGATCTCCATGCCGCGGACCATGGGGCCGGGGTGCATGACGATGGCGTGCTCGGGCATCTTCGCCATCCGCTCGCCGTCCAGCCCGTAGCGGCGCGAGTACTCGCGCTCGGTCGGGAAGAAGGCGGCGTTCATCCGCTCGCGCTGCACACGCAGCATCATGACCGCGTCGGACTTCGGCAGCACGCTGTCGAGGTCGTACGAGACCTCGCAGGGCCAGGTCTCGACGCCGACCGGGACCAGGGTGGGCGGGGCCACCAGGGTGACCTCGGCGCCGAGGGTGTGCAGCAGGTCGACGTTGGAGCGGGCGACCCGGCTGTGCAGGACGTCGCCGACGAGCGTGATCCGCTTGCCGTCCAGGTCCCGGCCCAGACCGGCGTCGCGGCCGACGAGCCGGCGGCGCATGGTGAAGGCGTCCAGGAGGGCCTGGGTGGGGTGCTGGTGGGTGCCGTCGCCCGCGTTGATGACGGGGGCGTCGATCCAGCCGGAGGTGGCCAGGCGGAAGGGCGCGCCGGAGGCGCCGTGCCGGATGACGACGGCGTCGACGCCCATCGCCTCCAGGGTCTGCGCGGTGTCCTTCAGCGACTCGCCCTTGGAGACGCTGGAGCCCTTGGCCGCGAAGTTGATGACGTCGGCGGAGAGGCGCTTCTCCGCGGCCTCGAAGGAGATCCGGGTCCGGGTGGAGTCCTCGAAGAAGAGGTTGCAGATGGTCCGGCCGCGGAGGGTCGGCAGCTTCTTGATGGGCCGGTCGGCCACCCGGGCCATCTCCTCGGCGGTGTCGAGGATCAGGACGGCGTCGTCGCGGGTGAGGTCGGCGGCCGAGATGAGGTGACGCATCATCGGGGTTTCTCTCCGGGGTGGGGAGGCGTGAGGGCATGCGGGGGCACACGGAGGTGCCGTGGCCCCGCGGGGTGGCCGGTCCGGCTAGGCGGACTTGCCGCCGAGCAGCACGGTGTCGCGACCGTCCTCCTCGGCGAGCTGGACCTTGACGGTCTCCCGCAGCGACGTGGGGAGGTTCTTGCCGACGTAGTCGGCGCGGATCGGGAGCTCGCGGTGGCCGCGGTCGACGAGGACGGCGAGCTGGACCGCGCGGGGGCGGCCGATGTCGCCGAGGGCGTCGAGGGCGGCGCGGATGGTGCGGCCCGAGAAGAGGACGTCGTCGACGAGGACGACGAGGCGGCCGTCGACGCCCTCGCCGGGGATCTCGGTGCGGCCGATGGCGCGCGCCGGCTTCATCCGGAGGTCGTCGCGGTACATGGTGATGTCGAGGGAACCGACCGGGACCTTGGCGCCGGTGATCGATTCGAGCTTCTCGGCCAGCCGGCGGGCGAGGTAGACGCCACGGGTGGGAATGCCGAGCAGGACCACGTCGTCGGCGCCCTTGGCGCGTTCGACGATCTCGTGGGCGATCCGGGTCAGGACCCGGGCGATGTCGGGGGCCTCGAGAACGGGCCGCGCCTCATCGACGTGTGCGTGCGTGTCCATAGGAAAAGGACCTCCTTCTCCGCCTCACGGGACGGACCTTAAAGGACGTCGGATGTACGGCGTCCACTTTAGCAGGGGTGCGCCCACGGGCTTTCCCGGGGGCACCCCTCCCCCGCTCCCACCTGCGGCGGACCGTCCCCCGGGAGGGGGTGGCGAGCCCCTTTCGGCTTGACGGGAAAGAGTAACGCTGCGTAACCTCACAGTGAGTTACCAGCCGCGCGGCGCAGCCGCATGTCGTCACAGCGTCCGGGAGCGTTATGTCCAGCGAATACGCAAAGCAGCTCGGGGCCAAACTCCGCGCCATCCGCACCCAGCAGGGCCTGTCCCTCCACGGGGTGGAGGAGAAGTCCCAGGGCCGCTGGAAGGCCGTGGTGGTCGGTTCGTACGAGCGCGGCGACCGCGCCGTGACCGTGCAGCGTCTGGCCGAGCTGGCGGACTTCTACGGCGTGCCGGTGCAGGAGCTGCTGCCCGGTACGACCCCCGGCGGCGCCGCCGAGCCCCCGCCGAAGCTGGTCCTGGACCTGGAGCGCCTCGCCCACGTCCCGCAGGAGAAGGCCGGCCCCCTCCAGCGCTACGCGGCGACGATCCAGTCGCAGCGCGGCGACTACAACGGCAAGGTGCTGTCGATCCGCCAGGACGACCTGCGCACCCTGGCCGTCATCTACGACCAGTCCCCCTCGGTCCTGACCGAGCAGCTCATCAGCTGGGGCGTGCTCGACGCGGACGCGCGTCGCGCGGTGGCCCACGAGGAGAACTGACCTCCCCGCCACCACCAAGTGCAGAAACGTGCCGCCGGGCCCGTGGACGTCATCCGACGCCACGGGCCCGGCGCTTTTTCGTGTCCGTCCCGCCCCGCCGGCCGCGCCCCCTCACCCGTACGGAGCAACGCGAAGGGGCCCGCCGCACCGAGAGGTGCGGCGGGCCCCTTCGCAGGGCCGTGCGGGACTAGGCGTCCACGTCCCGGCGCAGCCGGGGCTTCAGGTCCTTGAAGCGCCCCAGGAGGCCGTTGACGAAGGACGGGGAGTCGTCCGTGGAGAACTCCTTGGCGAGCTGCACCGCCTCGTCGATCGCCACCGCGTCCGGGGTGCCGTCCTCCCAGATCAGCTCGTACGCGCCGAGGCGCACGATGCTGCGGTCGGCGGCCGGCATCCGGTCGAGGTCCCAGTCCACCGCGTAGGTGGCGATGAGCTCGTCGATCCGGGCCACGTACTGCGCGTACCCCTCGACCAGCTGCATCGTGAAGTCACCGACCGGCGGCTGCTGCGCGTCGGCACGGTGGAGCCGGATCTGGTCCGCGAGGACCTCCTGCACGGAAGTGCCGCGCTGGTCGGCCTCGAACAGGATCTGGAAGGCCCGCCTGCGGGCCTTGCTCCGGGCGGCCACGGTTAGCTGTTCACCCGGCCGAGGTAGTCGCTGTTGCGGGTGTCGACCTTGACCTTCTCACCGGTGGTGATGAAGAGCGGGACCTGGATCTCGTGGCCGGTCTCCAGCTTGGCGGGCTTGGTGCCACCGGTGGAGCGGTCGCCCTGGACGCCCGGCTCGGTCTCGGCGATCACGAGCTCGACGGCGGCCGGCAGCTCGACGTAGAGCACGGAGCCCTCGTTCTGCGCGACGAGCGCGGTGAAGCCCTCGATGAGGAAGTTGGCGGCGTCGCCGACGACCTTGCGGTCGATGTGGAGCTGGTCGTAGGTGTCCAGGTCCATGAAGACGAAGTAGTCGCCGTCCATGTAGGAGAACTGCATGTCGCGCTTGTCGACGTTCGCGGTCTCCACCTTCACGCCGGCGTTGAAGGTCTTGTCGACGACCTTGCCGGACAGCACGTTCTTGAGCTTGGTGCGCACGAAGGCCGGGCCCTTGCCGGGCTTGACGTGCTGGAACTCGACGACGGACCAGAGCTGGCCGCCTTCGAGCTTGAGCACCATGCCGTTCTTGAGGTCGTTCGTGGAAGCCACGGTTGCGGAATCTCCTGGACTGACGTGGGACCGAGAAGGCGTACGCGCCTCACAGCGCGAGCAGCTCCTTGGTCGTGATGGTGAGTAGCTCGGGTCCGCCGTCCGCCTCCTGGCGCACGACGAGCGTGTCATCGATCCGGACCCCGCCCCGGCCCGGGAGGTGGACCCCCGGTTCGACGGTGACCGGCACGCAAGCGTCCAGTTTACCCATGGCCGAGGGGGACAACTGCGGGTCCTCGTCGATTTCGAGCCCCACCCCGTGTCCGGTGAGCGGAACCGCGGTCTCCGCGTGCCCCGCCGCGTCGAGGATCTGGCGGGCCGCGCGGTCCACGTCACGGTACCCGGCGCCGGGCACCAGGGACTCCCGGCCGGCCTTCTGGGCGGCGAAGACGAGCTCGTACAGCTCGATCTGCCAGTCGGCGGGCGCGGTGCCGATGACGAAGGTCCGGCCGATCTCACAGCGGTAGCCGTGGTAGTCCGCGCCGAGGCAGACCGACAGGAAGTCGCCCTCCTCGACCCGGCGGTCGGTGGGCCGGTGACCGCGCCGGCCGGAGTGCGGCCCGGTGGCGACCGAGGTGGGGAAGGCGGCCCCGTCGGCGCCGTGGTCGACCAGCCGCCGCTCCAGTTCGAGGGCGAGGTGGCGCTCGGTGCGGCCGACGAGGATGGACTCGAGCAGCTCGCCGAGGGCCTGGTCGGCGATCTCCGCGGCGATCCGCAGACAGGCGATCTCGTCCTCGTCCTTGACCACCCGGAGCTGCTCGACGGCGCAGGCGAGGTCGGCGAGACGGAGTCCGGGCGCGGCGGCGCCCAGGTCGCGGTGCCGGGCCACCGTGAGGTCGTGCTCCTCCACGGCGAGCCCGTCGGCGCCGGAGCGGCGGGCGAGTTCGGCAGCGGCGACGGCCGGGTCGCCGCCGCCGAGCGGGAGCTGCTGCTGCCGGAGCAGTTCGTCGAGCCGCCCGTCGAGGGGCTCGCCCTCGGCCGCGAGCGGGCGGATCAGCAGGTCCGCTCCGGGCTCGGGGCCGACGAGCAGCACCGCGCCCGGCGGGGCGCCGCCGGCGAGATAGCGGACGTTGGCGGGACGGGACACCAGGGCCGCCGCGCTGCCCGCTGCCGCGACCCGGTCGCGCAGCCTGACCCGGCGGTCCGCATACACCTGTGACATGCCTTCGAGCCTACGAGCCGGGCCCCGCCCCGGCCTGTCGGCGGCGTCCGACCGGGGAGGGCCGGACCGGTCAGCCCCCGGGGGGCGCGGCTATCGCGCGGGCCAGCGCCTCGTCGATGAGCCGGGCGGTGGACTCCACGTCGAGCGCGGAGTTGTCGATGATCGGCAGCCCGGAGCCGTACCAGCCGGCCATCCGGCCGTGGATGGCGGCGACCTCCTCGTCGGAGAGCCGGCGGTTCCCGGCCCGCTGGGCGTTGCGCTCCAGGACGACCTCCAGGCCGGGCAGGAGCACCACCGGCAGCAGACCGGGGCCGACGTGCCGCTTCCAGCCGCCGAGGCCGACGACGGGGCGGTCGGGGAAGACCGCGTCGTCGAGGATGCAGGAGATGCCGTTGGCCAGGAAGTTGCGGGCGGCGAAGCCGCAGGTGCGGCGGGCCAGCCGGTACTGCGCCTCGGAGTGCTCGTTCCACCCCGACTGCGGGTCGGCGAAGCCGGAGCACACCCATTCCCGCACGTCGTCGAGGCTGATGTGGGCGGTGGGGACGGGCCGGCGGCGCGCCCAGTGCCGGGCGACCGTCGTCTTGCCCGCGCCGGCGGGCCCGATGAGCAGCACGGCGAGGGTCGCGGCCCCGGTGCCCGGCCGGTGCTCCACCACCGGCACCGGCGGCAGCAGCGGCACCGCCCCGGTGGCGTGCGGGGCCCCCGGAGCCGTACCGCCGTGCGGGCGCACGCCGCCGCCCGCGTGCGGCGGTACGGCTCC
>NZ_BNBS01000151.1 GCF_014656075.1 Streptomyces hydrogenans
ATCGGGCCCTCGGGGCGGTTCGCCGCCCCGAGGGCCCGATCCGGGAACCCGCCGGACCCGGCGCTCAGAGCGGCGACAGGAGGCAGAACGCGTTGCCCTCCGGGTCGGCCAGCACGATCCACCGGATCGCGGACCGGTCGATCCCGGGGTCGGTGGCACCCAGGGCACGCAGCCGGGCCTCCTCCGCCGCCAGGTCGTCACCGGGGTAGGGGCGGACGTCGAGATGGACGCGGTTCCACACGCTCTTGGTGTCGGGAGTGCGGAGGAATTCCAGGTAGGGACCGACGCCCTCGGCGGAGCGCAGGGTCGCGTGGTCGTCCGTCACCTCGTGCACCGACCAGTCCATCGCCTCGCCCCAGAACCGGGCCATCTCGCGCGGGTCCGCGCAGTCGACCACGACCGCCGCGATCGGACCGGTGTTCCGGTAGACCGCCCGGGGCTCCAGCACGCAGAACTCGTTGCCCTCCGGGTCGGCCAGCACCGTCCAGGGGACGTCGCCCTGCCCCACGTCGACCGGCGTCGCGCCGAGCCCCTTCAAACGCGCGACCAACTCGGCCTGGTGGGCGGGGGAGGTGGTGGCCAGGTCGAGATGCACGCGGTTCTTGACCGTCTTGGGTTCCGGACCCGCGACGATGTCGATGCAGACGGCCCCGGGATCGGGGTAGACGAAGCCCACGGGTTCGAGGTTGGTCACCCCGGGCCCCTCGCTGTCGACGCCCCAACCGAGCGCCTCCGCCCAGAACCGCCCGAGCGCGGAGTCGTCCCGCGCCTTCATGTTGATCTGCACGAGTCGTGTCGCCATGCCGCCGATCCTAGAAGCCGCGGTGGCGCCGGCCGCCGTGCTGCCGGAGCGGCGTCCACGACGGCCACGACTTCGGGCCCCTCCGTCGACGGTTCCAAGGCCGCGGCGAGGTGGCGGAGGCCCTGGACGAGAGCTGCGTCATCGGTTGCGGCCCCCCTCCCCGGCGCGCGGGCAGCGGTGGGTCAGGAGCGGCCCGGACGCGCCCGGGGCAGGTCCCGTGGTGGCACGGGACCCGGTCCGGAGCAGGACCCAAGGCGGTGAGAGGATCGCGGAATGTCCCATTCCGATGATCTTCTTGCCCGCCTGGCGGCCGTCGCGGCGGTTTTCGAGGAAGCCCGGCCGGCGGTCGAGGAGAGCCGGATCAGAAGGGCCGAGCAGACACTCGGCTTTCCCCTCCCGCCACTCCTCGCCGCCCTCTACGGCCGGGTGGCGGACGGCGGGTGGAATCCGACAGGGGACACCTGTCCGGCGTATGGCCGGCTCTTCCCGCTGGAGACCCTCGTGGACGGCTACCTGGGCGACCGCGACCCGGAGGCGGAGACCACCACCAGTGTCCGGTTCGCCTTCTCCCAGCCCGAGTGGCCCGAGGGAGTAGTGACGATCATGAGCGGCGGTTGCTTCACGAACGTCTGCGTGGACTGCCTCGACCCCGCCGCCCCCGTCCTGCTCTTCGACTCCGACATCGCCTCGGCAGACCCCGACGCCGCGTGGACCGTGAAGGCACCCAGCCTCGCGGCCTGGCTGGAGGAAGCCCTCGGCGACGCCACGCGGCCCTCGGGCATGCCAGTGTGGCCGCAGTGGCGTGAACGGATCCGCTACCCGAACCACACTCGCCGCGACGCGCGGGAGCGTCCCGAGGTCGAACCCCTGTGGCCGGGCGCCCGTACCCTGATCGCCGACCCGGCCGACCTCGCCCGCTGGGCGACCAGCCATCCGGCACGGACACCGGTCCCGTACGTCGTCGATCCCTTCGGCCACCTCTGGCTGGCGGGACAAGGAGCCGGCCACGCCGTCTGCGCCGGCGGCGGCCCGGTCCGCGCGGCGGGCCATCTCACCCTCGTCCCCGGCGCCCGCCCGGGCGACTGGAGGGTGGCGCGGCTGGACACCCGCTCCACCGACTACCACGTCGACGACGCCTGCCTCCCCGCAGTGACGGACGCGTTCGACCGCGCGGGCGTGCACCGGCCCGCCGGGCTGTCGGACGTCATTGAGGGCCGCTGACCCTTCTTCTTGAGTGCCGCGCGTTCCGCGGGACCCTCGCGTCGGCTTTCCGGCGCGCGGGGTCGGCTCCCCGACGGGCATGGTGCCTGACCTCGGGTTCTACGGCAGGAACGGCTCGTGGCAAGGTGGGGCGAGCAACGCAGGGAAGTGAGGAGCGGGAAGGGGAAGCCGGTGGGAGGGGGACCTCGCGCGCATGCCGAGCGATACGCCATGGCACATGAGGGCAGGCATCCGTTCACGGACTGTCGGATCCCGGCGAGCGGTGTGGTGGTCTCGGGTGCCGACGACGACTGGAACTTCGATCACGCGGTGACCGCGGTCGCCGAGTCGATGCGCCTGTGCATGGCGCGCCACGACGTGGAATGGCCCGACCTCGACATCGACGCGGTGCGCGACGAACTCGCCTACTGGATCGGGCCGCGCTTCCCGGCCGAGGCGCCGGTGCCGGGCTCGGCGGCATGGCCCGCCCCCACCGGCCCCTACGCCGATTCCTGGCACCGGCTCTTCCGGGAGGCGGACACCGACGCGGTGCTCCTGGCCGCGGCCAGGGCCGAGGAGCTTCTCGGCTGGCTGTTCACCGCGGCCGTCTGCGACCATCCCGGGTTCCCGTCCGTCTTCGGCTGCGTCCTCAAGGAGTTGCGTCTGCCGGGCGGCCGGGTGTGCTTCCTCGTGGCCGTCGGCAACTGCCTGGACCAGGCCCCTGAAAGGGGCTGTGAGCCCCTTCCCCGGTGACCCGCCGCCCGCGAGGACGTACGCGCACGGCGCCGCGCGGCCGTTCCGGGGGCGGTCGGGCGGTCCGGGTCGGTGCGGTCGGGTCAGGCTGTCTGCGCGGTCGGCATGATCGTCACCTGCTGGAGGTTGACCCGCGGCGGCAGGGTGGCGAGGAAGCCGATGGTCTCGGCGACGTCCTGCGGGGTCAGCCAGTCCATCGACTCCTTGGAGTCCTCCAGCCAGTCGATCGCGCCCCGGTCGGTGACGTGGCTCTGCAGTTCGGTGCCGACGATGCCGGGCTCGATCGCGGAGACGCGTACTCCCTTGGGGCCCAGCTCCGTGCGCAGGTGGCGGGAGAGGTGGGTGACGTACGCCTTGGTGCCGGAGTACACGGCGAAGTTGGGGAAGATGTTCCGCGCCGCGATGGAGGACGTGTTGATCAGGTCGGCGACGCCGCGCTCCTGCCCGGCCCGGACCAGTTGCGGGGTGAAGGCGCCGATGACGTTCATCAGTCCGGTGACGTTCAGGTCGATCTGCCGCTGCCACTGGCCGGCGGCCCGTTCCTCGATCGGGGCGGGCAGCATGACGCCGGCGTTGTTGAAGAGCAGGTCGACGCCGCCGAGTTCGGCCTCGACGCCGTCCGCCGCGGCCTGGACCGCGGCCGGGTCGGAGTCGGCGACGGTGAGCGCGAGGGCGGTGCCGCCGTTCTCGGCGATCCGCTCGACCAGGTCCCGCAGGCGGTCGGCGCGGCGCGCCAGGACCACGACGTGGGCGCCGAGCGAGGCGAGCTTCTCGGCGGCGGCCTCGCCGATGCCGCTGGCGGCTCCGGTGACGACGGCGACGCCCCCCTGGAGCGGGGTGGTGGGGGTGAGCGTGGACACGAGGTGCCTCCGTGAACGTCTGGGTGCGGATGCCGAGGGGATCTCGGCGTGACTCCCATCGAAGCGGTCGGCGCCGCCGTCGTGGGGCCCGCAGCCGACCCCCGTGAGGCTGGTACCGGCAGGGCCACCTTCGAGCGGGCGGGGCCGCCGGCGCGCAGGACACACTGGGGGCATGGACCGCAGCAAGGAGATCTCCGACTTCCTCCGCACCCGTCGTGCCGCGATCAGCCCCGAGCGGGCCGGGCTCGCCCCGGACGGCCGCGCCCGGCGGGTGCCGGGGCTGCGCCGGGACGAGGTCGCGCGACTGGCCGGGGTGAGCACCGAGTACTACACGCGACTCGAGCAGGGACGGTCGGGCAACCCCTCGCCGCAGGTCGTCGATGCGCTGTCGCGGGCCCTGCGCCTGGACACCTCCGAGGCCGAGCACCTCGGCGATCTGCTGCTGACCCGCCCCGGCTCCGTGCGGCGCGCCCCGATCCGGCCGCAGCGGGTGCGGCCGGGGCTGTTCCTGATGCTGGAGACGCTCGACCACGTGCCCGCCTTCATCCTCGGCCGCCGCACCGACGTGCTCGCCTCGAACCGGCTGGCCCGCGCGGTCCTGACGGACTTCGAGGCACTCCCGGCACAGCGGCGGAACCTGGCCCGCTACTACCTGCTGGATCCCCAGGCGCGCGAGCGCGTGGGGGACTGGGAGCGGATCGCCGCCGAGACCGTGGCGATCCTGCGTCTTGAGGCCGGCCGCCACCCCGACGACCGTCGGCTTGCCGAGCTGGTCGGCGAACTCACCTTGCTCTCACCCGAGTTCCCGGGCTGGTGGAACGATCACAAGGTGCTGCGCCGCACGCACGGGGCCAAGCGCTACGCGCACCCGCTGGTCGGCGAGATGGACTTCGCGTACGAGTCCTTCCAGGTGCCCGGCGACGCCGAGCAGACCCTGTGCGTCTACAACGTGGAGCCGGGTTCCCGGACGGCCGAAGCGGTGAGGCTCCTGCGGAGCTGGGTCACCCCGCCGACCGTTCCGGGCCCGGCCGTCGAACCCGCCGTGCGCGGCGACGCCGTGTGAGCCCCGGCCGCCTTCCGGTCCGGGTCCTCACGGGCCACCGGTCACCGGCCCGGCCGACGGCGGCGACGGGGCCCGGCGTGAAGCGGCCGGGCCGGACGATGCCGTGGCCGCGACCACCGTCCGGCCCGGAGCGTGCGCGGCGGGGTTCAGGCCGCCCGGTCGTGCTCGCAGGCGTCGTAGATGCCGTACGTCTCCCAGGCGGGGAAGTCGTCGTCGGCGGGCACGGCCTCGTCCGGGGTCATCAGGCAGGAGCGCAGGGCCGCACGGAGGGCGTCGGCGTCCAGGTCGGTGCCGATGAAGACCAGTTCCTGGCCCTGCGCGCTCTCCGGGCCGCGAGCGCCGGAGGGCTCGAAGCGGGCGACGGCCCCCGCCTGGGACCACAGCCCGGTCACGCGGGGCCGGCTGGAGAGCCGGAAGAACCCCTTGGAGCGCAGGACGCGTCCGAAGGCCCCACTGTCCAGGTCCTGCGTGACGAAGCTCCAGAGCCGGTGCGGGTGGAAGGGCGGGTCGGCGCGGAACACGAGCGAGGAGATGCCGTACTCCTCGGTCTCCGGTACGTGCTCGCCGTTGAGTTCCTTCACCCACCCGGGAGCCTGCTGCGCCTTCTCCACGTCGAACAGGCCGGTGCCCAGGACCTGTTCCAGGGGAACCTGTCCGTGTACGGCGGGGACGATCCGCGCCTCCGGGTTGAGCCGTGACAGCGTGGCGCGGAGCCGCCGGGCCTCGTCGGGATCGACGAGGTCGAGCTTGTTGAGGACGATGACGTCGGCGAACTCGACCTGGTCCACGAGGAGATCGCTGACCGTGCGCTCGTCGTCCTCGTACGGTGCGAGGCCGCGCGCCGCGAGTTCGTCGCCGCCGTCGAGCTCGGCCGGGAAGTTCGCCGCGTCCACCACGGTCACCATCGTGTCCAGGCGGGAGAGGTCGCCGAGGGTGGCGCCGACGTCGCGCGGGAAGGAGAAGGTGGCGGCCACGGGCAGGGGTTCGGAGATGCCGCTGGACTCGATCAGGAGGTGGTCGAAGCGGCCGTCGCGGGCGAGCCGGTCGACCTCGTCCAGGAGGTCGTCGCGCAGGGTGCAGCAGATGCATCCGTTGGTCATCTCGACCAGGCGTTCCTCGGTGCGGGACAGGGCCGCCTCGCCGCCGCGCACCAGGGAGGCGTCGATGTTGACCTCGCTCATGTCGTTGACGATGACCGCGACCCGCAGCCCTTCGCGGTTGCCGAGTGCATGGTTGAGGAGCGTGGTCTTCCCGGCCCCCAGGAATCCCGAGAGTACGGTCACGGGCAGCCGGTCGTCGGTCGTCACGAGCGCTCAGCCCTCCGGGTGGGCGAGGCCGCGCTCGTACGCCTTCACCAGGCGCTGCGGGACCTGGTACACGACACCGTCGACGGTGACCGGCACCAGCTGGGGCGTGCTCGCCTTCCACTGGGCGCGGCGGTGACGGGTGTTGCTGCGGGACATCTTCCGCTTGGGGACTGCCATGGGGTGACTCCTCGGTCCGGGGCTGACACGCAGACGCTATATGAAAATGGATGCCATTATCAATTTGAGTCTCGGGTCTCGGGTCTTGGGCGGCCGGAGAGGGCGGCCGGTCGGCGCGTGAGGTTTCCGTCGAGATCTCACGTCGGGGTGCCGCGCGTAGGGGAACGGGGGTGGGGGCGGGAGGGGTCGACGGCGTCGCCCGACTCGATCGGGTGCGTCCGAGCGTCCGCGTGCGGCGCCTCCTCGGCCCCCCTCGCGGGCCCGAGTGGTGCCGCACGCGGACGGGAGCGACGTTATACGCTCATGGGATCCATTTTCAATAGGGCGGACGTCGCTCGTCGGTGCCGTATCCCGACGCCTACCAGGACGACTTGGTCACTCCCGGCAGGAATCCGGCGTGCGCCTGCTCTCGCGTGCGCACCCGCGAGAGGCCGAACGCGCGAAGGTAGCCCCGTGGCCGCCCGTCCACGCTGTCGCGGTTGCGCACGCGGGTGGCGCTGGCGTCGCGCGGTTGCCGGCGCAGTTCCGAGCGGGCCGCCTCGCGTTCGGCCGCGGTCGAGGACGGGCGGCGGATGATCGCCTTGAGCGCGGCCCGCCGGGCGGCGTACCTCTCGACGACCTCCTTGCGCCTCTCGTTCCGCGCGATCTTGCTCTTCTTTGCCATCAGACCTTCCCTCCCCGTGCGCGGATCCGCGCCACGGCGGCCTCGATGCCGATCGCGTCCACCGTCTTGATCGCCCTGGCGCTCAGGGTCAGCCGGACGTGCCGCCCCTCGCTGGGGAGCCAGTAGCGCTTGCGCTGGATGTTCGGGTCGAAACGGCGCGAGGTGCGCCGGTGCGAGTGGGAGATGTTGTTGCCGAAGCCGGGCTTGGCGCCGGTCAGTTGGCAGTGGGCCGACATGGGTGCAGCCGCCCTTCTCGCTCGGAGAGCGTGTTGGAAATGGAAATCATTGCCATATAGTAGCGCCATGGCACGCAACGAGATCCGCCCGGCCGTCAAGCTCCGTCCGACAGCGGGCGCCGGGTTCACTGACGTCACCCGCGAGAACCGGCGCAACGACCCGGACCGGATGGTGCCCCGCACGTACGACCCCGCCGTCGGCCGGCACGTCGACTTCGGCGAAGAGCTCTGACGCTCCCCGCCCCCACCCCCACCCACGCCTTCGAAAGGCCCTGCCATGAAGCCCGGAATCCACCCCGCCTACGAGCCCGTCGTCTTCCGTGACTCCGCCTCCGGCACCGCGTTCCTCACCCGGTCCACGATGACCAGCGACAAGACCGTCGCGTGGGAGGACGGCAACACCTACCCGGTCGTCGACGTGGAGATCTCCTCCGCGAGCCACCCCTTCTACACGGGCACGGCGCGCGTGCTCGACACGGCCGGCCGGGTCGAGAAGTTCCAGCGCCGCTACGGAGCCCGCTGATGGACCGCCGGCACAGGCTCCCCGTCGTCATCGTCGCCGGCCTGCACGCCGCCGCTCGCACGGAAGTCGTCGACCGCCTCCTGAAGGCCGTGCCCGGAAGCGTGGCGCTCCACCACGACTTGGCCGGGGCGCCCGACGGCAGCGTCCTCCGGGTGATCAGCGACGCCACCGGCACCGTCTCCCGCGGCGAGACGCCGCTGGTCAACGACTGTGCCTGCTGCGCCCTGCGGGAAGACCTCGTCCCCGAACTGGAGCGGATGGCGGACGGCGGTCTGACCCGACTCGCCGTGGTCGAACTGTGGGACTCGGTCGAACCGAAGGCCATGGCCGAGGTGATCGCCGGACACGGCGGAGACCGCCTCGCCCTGACGAACGTGATCACCGCCGTCGATCCCGCCCTCGTCCTGCCCTACCTCGCCAACGGCGACGACCTCAGGGACGGCGGACTCGCGGCGGCCGTCACCGATCAGCGGACCGTCGGCGACACCTGGGCCCGGCAGTTGGAGTACGCGCCAGTCCTCGCCGTCGTCGACGGTGGCGAGGCCGACGACGAGGACCGTGCGCTCCTCGCGCAGCTGCACCCCACCGCGCGGCACGTACCGGCTGACTCCGGCGAACTCGCCCGGATCGCCCTCGCCGGCTTCGACGCCGAGGCCGCCGCGGCCGCCCAGCACCCCGCCTGCGCGCTGCTGCCCCAGGAGGCCGACGAGGCCGGGGTCGCCACCCTCGTCTGGCGTCGGCACCGGCCGTTCCACCCCGAACGTCTCTACCGGGCGCTCGAGGACCTGTGCTGCGCCGCCGCCCGCAGCCGCGGCCGGTTCTGGCTCGCCGACCGTCCCGACACCCTGCTCGCCTGGGACGCGGCCGGCGGGGCGCTCTGCGTGGAGAGCGCCGGCCCCTGGCTGGCGTCGCTGCCGGACGCGGCCTGGGAGTCCGTCCCGCCCGTGCGCCGGGCGGCGGCCGCGCTCGACTGGCACCCCGACCACGGCGACCGCTGCCAGCACCTCGTCTTCACTTCGCCCGGCCTCGACCGTGCCGGCCTCGAACGGCTCCTGGACTCCTGCCTCCTGACGGACGCGGAGTACGCGTCGGGACGTGAGACGTGGAAGCGCCTGTCCGCCGCTTTCGACTCCCTCCTCGACGCCGCCTGACCCTCATCCGTACCACCTGTTCACGGCCCGCCTCGACCGTGACAAAACGTTCCTGCAAGGAGATGTCGACATGGCTCGACGCCACGACCCCCGCAAGCCCGCAAAAGCCCGCCCCAACCCGCTCGGCGCGGCCGGAATCACCCACATCGACTACAAGGACACCGACCTGCTGCGCAGGTTCCTCTCCGACCGCGGCAAGATCCGCAGCCGTCGCGTCACCCACGTGACCACCCAGCAGCAGCGTGCCCTCGCCACGGCCATAAAGAACGCCCGCGAGATGGCCCTGCTGCCGTACGCGAGCCGCTGACCGCATCGGGACCGGCCGGGCCGGGGCGTGGCGACGGCCTCCGTCGGAGTTCCTGACGCGCCCCGGGGGCTCGGGTGATCGCCGCGGCCGGGGGTCTCGGCGGGCTCCCCGTCAGATCGCGACCTCGCATGGACGGAATACCCCCGGGGGGTATACGGTTGTGATCGTCGTCCTGAGCGGATGACGCCCAGGAGACGCATCACACCGTTGGAGGAGCCATGACGAACCACCCGGGTCACGAGCGGACCGATCACGGCGCGCACGGTGCCCACGGCGGAGCCCGGCCCGGTGGGCTGTCGGTCTCCGAGAGCGGTTACACCCTCGAGCTCGACTCGACGATCCTCACCGCCGGTGCGCAGCCGGTCACCTTCCGGGTGACCGGCCCCGACGGCCGGGCGGTGACGGAGTTCAGGCCGGAGCACGAGAAGGAACTGCACTTCATCGCCGTCCGGCGTGACACCTCCGGGTTTCAGCACGTGCACCCCGTGAGGGACGAGAAGGGCACCTGGAGCGTCGAGCTGGACCTCGAACCGGGGGACTGGCGGTTCTTCGCGGACATCCACCCGGCCGCCCACGACGGGACCCTGACGCTGGGGATCGACGCCGCGGTCGCCGGGGTGTACGACCCGAGGCCGCTCCCCGAGGTCGCCGGGATCGCGCAGGTCGGCGCGTACACGGTCGCCCTCGACGGGGAACTCCTGCCCGGCGAGGCGAGCGAACTGACCCTCACCGTCAGCCGGGACGGCCGGCCCGTCACCGACCTGCAGCCCTACCTGGCCGCGTACGGTCACCTGGTGGCCCTGCGGGTCGGCGACCTGGGCTACCTGCACGTACACCCGGAGGGCGCACCCGGCGACGGCGCGACCGCGCCGGGTCCCGAGATCGCCTTCATGGCGGTCGCGCCCACGGCGGGCACCTACCGCCTGTACCTGGACTTCCAGCACGACGGCGTCGTCCGGACGGTCGAGTTCACGGTCCGCACCTCCACGGCCGCACCCGGCTCGGACGGCGGTCCCCATGCCGCATCCGGGCACGGGAGCCACCACCACGGCCACCACGCACACCACTGACTGCCTGCACCACTGACTGCCTTCACCACTGACCGCGATGCATCACCGATCGCACACCACCACTGATCACCTGCCACTGCCTGCGGCCCCGCCCCAAGGGCGCCCGGCACCCACCGGACCGGAAGGAGCGTCATGCCCGGCCTGACCCCGACCACCGTCCTGGTTCCGCGCGGATGTCGACGGTGTACCCGCGTGACCGCCGACGTCGTCGGTGCCGCCACGTCCCGCATCGTCACCGGCGCACCCCACCCGTGCGCCGGCACCGCACCAAGCGACACACCGGTGCGGAGAGACACCCCCGCCTGCCTGCGCGGGGCACGGCCGCCGCCCCGGGGCCGTGCCCCGCCGCAGGGACACGGAAGGAACCCGCCATGCGTCTGTTCGCCCTCCGCGACTACCGCCACCTGTTCGGCGCCCAGGTGATCGCCCTGTTCGGCACCGGTCTGACCACCGTGGCCCTCGGGCTGCTCGCGTACGACCTCGCCGGTCCCCGGGCCGGCATCGTCCTCAGCACCGCCCTGACCATCAAGATGGTCCTGTACGTCGTCATCGCTCCGCTGGCAGCCGCGTACGTCGACCGGCTCCCCAGGAGAACGCTCCTTGTGGTGCTCGACGTGGTCCGCGGCGCGGTGGTCCTGGCGCTGCCGCTGATCAGCGAGGTCTGGCACGTCTACGTCCTGATCGGCCTGCTCCAGGCCGCGTCCGCGACGTTCACCCCGACGTTCCAGGCCGTCATCCCCGACCTCGTCACCGACGAGTCCGCCTACACGCGCGCCCTGTCCGCCTCCCAGGTCGCCTCCACCATGGAGAGCCTGCTCAGCCCCGTCCTGGCGGCCGTCGCCCTGACGTTCATGAGCTTCGACCGGCTGTTCCTGGGCACCTCCGCCGGATTCCTCGTCTCCGCCGTGCTCGTCCTGTCGACACGCATCCCCGACGCCCGCCCCAGCAGCCACACCAGGGCGTGGGACAGAGCGACATCGGGGATCAGGGCCTTCCTAGGGACACCCCGGCTGCGCGGCATCATGGCGCTCAACCTCGTGGTCGCGGCGGCAGGATCGATCGTCGTCGTCAACACCGTCAACCACGTCCGCGACGGCCTCGGCGGCTCGCAGTCGGACGTCGCCTGGATGCTCGCCGCCTCCGGAGGCGGCACCCTCCTCGCGGCCCTCGTACTGCCCCGCGTACTCGACCGGGTCGCTGCCCGCACCGTCATGACGACCGGTGCCGGAGTCCTGGTCGTCGCGACCACCGCGGCGGCGGCGCTCGTCGCGACCGGCCTGACCACGTGGACCGGTACGGCGATCGTCTGGACCGTGATCGGCATCGGCATGGCACTGATCATCACACCGACCGGCAAGGTCCTGCGCGCCTCCGTCCCCCGGAACGCGATCCCCGGGACCTTCGCGGCCCAGTTCTCCCTGTCGCACCTGGCCTGGCTGATCACCTACCCCCTCGCCGGCCGGCTCGGCGGCGAGGGGAACCTCACCGTCACCTGGTCCGTCCTCGCGGCCCGCGCCGGGGTCGGCGCCGTCAACGCCCTCCTCCTGTGGCCGCGCCACGACGGCCGAGGAACCGTGACCACCCTGTCCGCCCCCGCCCGGCACGCGCCCCGGGCCGACCGCGCCACCCTGACCGAGGCCGCCTGACGGATCACGCGAAGGACGGCGAGGGGGACGGGGAGCGGTACGCCGCCGCGCACGACTCCGCCTGCCTCGCCGCCCTCCACAGCCCTCGCCCCGGCCCCTCCGGGGCGTTGGCCAGGCAATATGGTGCGATGTACTCCAAGGCTCTCGCGAAGACCATTGACGACGGGGACGAGTTGACGGCGCTTTACTGTCTCCCGACCGGGGACTCGCTTCGTCCGCCCACCACGAACCCGATCGACTCGACGCGCTGTCGGGCGGTGAACGCACGCCGCCGGGACCCCCTGGTTCCGCCGGGTGCCCGTCGTGAACGCGGCCCGCTGATCGTCCCGGTCCCGGAGGTGGCCGCATGACCCGGCCGGTCGCGGGGACGCTGCACCACATCGAGCTCTGGGTGCCCGACCTGGAGCGGGCCGCCGCCTCCTTCGGCTGGCTGCTGGAGGCCCTGGGCCACACGCCCTTCCAGCACTGGAGCGACGGCCGCAGCTGGCGGCTCGGAGCGACCTACCTGGTGGTCGAGCAGTCCCCGGCGCTCACCGCCGGCGAGCACGACAGGTGCCGGCCCGGCCTGAACCACCTGGCGTTCCACGTCGCGGATCCCGAGGCCGTGGACGCACTGGTGGCCGAGGCGCCGCACCACGGTTGGAGCCTCATGTTCCCGGACCGTCACCCGCATGCCGGCGGCGCGCAGCACCATGCCGCCTATCTGGAGAACGCCGACGGCTTCGAGGTCGAACTCGTCGCCGTCACCCCAGGCGAACAAGACTGACGAAGGACGGCGCCGACCTCCCGCGAGGCCCAGGAGGAACGGTTCCCCCGCCACGCGTCCGCCCGCTCCTCGGGGCCCGCGGGGACGGCGTCAGGTCAGGGAGTAGAAGCGAATGGCGACTTCGGAGTCGTCGCCGCGGGCGAGCCCGACGAAGACGGTGCGGGCGAGCCACAGATGGGCGGGGGCGTCGGTGCGGAAGACGGGGGCGGTGCGGTAGTAGACGCCTGCCTCGGACACCTGCAGTGCGCCGTCGTACTGGGCGGGGCTGGTGGGATCGTCTTCGTGGTAGTAGCCGCGGTTGGTGATGTCGATGACCGCGCCGTCGTCGGCTTGAAGGAGGTATCGGGCGTCGAGCTGGTAGACGTCGCCGCGTCTGTCGCACCAGTCGCCGCCCCCGGGCAGGACGGTGCCCCGCAGGCGCGGGCCCTCGACGGTGCCGCCGGTGACGGGGACGTACGCGGTGGTTTCGCCGGCGCCGTGCCCGATGTGCACGGACGGGGCGAGGAAGGCGCGGACCTCGAAGGCGAAGTCGAGAGCGGGAGCGAAGTCCGATCGGACGACGGGCTGCGGCTCGGGGGCGGTCATGGCACTCCGTGGGGCTGCGGGCTGGATCGGCGGATCCTAGTCAGGCCACGCCTCGCTGCGTCAATGGTGTTGACGTAGTGCGGGACTTGTGGGCGAACCAGAAGCCGGCTCAGCAGCGGGGCCGAGCACCTCCCGCGAAGAGGCTTCGTCCTTCCGCCGGGCGGCCGACGGACCGTGCCGGCGCGCCCGGACGACACGGGACGGGGCGACAGGACCTGAGGGCGGCCACAGGGCCAGCTTTCGCGAGTCGCGCCTTCTTGACCTTGTTGCCGCGTGTGTTCTTGGAACGCCAACGGCGTTTGGTCCCGCGACTGGTGTCGAGGAAGAGCCCGGAGGCCCCCGCGATCTCGTGTGCCCTGGGGCCGGAGCGGGAGACCGTGGCAGGTCGGGCGTCTCCCCTGCCCCTGACCCTGAACGGCGTCAGCTGTACTCGGCATGCAGTTCTGTGAGAACTTCCGGTCATCCGTTCCAGGATTCCCGAATTTCGTGTCCATCCATCCCGGACGACTTCCTCATGCCTTGCCTCAGGGATTCCATGGTCTTTCGCATTCCATGGCCTTTTGTAAAGATACGAGCGAAGTCCCCACTTCCCTCATGTCTCATCGACGTGCACGCGAAATCTCGCCACGAGCCCTGCTCTCTTTCTTCCGTCTGTCGCGCCACTGGCGCGGTGACGGGCCACCGCCTCGTTATTGGCGCATCTCACGGAGCAGTAGGTGCGGCGTCCGTTGCGGGAGGTGTCCACGAACGCCAGCCGGCATCGACCGCGGGCGCAGCGGCCCAACCGTGACGGCGACGCCGAGCAGACGACATAGGACAGACCGGTGGCGGTGACCGCCTTGATGTGGGAGGCCGGGTCGGAGCCGAGAGCGCTGTAGTGCATGTGAGGGGTGCCATCGTGCAGGGAGATGCGCGGGGTGCTGGCGGCGTCCGCCAGAAGGACGTTGATCTTCTCGCACCGTTCGTCCAGAGGCTGGTCGCCGAAACAGTCGGCGAGCCTCCGGCTCCACTCCCACACCTCGGCCGCCTGCGCCGGCGTCAGAGACCGGTGCACGACACCGTGCGCGGCCAGAACGGGCTCCAGTCCCGACGGGTCCAATGCGGTGGTGCAGTTGACTAAGTCTGCCGCGAGCCGGGCGGCTTCGCCGCCGTAAGGGTTGAACTGCATAACGGAATTGAAGCATGCTCGTCTGCGTGCCGACGAGCATATTGAGACAGCGTATGTCCGTCCGCTCGGCACGTTCAGAAGACGACCGGCCGAGGAGGTGTCAACGCGGCACATGTCCGTTCTCGCACAGGGAAATACCCGTACGTCCATCGAGCCGTCGCTGGAGAAAATGGCTACCCCGGTTCCCTCGAGTGAAGCCCTGAACAACGATTTCTGCTCGCGGTGGATGGGCAGGCCGCTGACCCACCCGGAAGTCCGAGTCTTCGCCGAGCAGTACCTGGCGCGCACCGTCAACACGAGCGGCATGGTGGCCCTGGTGCTCAACACCAATGACCTGAAAGCCCGCGTCGAGTGTGTGAAGAACCTGTACTCCGAGTACGGCAACGGGGACGCGCCGAAGGCCACCTGGTCCTGCCCGAGGGCTTCCTCGGCGATCTGCTGACCGGCATCGAGGGATTCCCGGTCTCGGCGGCACGCTGGCGCTGTCCACAACGCAGGCGTTCAGCTCGGGGCAGCGCGCGCTCTTCGAGTCCGCCGACCAGCGCGTCGTCCAGGGGGCGCTGCCGGCCCAGGAGCACCTCGCGTACTCGATGCTCACGCGGCTCCACGAGGACGTGCGCGAGTACAAGGACGTCTACGAGACGGACGACGACTTCCACGAGGCGTGCGAGTACTTCTACGTGCGCATCGGAGAAGCCGAGAAGGACCACAAGGCCCAGGCCGTGACGTCGGCGGCCGCGGTCTGCCGCGACGAGGGCGACCTGGCCGTGGTGACCGAGGGCTTCACCGGCTTCGTGACCCTCACCGCCGAGTACTGGCGCGGCGACGCCTCGGAGATGACCCGCCAGGCCGCGTCCGCCTGACCGGGCGGGCGACGTAGGACGAGCACGGAGCTGCCTTGAACACGGATCGTACCCATCGTGGCCGTCTGGTCCCGCCGGCGCTGGTGCTGGCGCAGATCACCAGCCTGCAACTCGGATCCGTGGTCGCCAAGGGCGCTTACGACGAAGTGGGGGCCACAGCGCTCGCCGGCATGCGCCTGCTGTTCTCCGCGATCATCGTGTGTGTGCTCGTCCGCCCCCGCCTGAGTGCCATGGTGGGCCGCCAGTGGTGGCCCACCATCGCGCTCGGCGCGGTGTTCGCCGCCATGAACGTCGCCTACTTCCAAGCCATCGAACACCTGCCGATCGGTGTCGCCTCGACCATCGAGCTCCTGGGCCCCGTGACTCTCGCTGTCGCGATGTCGCGGCACTGGCGGGATGTGGTCGGCGTCCTGATGGCCTTGGCGGGAGTCCTGCTCCTGGCGTCACCGGGATCGGAACTCCCCGTGGCCGGGCTGGTGTTCGGTGTTCTGGCCGCCACCTGCCGCGCGTTGCACGTCGTGCTCAACCGAAGAGTCGGCTCGCTCTTCGACGACTGGAGCGGACTGGCCGTGGGAGCCTGCCTGCTGACCCCGGTGACGGCCGTGACGCACGGCGCCGCCATCGCAAGGCACCCCCACCTCCTGCTCACCGGTCTCCTGGTCGCCCTCCTGTCCTCGCTGATCCCGTACAGCCTGGACATGACGGCGCTGCGGCGCATCGACGTGCGCGCGTTCGGCATCCTGCTGGCCATGAGCCCCGCCGTCGGTGCCGGCATCGGGTTCGTCCTGCTCGACGAACACATCACCGTCCGTCAGAGCGTCGCCATCGCGCTGGTCATCGTCGCCGGCGCGTGGTCGGTCAAGACCGCGGACAACCGAGCCGACCGCCTGCCGGAGGAAGCCGCCACCAAGCCGGGAGCCGGAACGCCCGCACCGTGACGTTTCCCCGGTGAGTGCACGAGGAGCAGGTGCCATCGAACCGAGAGGGACCGAGTTTCATGGATGTCACCGCCGCACTTCTGACACGCCGCAGCAAACACGAACTTGCCGCCCCGCCCGCGTTCCCTGGCGCGAGGTCTTCGCCTACCTCCTGAAGGTCGCGGCGCCCGCCCCGACCACGGCTTGCTGCACCCGCGGTGCTGCATCCTCATATAGGCGGCGAGGCCCGCGAGAAACTCGGGGCCTGCCTCACCGAGGAAGCCCCTTGGACCGGCGCTCCCAAGTTGCGGCCAAGACACAGCGTGCCCCCTCCTCGCCTCCCTTCGTCTTCGCCCCCGTCCACAGGCACAAGGTGCCCGAATGGGGGCAGCTCGCGGCCACCTCCGCCATGCCCCGGTCACTCATGCTGCTCCTGCACGCCCGCGGCTACGGCAGCACCTGGCGCACCGGGCCCGGCGTGGGGCCCCCAGGTGTGGCGGTTGCTCATGCTGAAGGACGAAGAGGCATGTCCGGGATGGCTGTACATCGGAACGGCGAACGGCGACGCGGCCAGGCGTCGGCGACCGCTGAGCGATGTGTCGGACCGGCTCAGCTGGCTCTCGCACGGCGCCAAGTCCGTGCAGGGACGCGAGCACCCCTGCCATGTAATGGTTGAGTGAACTTAGACCATTGCTTCAGTGTGTGGGGCATGGAACACACCGGCATCGATAGCTGCCCCGTCTGTTGGTCGTCGGTCGAGGACGGCACGGAGTGGACCCTCCTGTCCCGGCACCGCACCTCCGAAGGCGACGTCGAGTACTGCCTCTCAGGCTGCGGGTGTGTGGCCGTCCTCCATGACGGCCGGCTGCTGAAAGGCGTCCTCGCGAACGTGGGCCACACGCTGCCGGACGCCCGCGACCAACCCCGACGCACAACCCGCTGAACGCCGGAGCCACTCTGCCTGACGGCCCGACACCCAGCGGTGCCACGGCACC
>NZ_BNBS01000152.1 GCF_014656075.1 Streptomyces hydrogenans
GGGCGCTCCGGCGGCGGGCCCGGGCGGGGTGGCCGCCCTGGGCCAGGACGGCCGCCTGCGCTGGGTGCCGGCCGGGCGCTGAGCCCGGTCCCGGCGCGGCGTCCGACGGGTCAGGCGTCGAGCAGGACCGGGAAGGACTCCAGGTCGTTCTGGGTCATCACCGGGAGGTTGCGCAGCTCCTCGTCCGGGACGGCGAGGCGCAGCCGGGGGAAGCGGGCGAAGAGCGCGGGCAGGGCGATGCCCGCCTCGACGCGGGACAGGGCGGCGCCGGGGCAGATGTGCGGGCCGTGGCCGAAGGTCATGTGCCGGATGGGCCCGGGGCGGGTGATGTCGAAGACGTCGGCGTCGGGGCCGTGCTGCTCGAAGTCGCGGCCGATCGCCCGGTAGGAGACGACCACGCCCTCGCCCTTCGGGATGACGGCGTCGCCGACCTCGATGTCCTCGGTGGCGAACCGCATCAGCAGGTGGGTGGTGGGGGTGTCGAAGCGCAGGGTCTCCTCGATCACCGTCTCCCAGGGGACCTCGCCGGCCAGCACCGTCCGCAGCTGCTCGGGGTGGGCGAGCAGGGCGCGGACGGCGTTGAGGACGAGGCCGATGGTGGTCTCGTGGCCGGCGGCGACCATCGCCTTGAGGTTGCCGACGACCTCCTCCTCGGTCAGCGGCTCGCCGCCGTCGTCGGCGAGGATGAGCCCGGAGGTCAGGTCGTCGGTGGGCAGGGCGGTCTTGGCGCGGACCAGGTCCGTGTAGAAGACGTCGAGTTCGGCGAGGAGGGCGAGGCGCTCGTCCTGCGGGGTGAGCATCGAGAAGAACTTCTTGTACTGGCGGGTGAGCATCGTGTTCGCCTCGGGGTCGACGCCCATCAGCATGCCGACGACCCGCATGGGCAGCGGCTGCGCGAAGACGGACTTGAGGTCGACGACGGCGCCGTCCCGGCCGGCCTCCTCCAGGGCGTCGAGGAGTTCGGCGGTGAACTTCTCGATGTCGGGGCGGATCGCCTCCAGGCGGCGCGGGGTCAGCGCCTGGGAGGTCTTGACGCGCAGCCGGCGGTGCTCGTCGCCGTCGACGGTGAACATGGAGCGGCCCGCGTCGACCATCCCGATGAGCGGCCAGGCGTGGGTGACCGCGCCGCTGGTCCACAGGTCCCAGGCGCCCAGGTCCTTCACCAGCCGGGGGTCGACCAGCAGCCGCCGGGCGTCGGCGTGCCGGGTGACGGCCCAGGCGGGCACGCCGAGCAGGTCGATGCGGGCCAGCGGGCCGGCGGCGCGGATCCGGTCGGTCTCTCCGGCGAGGTCCCGGACCATCGGGTCGACGACGACGGGCGCGGCGTCCTGGGCGGCTGCGTGCGGGCAGGTCACGAGAGGTCTCCTGTCGTGGGTACGGGGGTGAACCGGACGGGCAGGGCGGTGGTGCCGCGCAGGAAGGCGGAGGGGCGGCGGACCAGTTCGCCCTCGGGGACAGCCAGTTCGAGGTCGGGCAGCCGGTCGAGCAGGACCTCGATGCCGGTCCTGGCGATGATCTCGGCGATCTCCTGGGCGGGGAAGGGGCAGCGGTACTCGCCGTGGCTGAAGGCGAGGTGGGCGCCGCTGCCGCCGCGCTCGGAGGCGGGTGCGCCGGGGGCGCCCTGGCGGATCAGCGGGTCGGTGTTGGCGGCGCCGAGGCCGAGCAGGAGCAGGTCGCCGGCCTTGATCCGGCGCTCGCCGAGGCGGGTGTCGCGGACGGGCCAGCGGCCGGCCAGGATCTGGGTGGGGCCGTCCTCCCAGAGCACCTCGGTCATGGCGTCGGCGACGCTGCGGCGGCCGCGGGCCATCGAGTCGGCGAAGTCGGACTCGGTGAGCATCAGCCGGACGGAGTTGCCGATCCAGTCGGCGGTGGTGAGGTGGCCCGCGGCGGTGATCGCCATCAGGTCGAGCATGTACTCCTCGTCCGTGAACTCCTCGGGGAAGGCGAGCATCCGGCTGGTCACGTCGTCGCCGGGCTCGGCGCGCCTGGCGGCGACCAGCCGGGCCATGTGGGCGCCGAACCGCTGGTGGGCGCTCTGCGCCTCGGGGCCGCCGTCGGCGAGGTCCTTGAGGACCCGGGCGATGTCGGCGCCCTCGTCGTCGGGGAAGCCGACGAGCCGGGCGAGGACGAGGACCGGGAGGGGTTCGCAGAAGGCGGCGACGAGGTCGGCGTCGCCGCGGGCGCAGAAGCCGTCGATGAGCCGGTCGGCCAGCTGCTCGCAGTGGCCGCGGATCTCGAAGGGGTCGACGGCCTCCAGGGCGGGCACGACCATCCGGACGTGGCGCCGGTGCTCCTCGCCCGCGGTGAAGTAGATGGAGGGCAGGGGCCGTCCGACCATCGGGAGCAGCGGCCAGTCGTCGGGGACGTGCGGCCACTGGTTCCAGAGGCCGACGTCCCGGGGGAAGAGCTCGGGGTCGCTGGTGACCTGGTGGATCTCGCGGTAGCCGACGACCAGCCAGGCGGGGAAGCCGCCGGGGAGTTCGACGGGGACGACGGAGCCGTGCTCGCGGCGCATGGCCCGGTAGACGGCCTGCGGGTCGGTCTGGAAGCCGGGCCCGGAGAGCGGGACGGCCGCGGGGCATCCGGACGGGGGCGCGGCGTCGGGAGCGGGCTCGGCTGAGGGGGAGCGCGTCATGAGTCCTGTCTCCGGTGGTGAACATGTCGTCAACACGGCCGAAGTGGCCAACGCGTCGCCACTATAGGGAGGTTGTGTGTCGCCGGAGTGGTCGTCGGCGATCAATCTCGCGCCTTGAGAGAAACGATCAGGTCACCCGCTTGAGGGAAAGGTGATTT
This sequence comes from Streptomyces hydrogenans, assembly GCF_014656075.1. GTDB lineage: Bacteria > Actinomycetota > Actinomycetes > Streptomycetales > Streptomycetaceae > Streptomyces > Streptomyces hydrogenans. The sequence goes on from NZ_BNBS01000152.1 coordinate 2,794, forward strand.
TCCGTCAAGTCGCACGGGACCGGCGGGGTGCGGTGCGCCGCGCGGCCGGGTGCGGGACGGTGGTCCGATGAACTGGACACTGGAAGTCGTCACGATCCCCGTCACCGACATGGACCGGGCGAAGGAGTTCTACGCCGAGAAGTGCGGCTTCACCATCGACCTCGACGACGAGGTCGCCCCCGGCACGCGGATCGTCCAGGCGACCCCGCCCGGCTCGCGCTGCTCCCTCGCGCTGCTCTCCGGCATGCCGCCGATGCCCGGCACCCGGGTGATGGCCCCGGGCACCCTGCACGGCCTCCAGCTGTGCGTCACCGACATCGAGGCGGCCCGGATCGCGCTCGTCGAGACCGGCGTCGACGTCTCCCCCGTGATGCACGTCGGGGCGAACGGCTGGGAGGAGGGCAAGGGCGGCACCTGGAACTCCTTCCTCAGCTTCGAGGACCCGGACGGCAACGGCTGGGTGGTCCAGGAGGCCCCCTCGGAACTCTCGGAACGCTGAGCGCTACCCGCCCAGCTCCACCAGGAACCGCACCGGCCCGTCCCCGTCCCCCGCGCGCCGCATCCCGGCCCGCTCCATCACCCGGTGCGAGGCGACGTTGGCGGGATCGGCGTCACCCCGCAGCACGGTCGCGCCGGCGGCCCGGGCGATGCCGATCACCGCGGCGAGCGCCTCGGAGGCGTACCCCCGTCCGCGCTCGCCCGGCACGATCCCGTACCCCACGGTCACGCCCCCGTCCGCCCCCGGCGGCCCGTGGAACCCGATCCCGCCGACGACGAGACCGCTCGCCGCGAGCCGTATCTGATACGTCCGGAACGCCCCCGGATCCCCGTCCTCCGCGCACCTGCGCAGAAACGCCCCCACGGACGCGAGGTCGCCCACCCCCGGGTACCCCTCCCCCCACCGCTCCCCCGGCAGGGGCTCCCGCGCGGCGATCCGCTCGCCCTCGGCGACGGTCAGGGGATGGAGGACGAGCCGCTCGGTGGCGACGGGTGCGATCTTCACGAGGGGCAGTCTGAACACCCCGCCCGCCGGCGGCAACGCAATTCCGGCCCGGCCGCGGCCCGGCCACGGCCCGGCCCCGGTGAGACGACGCGGGGCCGACGTTCCGCGAACGTCGGCCCCGCGTGCCGATGCGCTCCCGCGCCCGGCGTGACCTGCGCCTACAGCACCGGCAGGTTCTTCCGCAGCTCGAAGGCGGTGACCTCGGAGCGGTACTCCTCCCACTCCTGCTTCTTGTTGCGCAGGAAGAAGTCGAAGACGTGCTCGCCGAGGGTCTCGGCGACCAGTTCGCTCTTCTCCATGAGGGCGATCGCCTCGCCGAGGTTCTGCGGGAGGGGCTCGATGCCCATCGCGCGGCGCTCGGAGTCGGAGAGCGCCCAGACGTCGTCGTCGGCGCCGGCCGGGAGTTCGTACCCCTCCTCGATGCCCTTGAGGCCGGCCGCGAGGAGGACCGCGTAGGTCAGGTAGGGGTTGGCGCCCGAGTCGATGGAGCGGACCTCGACGCGGGACGAACCGGTCTTGCCGGGCTTGTACATGGGGACCCGGATGAGGGCGGAGCGGTTGTTGTGGCCCCAGCAGATGTACGAGGGGGCCTCGCCGCCCGAGCCGGCCGTGCGCGAGGAACCGCCCCAGATGCGCTTGTACGAGTTGACCCACTGGTTCGTCACGGCGGAGATCTCGCCCGCGTGCTTCAGGAGGCCCGCGATGAAGGAGCGGCCGACCTTGGAGAGCTGGTACTCGGCGCCCGACTCGTAGAAGGCGTTCCGGTCGCCCTCGAAGAGGGAGAGGTGGGTGTGCATGCCCGAACCCGGGTAGTCCGAGAACGGCTTCGGCATGAAGGTCGCCTGGACGCCCTGCTCCAGCGCCACCTGCTTCATGACCAGGCGGAAGGTCATGATGTTGTCGGCGGTGGAGAGCGCGTCGGCGTAGCGGAGGTCGATCTCCTGCTGGCCGGGGGCGCCCTCGTGGTGGGAGAACTCGACGGAGATGCCCATCGATTCGAGCATGGTGATGGCCTGGCGGCGGAAGTCCATGCCGACGTTCTGCGGGGTGTGGTCGAAGTACCCGGAGTTGTCGGCCGGGGTGGGCCGCGAGCCGTCGAGCGGCTTGTCCTTCAGCAGGAAGAACTCGATCTCGGGGTGGGTGTAGAAGGTGAAGCCGAGGTCCGACGCCTTGGCGAGCGCCCGCTTGAGGACGAAGCGCGGGTCGGCGAAGGACGGCGAGCCGTCGGGCATGAGGATGTCGCAGAACATCCGGGCCGTGCCGGGCGCCTCGGCCCGCCAGGGCAGGATCTGGAAGGTCCCCGGGTCCGGCTTGGCGATCATGTCGGACTCGTAGACCCGGGCGAAGCCCTCGATCGCGGAGCCGTCGAAGCCGATGCCCTCGTCGAAGGCCTGCTCCAGCTCGGCGGGGGCTACGGCGACCGACTTCAGGAATCCGAGCACGTCGGTGAACCACAGGCGCACGAAGCGGATGTCGCGCTCTTCGAGCGTACGGAGCACAAATTCCTGCTGCTTGTCCATTTCCACACCCATCCTCGCTGGTCAGGCCGCCTGCTCCCACCGCCTCGGGCACATCGGGGGGCACCTGAGCATCCCACCACATGGTTTCGTGCACGTTGCACACCCATACTGCCTGTTCGGGTGTGACACAGGTAACCGAGGACCTCCGGAAGTCGTACCCCGTTCGGCCCACACGGCCCCCTCGCCCACTACGATCGGCGCCCATGGGAGCCCTGCGGCTCGAACGCCCGTACCGGCACGCGCGTCCCATGGCACTGGTGAGTGCCGTGGCGACGCTCCTCGCCGCGCTCTTCGTCTGTCTGGGGCGCGGACCGGCCGGCCCGGGGGGCCATCCGGGGCACGCCCGGGCCGCCGCCGCGGCCCCCGCCGCGTCCCCGGGCCCTGCCGCCACGCCCGTCCCCGGGACCGGCGCGGCCGCGTACGTCTGCCCGTACGACCGGGGCGACTGCTCCCTCTTCCCGTCCCTCTCCCCCGCGGTGCTCAGCGCCCCGCCCCTCGACCCGCCGCTGCACACCGAGGACCGGCTGCCGCGCGTCGACGCGCTCGCCGGCGACGGCGCGGGGCGGGATCCGGGGGTCCGGCCGCGCGCCCCGGACCTGCACGTCCTTCAAGTTCTCCGGACCTAGGGCGGTCTCCGGGTCCGTACGGACCCAGGAGGGCCTCCGCCCTGCCCCGAACGACGACTTCCCCTTTTTTCTTTCCCAGAAGGACGACATCACCATGGCCGCCAACCGCTCCACCTCCGCCGACCGCCGCGCCCGAATAGAGGAGATGCGCCGCGCCGAGCAGGCCCGGGAGCGCCGCAACCGCTTCCTCACCATCGGCGTCTCCGCCGTCGTCGTGCTGAGCCTCGTCGGCTTCGGCACCTTCGTGCTGATGAAGAAGTCCGACGAGGAGGACGCCAAGGCCGCCGCCGCCAAGGCCCCCATCTCCGGCGAGAAGTCGTGGGACGCGGCGAAGCTGGGCCGCAACCACGTCGAGACCGCCGTGAAGTACGACATGAAGCCCCCGGTCGGCGGCGACCACCACCCGGTGTGGCTGAACTGCGACGGCGACGTCTACGACAAGGCCGTCCCCGAGGTGAACGCCGTGCACTCCCTGGAGCACGGCGCCGTGTGGGTGACGTATACCAAGAAGGCCGCCGAGGCCGACGTCAAGAAGCTGAAGGACAAGGTCTCCGACACCCCCTACACGCTGATGAGCCCGGTCGACGACCAGAGCGGCGCGATCATGCTCTCCGCCTGGGGCAAGCAGGTCACCGTGGACAGCGCGAGCGACCCGCGCGTCGACGCCTTCTTCACCAAGTACGTGCAGGGCAAGCAGACGCCCGAGCCCGGTGCGGCCTGCACCGGCGGCGTCGGCGCCGACGGCATGGGCGGCGCCGGGATGGGCCAGTGACCGGCCGCCGCACGCGCTACGCGGCGGTCACCGCGGTCGCCCTCTCGGTGCTGTTCGCCGCGGGCGCGGTCACGGTCGCCTCGGCCGAGCGCGAGGAGGCGCCCCGCACCCCGGACAGCGCCTCCGCGGACGCCGGCTTCGCCCGGGACATGTCGGTCCACCACCAGCAGGCCGTCGAGATGTCCTTCATCGTCCGTGACCGGACCGAGGACCCGGCGGTGCGCCGGCTCGCGTACGACATCGCCAACACCCAGGCCAACCAGCGCGGCATGATGCTCGGCTGGCTCGACATGTGGGGCCTGCCGAAGGTCGAGTCGGGCACCGCTCCGATGACCTGGATGGGCATGCCCGTGACCGGCGACGCGGCCGGCAAGGACGGCGCGCTGATGCCCGGCATGGCGACGAGGACGCAGCTGGACGCGCTGCGCGAGGCCTCCGGCAAGGAGGCCGAGGTCCTGTACCTGCGGCTGATGACCGCCCACCACAAGGGCGGGGTGCACATGGCCGAGGGCTGCGTGCAGAAGTGCTCGGTGGACATCGAGCGGGACCTCGCGCAGGGCATGGTCGACGCCCAGGAGTCGGAGATCGCGCTGATGGCGGACATGCTCCGCAAGCGCGGCGCCACCGCCTGAGCCGCCCGCCCGGCACCCCCGGCCCCCGTGACCCGCTGCGGTCGCGGGGGCCGACGCGTGCCCGCAGAATGAAGGCGCTCGGGGAGACGTACGTACAAGGACGTTCGACGAAAGGTACGCACCCCATGACCACGGCGAAGGACATCATGCACCCGGGAGCCCGCTGGATCCCGGAACACGAGACGCTCGACCGCGCGGCCCAGATGATGCGCGACCTGAACGTGGGGGCGCTCCCCGTCGCCGACGGGGACGAGCGGCTCTGCGGCATCGTGACCGACCGCGACATCGTGGTCCGCTGTGTGGCCATGGGCCACGACCCGGCGAAGGTGACCTGCGGCGCGATCGTCCAGGGCACCCCGCGCTGGATCGACGCGGGCGCGGACGTGGGCGCGGTCCTGGAGGAGATGCAGAGCCACCAGATCCGGCGGCTGCCGGTGATCGAGAACAAGCGGCTCGTCGGCATGATCAGCGAGGCCGACCTGGCCCAGCGGCTGTCGGACGAGCAGCTGAAGGCCTTCTGCGCGAGCGTCTACGCCGCGTCCTGAGACGCCTGGAGGACGACCCGGGCCACCGTGTCCGGGTCGTCCCGCATGACCAGATGGCCCGACGGCACGGCCGCCTCGTAGTGGGCGCCGAGCCGTCGGGCCAGCGCGCGCTGGCGGTCCTCCCAGCGGGCGGAGCCGTCGGGGGCGGTGAGGACGGTGACCCGGGCGGCGGGCGGGAGCGGGCGGTGGTCCCGGAGGGCGTGGAGTTCGGCGGCGACGGCGCCGTAGCGGGCGTTCTCGCGCAGGGCGCCGCGCCAGACGCGTGAACCGCGGTAGACGCGGCGGACCTCGGCGGGCGGCGCCGTGTCGGGGCGCAGCGCGAGGCGGCGCAGCGCGGGGCCGAGGGCGGCGGGCAGGCCGAGGGCGGCGAGGGCGGTCCCGGCGGCGACGGTCCAGCCGAGCCGGCCGGGCCGGGGGTGGTCCTCGGTGGAGGAGTCGACGAGCACCAGGGCGGCCGTGCGGTCCGGGTGGAGGCGGGCGAAGCCCTCGGCGTGGAGTCCGGCGATCGAGTGGCCGACGACGGTGACGGGCCCGGGCAGGCCGAGGGCGTCGAGGAGGGCGGCGATCCGGTGGGCCTCGCCGGCCAGGGTGGGGGGTGCGGTCGTGCCCTGGGAGAGGCCGTGGCCGGGGCGGTCGAAGCGGACGACCGTGCGGTGCGGGGCGAGGAGGGGGACGACCGGGTCCCAGTCGAACCAGCAGAGGCCGAGCCCGGCGGAGAGCACGCAGACGGGCCCGTGGCCGTCGACGGCCACGTGGTGGGCGACGCCCCCGATCCGCAGCAGGCTCATCGGCGCTCCCGGGCGACCGAGACGGCGAGGACGCCGGTCCACACCGCGACGAGGAGGACCTGGAGGCGCTGTCCGGCGCCGAGGGACCACAGGCCCCGGCCGGCCTCGAAGGCGGCGACGGCGGCGAGGGTCCAGGCGGTGGCGGCGAGTTCGAGGGCGACGAGGGCCGGTCCGGTGCGGGCCAGGGGCCGCCAGAGGCCGTACCGGCGGGCGGCGACGGTGAGGGCGACCATCGCGACGAGGGCGCCGGTCATGGCGAGGCCGGAGCTGACGGCGTGGGCCGCGTGGGTGGCGGGGACGAGTCCGGCGGTCTCCCGGGCGGCGCACTCGGGGTCGACGGTGGGGGCGCAGCTGAGCGGGAGGCGGGAGTCGAGGGCGGTGGCGGCGCCGAAGAGGGCGAGCGCGGACCAGCCGACGAGGAGCCAGGGGCGACGGGCGGCGGCGCCGGTGTCGGTGCGGGCCCAGCGGGGGACGCCGGGGTCGGGCGCGGGTCCGGCGGGGGCGCGGGTGGCGAGGAGGCCGGCGACCGCGCCGGCGAGGACGAGGAGCCCGGCGGCGAGGTCGGTGGCGCGGAAGAGGCCGCCGAGGGGCTGGTCGGCGGCGGCGAGTTCGGAGACGTAGGTGCGGACCGGGTCGAGGCCGGTCCGCACGACGACTTCGAGGACCCAGGCGGTGTACGCGAGCGCCCCCAGGAACAGCAGGACGGCGGACGCGCGCGTGACCTTTCCGGGCATACGGGGTCAGACGTCAGGAGGTGCCGGAAGGTTCCCGGTGGTCGGGATGGACCCACTCGGGCTTGCGGTACTTGAGGAGGAGGGCGGGGATGAGGAGGCCGAGGACGAACAGGCCGCCGCCGACGATCAGCAGGTAGCGCCAGAGCGGCTCGCCGTCGAACTGGTCGGGCGGGACGAAGCCGATGACGAGGGCGAGGACGGAGGCGACGAAGCCGACGGCGGCGACCCAGGTGACGGCGGGGACGCGGAAGCCGCGCTCCACGTGGGGCTGGGTGCGGCGGAGCTTGACGACGGCGACGAACATCAGCAGGTAGGCGATCAGGTAGATCTGCACGGTGATGACGGAGAACATCCAGTACGAGCTGGAGACCGAGTCGCTGAAGGCGTACAGGATGCCGATCAGGGTGGTGACGACGCCCTGGGCGACCATGATGGCGGTCGGGGAGCCGGCCCTGTTGAACTTCTGGAAGGCGGGCGGGAGGTAGCCCTCCTGGCGGGAGAGCAGGACGAGGCCCTTGGCGGGTCCGGAGAGCCAGGTGAGCATGCCGCCGAGGGCGGCGCAGACCAGCATGACGCCGACGACCCGGGTCATCCAGCCGATGGAGAAGTGGTCGAAGAAGGCGCCGAACGCCTGCATGAGGCCGGCGGTGAGGCTGAGCTGGTCGGACGGCATGACCCAGGCGATGGCGAGGGCCGGGAGGATGAAGATCAGCAGGACGAGGCCGGTGGCCAGGAACATCGCCTTGGGGTACTCGCGCTTGGGCTCGCGCAGCGAGGAGACGTGCACGCCGTTCATCTCCATGCCCGCGTAGGACAGGAAGTTGTTGACGATGAGGACGAGGCTGGCGAGGCCGGTCCACGGCGGCAGCCAGTGGTCGGCGGTCATCGGCTGGGCGGAGGGGTTGCCCTGGCCGAGGAAGACCATGCCGAGGACGACGAGGAGCACGCCGGGGATCAGGGTGCCGACGATCAGGCCGAAGGAGGAGAGCCCGGCGATGGCCCGGGTGCCGCGCGAGGAGACCCAGACGCCGGCCCAGTAGACGGTGATGATGACGATCGCGACGTAGAGGCCGTTCTCGGCGAGCGAGGGGTCGATGACGTACGCGAAGGTCGAGGCGACGTAGGCGAGCAGGCTCGGGTAGTACGCGATCGTCATGGCGAACTGGCACCAGACGGCGAGGAAGCCGAAGGGCTTGCCGAGGGCCTCGCTGACCCAGCGGTAGATGCCGCCGGACCAGCCGGAGGCGAGCTCGGCGCCGACGAGGGCGGTGGGGAGCAGGAAGACGAGGGCGGGGAGCAGGTAGAGGAAGACCGCGGCCAGTCCGTAGATGGCCATGGTCGGCGCGGGCCGCAGGGAGGCGACGGACGCCGTGGTCATGAAGGCGAGCGTCAGCCAGGAGATGAACTGCCGCTTGGTGCCGTCGTCCTGGAGGACCGCCGCGTCCTCGCCGGGGGCGGGCCGGGCCGATTCCGCCGGATCGTCAGTGGTCGTCATGGGCCCATGATCACGGCGGCCGACTTACTTCGCATGTCGGGAGGGAAGGGGTGGACCGGCCGGTGCCGGGGCGGGTTCCCAGGACATAGCGTCGGTTTGACGATTAGACTGGGGGGCGTGCATCGACTACGCCTCGCGCTGAATCAGATCGACTCGACCGTCGGGGACGTCGCCGGGAACTCCGAGGCGATCGTCCACTGGACCCGGCACGCCGTCGGGCAGGGCGCGCACCTCGTCGCCTTCCCCGAGATGGCCCTGACCGGCTATCCCGTCGAGGACCTGGCCCTGCGGCCGTCCTTCGTCGAAGCCTCCCGGGCGGCGCTGGACGCGCTCGCGGAGCGGCTCGCCGACGAGGGGTTCGGCGAGGTGCCGGTGGTCGTCGGCTACCTCGACCGCACGGAGCGGGCGGTGCCGCGCCTCGGCCGCCCGGCCGGCTCGCCGGAGAACGCGGCGGCGGTGCTGCACCGCGGTCGGGCCGTGCTCCGCCTCGCCAAGCACCACCTGCCGAACTACGGCGTCTTCGACGAGTTCCGCTACTTCGTGCAGGGCGACACCCTGCCGGTGCTGCGGGTCCGCGGGGTCGACGTGGCCCTGGCGATCTGCGAGGACCTGTGGCAGGAGGGCGGCCGGGTGCCGGCGGCGCGCAGCGCCCGGGCCGGGCTGCTGCTGTCGGTGAACGCCTCGCCGTACGAGCGGGACAAGGACGACACCCGGCTCGAACTGGTCCGCGGGCGGGCCCGGGAGGCCGGCTGCACCACGGCCTATCTGGCGTCCACCGGCGGGCAGGACGACCTGGTCTTCGACGGGGACTCGATCGTGGTGGACGCGGCGGGCGAGGTGATCGCGCGGGCCCCGCAGTTCACCGAGGGCAGCGTGATCCTCGACCTGGACCTGCCGGCGGCCGACCCGGACGCCCCGGCGCCGGGCACCGTGGTGGACGACGGGCTGCGGATCGACCGGGCCGTGCTCGCCGGGGAGGCCGGGGAGCCCCTGCCGGTGACCGAGCCGGAGTTGACGGGCGGTTACGCCCAGCGGCTCGACGACGACGAGGAGGTCTACTCGGCGCTGGTCGTCGGGCTGCGCGCGTACGTCGCGAAGAACGGTTTCGGCTCGGTGGTGATCGGCCTGTCCGGCGGCATCGACTCGGCCCTCGTCGCCGCGATCGCCTGCGACGCGCTGGGCGCCGACCGGGTGCACGGGGTGTCGATGCCGTCGAAGTACTCCTCGGACCACTCGAAGGGCGACGCGGCCGAGCTGGCCCGCAGGACCGGGCTGCACTTCCGCACCGTCCCCATCGCGCCGATGTTCGACGCCTACATGGCGGCGCTGGAGCTCACCGGGCTCGCCGAGGAGAACCTCCAGTCCCGGCTGCGCGGCACCACCCTGATGGCGATCTCCAACCAGGAGGGCCACCTCGTCCTCGCCCCGGGCAACAAGTCCGAGCTGGCGGTGGGCTACTCGACGCTGTACGGCGACTCCGTCGGCGCCTACGGGCCGATCAAGGACGTCTACAAGTCGGACGTCTTCCGGCTGGCCCGGTGGCGGAACCGGGCCGCCGAGGAGCGCGGCCAGACCCCGCCCATCCCGGAGAACTCGATCGTGAAGCCGCCCAGCGCCGAGCTGCGCCCGGGCCAGGTGGACACGGACTCGCTGCCGGACTACGACGTGCTCGACCGGATCCTCGCCCTGTACGTGGACGGGGACGAGGGGACGGACGCGATCGTGGCGGCCGGCTTCGACGCGGAGCTGGTGGCGCGGACGCTGCGGATGGTGGACGCGGCGGAGTACAAGCGGCGCCAGTACCCGCCGGGCACCAAGATCTCGGCGAAGGGCTTCGGCAAGGACCGGCGGCTGCCGATCACGAACCGCTGGCGGGAGACACCGGCGCCCTGACCCCGGCCTCCCGGCCGGTCCCGGCCGTCGGTCCGGTCCCGTCCGCCGGGCCCGTGAGGGGGCTTCGCGCGACGACGTGCGAGGCCCCCTTCGCCGTGTCCGTACGGGCCTCCCGACGGTCGAGGAGACCGGCGAGGGCGGCGATCGCGAGGCCCACCGCGGCCAGCCCCGCGCCGACCAGGGCCGGGGAGGTCCAGCCGCCGCCGGCGGCGATGGCGGCGCCGCCGGCCCAGGCGCCGCCCGCGTTGGCGAGGTTGAAGGCCGAGTGGTTGGAGGCGGAGGCGAGCGTGGGGGCGTCCTTGGCCTTCTCCATGACGAGCATCTGGAGCGGGGTGGTGGTCATGAAGCCGACCGCGCCGAGCACCACCACGGTGACCAGGGCGAGCCAGGGCACGTGGACGGTGTACCGGAAGGCGACCAGGGTCAGGGCGAGGGCGGCCAGCGAGCCGTAGAGGGTGGGGCGGGGGGCGCGGTCGGTGAGCGGTCCGGCGGCGAGCGCGCCGGCCGTCATGCCGAGGCCGAAGAGGGCGAGGACGACGGTGACGGTGGACTCGCCGAAGCCCATCACCTCGGTGGTCATGGACGCCAGGTAGGAGTAGACGGCGAAGACGCCGGCGAAGCCGAAGACGGCGGTGAGCAGGCCGAGCAGCACCTGCGGGCGGCCCAGGGCGCGCAGTTCGCGGCCGAGGCCCTGGCGCTCGTCGACGGGCAGCTCGGGGACCAGCCTGGCGAGGGCGGCGAGCGCGCCCAGGCCGATGACGGCGACGACGAGGAAGGTGGCGCGCCAGCCGAGGTGCTGGCCGAGCAGGGTGGCGGCGGGGACGCCGAGGATGTTGGCGACGGTCAGGCCGAGGAACATGGTGGCGACCGCGCGGGCCTGCCGGTCGGGGCGGACCAGCCGGGCGGCGACGACGGCGCCGACGCCGAAGAAGGCGCCGTGCGGGAGGCCGGCGAGGACCCGGCCGGCGAGCAGCCAGCCGTAACCGGGCGCGAGGGCGGAGGCGAGGTTGCCGACGGTGAAGAGGGCCATCAGCAGGAGCAGCATCCGCTTGCGGGGGAGGCGGGAACCGAGGGCGGTGAGCAGCGGGGCGCCGACGACGACGCCGAGGGCGTAGGCGGAGACGAGGTGGCCCGCGGTGGGGACGGTGGTGCCGAGGTCGGCGGCGACGTTGGGCAGCAGGCCCATCATCACGAACTCGGTGGTGCCGATGCCGAAAGCGGAGATGGCCAGGGCGAGCAGGGCCACGGGCATGGGTGGGAGACCCTTTCCGGGTACGAGGGTTTGTTTTCTTACGAAACAAATTCTCGCAGACGGCTGGGTATTCCCGGTCTCCGGGGGATGAAGAGAAGGTTTCGGCCGGTCGGCGGCCGGGCCCGGCCGCCCCGGGCCCGGCCCGCGCGGGGTCAGAGCGTGACGCGGGCCGCGAGCGGCAGGTGGTCGCTCTTCGTCTCCGGCAGCGCCCAGGAGGAGACCGGCTCGACGCCCCGGACCAGGATCTGGTCGATCCGGGCCATCGGGAAGGAGGCAGGCCAGGAGAAGCCGAAGCCGTCGCCGGCCGCGCCCTGGGTGGAACGCAGCTGCGAGGTCACCCCGTTGAGGGCCCGGTCGTTCATGGTGCCGTTGAGGTCGCCCAGGAGGACGATCCGCTCGGCCCGGTCGCTCGCGATGGCCTCGCCGAGGGCGTCGGCGCTGGTGTCCCGCTGGTTGGCGGTGAAGCCGGCGTTCAGCTTGACCCGTACCGAGGGGAGGTGGGCGACGTACACCCGCAGCTCGCCCTGGGGGGCGACGACCGTCGCGCGCATGGCGCGGGTCCAGCCCAGGTGGATGTCGACCGGCCGGGCGTCCCGCAGCGGCAGCCGGCTCCACAGCCCGACGGTGCCCTGGACCGAGTGGTACGGGTACTTCTCCGCCAGCTCCCGCTCGTAGACCGGCACCATGTCGGCCTTGAGCTCCTCCAGGGCCAGCACGTCCGCGCCGGAGGCGGCGAGCCCTCGGGCGGTGCCCTCGGGGTCGGGGTTGTCGGCGTTGACGTTGTGGGTGGCGACGGTGAGGTCGCCGCCGGAGGACGACTTGTCGGCGACCAGGCCGCCGAAGAGGTTGAGCCAGACGACCGCCGGGAGCAGCAGCGCGATCAGCGCGGTGGCGGAGCGGCGCAGCAGCGCGAGGAGGAGCAGGACCGGGACGAAGAGGCCGATCCAGGGCAGGAAGGTCTCGGTGAGGCTGCCGAGGTTGCCGATCCGGTTGGGAATCTCCGAGTGGAGGGCCATCAGCAGGGTCAGGACGACGGCACAGACGGCGAGGACGATGCCGCGCCGCCAGATGCCGGGGTCCCTTCGCAGGCGGCCGAGGGCGGAGCGGAACCGGTCACGGCCGCCGGAAGGGGCACCTCCCGTTCCGCCGTGCTCCGTCCCCGTCATGTCCACCCGCGCCATTTTCGCCCTCACTCGCCTTGCCGTGCCGTCGTGCCGTCCGTGCTCCGAGACCCGGCCTCGACCCTAGGCGATGCCGGGCCCGGTGCACTCCCCCAAGGACGGACGCGGCGTGTGACGGGGTTCCGACGGGGTGGCGGTTCGGGCGGGCTGTGACAGAACGCGCACATTCGTGCGGGTCGGAAGGAGGCGGGGCGCGGCCGTCGCGCCTCGGGCGGACGGGGGGAGGCGGGGGCTCAGCCGTGCGGGCCGACTCCGTCGAGGAAGGTGGGGGGTCGGTCTCTCGGCCGGACGCCGTCGAGGAAGGCGGGGCTCTGCCCCCCGGCCGGGCGCCGTCGCTGAAAGCGGGGTTCTGCCCGTCGGCCGGACGCCGTGGAAGAACGCGGGGCTCAAGCCCGTGGCGGACCCCGCCGAAGAAGGCCGGGGCTCAGACCCCCGGCCGGACGCCGCCGAAGAAGGCCGAGGCTCAGACCCCCGGCCGGACCCCGCCGAAGAGGGCGCCCCCAGTCCCCGGCGGGCCCCGGCGGAGAATGCGCGGGCTCAGTCCCTCGGCCGGACCCCGCCGAACAGGGCGCCCCCCAGTCCCCCGGCGGACCCCGGCAGAGAACACGCGGGCTCAGTCCCTCGGGCGGACTCCGTCGAGGATGGTGTCGGCGACGCGGGCCGGGAAGTCGGGCGACAGGTCGGCGTCGGGCTGGAGGACGGTACGGAGCAGGAGCGGGCCGACGAAGAGGTCGTTGACCAGCTCCAGGTCGAGGTCGGCCCGGATCTCGCCGGCGGCGACGCCCCGCTCCAGGACCTCGATGCCGAGGCGGCGGCGGGGTTCGATGGCGGTGCGGTGGTACTGGTCCCAGAGCCGGGGGTGGGTCTGCATCTGGGCGAACATGTTCCGCAGCAGCGCGGACGTCCGCTTGGCGAGTCCGCGCCGCCGCATGAACTCCAGGAGCATCACGAGGTCGTCGCGGACCGAGGTGCCGGGCAGCGCCGGGTCGGGCGGCTCGACGGACCGGATCAGCTCGACGAGCAGGTCCTCCTTGCCGGCCCAGCGGCGGTAGATCGTGGCCTTGCCGACCCCGGCGGTACGGGCGATCCGCTCGATGGACACGTCCCCGAGGGCCACGCCGCCCTCCAGCAGCCCGATGACCGCGTCGAAGACCGCCCGCTCGACCCCCTCGCTCCGGGGCCGGCCCCGCCGGGCCGCGCCCTCGCCGCACGCCTCCGGCCGCGCGTCCTCGTCCGGGCCGGGGGCCGGCGTACCGGCCCTCTCCGGAGCGGCCGGGGCC
>NZ_BNBS01000153.1 GCF_014656075.1 Streptomyces hydrogenans
GAGCACCAGCTGGCCGAGGAGGCCCGGGCGCACCGGGCGGCGGCGGCCGCGGCGGCCCCTGAGGGCGCCGCGGTCACCGTGCTGATCACGGAGGTGCGCTGAGGGGCCCTCGCGGGCGGGCGTCAGTCGCCGAGGCCGGCCAGGTCGCGCAGACGGCGGGCCTGGGCGGCGCGCTCGGCGACGCGCTGGTCCTCGTAGGAGCGGCCGGCGGCACCCTGGAGCAGCGCCTTGGTCTCGACGACCGCGTCGCGCGGCGCGGCGAGCAGGGCGGCGCTGAGGTCCCGTACCGCGGCGTCGAGTTCGGCGGCGGGCACGGCGATGTTGGCCAGGCCGATGCGCTCGGCCTCCTCCGCGTGGACGAAGCGGCCGGTGGCGCAGATCTCCAGCGCGCGGGCGTAGCCCACGAGGGAGACGAGGGGGTGCGTCCCGGTGAGGTCCGGGACGAGGCCCAGGCTGGTCTCGCGCATCGCGAACTGCACGTCCTCGGCGACGACCCGCAGGTCGCAGGCGAGGGCGAGCTGGAAGCCGGCACCGATGGCGTGGCCCTGGACGGCCGCGATGGACACGAGGTCGCTGCGGCGCCACCAGGTGAACGCCTCCTGGTACTCGGCGATGACCGCGTCGAGGTCCGCGTCGGAACCCCGTGCGAGGTCGAGGAAGGACGGCTCTCCGTCGAAGCCCTCGGGCGTGAAGGCCTGTCGGTCGAGTCCGGCGGAGAAGGACTGGCCCTCACCGCGCAGGACGACGATCCGCACGCTGCCCGGAAGAGACCGGCCGGCTTCCGTCAACGCCCGCCACAGAGCGGGAGACTGGGCGTTGCGCTTCGCCGGGTTGGTCAGGGTCACCGTGGCAACGGCGTCCTCGACGGTGAGCCGTACACCGTCCTTGTCGAAGACGAGCTGGGAGTCGTCGGGCGTGGTCATGGGGCGCCTCCGGTTCCAATGCAGCACTGCATCCGATGCTAAGTGACTGCACAGTAACCACCCGGCCGGTCGCAGGACCGACCGGGTGCCCACCGGGAAGGTCCCGGTGGACCGGTCGAGCCGCCCCCGGCGTCAGACCGAGGCTGCCTTCTTGCCCCGTGTCGCTCCGCCGCGACCACGCAGCGTGACTCCGGATTCGCTGAGCATCCGGTGGACGAATCCGTAGGAGCGGCCCGTTTCCTCGGCCAGCGCCCGGATGCTCGCACCGGAGTCGTACTTCTTCTTCAGGTCTGCCGCGAGCTTGTCGCGCGCGGCGCCGGTCACCCGGCTGCCCTTCTTCAGAGTCTCGGCCACCCGTGCCTCCTCATGGGAAGTGCGCTCTGGACTTCTCATGATCACCCCTCCCCGTCGTCCTGGCCACCCATTCGACAAGGTCCGTCCTGCCGGGTTTGCGGACGAGTACGGCGTCCTCACGATCGGAAGCCTTCATTCCGCACGGCTGGAACCCGACCCTCGGAGGAGTGGATCAAGGGACCGCCAGGTCAGGGACGCCAAGGGAACAAACGTACGGCGCGGACCCTGCCGGAAGGATTCGGCAGTGGCCCGCGCCGGGGGTACGAGACCTTCTCACTCAGATGACGGATCCGGCGATGAGCCGAATGATCCAGTCGGGACTCAGGCCAGGGCGACCAGGTCCGCGTAGTCCGGGCCCCACAGGTCCTCCACGCCGTCCGGCAGCAGGATGATCCGCTCCGGGTCGAGCGCCTCGACGGCGCCCTCGTCGTGGGTGACCAGGACGACCGCGCCCTTGTAGGTGCGCAGCGCGCCGAGGATCTCCTCGCGGCTGGCCGGGTCGAGGTTGTTGGTGGGCTCGTCGAGCAGCAGCACGTTGGCCGAGGAGACGACCAGGGTGGCGAGCGCCAGGCGGGTCTTCTCGCCGCCGGAGAGCACCCCGGCCGGCTTGTCGACGTCGTCGCCGGAGAAGAGGAAGGTGCCGAGCGTCTTGCGGACCTCGACCAGGTCGAGGTCGGGCGCGGCCGAGCGCATGTTCTCCAGGACCGTGCGCTCCGGGTCCAGGGTCTCGTGCTCCTGGGCGTAGTAGCCGAGCTTGAGGCCGTGGCCGGGGGTGACCTCGCCGGTGTCGGGCTTCTCGACCCCGCCGAGGAGGCGGAGCAGGGTGGTCTTGCCGGCGCCGTTGAGGCCGAGGATGACGACCCGGGAGCCCTTGTCGATGGCCAGGTCGACGTCGGTGAAGATCTCCAGCGAGCCGTACGACTTGGACAGGCCCTCCGCGGTGAGCGGGGTCTTGCCGCAGGGCGCGGGCTCCGGGAAGCGCAGCTTGGCGACCTTGTCGGAGACGCGGACCGCCTCCAGGCCGGAGAGCAGGCGCTCGGCGCGCTTGGCCATGTTCTGCGCGGCGACCGTCTTGGTGGCCTTGGCGCGCATCTTGTCGGCCTGCGAGTTGAGCGCGGCGGCCTTCTTCTCGGCGTTCTGGCGCTCGCGCTTGCGGCGCTTCTCGTCGGCCTCGCGCTGCTGCTGGTAGAGCTTCCAGCCCATGTTGTAGACGTCGATGGTGGAGCGGTTGGCGTCCAGGTAGAAGACCTTGTTGACGACGGTCTCGACCAGGTCGACGTCGTGGGAGATCACGATGAAGCCGCCGCGGTAGGACTTCAGGTAGTCGCGCAGCCAGATGATCGAGTCGGCGTCGAGGTGGTTCGTCGGCTCGTCGAGGAGCAGGGTGTCCGCGTCCGAGAAGAGGATCCGGGCCAGCTCGATCCGGCGGCGCTGACCGCCGGAGAGGGTGTGCAGCGGCTGGCCGAGGACCCGGTCGGGCAGCCCGAGGGCGGCGGCGATGGTGGCCGCCTCGGCCTCGGCGGCGTACCCGCCCTTGGTGAGGAACTCGGTCTCCTGGCGCTCGTACTGCTTGAGGGCCTTCTCGCGGGTGGCGCCGGAGCCGGTCGCGATCCGCTCCTCGTTCATCCGCATCTTGCGCAGGAGGACGTCGAGGCCGCGGGCGGACAGGACGCGGTCGCGGGCGAGCACGTCGAGGTCGCCGGTGCGCGGGTCCTGCGGGAGGTAGCCGACCTCGCCGGAGCGGGCGATGGTGCCGCCGGCGGGCTGGCCCTCACCGGCCAGGCACTTGGTGAGCGTGGTCTTGCCCGCTCCGTTGCGGCCGACGAGGCCGATGCGGTCGCCCTTGGCGACGCGGAAGGACGTGTTCTCGATGAGGATGCGGGCGCCGGCGCGCAGCTCGATGCCGGAAGCGGTGATCACGGACGGACTCCAGGGCGATGGGAAGACGGCGGATGACGACAGGTGACGGGCTGCGACGCCGCTAATGCACCCAGGGGAGGATGTCCCAGGGGAGAATGTCCATGCGGCCAGTCTATCGGGCGTCTGCAACTGGTTTTCGGCCACACGGGCGACGCGGGCGGGATAGGGACGTTTCTCTCAGTGCTTGACAGAGGGAACAAAAGGGGCGAAGTGCGGTAGACCAGCTGATACTCGGCGGAGGGCGGCGGTCGGGCCGCCGCGGTGACGCGGAGGTGGACCGTGCAGTTCGACGACGACGCCCGTCTGGACCCCTCCGAGGTGAAGGACGTCCGCGGCAGCCGCGTCCCCGGCGGGAAGGCGACCGTCGGCGGCGGGATCATCGGCCTCATCGCCCTGGTCCTCGGCATCCTCTTCGGCGTCGGCCCCGACCAGCTCGGACTCTCCTCCGGCGGCGAGGACCAGCCCGCCGCCAGCGCCTCCTCCGCGACCCGGGTGAACCAGGCGTGCCGGTCCGGCGCGGACGCCAACAGCCGCCAGGACTGCCGGACCGTGGGCGTGGTCAACAGCCTCCAGGACTACTGGCGGAGCGAGTACGCCCGCCGGGGCGGCACCTACTCCCCCGCCTCCACCGTCCTGTTCACCCAGCGGGTGAACACCGCGTGCGGCGCGGCCGGCTCGGCGGTCGGCCCCTTCTACTGCCCCGGCGACCGGCAGGTCTACCTGGACATGGGCTTCTTCGAGGAGCTGCGGACCCGGTTCGGCTCCACCGGCGGCCCCTTCGCCCAGGCGTACGTGGTGGCCCACGAGTACGGGCACCACATCCAGAACCTGATGGGGACGCTCAGCCGCTCCCAGGACGGGCGGACCGGGGCGGACTCCAACGCCGTCCGCGTCGAGCTCCAGGCCGACTGCTACGCGGGCGTGTGGGCCCGGCACGCCACGACCACCCCGGACGACAGGACCGGCCGGCCGGTGCTCGCCCGGCTCGACGAGGCCGACATCCGGGACGGCCTGGACGCGGCGGCGGCGGTGGGCGACGACCGGATCCAGGAGCGCTTCCAGGGCCGGGTGACCCCGGAGAGCTGGACCCACGGCTCGGCCGCACAGCGCCAGGAGTGGTTCCGCACCGGCTACCGGACCGGCGACATGGCCCGGTGCAACACCTTCCGCTGAGGCCCGGCCTCCGCCCCGACGCCGACGGCGCCTGCGAGACTGTGTCCCAGGTCACATCCGGCCGAACCGAGAGGGAGTGAGCGGGATGTCCGAGGCACCCGACATCTGTCCGGCGCTGAAGTACCGGGACGCGAAGGCGGCGATCACGCTGCTCACGGAGGCCTTCGGCTTCACCGCCACCGCGGTGTACGAGGGCGAGGACGGACTGGTCGCGCACGCCGAGCTGACCTACGGCAACGGGACGGTGATGCTCGGCAGCACCGGGACCGACAGCGTCTTCGACAAGGCGATGGGCGCGGGCGGCCCGGTGGGGGTCTACGTCCACGTCCGGGACGTCGACGAGCACCACGCCCGGGCCGTCGCGCACGGCGCGGAGATCGTGATGCCGCCCACCGACCAGGAGTACGGCTCCCGGGACTACATGGCGAAGGACGCCGAGGGGAACGTCTGGAGCTTCGGCACCTACACCCCGGGCTCGGCCGACTGACGCGGCGGGCCCGGGGCGGGCGGCGCGGGGGTCAGGCGCCGCCGGTGTGGACCTGGAAGGCGGCCCGGCGGACGGCCTTCGCCAGCGCCGGGTCCGGGTGGGCCGCGGCCAGCGCGACCAGCACCTGCACCGTCCTCGGATGACCGACGGCCCTGACCTCGTCCAGCAGCGCGGGCACGGTGCCCTGCACGGCCGAGTCCAGGTGCCGCACCAGCAGCTCGCTCTCGCCGTGGTCGGCGACGGCCGCGGCGGTGTCCACCCAGAGCCAGGTCGCCTCCTCGCGGGTGAGGACCTCGGGGGCGTCGTCCGGGTCGGTGCCGTCGTACTCGGCGAGCCACAGCAGCGCGTAGGGGCGCAGCGACGGCTCGGCCACCGCGGCGCGGACCTCCGCCTCGGCGGGGGCGCCGACCACCCGGAGCGCCTCGAAGGCGAGACCGCGCAGCAGGGCGTCCTCGCCGCGCGCGGCGGCCAGCAGCTCGGCGACCGCACCGGCCAGCGGACGGGCGGCGAGCCAGGCGCGGTACTCGTCGCGGGCCGGGCCCGGGGTGAGCCGGGCGCAGCCGCGGAGCATGTCGGCGGCGGACTGCTCGATGTTGCCGGCGGGGCTCTGCGCGGCCACGCAGATCTGCTCCAGCTTGACCCACACCGCCCAGTTGCCGAGCGGGGTCAGGTTCGCGTGACGTCCCTCCGGGCCGGCCGCCCCGTCCAGGGTGAGCGCGCCGACCTCGGCGAGGCCCTCCAGGGCCCAGTCGAGCAGGGAGGGCAGCCGCTCGGCGGGGGTGGGCGGCTGCGCGGGGGCGCCGTCGCCGGGCACCTCGCAGCGCTCCTCGCGGAGTTCGTCGACGCGCTGCCCCAGGAGGTCGAGCAGGACGGGGACGAGGACCGGGCCCTGGGAGAGCTGGAGCAGCGACAGGACCTGCGGCACCGCCTCCACGACCTCGGCGACCGCGCCGGGCGCCACGCCCTCCGGGGCGGGGTGGACCAGCGACCAGGCGTCGAGGAGCGCGACCCAGCCGCGGAGCACGGCGGAGTCGTCGCGGTCCCACGCCTGGAGCCGCCAGCCGGGGCGGGCGGTGGCGCCGTGCAGCTCGACCAGACCGGCGAGCCGGGCCCGGTCCCAGCCGGCGCGGACCCGAGCCGGCGTCAGGTCGAGGTCGGCGGCGGCCCGTTCGACGGCGGCCGGGCCGTCGAGCGGGGCGGAAGCGGAGGCGGGCCGGTCGGCCGCGCGCGGACCCGACCGCGGGCCGCGCGGGGCGGCGGCCCAGCGGGCGATCCGTACGGCGTCGGCGAGGACCAGCCTGGCCTGGCGGGCCAGTTCCGCGCGGGGCGGAGTGCCCTCGGGCGGCCTCGGGGCAGGCCGGGTGCGCCGCGTCGTCGCGGCCCGTCGGGCGGTGGCCAGCGACCGCGGACGGACGAGTCGGAGTCTGGAGTTGCGCGCCAATGGTTCATCGGGCTTTCGAGACGTCACGGGGGCAGTCTTCCCGCTGACGGCCCGAAAGCCCAATCGGAATCCCCGGCGCCGTGCCCCGGCGGGGCCGAGGGGCCCCGCGACGCGCCCCGCCGCGGGGCGGGGCTACATCAGGGGGGTGAGGTAGCGGCGGAGGGCTTCCTCGTAACGGAGGGGGTCGGCGTTCCACATGGCGGTGTGGGGGGCCTGGCTCACCGGGAGCAGGGTGACCAGGTCGGGGCGGCGGGCGGCCAGGTCGACGGACGGTTCCCAGGGGGAGATCGTGTCGTCGGGGCCGTGCGCCAGCAGGACCGGGATGCGCAGGTCCGCCGTGTGGTCGGGGTGCGGGCCGGTGCGGCCGAGGGCGGCGCGGACGGCGAGCGGGACCAGCGGGGCGGGCACGCCCCGCGCGGCGGCGAGGTTGCGGACGGTGGCCTCCCAGTCGAGGACCGGGGAGTCCAGGACCAGGCCGGAGATCCGGTCGCGCACGCCGGACTCCGCCGCCGCGCGCAGCGCCATCGTGGCGCCGGTGCCCCAGCCGTGCAGCACGATCTTGGAGGCGCCGCGGCGGACCGCGTACCGCAGGACGGCGTCGACGTCGCGCCACTCGGTGTCGCCGAGCTGGGCGAGGCCGTCGGCCGGTTCGGGGGCGCCCCGGTCGCCGCGGTAGGCGGGGACGAGGACGGGGACGCGGCGGCGGGCGTAGAAGGGGACGAGGTTCAGCGCGTGCTCGCGCCCGGTGCCGAGGCCGTGCAGGGCGACGACCCAGGTGGAGCGCGGGCCGGTGACCAGCCAGGCGGGGAGCGGGCCGAGCTCGCCGGGGATCTCGACGTCCTCGTGGGGCAGGCCGAGCGCGGTCTCCGGGGTGCCGGTGTGCAGCTGGGGGGTCAGGCGGACCCGGCTGCCGGGGCCGAGCGCGCCGCGCTCGACGCGTTCGAGGCGGCGCACGACCGTGTCGGCGGTGTGCGGGACGCGGTCGAGGACCGGTCCCGTGACCGCGTGCAGGCCGGGTGCCGTCATCCCGTACGTGCCGGGGCGCAGCGAGGCGAGGCTGCGGGTGAGGGTGACCCGCTCGGGTCCCGTGGCGTGCACGGTGAGCTTGGGGTCGCCGGGAAGGGGCCGTCCGGACGCCGCCTTGAGGGCGACGCCGCTGGCGTGGCGGCCGGCCGCCACGGCGGCCGCACCGAGACCGATCAGGGTGGTGACGGCCGCTGCCGTCGCTGTAGCCGGGCGCACGCTCCCAGTGTCGTCACGGCGCCGCGGAGACTGCCACCGGACGGGGGCCGGGCGGGTGCGGACCCGGGCCGGGGCGGACGCCGGACGAGGGGCCGGGGCGGGAGTCGGGGACGGTCCCGGGAGGGTGACGAGGGTCTCTTCGGGGGGTCCCCTTGCGGATGAATCCGTCCAGGGCGTGAAACGGGTGGATCGGGCGGGGAGGCGGCTTGGGTCCGGTGTGTCCCGTGTGGTCGGGTATTACCCGTGGTCCCGGGGTGACCGGATGGTGGACACGGGGGCATCCTGGAGGCGAAGCGGAATCTCACGGCACCGGTTCGGGACACCGTGATGCCCCGCCCAGTTCACCTTCCGTTCACTCAGGTTGCCTACGTTCGTCCAGCCACTGACGTCAAACGATTGCCTGGGTAAATGGAACACATCACGCTGCTGCTCGCCATTGTGGTCGTGACAGCTCTCGTGTTCGATTTCACGAACGGTTTCCACGACACCGCCAACGCGATGGCGACGACCATCTCGACCGGTGCTCTCAAGCCCAAGACGGCGGTGGCCATGTCCGCCGTGCTGAACCTGGTCGGCGCGTTCCTGTCCGTCGAGGTCGCCAAGACGATCTCCGGCGGGATCATCAACGAAGAGGGCATCCGCACGGAAGTGATCTTCGCGGCCCTCGTCGGCGCCATCCTGTGGAATCTGCTGACCTGGCTCCTGGGCCTGCCGTCCAGCTCCTCCCACGCCCTCTTCGGCGGCCTCATCGGCGCCGCGGTCATGTCGGCCGGCTGGTCGGCCGTGAACGGCTCCACCATCGTCACCAAGGTCCTCATCCCGGCCGTGGCGGCGCCCCTCGTCGCCGGTCTCGCCGCGATGGCGGCGACCAAGCTGACGTACAAGATCAAGGCCAACCCGGAGGCCAGGGCGACCGCCAAGGGCTACCGCGCCGGCCAGATCGCCTCCGCCGGTCTCGTCTCGCTCGCCCACGGCACCAACGACGCCCAGAAGACGATGGGCATCATCACCCTCGCCCTGGTCACCCAGGGTGTCGTCGCCCCCGGCTCGAACCCTCCCATGTGGGTCATCGTCTCGGCCGGCATGGCGATCGCGCTCGGCACCTACCTCGGCGGCTGGCGCATCATCCGCACCATGGGCAAGGGCCTCACCGACCTCCAGCCGCAGCAGGGCTTCGCCGCCCAGACCAGCGCCGCGACGGTCATCCTGGCCTCCTCGCACCTCGGCTTCTCCCTCTCCACCACCCAGTCCTGCTCGGGTGCCGTGATGGGCGCCGGCCTCGGCCGCAAGGGCGGCGTCGTCCGCTGGTCGACCGCCACCCGGATGTTCGTCGCCTGGGGCCTGACCCTCCCGGCCGCCGGTCTCGTCGGCGCCGGCGCCGAGTTCCTCACCAAGCAGGGCCCCTGGGGCATCGGCGCCACCGCGGCCATCCTGATCGGCGGCTCGGCCGTGATCTGGGCGCTCTCCCGCCGCCAGCCGGTCGACCACACCAACGTCACCGCCGACGACCTGGACGGCGACGACACCGGCTCCGGCACCCCCGGCGTCGTGACCACGGCCATCGCGGCCGTCACCCCGCCGCCGGCCGGCTCCGTCGCCGCCGTCGCGGACGACGGTCTCAAGACCACCATCCACGCGCCGGGTCCGAACGACCCCGCCGCTCCCCCGGCCCCCGCCGCCGCGGTCTGAGCCCCCTAAGGAAACGGGAACCCAAGCCATGAAGATCGACTGGGCAGCTCTCGGCTCCGTCTTCGGAGTCAGCCTCCTGGCGACCGTCGCCCTCGTGGGCCTGTTCACCCTCGGGATCGTCGGCCTCGGCAAGCAGGAGGAGGCCGCGGCCTCGGGCGGCTCCGCCGTCCTCGCCCGCACCGGCGCCTACGCCTGCTTCGCGCTGTGCGCGGCGGCCGTCGCCTACGGCATCTACCTGATCGTCGCCTGACGCACCGCACCCCGGGGCCGGGCCCGCACCTCTCACGAGGGCGGGCCCGGCCCTCGTGTCTGTGGCGCTCCGCACAGTGACCCGTCGCAGGTCAAGGGTGAGTTGACGGCCGTTCGCGGGGCGTGGTGGACTGCCGGGGCCAATACGGCGGCAATGGAGAGGAAGCCCGGTGCGATTCCGGCGCGGTCCCGCCACTGTGACCGGGCCCGGCGGACAGCCGCGGTCCGGGAGTCAGGAACTCTCGCCGCCGGTCACGTCGACCCAGGGCGCGGACCCTGAGTGAGGACACGCCGCCATGCCCGGCCGCACCCCCGTGGCTTCCCGAGCCACCGCAGTCTTCGCGTACGGAGCGGCCGCCGGCCTCGCCGTCGACCTGGTCCTCGGCGACCCCCGCCGCGGCCACCCCGTCGCCGCCTTCGGACGCGCCGCGGCCGCCGTCGAGCGGCGCCTCTGGCGCGACCACCGCGGCCGGGGCGCCCTGCACACCGCCGTCCAGCAGGGCAAGGCGCTCTACGCCGGAGTCTCCAACTACTCGGCCGAACAGACCCGCGAGGCCGCCCGCATCCTCGGCGAACTCGGAACCCCGCTCACCCTGCACCAGCCCCGGTACTCGATGCTCGACCGACGTCCCGAGGACGAGGGCCTGCTCGACGCCCTCGACGAGCTGCGGATCGGTTCCATCGCCTACTCCCCGTTGGAGCAGGGCCTGCTGACCGCACGCTACCTGGACGGCATTCCCGAGGACTCCCGAGCCGCGAGCGACAGCCCCTTCCTGAACCGCGACGCCGTCACCGAGGACCTGGTGACCCGCCTGCGCGCCTTGAACGACATCGCCGCGTCCCGGGGTCAGACCCTGGCCCAGCTGGCCCTCGCCTGGGTCCTGCGTGGCGGCCGCGTCACCTCCGCCCTGGTGGGAGCGAGCAGTCCACGACAGGTCGAGGACAGCGTGGCCGCCCTGCGCCACCTCGACTTCGACACGGAGGAACTGGCCCTCGTCGACGCGCTGGTCCGTCCCTGAGGCCCACGCTCGGCCCGGCCGCCCCGCGGCGGCCCGGCCATCCACCGGCGGCCTCCTCCGCGATCGTTCGTGTCGGCCCGGGGCCTCAGGCGGCTGTCTCCTCCGGGTGTTCCTCCACGGAGCGGGAGTCGGTGAGGCTCAGCGCGCCGCCGGCGGCGAGCAGGCCGACGACGACGGCGAGGAGGGCGTAGGTGACGCGTTCGCCGTGGAAGAAGGACGCCACGAGGTCGGTGTTCCAGGCCCCGGCGGGGAGCCGCGTGGTGACCAGGACGGCGATGAGGGTGCCGACGACGGCCGTGCCGACGCTGGAGCCGACCTCCTGGGCGGTGTCGTTGAGGGCGGCGCCGATGGAGGTGCGGTTGCTCGGCATGGCTTCGACGAGGGCGACCGCGCAGATGGTCATGACGGTGCGCAGGCCGATGGTCATCAGGACCATGCAGACCGCGATGGCGGCGTATCCGTGCTCGACGCCCCAGGCGAGTCCGGCCAGCGAGCCCGCGAGGAAGCCGGCGCCCACCAGGCAGGCGACGCGGTGCCCGAAGCGACGCGCGAGCCACTCGGAGAGCGGGGTCGCCAGGAGCATCGTCACGATGATCGGCAGATTGGCGAGGCCGGCCCGGACCGGGCTCCATCCGTAGGCGTACTGGAAGTGCAGGATCAGGCCGAACATCACGCTCGCCATCGCGATGGACGTGCCGACCTGGGCGACGGCGGCGCCCCGGACCGTCCCGCGGGAGAACAGGCGCAGGTCGAGCATGGGCGCGGCCGCGCGGCGCTCGTGCCGGACGAACCAGATCGCCGAGCCCAGGGCGCCGATGACCGACGCCAGGGTGATCGTGGAGAGCCAGCCGTGCTCGACGCCGCTGGTCAGCGAGTAGCAGGCGAGACCGATGGCGGCGACGCTCAGGACGGCGCCCGGTACGTCGAGGGAGTCCTTGGTCAGGTCCTCCGGGCGGTCGGCCGGGACGCCGAGCCGTACGCCGACACAGGCGATCACCGCGATGGGAGCGTTCACGAGGAGCAGCCACTCCCATGACACGTGCGCCAGTGCCGTGCCGCCGAGCAGCGGGCCGAGGACGAATCCGGACATTCCCACGACGATCATCACCGTCATGGCGCGCATGCGCAGCGCCTTGTCGTCGAAGAGGCGGAAGACCAGGGAGTTCGTGATCGGCGCCATCGCCGCGGCGGCTATGCCGAGCGCCGCGCGCAACGCGATGAGCCCGCCCGCGGAGCTGACGAGGAGCACGCCGAGGCTGAGCGTGCCGAAGACCCCGAGCCCGATGAGGAGCACGCGGCGGCGCCCGAACCGGTCCGCGATCGACCCGGCGGTGAGCAGCAGCCCGCCGAAGGTGAGCGAGTAGGCCCCCGTCACCCACTGCAGGGCGGTCGTGCCCGCGCCGAGGTCACGGCCGATGGTCGGGAGCGCGATCGACAGCAGGGTGTTGTCGACCATCTCGACGAAGAAGGCCAGGCAGAGCGCGGCCAGGGGAATCCACGCCGCGCGCAGCGACGGGTAGGTGCGGGGCGGTTTCGTGAGCGTGGCGGTGGTCATGGCGCACTCCTTTCGATCGAACGCGGTTCGGTTATCGAACGCTGTTCCATCCGGTACGATAGAACAACGTTCGATACGATGCAAAAGTGAGGAGCCCACGCCATGGCACGCCAGCCGGCCCGCTCAGTCGGAGGGCGCCGACGCGCTTCGCACTCGATGGAGTCCGTCCTTGGCGAGGCGGTCGCCCTGCTCGACGAGGCAGGAGCCCCGGCCCTGACCTTCCGCGCCCTGGCCCAGCGCCTCGGGGGAGGGGTCGCCAGCATCTACTGGTACGTCGCGAACAAGGACGAGCTGCTGGATCTCGCCACGGACCACGTCATGGGCGGCGTCCTCGCCGACATCGAGAAGCTGCCGCCCGGCGAGGACGCGATCGACGACCGGCGTGCGATGGCCCTCACCCTCTTCGACGCCGTCGTCCGCCGTCCCTGGCTCGGCGCCTACTTCATGCGCAACACCGACGTCCAGAGCAACTCCCTGCGCATCTACGAGATGCTCGGCCGACAGACCCTGCGTCTGGACCTCAGCGCCCGCCAGCGCTTCCACGCCGTGTCGGCGGTCATCGGCGTCGTCGTCGGCTCGGCCGTCGACATGGGTCAGGAACCTCCCCAGGAGATCCTCGACGGCGCGGTGGGCCGCGACGAGTTCCTCGGCCGCTTCGCCCAGGCCTGGCGCGAGCTCGCCCCCGACGAGTTCCCGTTCGTCCACGAGATCGTCGACGAGTTCGACGGCCACGACGACGTCGACCAGTTCCGCTCCGCCCTGGACCTCACCCTGGCAGGCCTCCGCCTCCAGGCCGGCCTCTGACCTCCGCGACAGGGCCGAACCCCGTGGCCCGCCCTGCGCCGGGCCCGCCAACCACGGCGCCGCCCCTCACGCCTGCCCGCACTCCCGGCACTCGGCCACACGCGTCGCAGCACGCCTCGCCGGCTCCCGATCGGCCCCAGACGCGCCCCGCCGATCGGCGGTCGGGCTCGGCGTCATGCCCCGCTCGCTGCGGCGGCCGCTGTCGGCCTGGCGCTCGCCTGAGTCAGGGCCTCCTGGCACGCGGCTGTCGGCGTACGTGAACGTGCCAAGACGCGTACGGATTGAACATCCATGCCTGGCGTACCTGGCGGAGCCCCTCAACGCGCACGCCGACAGGCAGGCTCCCTCGCCCCGAGTCTCTGCGGCATCCCGGAGCGCGAGGTCACCCGCTCTCTCCACCTCTTCGAACTTGCCGATTATTCGTACACCGTCGCCGCTTGAAGAGCCCTGGCGAGAAACGTCCAGTCTCCTGCGGCGGGGAGCTCCTTGCCGGAGTTCCGGTACCAGCCCTCCGAGTCGGTCATCCATGCGGCGAGCCCACTCAGGTAGGAATCGAGCGTCTGGTTCTCCCACTCATCGCCACGGCGGAGAAAGTCCTGGTGAAGTGCGTGGACAAACGCAATCAGATCCTCGCGGCTGCGGATGTCATCGTCTGGGGCAAGCGGCATGGCATGAACCTATCGTCCGGCCACAGCTCATGATCCAAGACGCTGGCATCGAAGTTCGCCGCTCCCGGCTGTCGTGTCACGGGGGCGGGAGGGAACTGTCAGGCGTGGCGGTCCCGGGGACGACCATGAGGGCGAGGTGCCAGGCTGCGGTAGGTGCCGCGCCTGGGCTGTACGGCGTCCCGGCCGAGGACGCGATCGCGGGCAGGGCGCTGTCCGGTCTCGACGGCGCGATGGTCATGCCGACGGCGCTGTCGCTGTCGTGCGGCGAGTCCGAAGATCCGAAGGAACCCGCTACGGCCCTGAGGGGCTGGGTCGCGGTCTTCTGGCTTGTCCCGCCTGCCCCTGCCGATCGAGTTTCGGGGGCCGATGGTGGTGGGTGTCGTCCTGTCGGAGCGCGAGGGGGAGTTCGTCAGTTGTCGGGCTGCCCGGCCCGGCGGACACGCAGTGCCCAGAGCACGAGCGGCGCCTGGAGGGGGAGCCTGGCCAGTGCCGCCGCCCGGAGCGGGGTGGGGCGGTGGCGCCAGTCGTATGCCATCTTCACGTTCGCCGGGAACACGGCGGTGAACAGGCCGGCGGCGGCCAGCGCGCCCGCGCGTCGGGTGCGCGGGGCGGCGATCGCCGCGCCGACGGCGATCTCCGCGACGCCGCTCAGGTGGGTCCAGGTCCGAGGCGTGCCGGGCAGGCTTCGGGGCACGATGGCGTCGAACTGGCGGGGAGCGACGAAGTGCGCGACTCCGGCGCCGATCAGCAGTCCGCTGAGCAGCCGGGCGGACGTCGTGGAAGAAGGCATGTCTCGTCTCTCGTCGTTGGCGGTGCACTGCGGGAACGGCAAGTTACTCAAGAGTATGGGGCGCGTGGAGAAGATGGAACCCGTGCGCTGTCTGAGGTGATCGCGGCCGAGGACGGGTGCGACGGGCACGGGCGGTCTGCACGGCCGACAGGACGGGAGAACGCAGGGCGGAGAACGCCTGCCCGCCGCCGCGGCCCTGCGAAGGGGAGAGGGCTTCGTCATCGGTACCACCCCAGGGCCACCCGTTCGAGGGAAGCGGGGCGCTGAGGCCAAGCCGGCGGGAGGACGGACGCGAAGACCACGTGTGAGGGCTTCCGAAGGTGTTCACGGGGGATCCTCATCGGCCGCGCGAACCTCCGCGCGGCTGCCGTCCTCAGAAAGGAGCAAGTCATGGTGCGTGTGCGACGAGGTCTGGCCGTTGCCCTGGCCGCCGGTGCGGTCGTGGTGGCCGGAGGCTCGGTGGCGTCCGCCGACGCCGGCGCGCAGGGCGTGGCCGCGTACTCGCCCGGCGTCGGCTCGGGCAACCTGATCCAGGTGCCCGTCCACGCCCCGGTCAACGCCTGCGGCAACACGGTCAACGTCATCGGTCTGCTGAACCCGGCCTTCGGCAACACCTGCGTCAACGCCTGACGGCTGCCGAGGGCAAGAGCCCGGTCCGCCGCCGACAAGACGGGGTGGCGCGGACCGGTGACCCTCCGGGCCTGCGGGACGCGTTGACCGTGTCCCGGGCCGGGCCGGGCGGGTGGGCTGCGGGTGGCCGTCGGCACTGCCACCCGCAGCAGCTACGCGCTGTGCGCGGGCTCCCAGGTCAGGACCGCGATGACCTGTTTGCCACTGGCCGAGGAGCTGACGAAGAGATCCGCGCCGAGGGCCCGGACGATTCTGAGGCCACGCCCGCTTTCGGCGGTCTCCGCCGGGGTGTCCCGGCGGCCGGGCAGGTCGACGGATCCGTCGCTGACCACGACCCCCACCCGCCCGCTTTCCACGCTGACCGTGAGCGCGTAAGGCCCCTTGGCGTGGGTGACGGCGTTGCCGACCAGTTCGGAGACGATGAGCACCAGGTCTTCGGCGACCGGGTCGGGGCAGAGGGCCGGTTCCAGGGCCAGCACGCGTGCCGCGGTCCGGCGGGCGCGCCCCGCGGCCTGAGCACCCGGCGGAAGCTGGATGTGCACGGTGACGGGACGCCCGCAGGACGCGAGGGCGGTGTCCATGATCACTCCTGACGGTGGGTGGCCACCGGGATCGGGGCCCGGCCGAAGAGAGCGGGTGAGAGGCCCGAGTGATGCCGGAGCGCCATGACGGCTACCGTGCCTTCGCCCTGCCCGCCGTACCGGTGCCACCAGTTGTGGGTCCGGTCCCGGCCCCTTGTGGCCGCTGAGAACGTCCCCGACGGCGTCGCCCCCGCTCGCCGCGACAGTGACGCCTGGCACGGCCGAGCCGGCCGGCGCTCCGACCGACGCCACCGGGGCCGTCAGCCTCCGCCCTCTCAGGCATGTCGGTTGTCACGCCCGCCTCCTCGATCGCGTCGACGTGGGTTCGGGGTGCTGCGCATCTGGAACTGACATAGAGAGTTCGGAACGAACCGCTCAACGGATTGCGCCGACATGCCGGCCCGGCAGAGCCCCGCGGCCGGGATACCTCTGGGCGCCGGCTTCATCCCGCTCGGATCTGCCTCGATTCCAGCGAGCACATCGCATCCCGGCGAGGTGTCGCCGGCGCCGCCATGCTCCACCTACCCCGGACCCGGGCCGCCTCGGCGCCCTCGCCGCCTGAGAGCACCGGAGTGCACGGTTTCACTCTTTCGGGTGTCGCACCCATCCGCCGGGCGGGGGCTGCCGAATGCCGGGTGTGAGCACCTTCAGCAGCACACTCGTCCGCGCCGCATGGGGCGCACTGGCCGGGCTCCTGGCCGCGTACACCGCGCTGGCCGTGGCCGAGCTGGTCGCCGGACTGGTGCGGCCCGCGG
>NZ_BNBS01000154.1 GCF_014656075.1 Streptomyces hydrogenans
CGGGCGGGGACCCTGGAGGGTGTGCGGTCGCGGGCCCGGGCCCGCGACCGCACGGCCCGGTGGCGGGCCCCGACCGGTCAGGAGTACTCAGGTGGCGCAGCCTCGGGGAGCGGCGGGCGGTGGGCGGCGGGGCGAGCGGCCCGGCGGCCGTACCGTCCGCTCCGGCGCGTCCCAGGGCCCCTACGGGCGCGATCCGCAGTCCTCGCCGGTGCCCTACGGGGCCGCCCGGAGGTTCCTGCGGGCGCTGCCGCCGCTGATCATCGTGGGCGGGGTGGTGTTCGACCTGGCCACCCCGCCCACGTACACGGCGGCGCCGCTCTTCTCCGCCGCCCCGCTGGTCGCCGCCCCCTTCTTCTCCCGGCTCACGACCCTGCTGACCGGACTCGCGGCGATCCTCGCCTCGGTCGGGCTGCACGTGTACAACGACACGCTCTCCGACGTGCCCTCGCTCACCGAGACCCTGACGGTGGTGACGGTCTCGGCGCTGGCGATGCTGATCAACCTGGTGGTGCGGCGCAGCGGGGAGCGGCTCGCCTCGGCACGGGTGATCGCGGAGGCGGCGCAGCGGGCGGTGCTGCCGATGCCGGCGGAGCGGATCGCGGGGCTGCAGTGCGCGGCGCGGTACGAGGCGGCGCAGGCGGACGCCTTCATCGGCGGCGACCTGTTCGCGGTGCAGGACACCCCCTACGGGGTGCGCCTGGTGGTCGGGGACGTGCGGGGCAAGGGGATGGACGCGGTGGAGGCGGTGGCCGTCGTCATCGGCGCCTTCCGCGAGGCCGCCGAGCAGGAGGCGGCCCTGGAGGGGGTGGCGCAGCGGCTCGAACGGGCGCTCACGCGGGAGGGCACCCGGCGCGAAGGGCTGGACGCCTTCGAGGGGTTCACGACGGCGGTGATCGCCGAGATCCCGCGCGAGGGCGGGCTCGTACGGATCGTGAACCGGGGGCATCCGCCGCCGCTGCTGCTGTACGGGGACGGGCGCCTGGAGGCGGTCGAGCCGGCCGAACCCGCGCTGCCGCTCGGGATGGGGGAGCTGTCGGTCTGGCCGGACCGGGCCGAGGAGCGGCCGTACGCGCCGGGCGCGACGCTGCTCTTCTACACGGACGGCCTGTCGGAGGCGCGGGACGAGCACGGGGTCTTCTACGATCCGGCGGCCCGGCTCGCGGGGGCGGTCTTCCCGGGGCCCGAGGAGCTGCTCGACGCGCTCGTGGACGACGTGCGGCGGCACACGGGCGGCGGGTCGACGGACGACATGGCGCTGCTCGCGGTGAGCCGGCCGGCGACCGGGGCGCCGCCCCGGCGGCGGACGATGCCGGTGGTTCCGCCGGGGCGGACGGACCGCTGACCGGATCCCCGGCGGGTGGTGTCACCGTGTGTGGTCGCCAGGTGCCTCAGAGATAACAATTGACATAACGTCAGATCCCGAGGGTTTGAGCGGGGCGCACTGAAGGGGGGTCAACTCGGGCGAATCCCCGCCAATTCAATGAATGATCAAGGGGAACGGCTTGGAATCGGACCGCCGTGTCTATTAACGTTCGATAACGCAGCGCGGTCGTCCCAGCCGTCGCAAGAGACGGCTCCGTGCGCACGCGCCGAATCCCGCAAGGGAACCGGGGAACCAACCCTTGGGGTGAATCGGGCCCCTCGCACACCCCCCGTGCGAACACGCCCGTAGGAGACCTTCCTGCTCCGAACCCGTCAGCTAACCCGGTAGGCGAGAAGGAAGGAAAGGAGCGCGCCTCCGTGGCGTCCAACACCCCCGTACCCGAAGCCCCCTTCGACCCGTTCGGCAGCAGGGGAGCCGTCGGAGCGGACGACCCGGACGGCTACGCGCCGGGCACGTACGACACGGCCTCCTTCACCCCCGCGCCCGGGGAGTGGAACCCGACCGAGGGCTCGCTGCGCGCCGAGAGCCGCTCCGGCGGCCGGCACCGGGTCGTGAAGCAGCGCTCCAACTTCGCCCGCTCCTCCACCGTCCTCGGCGTCGGCGTCATCGCCGCCGTCGGCGCGGGCGGCCTCGCCACCGCGCAGGAGAAGGCCCCGGTCGCCATCTCGCTCCCGGACCTCCCCGACCTGGGTCTGCCGGACGCCCACGACCTGCCGGGCGTCGGCGACCTCCTCCCCGGCGGCGACGAGGAGTCCGCCCCGGCACGGGACTCCGGGCCGGTCGCGGCGGGCGGCGCCGCCGCGAAGCCGCTGACCTCGATCACGTACAACGCCCCCGCCGACACCGCGGCCGGTGCCGCCGCGACGGTCACCGAGGAGCGCACCGCCTCCGCCGCCGACGCCGGCGAGGCCCTGCGCGCCCGCATCCTCCAGCAGGCCGAACAGCAGCAGCAGGCCGCCGTCGCCGCCGAGAAGCTGGCCGTCGAGAAGGCCGCCGCGGAGAAGGCCGCCGCGGACGCCCGGGCCAAGGCGGACGCCGCCGCGAAGGCCGAGGCCGAGGCGAAGGCCAAGGCGGAGGCGGAGCGGCTCGCCGCCGAGAAGGCCGAGGCCGAGCGCATCGCCGCCGAGAAGGCGGAGGCCGAGCGGCTCGCCAAGCTGGCCGCCAGCTACTCCATGCCGCTCTCCTCCTACACCCTCACCTCGACCTACATGCAGTCCGGCTCCATGTGGTCCTCCGGCTACCACACCGGCCTCGACTTCGCCGCGCCCACCGGCACCCCGCTCAAGGCGGTGCACGGCGGCACGATCAAGTCGGCCGGCTGGTCCGGCTCGTACGGCTACCGCATCGTCCTGGAACTGGAGGACGGCACCGAGGTCTGGTACTGCCACCTCTCCTCGATGACCGTCGGCGCCGGCCAGACCGTCACCACCGGCGAGACCATCGGCCGCGTCGGCGCCACCGGCAACGTCACCGGTCCCCACCTCCACATGGAGGTCCACACCCCCGACGGTTCGGGCATCGACCCGGCCGAGTGGCTGCGCTCCAAGGGCCTGACGGTCTGACCCGCGGCCCGTAGCCGTTTTTCGGCCGGGGTTCAGGCTCCTCGACCGGAATACGCCCGGCGGCGCAGGGGGTTGAGGTCGTCATGACCTCACCTCTGCGCCCGCTGGGCACGTCCGACCTGCACGTCTTCCCGCTCGCCCTGGGCGGCAACGTCTTCGGCTGGAGCGCCGACGAGGAGCGGTCCTTCGCCGTCCTCGACGCCTACGCGGCGGCGGGCGGCAACTTCGTGGACACCGCCGACGTCTATTCCGAGTGGGTCGAGGGCAACGAGGGCGGAGAGTCCGAGACGATCATCGGCCGCTGGCTGGCCGCCCGCGGCAACCGCTCCGACATCGTCGTCGCCACCAAGGTCGGTGCCCACTCCCGCCTCAAGGGCCTCAGCGCCCCCACCATCAAGGCCGGTGCCGAGGAGTCCCTGCGCCGCCTCGGCACGGACCACATCGACCTCTACTACACCCACTTCGACGACGAGTCCGTGCCGGTGGAGGAGATCGTCACCGCCCTCGACCAGCTGGTGAGGGACGGCAAGGTGCGGGCCGTCGCCGCCTCCAACATCTCCCCCGAGCGGCTGCGGGCCTCCCTCGACTTCGCCGAGGCCGAGGGCCTCGCGCGGTACGTGGCGCTCCAGCCCGAGTACAACCTCGTCTCGCGCGCCAAGTACGAGGGCCCGCTCCTCGACACCGTCGCCGAGACGGGCCTCGTCGCCGTCCCGTACTACGGTCTCGCCTCCGGCTTCCTCACCGGCAAGTACCGGCCCGGCCGGACCGTCGAGAGCGTCCGCGCCCACGGCGTCTCCCAGCTCGCCGGGACCACCCGCGGCCAGGCGGTGCTGGCCGCCCTCGACGAGGTCGCCGAGGCCCACGGCGCCGAGCCCGCGACCGTCGCCCTCGCCTGGCTCGCCTCCCGCCCCACCGTCGCCGCGCCGATCGCCTCGGCCCGCACGGTCGAGCAGCTGCCCGCGCTCCTCGCGGTCGCGGACCTCACGCTCACCGACGCCGAACTGGCCCGCCTGACCGCCGCGTCCGAGACGCCCGAGGGCTAACCCTTGTAGGGGTTGTAGCCGCCGTAGTCGAGGTACTGCGGCGGCACCCACACCCGGCCGGTCGCCCGGGCCGCGTACGACAGCGCCGGCGAGGCCGTCGCCCGACGCTCCCACAGGTGGTGCAGCAGCTCCTGCTCCCGCGCGGCGAAGTCCGGCACCGGGACCGTGCCCCGGCGGGCCCGCTCGCGCAGGAAGGCCAGGGTCGTGGCGAAGGACTCGTACTCGCCGACCGCCCGCGCCCCCGCCTTGCCGTACGTACGGGACGCCACCGCCCGAGCGGTGCGGCGGGCCCGCATCGAGGAGAGCGCCAGCGGCTCCTCGGGGGAGAGCCAGCCCGCCGCCGCGTACGCCGGGAGCACCCCGGCGAGGGTGCGCAGCTCCCGCTGCCGGCTCCACACGGCGAGCCAGGTCAGCAGCCCGAAGGCCGGCACCATGAAGACCGCGTACACGGCGTAGAAGGCGAGCGGGCCGCCGAAGGTCGCCGAGCCGTTCCACAGGGCGTGGACGCCCATCGCCAGGAGCAGTCCCACGAGCGGCAGCAGCACCCGGCGCAGCCGCTTGCCGCGCGGGGCGAGCGCGGCCAGGCCGAAGCCGATGCCGGTGAGCACGGTGAAGAGCGGGTGCGCGAACGGCGACATGACGACCCGGACGAAGAAGGTGCCGGCGGTGACGGCGCCGATGCCGCCGTCGCCCACGTCCTGGTCCTCGCCGAAGGCGGTGCCGAGATAGAGGATGTTCTCGGTGAAGGCGAAGCCGGTCGCGGTGAAGCCGGCGATCACCACCCCGTCGACCAGGCTCCGGAAGTCCCGCCGCCGGAAGAGGAACAGCAGCAGGATCGCGGCGGCCTTCGCGGACTCCTCCACGACCGGGGCGATCACGGTGGCGCCCAGGTCGTCGGCCGAGCTCGGGTCGGCGGTCGCGGTGGCGATCCAGCGGACGGCGAAGGAGTTGGCGAGGATCGCGACCAGGGCGGCGGCGAACGCGCCCCACGCGAAGGCGAACAGCAGGTTCTTCCACGGCCCCGGCTCCACCCGGTCGAGCCAGCGGAACGCCGCCATGAGCAGCGGTACGGGGAACACCGCGAGCCCCAGGCCGACGAGGAAGCCCTCGGTGCCGGTCTGCTCCCGCACCAGCGCCAGGATCACCAGGGCGCACAGCGCGAGGAGCGTGACCAGCGCGACGGCCCGCACGATCCGGCTCCGCCAGAAGGCCCGCCGGGGCCGGTACCGCCACTGCCTCCGGTCGGCGGCCAGGGCGAACGACGGCTCGTCCCCCTCGCGGACGGGGACGTGGCTCTCGACCGCCGGCGGCCCGGCCTGGGACGGCAGGGACACGGCGGGCGGCGCGGACGACTCGGAGGACGGCGTGGACGGCGGCAGGGGAGACGACACGACTCGACCCTAGCGACCGCCGCCGACAGCGGCGACGGACTTGTGGAGAGCGGCGCTACCTACGGCGGAAGAGCAGGTCGTGCACGATGTGCCCCTTGTCCAGGCCCTGGCCCTCGAAGCGGGTGAGGGGCCGGAAGTCGGGGCGGGGCGCGTAGCCGCCGTCGGGCGCGGTGTTCTCGAAGTCGGGGTGCGCGGACAGCACCTCCAGCATCTGCTCCGCGTACGGCTCCCAGTCCGTGGCGCAGTGCAGGACCCCGCCCGGCTTCAGCCGGGTCGCGAGCAGGGTCAGGAACTCGGGCTGGATCAGCCGCCGCTTGTGGTGCCGCTTCTTCGGCCACGGGTCCGGGAAGTAGACGCGGCAGCCGTCGAGGGCGGCCGGGTCGAGCATCTCGCGCAGCAGGATGATCGCGTCGCCGTTGGCGACCCGCACGTTGGTGAGGCCGCCCCGGTCGGCGAGGCCGAGGAGGTTGCCCTGGCCGGGGGTGTGCACGTCGACGGCGAGGATGCCGGTGCCGGGGTCGGCGGCGGCCATCTGCGCGGTCGCCTCGCCCATCCCGAAGCCGATCTCCAGGACCACGGGCAGACCGCCGAACAGCTCGCGCAGGTCCAGCACCCGCTTGCCGTCGATGTCCAGACCCCAGTCCGGCCACCGCTTCAGCATCGCCTCGGCCTGCCCGGCCGTCACCCGGCTGCGCCGCGGCTGGAAACTACGGATCCGGCGCTCGAAGTGCGCCCCCGCGGGGTCGGGCGAGGGCCCCTCCCCGGGCGCGAACATACGGCTGCCCCGGCGGGCGACGGACTCGGTGCTCTTCTCATGCTGCTCAGCCACAATGCGGCCCATGGTACGGGCCCGCCCCTCCTCCCGCGGGCCGCGCCGCCGCCCTCGGGGCCGAGGGGACGCGGCCCGCGCCCCACGGGCCCGCGCCGCGAGGCCGCCCGCGCCGCGCGACCCCGCGCCCGGGGCGGGGGTCACAGCAGGGGGAGGGCCCGGCGGGCTATCTCCCGGCCGATGGGGAGGGAGGCGGTCGCGGCGGGGGAGGGCGCGTTGAGGACGTGGACCGTGCGGGGCGCCTCGCGGATCAGGAAGTCGTCCACCAGCGTCCCGTCCCGCAGCACCGCCTGCGCCCGCACCCCCGCGGCGGCCGGCCGCAGGTCGGACTCGTCGACGCCGGGCAGCAGCCGCCGGACCGCCTCCGTGAAGGCCCGCTTCGACAGGGAGCGGCGCAGTTCGCCCGCGCCGTACCGCCAGTGGCGGCGCGCGATGGTCCAGGAGCCGGGCCAGGCGAGCGTGCCGCCGAGCTCGCCGGGGCGGACGACGCCCCAGTCGTACCCCTCGCGGGCGAGCGCCGGCACCGCGTTCGGCCCGATGTGGACGCCGCCGTCGATGCCCCGGGTGAGGTGCACCCCGAGGAAGGGGAAGGCGGGGTCGGGCACCGGATAGACCAGGCCCCGCACCAGCGAGGGGTCGGCCAGTTCGTAGTACTCGCCCCGGAAGGGGACGATCCGCATGCCCGGGTCGTCGCCGGCGAGCCGGGCGATCCGGTCGCAGTGCAGCCCCGCGCAGTTCACCAGCACCTTGCCGCGCAGGATCCGCTGGTCGGCGGTGCGCACGGCGACGCCCCACGGGCGCCGGTCGATCGCCGTGACCTCCGCGCCGTACAGGATCTCCGCGCCGGAGGACTCGGCGAGCCGCCGCGCGACCGCCTTGTAGTCGACGATGCCGGTCGTGCCGACGTGGATCGCGGCGAGCCCCCGCACCCGGGGCTCGTACTCGGTGATCTGCGACGGGCCGAGCTCGCGGACCGGGATGCCGTTCTCCCGGCCGCGCTGGACCAGGGCGTGCAGCCGGGGCAGCTCCTCGCGCTCGGTGGCGACGACGAGCTTGCCCGTCACCTCGTGCGGAATGTCCCACTCCGCGCAGAACTTGACCATCTCGGCCGCGCCCTCGACGGCGAACCGCGCCTTCAGGGAGCCGGGCCGGTAGTAGATGCCGCTGTGGATGACCCCGCTGTTGCGCCCGGTCTGGTGGCGCGCGGGCCCCTCCTCCTTCTCCAGGACGGCGACGCGGGTGCCGGGAGCGGCGCGCTGGAGCGCGTACGCCGTCGACAGACCGACGATCCCGCCGCCGATCACCAGCACGTCACAGTCAAACACCAGCGCCACCTCCCACCCCTGATAGTGCACTGGCCCACTGACAATCCCGCTAAACGCCCACGTCGTGGGATGCGCGTCACGCTTTCGCGCTCACCCCGCCGCACCCGGTCACTCCCCCTCCCGCCCCAACAGGCCTCCACCGCACCCGTCACGCCCGCCGCACCCCGTCACGCCGGGGCGACGAGCAGCGGCCGGGCCCGTTCCCGCAGCTCCCTGACCCGGGGCTCGTGCCCGTACGGCTCCAGACGGTGCAACAGGTCCCGTACGTACTCCGTGGTCCGCGCGGAGGAGATCCGGTGCGCGACCTCCACCGCGCGCGTGCCCGCCGCGCAGGCCGCGTCGAGGTTGCCGGACTCCAGCTCGGCGACGGCCGAGACGACGAGCCGCAGCCCGTGCGAGCGGACGAACTCCTCCGTCGGCCGGGACAGCGCCTGTTCGGTGAAGCGCCGCACCTCCCGCGGCATCCGCAGGTCCCGGTAGCACTCGGCGGCGTCCGCGCAGAACCGGTCGTACGAGTAGAAGCCGAGCCAGGTCGGATCGGCGTCGCCCTCCCGGGAGCGCTCCAGCCACCCCTCGGCGGACTTCAGCGCCGCCGCCGCGGCGGGCCCGTCGCCGGCCTTGGCGTGCGCGCGGGCCTCGACGAGCCGGAAGAAGGACATGGTGCGGGCGGTGGCGAGCCCCCGGTTCCGCTCCAGCGCGGCCTGGGCGAGGTCCACCCCCTCGTCGGCGAAGCCCCGGTAGGTGGCCTGCAGGGACATCGAGGCGAGGACGTAGCCGCCGAGCGGCACGTCGGCGGCGGCCCGCGCGAGCCGCAGCGCCTGGATGTAGTACCGCTGGGCGGCCTCCTGCTGCCCGGTGTCGAAGGCCATCCAGCCGGCGAGCCGGGTCAGCTCGGACGTCGCGCCGAACAGCGCCCGGCCGACCTCGTCCGAGTACGAGCCGAGCAGCAGCGGCGCCGCGTCCACCCTTAAGCACTCGGGCACCATCGAGGAGCGCCAGTCCCCGCCCCCGTACTTGGAGTCCCACTTGCGCGCGTCCTCGGCGGCCTCCCGGAGCTTGGCGACGTCGCTGTGCCCCACGCGCACGTGCTCCCCGGTCTCGGCCGGCCCGGGCACCGGACCGCCGCCCCCCGGACGTCCGGCGTCCCGCTCCACCGACGGGTCGGCGGGGGTGATCAGCCACCGGGAGGCCGGGGTCGCGTAGGCGCTGACGGAGAAGGAGCCGGCCAGCGACTGCCAGATCCCGCCGCCGCCCGCCCGCCGCCCCGCGAGGTCGAGGCGGTAGAGGTCGGTGGCGGCACGGACCGCCTCGCCGACGTCCCGGGGGAAGGCGAGGCCCACCTCGGGCGCCGGGTCGGCGTCCGCGAGCCCGATCTCGTGCAGCGGCACGGGACGGCCCAGCTTCTGCCCGATCGCGGCGGCGATCAGGTGCGGCGCGGCGCCCTGCGGCACCATCCCCTTGGAGACCCAGCGGGCCACCGAGGTCTTGTCGTACCGAAGCGTCAGCCCGCGCTGCGCGCCGAGGTCGTTGACCCGCCGGGCGAGACCGGCGTTGCTGATTCCCGCGAGGGCGAGAACGGCGCCGAGCTTCTCGTTCGGCCCGCGTTGCTCCCTGGACATGACGCCACCCCTCGTCCTCCAGACGGCCGCCACGACGCCGGGCATAGGCGTGCGGCATTCGTCAACACAGCGTAGTTCGCCGCATCCCCACCGTTAAGGGGCGGAGTTCCGTATGGCGAGATTGTTGTGTGAACAGCCCACCGGAGGCGCCGGTCCGCCGGTCCGTGCTCCGCCCGTGTGGCCGTGCGCCCGGCCGTGCGCTCTCGTCGCTCCCGACCCGGAACGCTTCGATGGGTGCTGCGTGGGTCGGCCCGTCCGGCCGGGAGGCGGAGCCCCTTCGGCTCCGGGTCCCGCACCGGTGGGCCGGGGGACACCGCCGCCCCATTCCCCGCGGGCGGCGGACGGCGCCGGGAGGCGGGTCGCCTCCCGGACTGCCGCGCGGCGGGACCGCCGGCGCGCGGACGGCGCCGCCGGGGCGCCTCCGTCGCCATGATCCCTTCAGCGCCCGACGGCAGGTCAAACCTCCGGACGGGGGCGAGAACCGGCCGAATCCTCCAGGGCCGGGGCCGTGCCGGAGCCGTACGGGGACCCGCGAGGCGGCCCTCCGGCGACCCCGGGGCTCCCGCCCGCCCCGTCACCGGCACGCCACCGCCCGGTCGCCGGACACCCCCCGCCCGGCCAACCGGCCCATGCCAGGGGCGCATTCGGCTTTCGCGCGCGTGCACCCGGACCCCGCCCCGTGCGCCGTTGTCATGGCAGCATGGCCCCACCGAAACGGACGTGGAGGCGCCGATGCGATGGCTGGTGGGCTGGAGCAGTGTCGCCGCGGGGTACGCCACGACCGCGGGAACCCGCGGCGGAACGGCGAACGGCGCCCGGGGCGCCTACGGCGGAACCGGCGGTCACGGCGCCTACGGCGCCGAAGTCCCGCACCCGGCACCGCCGTTCGCCGAGACCGGCGGGCACGTCGGGGGGCGCACGGTGCAGCCGGTGGGCGCACAGCTCCTCTGGGGCGATCCCGACCCGCTGTGGGCGGTCGGCGACTGGCGCCCCGACGAGGTGCGGGTGGTCGGCCTCGACGACGGCACCCGGCTCGCCGTCCTCGGCTGCTGCGCCGCGGGCGACGACGAACTCCGCCGCGGCCTGGTCACCGCGCGCGGCGGCGCCCTGCGCCACCTCACCGCCTGGCCCGGCAGCTACACCGCCGTCGTCAAGTCCGGCCGCCGGCTCACCGTCACCGGCGACCTCGCGGGCGCCCGCCCCGTCTTCCACACCCCCTGGGAGGGCGGCACCGCCTTCGCCACCGCAGCCCTCCCGCTCGCCGACCTCGTCGAGGCCCAGCTCGACATCGGCCACCTCGCCGCCCTGCTCGCCTGCCCCGAGTCCCCCGAGGCGCTCCGCGACACGACCCCCTACGAAGGCGTCCGCCGGGTCCCGCCCGGCCACGCGCTGGTCCTGCGCGAGGGCTCCCGCGAGATCGCCGGGTACGAGACGGTGGCCTCGCTCGCCGTCGCCGCCCCGCAGGCCGACCCCCGGCAGGCCGTCGAAGCGGTCCGGGACGCCCTCGTGGAGTCCGTACGGGCCCGGCTCACCGCCCCCCGGCACGCGCCCGAGGCGCCGCTGCCCGACCCCGGACCGGTCCCCGGCATGGGCCCCGCGGACCGGCGGGCGGCCCGCGGCGCCGGCCCCGCTCCCGGCATCGGCGCCGACCTGTCCGGCGGCAGCGCCTCCGCCACCCTGGCCCTGCCCGCCGCCGGACTGCCCGGCGTGCCCGGCACCGTCCTCGGCCACGCCGGCGCCGGCGAGCGGCTGCTCGCCGTCACCTTCAGCGACCTGGCGAACAAGCCGGGGCCCGGCCGGGCGGCCGAACTGGAACGGGCCCGCGAGCTCGCGGCCGACCCCCGGCTGCGCCACGTCGTCGTCACGGCGGGCGAGGAGGCCCTCCCGTACGCCACCCTCGACGGGCCGCTCACCGACGAGCCCGGGCCCGCGCTGGTCACCGCCGAACGGCACCGCAGGCGATGGGTCGGCGGCAGTGCCGACCACTTCACCGGCCTGGGCGCCAAGCAGGCCCTCGACGCCCACCCGGCGCGCCTCGCCGACCTGCTGATGGACCGCAGGCGCCGCTCCCTGGTCCGCCCGGTGACGGCCCTCGCCAGGGCGACCGGCCCGTCGGCGGGCTCCTTCCTGGTGCCCGTCACCGTCTACCGCGCGGCGCGCAGGCTCGCCCGCACCCCCTACCGGACCGGCCTGGAGACCGCCGCCCGGCACGTCCTCGACGCGAACCGCGCGCCCGGCGACGCCCACGGCCCCCTGGCGGCCTCGCTCTCCGCCCTCGCCTGGTCCCGGCCGGGCCCCGCGGCCCGCTGGCTGACGGGGGAGGCGCTGGCCGAGGTGTCGGCCCGGCTGCACCGCGCGGCCACCCTGCCGCCGGCCGTCCAGCGTCCGGGCGAGGCCCGCGCGCGTGCCGCCCTCGCCCGGGCCGCGGCCGACCTCCGGGTCCTGGAGCAGGCCGCCGAGATCCGCGGCCAGCGGCTGCACGCCCCCTTCCTCGACAACCAGGTCGTCCGCGCCTGCCGGGACCTCCCCGAATCGCTCCGGGTCCAGCCCGACGCGCGCGCCGGCGTCCTGCGCACCGTCCTCGCCGACACCGGCATCCGCGACCTGCCGCCCGGCTGGGGCGCCCCCTACCCGGCGGTTCCCGCCGCCACCGCCCGCGCGGGCCTGCGCGCCGCCCTCCCGACCCTGCTGGCCCTCTTCGAGGCGCCGCTCCTCGCCGACGCGGGCCTCATCGAGGCCGGCACCGTCCGCGAGGCCCTGCGCGCCGCCGCCGACGGCGCCCGCGTCCCCCTCGACGGCCTCGCCGACCTGATCTCCACCGAACTCTGGCTCCGCCGCCTGCTGGCCCGCCGGGGCTCCTGCTGGACCGACACGGCCGCCCCCCGCGCGCCCCGCGCGGTGCGAGGGCCGCTGATCCCGGCGTCCCGGTCCCTGCCGGCACGGTGAGCCCGCGGGCGAAACGTCACAGCACGCCGGATCGAGCGCCGCCGGGTCCCGGGGCCCGGACCCCCGGGACCCGCCGGGGAAACCCCGAGGCGCCCCCCGCGCGCTGCGGCAAGAATGGGCCGGTGCGGTATCTCATCCTCGGCACCACCGAGGCCCTCGGACCCGACGGCAGCCCCGTGCCCCTCGGTGGCGCCCGGCTGCGCGCGCTGCTCGCCGCGCTCGCGCTGCGCGGCGGACGGGCCGTCCCGGTCGGGGAGCTCGTCGACGACGTGTACGGGGACGAGCCGCCGCTCGACGCGCCCGCCGCGCTCCAGGCCCTCGTCGCCCGCCTGCGCCGGGCCCTCGGCCGGGAGGCGGTCGAGGCCACCCCCGGCCCCGGCTACCGACTCGCCGCCGACCGGGACGACATCGACCTGTACGTGTTCGAGCGCCGCGCCTCCGAAGCCGCCGCCCTCCTCGACGCCGACGACCCCGGGCCGGCCGCCGCGATCCTGCGGGACGCCCTCGGACTCTTCCGCGGCCCCGCCCTCGCCGACCTGCCGGGACCGGCGGGCGTCCGCCCCGAGGCGCAGCGCCTCGCCGCCGTCCGCCGCCGCGTCGAGGCCGACCTGCGGCGCGGCGCGCCCGACGGACTCGTACCGGAACTGACCGGGCTCACCGCCGCGCACCCGTACGACGAGGGCTTCCACTCCCAGCTCATCCGCGCCCTGCGCGCCGAGGGCCGGCACGCCGACGCGCTCGCCGCGTACGACACGGCCCGCCGCACCCTCGCGGACGCCCTCGGCACCGACCCCGGCCCCGAACTGACCGCCCTCCACCGGGAACTCCTCGACCCCGCCCCGACGCCCCGCCTCCCTCCGGCGGACGGACCGCCCAGGGCCCCCGCGCCCGTCCCCGGGGGCGGCAACATCCGCCCCCGCCTCACCTCCTTCGTCGGCCGGGAGCCCGAACTGGCCGCGCTCCGCGCCGACCTCGGCCGCTTCCGGCTGGTGACGCTCACCGGACCCGGCGGTTCGGGGAAGACCCGGCTCGCCGAGGAGGTGGCCCGGCAGGCCGCCGGACCCGACGCGTGGATCGTGGAACTCGCCCCGCTCGACGACCCGGGCGCCCTCCCCGGCGCCGTCCTCTCCGCGCTCCGCCTCCGCGAGATCAACCTGATCACCCGCGACGGCACCGCCCTCCAGGACGACCCCACCGTCCACCTCGTCGAACACCTCGCCCACCGCCCCTCCCTGCTCCTCGTCCTCGACAACTGCGAGCACGTCATCGGCGCCGCCGCCGCCCTCGCCGAGACCCTCCTCGCGCACTGCCC
Source organism: Streptomyces hydrogenans (assembly GCF_014656075.1). GTDB lineage: Bacteria > Actinomycetota > Actinomycetes > Streptomycetales > Streptomycetaceae > Streptomyces > Streptomyces hydrogenans. The sequence continues at coordinate 13,412 of NZ_BNBS01000154.1, forward strand.
CGGCCTGCGCGTCCTCGCGACCAGCCGCGAACCGCTCGGCGTCCCCGGCGAGACCGTCCGCCCCGTCGAGCCGCTGCCGCCCGCCCCCGCGCACCGGCTCTTCGCCGAGCGGGCCCGGGCCGTCCGCCCCGGCTTCGACCGGGAACAGGCGCGGACCGCCGACGCCACCGACGCCGTCGCCGAGATCTGCCGCAGGCTCGACGGCCTGCCCCTCGCCATCGAACTGGCCGCCGCCCGCCTCCGGCTGCTCACCCCCCGCCAGATCGCCGACCGGCTCGACGACCGCTTCCGGCTCCTCAGCTCCGGCGCCCGCACCCTGCTGCCCCGCCAGCAGACCCTCCGCGCCGTCGTCGACTGGTCCTGGGACCTGCTCGAACCGGCCGAGCGCGCCCTGCTCCGCCGGGTCTCCGCCTTCACCGGCGGCTGGGACCTCCCGGCCGCGGAGGCCGTCGACGCCCCGGACCCGGCGGGCGGGACCGACACCCTCACCACCCTCGGCGCCCTCGTCGACAAGTCCCTCGTCGTCGCCGCCCCCACCGACGACGGCACGATGCGCTACCGGCTCCTGGAGACCATCCACGAGTACGCCTCCGAGCGCGCCGCCGAGACCCCGGAGCTGCGCGCGGCCGCCGAGGCCGCCCACACCGCGCACTTCACGGCCCTCGTCGAGGAGGCCGAGCCGAAGCTCCGCTCCGGCGAGCAGCTGCCCTGGATCGACCGGCTCGAACGGGACCTCGACAACATCCGGGCCGCCCTCCACCGCACCCTGGTCACCGACCCCGACGAGCGGGCCGGACTCCGGCTCGTCTTCGCCATGGGCTGGTTCTGGTGGCTGCGCAACTACCGCCCGGAGGGCCTGGCCTGGACCCGGCGCGCCCTCGCCCTGGGGGAGGACCCCGACGATCCGGCCGACCCCCGCCACTGGCCGCGCATGCACCTGCGGATGCTCTCGTTCTTCCTCGCCATGGAGGACGAGCAGATGTACACCGGCGACCTCAGGGAGAACGCCGAGGTGCTCGCGCTCGTCCGCCGGGTCCGGGACGCCTTCGAGCAGGACCGAGGCCCGGAGTCCGCCCGCTTCCCCGGCCTGCTCTGGCCGTTCACCGCGTACCTCGTCGAGGACCCGGCGACGGTGCGCGCCCTCCTCGACGACGGCGTCGACACCTGCCGGCGGTACGGCGGCGACTGGGAGATCGGCGTGAGCCTGATGTTCCGCACCCACATGATCGTGGACATGCCGGGCGGCATGCAGGGCGTCGACGAGGACCTGGCCGAACTCCGCGTCCTCACCCGCCGGGTCGGCGACCGCTGGATGGGCGCCCAGGTCGCCTCGGCCGCCGCCGAGGCCCACATGATGCGGGGCCGCCGGGCGGAGGCCAGGGAGGCGTACGAGGAGGCCCTCGGGCTCGCCCGCGAGGTCGGCGCCCACGCCGAGGCCCCCTTCCTCATCGCCCGGCTCGCCGAACTCGCCTACCGCGACGGCGACACGGCCGCCGCCGAGCGCGGTCTCGCCGAGGCCGCCCGCGAGGCCGAGCGGCTCCGCCTCCAGGACGCCCTCGCCTACGTGGACTTCATGCGCGCCGTCCTCGCCCTCGACCGGAACGACCCGGCCGGCGCGCGTGCCTCCATCGCCTCGGTCGGCGCGCACCTCCGCCGCGGCAACCCGCCGCCGCACTTCAGCATCGCCCTGGACGGCTTCGTCGCCCGCATCGAGGCCCAGGAGGGCGGGGGGCAGGCGGCCGTCACGTCCGCCGCGGCCGCCCTGCGGGCCGCGCTGACCGGCCCCTGCGCGGACATCGTCGTGATCAGCCTGGCCGAGGGCCTCGTCTTCGCCCTGCACCGGGCAGGCGACGCGGCCCGGTGCGCGCGCGTGGCGGCCGCCGTCGACACCTGGCGGCGGGACGTCCCCCGCTCGGTCCCCGAGGAGCGCGAGGCCGGGACGATCGCCGCCGCCTGCCGGGCCGCGCTCGGCGAGGACGGCCTCGCCGCCGCCCGCGCGGAGGGCGCCGGACTCTCCGGGGAGGACGTCCTGGCCCTGGTGGAGGGGTACGCCGCCGTCGGCGGGCCCCTCAGGAGCAGCTGATCCGGGACTCCGCCCAGTCGGCGACGGCCGCCTGCCCGAACGGCGTGTGCTCCTCCACCACCAGCCGCAGGGTGGAGCGGCCGCGGAGGTCCACCCGGACCGGGAGCGCGGGGTCGCCCGGCCGGACCACCGGCGAGCGCCACAGCCGCTCGTCGTCCCCGTAGACGGAGAAGCGGACCCCGCCGGGGCCGAGCGGGGCGCTCAGGTCGTCGACGCCGACCATCGCGTCGTAGCGGGTGCACTGCCGGTTCAGCCGGATGAGCAGCGAGGACGGGGCGTGCACGCTGACGCCGTACGCGTAGGTGCTGTCGCCGATCGACATGCCCTGGCGCGGCCACATCCAGGTGCCGTCGTCCATGACTACCTCGGGCGCGGTGCCGTCGCCGAAGGCCTCGTAGTCCAGCCGGTCGACCTGGTAGACGGCGGGCGCGGGCGGCGGGGTCGTCGGCGGGGGCGGGGTGGGACGCGGGGTGGGCGTCGGGCTCGGCTTCGGGCTGGGCGGCGGGGTCGTCGGCGTCGGCGTGGGCTTCGGCGTCGGGGAGGGCTTCACCACCGGCGTCGGCGTGGGCTTCGGCGTCGGGGAGGGCTTCGGCTCCGGCGGGGGTGGCGGGGTGGTGGGCTCCGGCGCGGGCGGCGGGGACGGGGTCGAGCCGGCCGAGGGCTTCGCCGGCGGCGGACCCGCCGGCGTCACGGGGGCGGCGGTC
>NZ_BNBS01000155.1 GCF_014656075.1 Streptomyces hydrogenans
GCCCGTGCCGCCGCGGACCGGGCGGCGGGCGCACGCCGGGGTGAAGGCGCGGGCGGCGAGCCGCCGCGGGCGCGGGTTCCTCGCGCGGGCGGCGGCGGTGACGGCGGCGCTGACGGCCGTCGGGGCGGTACTCGGCCTTGTGCGGGACCAGATCCTGGCCGGGTACTTCGGGGCGGGTGCGGAGACGGACGCGTTCCTGGTGGCGTGGACGGTTCCGGAGTTCGCGTCGACGCTGCTGATCGAGGACGCGATGGCGCTGATCCTGGTGCCGGCGTTCTCGCGGGCGCTGGCCCGGCGTTCGGGGTCGCTCTCCGGGGATCCCGTACGGGATCTGGTGCGGGGGACGCTGCCCCGGCTCACGCTCACGGTCGGGGTGGTCGCCGCGGTCCTGATCGCGGCCGCTCCGGCGGTCGTCTCGGTGCTCGCGCCGGGCCTCTCCGATCCGGGGCTAGCGGTGGACTGCACCCGGCTCACCGCGACCTGTGTGCTGACCTTCGCGCTGGTCGGCTACTGCTCGGCGGCGCTGCGGGCGCACCACGTCTTCCTGCCGCCGGCCGCGATCTACGTGGCGTACAACGTCGGCATCATCGGCACGATGGTGCTGCTGCGCGACCCCTGGGGGGTGCGGTCGGCCGCGGCGGGCGTGGCGGTGGGCGGGGTGTTGATGGTGCTGGTGCAGGCGCCGGCACTGCTGCGGGAGCTGCGGGCGCGGCCGGTGCCGTCGCGGGAGCCGGAGGTGCCGGCGCCGGGCTCCGCCGGGGACGGGCGGCTCGTGGTGCTGGGGCTGATCGCACCGGTGGTCGCCTTCTCGCTGATCCGGCAGTCGCAGACGCTGATCGAGCGGTTCCTCGCGGCGCCGCTGCCGTCGGGGGCGATCTCGCACCTGAACTACGCGCAGAAGATCGCGCAGATGCCGATGATCCTGTCGCTGATGCTGTGCACGGTCAGCTTCCCGGTGGTCGCGCGGGCGCTGGCCGCGGGCGATCCGGAGGGGGCGCGGCGGCGGGTCGAGCGGGACCTGCTGCTGGCGGCCGTGGTGGTCCTGGTGGGCGCCTCGGTGGTGATCGCCGCCGCCCCGAAGATCGTCGAACTACTGTTTCAGCGTGGCGAGTTCGACCGGAGCGACACGGTCGCCACGGCCGCCGTCATGCGGGTCTACGCGCTCGGGCTGCTCGGCCAGACCATGGTCGGCGCCCTCGTCCGCTGCTACTTCTCCGCCGCCCGCCCCCTCTGGTACCCGGCCGCCGCGATGGCCGCCGCGCTCGCCTCCACCGCCGCCGCCGGCTTCCCGCGCGCCGCGGCCTGGGGCGCCCTCGGCCTCGCCGCCGCCAACGCGCTGGGCGTCGCCCTGACCGCCGCGCTGCTGCTGCGCGGCGGCCACCGGCAGACCGTCCCGGTGCGGTCCGACCGGCTCGGCGAGGGCCTGCTGCGGCTCGCCACGGCGGCCGCCTGGGCGACCGGCGCGGGCTGGCTCTGCTCGGTGGCGATCGACCCCCCGCTGCTCTCCCTCGGCGTCGCGGGCCTCGTCGTCGGCGGCGTCTTCCTGACCTTCATCGCCTGCGCCGCCAAGGCGCCGGAGATCCCTCCCCTCCCCCACCGTTCCCTCCGACGCCGAAGGACCGCCCATGCCCGCCCCCACCGCGCTGCGCCGTCTGCTGCCGAAGCCGCCCCTGTGGGCGAAGCCGCCCCTGTGGGTGGCGATGTACCACTCGGTCACGGACACCGCTGACGATCCGTACCGGGTGACCGTCTCCCCCGTCCGCTTCGCCCGCCAGCTGCACTGGCTCGGCGACCGGGGACTGCGCGGGGTGTCGGTGCGGGAGCTGCTCGCCGCGACCGCCGAGGGGCGCGCGAAGGGACTCGTCGGCCTCACCTTCGACGACGGCTACGCCGACTTCCTCGACTCGGCGCTGCCGCTGCTGCGCCGGCACGGCTTCACCGCCACCGTGTACGTCCTGCCGGGGCGGCTCGGCGGCGGCAACGACTGGGACACCGACGGACCGCGCAAGACGCTGCTCACCGAGGAGGGCATCGAGCGGATCGCCGGCGCCGGGATGGAGATCGGCTCGCACGGCCTGACCCACCGGCGGCTGACGGAGGCCGACGACGCCGCCCTCGCCGACGAGACCCGGCGCTCCCGGGCCCTCCTGGAGGAGATCACCGGCGGCCCGGTGGACGGCTTCTGCTACCCGTACGGCGCGGTCGACCCGCGGGTGGTCCGCGCCGTGCGCAAGGCCGGGTACGGCTACGCCTGCGGCATCGATCCCGGCCCGCTGACCAGCACGTTCGCCCTGCCCCGGGTCCACATCGGGGAGAACGACACCTCCTGGCGGCTCACCGCGAAGCGGGCCCTGCACCCGCTGCGCCGCCGCCATCCCGCCGAGCTGGTCCCCGCCCCGGCGGGCCCGGCCGCGGCGGTGCTGGGATGAGCGGCCCGAAGGTGCTGCACGTCATCACCGGCCTCGGCATCGGCGGCGCCGAGCAGCAGCTGCGGCTGCTGCTGCGCCACCTCCCCGTCCAGGGGCGGGTGGTGACCCTCACCAACCCGGGCCCGGTCGCGACCGGCATCGAGGCCGACGGCACCCCGGTCAGCCACCTCGGCATGACCGGCAACCGGGACCTCGGCGCCCTGCCCCGGCTCGCCCGGATGATCCGCGAGGGCGGCTACGACCTCGTCCACACCCACCTCTACCGGGCCTGCGTCTACGGCCGGCTCGCCGCCCGGCTCGGCGGGGTCCGCCGGGTGATCGCCACCGAGCACTCGCTCGGCGCGTCGCAGATCGAGGGCCGCCCGCTGTCGGCGGGCACCCGCGCGCTCTACCTGGCGTCGGAGCGGCTCGGCACCTCCACCGTCGCCGTGTCGCCGAGCGTGGCCCGCCGGCTCGCCGAGTGGGGGGTGGCGCCGGAGCGGATCGCGGTGGTGCCGAACGGCATCGAGACCGACCGCTTCGCCTTCGCCCCCCGCGCCCGCCGCCTCACCCGCGGGGTCCTCGGCATTCCCGAGGACGCGTTCGTGGTCGGCGGGGTCGGGCGGCTCGCGCCCGGGAAGCGCTTCGACCGGCTGATCCGGGCCGTGGCCTCGGTGCCGGAGGCCCGCCTCCTCCTCGTCGGCGACGGCGAGCGGCGCGAGGAGCTGCGCGCGGTGGCCCGCGAGTGCGGCGCCGCCGGGCGCGTGCTGTTCTTCGGCGCCTGCGAGGACCCGCCGGCGGACGGCCCGGCCGGGCCGATGCTCCCCGAACTCCTCGCCGCCATGGACGTCTTCGTCTCCACCTCGCCGGACGAGACCTTCGGGCTCGCGGTCGTCGAGGCGCTCGCCGCCGGACTGCCGGTGCTGTACGTGGCGTGCCCGGCGGTCGAGGACCTGCCGGCGGACGCGGCACCGGGCGCCCGCCGGATCGGCGAGTCCGTGCCCGAGCTGATCGGCGCCCTGCGCGCGCTGCGGGACGAGCACGGCCCCCGGCCCGTACGGCTGCCCGCGCCGGCCGCCGCCCGCCGCTACGACATCGCGCGCAGCGCCGACCGGCTGATGACCCTCTACGACCGGGCCCTGCACGGCCGCCCGGCCCCGTGAACACCTCCCCGAAGCCCCTGCCCGTCCCAGCGAGAGAGCCCGTCATGACCACCACCCCACCCCGCGCCGTCCGTCTGCCCGCCCGACTGCGCTCCCCCGGCCGCTGGGCGGTGCTGCCCGCCGCCGTGGTCGCCGGGGCCGCCCTCGGCGGCGGCTACGGGGCCCTGAAGACCCCCGAGTACGCCGCCACCAGCTACGTCATCGTCGTGCCCGGCGAGAAGTCCGACCCGGCGGCGGCGCTCGGCTTCGCCCAGGCGTACGGGCGGGTCGCCACCGACATCGCGGTGACCGGCGACGCCCAGGTGTGGGCGGGCGTCAGCGCCGCCACCCTGCGGAAGAGCGTGCAGGCGGAGACCTCCCCCGACGCGCCGATGATCTCCCTCACCGCCCGGGCCGCGAAGCCCTCGCAGGCGGTGTCGATCGCCGACGGGGTGGCCCGCTCGCTGGTCCTCAACTCCACGCACGTGGCGGGCAGCACCGGCGTGAAGGTCGTCCAGTTCTCCCGCGCGACCAAGCCGACCGCCCCGGTGTCGCCGTCCGCGCCGCTCTCCGCCCTGGTCGGCGCCTGTGCCGGCGGGCTGCTCGGCGGGCTCGCGCTGCTCGTCCGTCCGAAGCGGGCCGCCGGGCGCGGCGAGGGCCGCCACTCCCGCCCCGGGACGGTCACCGCCGCCGCGGTGCCCGCGCCCGCCGCCCACCAGCCGGAACCGGAGGCGGTGTGACCTCGGGAAGAACGCTGCGGACCGAACTCTGCCGTGACGCGGAGGACTTCGGACGGCTGGCGGCCGAATGGACCGCGCTGTACGGGCGCTGCTCCTCGGCCACCCCGTTCCAGTCCCACTCCTGGCTGCACTCCTGGTGGCTGTCGTACGGACGTCCCGGCGCCCTGCGGGTGGTGCTCGTACGGGACGGGGACGGCGCGCTCCTCGCGGCGGCGCCCCTGATGCGGGCGCGCGGCCCGCTGCCGGTGCTGACCCAGCTCGGCGGCGCCATCACCGACTTCACCGACGTCCTCCTCGACGACGAGCGCCCCGAGGCGGCCGCCGCGCTCGCCGGCGCCGTCGCCCGGGCGGCCCGGGGCTCGGTCGTCGACCTGCGGGAGGTGCGGCCCGGCGCAGCCGCCGAGCGGGTCTTCGCCCACTGGCGCGGTCCGCGCCGCCGACTGCCGGACTCGCTCTGCCTGGAGCTGCCCGCCGTCCCCATGGAGGGGCTGCTCGAACGGATCCCCTCCGGGAAGGCCCAGCGGGTCCGCGCCAAGCTGCGCAAGCTCGACGCGCTCGGCATCGACGCGCACGTGGTGACCGGCCCCGACGTGCCGGCCGCCCTCGACCGGCTGCTGACCCTCCACCAGCTCCAGTGGCGGGGCCGCGGGGTCACCGCCGAGCACACCAGCGAGCGGTTCGCGCAGCACCTGACCCGGGCGGTCCGGCCCATGGTGGAGCGGGGCGACGCGATGGTCACCGAGTTCCGGCTCGGCGGGGACGTGGTCGCCGCCGACCTGACCCTGATGTCCCCGCGCCTCGCCGGCGGCTACCTGTACGGCGCCGACCCGGTCCTGCGGGAGCGCAAGGTCGACGTCGCCGCGATGCTGCTGCGCCACGGCGCCCGCGAGACCAGCGCGGGCGGCCGGGCCACGCTGAGCATGCTGCGGGGCAGCGAACCGTACAAGCAGCACTGGCGGCCGGAGCCGGTCCGCAACCGGCGGCTGCTGCTCACCGGTCGCGGTACGGCCCCGCTGCTCTGGCTCCACGCGGGCGCGGCCGACGCGCGCCGCTGGGTCGCCCGGCAGGCGCGGGAGCGGGCCTGGGCCGGCCGGCTCCTCGTCCGCCTCCCCGTCCGCGCCCCCGCGCCCACGCCGGGCGGCTGACCGTCAGAACGGCCAGACGCCGTTCAGGGCCCCCTTCCAGTCGACGTCGAGGTCGAGGTCGAGCTTCATCTCGTCCTTCCACCCGCTGTCCTTCGGCACGCACACCGGCCCACCGATCCAGCTCTCCACCCATCCCCCGAGCTCGACCTTCCAACAGTCGGGCTTGGGCTCGGGCTTGGGCTCCGGCTTCGGCTCGGGCTTCGGCTCCGGCTTGGGCTCGGGCTTGGGCTCCGGCTTGGGTTCCGGCTTGGGTTCCGGCTTCGGCTCGGGCTTCGGTTCCGGCTTGGGCTCCGGCTTCGGTTCCGGCTTCGGCTCGGGCTTCGGCTCGGGCTTGGGCTCCGGCTTGGGTTCCGGCTTCGGTTCCGGCTTCGGCTCGGGCTTCGGCTCGGGCTTGGGCTCCGGCTTCGGCTCGGGCTTGGGTTCCGGCTTCGGCTCCGGCTTCGGCTCGGGCTTCGGCTCCGGCTTCGGTTCCGGCTTCGGTTCCGGCTTCGGCTCGGGAACAGTCGGATCCACGGGATCAACCGGATCAACCGGGTCCACCGGATCAACCGGGTCCACGGGATCCACGGGATCAACCGGGTCCACCGGGTCCACCGGGTCCACCGGGTCCACCGGGTCCACCGGATCAACGGGGTCGACCGGATCCACCGGCACCGACGGCTCCGCCCCGTACAGCATTTCGCGGAACACCCGGGACGACCGGGGATTGTCGTCGCATTGCCAGACGCCGTGCGGGCAGTAGTCCGTGATGGTGTGGTACAGCGGTTTGTGCTGCCGGATCCATTCCAGCATGCGCCGCATGTACGTCGGATTGTCGCCGTTCCGGAAGAGCCCCCATTCCGGATAGGAGATCTGCTTTCCGTGTTCGGCCGCGAAATCGACCTGCTTCTGGAGGCCGTACGGTTCGTTCACGTGCCGGTCGAAGTCGGCGCCGGGCGGCTGGTCGTAGGAGTCCATGCCGATGATGTCGACGACGTCGTCACCGGGGTAGCACTCGGTCCACGGCACCGCGTCCCGGCCGCGGCTCGGATTGAAGTCGAAGCGGAACTTCCCGCCGGGCACCGACCGCATGGTCGTGACGATCCGGTTCCAGTACTTCTTCCACGCGTCCGGGTCGGGCCCGCACCGGTGGGTGTAGGTGGTGCCGTTCATCTCCCAGCCGAGGACGAGGACCGTGTCCAGGGCCCCGGCCTCGACGAGCCGGCGGGCGAGGGTGCGGAAGTGGTGGTCGTAGTAGCCCGCGGCGCCGAGCTGGAGCTGGCGGCGTACCTCCTGGTCGGGGACGCCGGCCTCGTTCCGCTCCAGCATGGGGACGTTGAGCACGAACATCCGGTCGCGCTTGGTGTTGCGCCAGTCCGCCCACGCGTCGAGGAAGCCGGGCGGGCCCTCGATGTTGGACCAGAGGTCGCCGGGCAGGTACGTGTGGCCGACGCGGAGCTCACGACCGCCGAGCCAGCGCTCCAGCTGGCCGATCCGGGTCACCCCGAGCGAACCGGAATCGAGGAAGGCCCCCATGGCCGTGGGGGCGGGGAGAGTCGGACCGGGGCCCTCCGCCGTCGGGGACGCGGCGGCGTGGGCGGGTGCCGACAGCACGACCGAACCCGAGACGAGGAGGCCGGCGGTGATCACCCCCAGCCATGCCCGTCTTCTTCTCGGTGTTCCTCCTACAGGTTCCACGGCCGCTCCTTCACACGCACGTCATTTGACGCTCAGTCAATCCGATACTCCGAAAGTATTCCTAATGAGCCGACCGTGAACGCCGCTTCCCTTCACTCCCTAGTCCATTAGAGGATTTCATCGCCCAGTTGGGGCACCCGAGATGAAGGTGCGATGCTCATGCCGCCTTTCGACACCCGCGTACCCGCAGTCCTCGTGCGGCTCGACCGGAACCCCTTCCACCACGGGACCCTGGGCGCGGCCCGCTCCCTGGGCCGCGCCGGGATCCCCGTCCACGCCGTCGTCGAGGCGGGCGACAGCCCCGTCGCCCGCTCGCGGTACGTCCGCTCGGTGCGCCCCCGCCCCGCCTCCGCGGCCTCCACCGAACTGGCCGCGCTGCTGCTCCGGATCGCCGACGAGATCACCGACGCTCCCTCGGATCCCGTGCTCGCGGTGCCGCTGGACGACATCAGCGCGCTCGCGCTGGCCCGCCGCCACGCCGAACTCGCGGGCAGGATCCTGCTGCCCGAGCGGACCGAGGAGCAGCTGCTGAGGGTCGCGGACAAGGCCGCGCTCGCCGTGACCTGCGCCGAGCTGGGCCTGCCCCATCCCCGTACCGAACTCCCCACCAGCGCCGACGAGGCCGCCGCCATGGCGTGGGCGCTCGGGCTGCCGGTGATCGCCAAGTGGAGCCGCCCCTGGCTGCTGCCGGCCGGGGGCGGGCTGCGCAGCACGACCGTCCTGCGCTCCCTCGCCGAGGTGCGGGAGCTGTACGGACGCACCCCGCAGGCCGGCAGTCGGCTGCTGCTCCAGGAGCGGCTGCCGCCGGGCCGGGACCTCGACTGGTTCTTCCACGGGTACGCGGACTCCGCGGGCCGCTGCGCCGCCGGGGCCACCGGCCGCAAGGAGCGCTCCTGGCCGGACGCGGCCGGACTCACCGCCGTCGGCCGCTGGACGCCCAACCCGGAGGTGGACCGGCTCGCCCGCGGACTGCTCGACGCGCTGGGCCACCGGGGCGTGTGCGACCTCGACTTCCGGCTCGACCGGGCCACCGGCGCGTACCACCTGCTCGACTTCAACCCGCGTCCCGGCGCCCAGTTCCGGCTCTTCGCCGACCGCCGGGGGCTGGACGTGGTGCGGGCCCTGCACCTGGACCTCACCGACCGGCCGGTGCCGGCGTTCTCCCCCGCGTACGGCCGCCGCTTCGTCGTGGAGAACTACACGGCGCTCTCGCTGCTCGCCTCCCCCGGCCGCCGCTACGCCCCCGAGCCGGGCGGCGGCCGGGTGCCCACCGAGCGCGCCTGGTTCGCCACCGACGGCCCGGCCGCCGCGCTCCGGATGGGCCGCGCCTGGCTCGCCCACCTGCTGCGCAGGGCGCTGGCGACACTCCGCCGACGGCTCGCGGCCGGACGCCCCCGGCACCCGGCCACCCTGCCGGGCCCGTCGAGCCCGTCGGCCCGCACCTCCCCCACCCGGCTCAGCCGGCGATGAAGACGGAAGACAGGACGGCGAACGCGATGGCGAAGGCGAATCCGGTGCGCGACCTGGTGGTCGTCGGGGCCGGTCCGTACGGACTGTCGGTGGCCGCGCACGCGGCGGCCCGCGGCCTCGGCCCGGTCACCTTCGGCCGGCCCATGGAGTCCTGGCACGCCATGCCCTCCGGCATGTTCCTGAAGTCCGAGCCGTGGGCTTCGCACCTCTCCGACCCGGCGGGGGCGTACGGGCTCGACGCCTACGCCGCCGCCCGGGGGGTGCGCGCCGAGCACGGCGTGCCGCTCCCGGTCTCCTTCTTCGCCGCCTACGGCGACTGGTTCGCCCGGCGGGCCGTCCCGGCCGTCGACGAGCGGACGGTCGTCTCGGTGGCGCCCGCCCCGGAGGGCTTCGCCGTCACCACCGAGGACGGCGAGACGCTGCGGGCCCGCACGGTCGCCCTCGCCGTCGGGGTGCTGCCCTTCCTGGAGGTCCCCGGCCCGCTCCGGCACCTCCCCCGCCGGTACGTCACCCACTCCAGCCACCACGGCGAACTCGACGGCCTCGCCGGACGGGACGTCACCGTCGTCGGCGCCGGACAGGCCGCCCTGGAGACCGCGGCGCTGCTCGCCGGGGCCGGGGCCGCCGCCGTCCGGATCGTCGCCCGGGCGGACCGGCTGCGCTGGAACACGCTGCCGCCCGCCCTCCGCCGCGGCCCGTGGGCCGCCCTGCGCGCCCCGCACACCGGGCTCGGCTGCGGCTGGACCAACAAGCTGTACGCCGACGCCCCGGGCGCCTTCCGGCGCCTGCCCGCCACCACCCGGGCCCGGCTCTTCGACTCGGCGCTCGGCCCGGCCGGCGCCTGGTGGCTGCGCGAGCGGTTCGGCGCCGTCACCGACGTCCGACTCGGGCACCGGATCACCGCGGCGGCCGTCACCGGGGACGACCGCGTCCGGCTGGACGTCGAGGGCCCGGACGGGACGGCGGTCCTGGAGACCGACCACGTCGTGGCCGCCACCGGCTTCGTCCCCTCCCTCGACCGGGCCGGGGTCCTGGACCCGGCGCTGCGGTCCGCGCTGCGCACGGTCGGCCCGGCGCGCGCCCCCGAGACCGGCGCCCTCTTCGAGTCCTCCTGGCCGGGCCTCTTCCTGGCGGGCCTGCTCACCGCCCCCTCGTACGGCCCGTCGATGCGTTTCGTGTTCGGCGCGGGCTACACGGCGGGCCGGCTGGTGCGGGGGGTGCGGCGGCGGCTGCGCGCCGGCGGTGGCGGTGGCGCGGCGGGACGGCCGCGCGGCGGCGAACGGGCGCTCGGGGTAAGGGCGTAGACGGCATCCGGCCCAGGGAAGCGATGCGCTCCCCTGGGCCGGGTACTGCCGTTTCCGCGGTCGCGGCGGCGTGGGTCAGGCGTTGATGCAGGTGTTGCCGAAGGCCGGGTTCAGCGCGCCGATGACGTTGATGCTGTTGCCGCAGGCGTTGATCGGGATGTGGATCGGGATCTGGACGACGTTGCCCGAGAGGACACCCGGCGAACCGATGGCCACACCCTCCGCCTCGGCGTCGGCGAAGGCCGGGGTGGCCGCACCCATGGCCATGATGACTCCGGCGATGACGGCGGCGGCCTTCTTGCAGTTCATTTCGTCTGGCTCCTATTCCGCGGCGGAAGATCTGCCTCCGCCACACACACGGACAACGACACCCTCCCGCGGAGGAAACCGGGATTGCGGTCCCGCGCCCGGCTTTCACTCCGTTGCGCGCACGACACAGGGCCGGAGGAAGGAAATTCCTCCGGCCCTGCGGTGCGCCGTGGGATCAGCTGTTGCCGATGCCGTTCCCGGAGAGGACCGGGATGTCCTCCAGGACGTGCGACAGCGGCTCGTCGCCCTTGGCCTGGGTGGAGTTCTCCGCGCACTGCTGGTTCTGCGGGGAGGACAGGACGTTGACGTCCTGGACCGCGACCGGCACGAGGACGCCGATGACCGAACCGACGTTGCCCTTGACCGGGGCGCCCAGGCAGAGCTTGTTCAGCGAGCCCTGGACGGCGGAGAACTGCGGGCTCATGTCACCGGCGGTGGTGGAGTTGCCGAACGCCTGGTGGGCGCCGTTCCCGGAGAGGGAGGTCGTGCCGCCGTCGTTGGCGATGGCCATCGCGGGGGCGGCGGCCGCGGCGGCGACGCCGACGGCCGAAGCGGTGACGGCCGCGGCCGCCATCATCTTCTTGATCACGGTGAATCCGTTCTGTTCCCACCAATCGACGTGATTGATGCGACCGGATCAACTGCGGCCGGGGGTGGAGGTTCCGGCGCTTCACCCGATCGACTGGGAACCGCGACGAGCGCTGCCACGTGCGCTCCGCCATCGGGGTGACAGGGCGGAACCCGTGGCTCCGGGGCGAGTTGATCAGGGGGCTCCCTGCACGGAGCCGGTTCTAGAAGGGAACTACCGTGATCAAGAAGGTCATGGCCACCGCGGCCGCCGCCGCCTCGATCGTCGGCGCCTCCGCCGCCGCGGCCACCCCCGCCCTCGCCATCGCCGACGACGGCGGCACCACCTCCAAGAGCGGCAACTTCGCCCACCAGGAGTACGGCAACTCCGCCACGTACGGGAACATGAGCCCGCAGTTCGCGCTCGTCCAGGGCTCCCTGAACAAGCCCTGCATCGGCCTGCCGGCCAAGCTCAACGCCGGTTCGATCGCGGGTCTGATCCCGATCGCCGTCCAGGACGTCAACGTCCTGTCCTCCCCGCAGAACCAGCAGTGCGTCGAGAACTCGACGCAGGCGAAGGGCGACGAGCCGCTGTCGCACCTGCTGGAGGACATCCCGGTGCTCTCGGGCAACGGCGTGGCCAACGGCTGACGTTCCGCCCTCCCGGCGACACGTCCACGCGTCGAGGGGCCGCCCCCACGGGGGCGGCCCCTTCGCGCGTACGGGCCCGGCTAGCGGGGCCAGACGGGGGTGGACATCAGCCGCTCCCACTCACGGTCCGGCCTGCCCGGCACCGCCCGTCCCGCCTGCTCCCACTGGGCCGCCAGGGCGGAATAGACGGGGAATTGTTGAGGGGACCTGATCGGGTCGGCGGTCGGCGGTTCGCTCACATACCGGCTCTTCGGAATGAAGGCCATCCGTTCCCATTTCCCGGGATTACCGGGAACCGGCGGCGCCATCCTCGCTCCTTCCGCTGCTATTCCCGCATCATTACACAAGCCTCGCAACGGAGTGATTCAGGCGCCCGAAGTCGCGTCGCGTATCTGTGTGCGAGCGGGTTCGAAATAGCGTGCGGGCATGAGATTCCCGCGTCCGTGGCGGCTGCTGATCGCTCCGGCGGCGCTTCTCGCGCTCGCCCCCGGAGCCCTCGCCTCCGCCTTCGGCGGACCCACCGAACTCCCCTCCCCGGAACGGGGACTGAACCTGCTCGTCGTCGGCGTCGACTCCCGGGCGGGAGTCACCGCCGAGGAAAAGGAACGTTTCCGGCTCGGCGGCAAGGGCTGCGACTGCACCGACGTGATCATGCTCGTGCACGTCTCCGCCGGGAACGACCGGGTCAGCGTGGTCTCGCTGCCCCGCGACTCGCTCGCCGAACTCCCCGGCCCGCACACCGACCGGCGGACCGGCAAGGTCCACGACAGCCACCTCGCGAAGGTCAACGCCGCCCACGCTGAGGGTGGTTCGGCCCTGGCCGTCGAGACCGTGGAGGCACTGACGGGGCTCGACGTGCACCGCTACCTGGAGATCGACTTCCGGCGGTTCATGGACACCGTGGACCGGGTCGACGACGGGGTGCCGGTCTGCACGGCGAAGCCCCTGAAGGACTCGGCGACCGGCCTGGACCTGGCGGCCGGCACCACTCGGCTGGGCGGCGGCGAGGGGCTTCAGTACGTGCGCTCGCGGAAGGCCGACGGCGAGATGGACTTCGGGCGCATGCGCAAGCAGCAGAAGTTCCTCGTCAACACGCTGGACCGGATCCGCTCCGGCGGGATCCTCAAGGACCCGGCGCGATTGCGGGCGTTCGCCTCCACGCTGCGCGGCACGGCCGCCGCCGAGCGGGGCATCTCCACCTCCGAACTCCTCACCCTGGCCACCCGCTTGAAGGCGCTCGGCCCGTCCCGCACCGAACTCGCGACCGTGCCCGTGCGGGGCTTCGACACCGTCGAGGGGGTCGGGTCCACCGTCGGCTGGGACGAGGAGGGCGCGGCCGAGGTCTTCGCGCGGCTCCGCGCCGACCGGCCGCTGCCGCCCGGCGACGCCGTCGCGCCCAGCGAGCTCTCGGTCGCCGACTACGAGCCCGCCCGGGGGTCTTCGCTCATCTGCCCGTAGGCCGTCCGGTGGACATGCCGGAACCTCCGCCCCTCCGACCAGTTGATCAGCACGGCTCGACACTCAGCACGAGCCAGTCATCCGAAAGGCCAGAACCATGAAGAAGCTCCTCGCGACCGCTGCGGTGGCTGCCTCGGTCGTCGGCGTGACGGCCGGTCCGGCCCTCGCGATCGCCGACGACGGTGGCACCACGTCGCTCTCCGGCAACGGCGCGCACCAGGAGTTCGGCAACTCCGCCACCTACGGCAACATGAGCCCGCAGTTCGCGCTCGTCCAGGGTTCCCTGAACAAGCCGTGCGTGGGTCTCCCGGCCAAGGTCAACGCCGGTTCGCTGATCGGCGCGATCCCGATCGCGGTCCAGGACATCAACGTCCTGTCCTCCCCGCAGAACCAGCAGTGCGTCGAGAACTCCACCCAGGCCAAGGGTGACGAGCCGCTGTCGCACATCCTCAGCGACATCCCCGTGCTGTCCGGCAACGGCGCCGGCAACAGCTGAGCGACGCCGCTCGGCCACGGCGCGGCCCCGTCGCCCCTCTCCGGAGGGTCGGCGGGGCCGTGTCCTTGTCAGGGCCTCAGCGGAGCAGCCGGGCCAGGGCGTCCGGGTCGGTGACGGGTGCGTCGCAGGTGAAGTGGCGGCAGACGTACGCGGCGGGCGACCCGGCGACCAGGGGGCGGTCCCGCAGGAGCGGGAACTCCGCGCCGTCGGGGGCTCCGACGGCGAGGACCGCCCCGGGGGTGGTCGCCCTCAGGGCCGTGCGGCGCAGCTCCTGGAAGCCGGGGTCGGCGGCGGTGCCGACGACGGCGATCTCGCGGGGGCCGTCGAGCAGGGCCTCGGCGACGGCGAGGCCCCAGCCGATGAAGCGGGGGGCGCGCGGGCCGAGCGCCTTGACCACGCCGAGGGCGCCCTCGGCGGCGGCCCGGTGGGCTTCCGAGCCGGTGTGGGCCGCGTACGAGAGCAGGGCTCCGGCGGCGGCGGTCCAGCCGGACGGGGTGGCGTTGTCGGTGGGGTCCTGGGGGCGCCGGATGAGGGTCTCGGCGTCGTGGGCCGTGTCGTACAGCGCGCCGCCCTCGGCCGTGAAGCGGTCGAGGACGACGTCCAGGAGGAGGCCGGCGAAGTCCAGCCAGGCGCCCTCGCCGGTGACGGCGGCGAGGGCGAGGAAGCCTTCGGCGGTGTCGGCGTAGTCCTCCAGGACGCCCGCGTTGGCGCCGGCCCGCCCGTCCTTCGAGGTGCGGGTGAGCCGGCCGCCGTCGTCGAGGTGGAGGCGGACCAGCAGGTCGGCGGCCTCGGTGGCGCGCTCGACCAGGTCGGGGCGGTCGAAGAGGGCGCCGGTCTCGGCGAGGGCGGCGATCGCGAGGCCGTTCCAGGCGGCGACGATCTTGTCGTCGCGGCCGGGGCGCGCGCGCCGCTCGCGGGCCGCGTGCAGCCGGGTGCGGATGGAGGCGATCCGGCCGGCGTCGGCCGGGCCCGCCTCCTGGGGGAGCTGGAGGACCGAGGCGCCGTGCTCGAAGGTGCCGGCCTCGGTGACGCCGTAGTGGGTGGCGGCGAGGGCGGCGTCCTGCTCGCCGAGGACCTCGGCGAGCTGGGCGGGCGTCCAGGCGTAGTAGGCGCCCTCGACGTGCCGGCCGGTGCCGTCGTCGGAGTCCGCGTCGAGCGCGGAGGCGAAGCCGCCCTCGGGGGTGCGCAGTTCGCGGACCATGAAGTCGGCGGTCTCCAGGGCGACCCGGCGGGCCAGGTCGCTGCCGGTGGCCTTCCACAGGTGGGCGTAGACGCGGCAGAGCAGGGCGTTGTCGTACAGCATCTTCTCGAAGTGCGGGACGACCCAGGCGCGGTCGACGGCGTAGCGGGCGAAGCCGCCGCCGAGCTGGTCGTAGATGCCGCCGCGGGCCATCGCCTCGCAGGTGTCGGCGGCCATCTGGAGCGCGCCCTCGGAGCCCGTGCGGGCGTGGTGGCGGAGCAGGAACTCCAGGGCCATCGACGGCGGGAACTTGGGGGCGCCGCCGAAGCCGCCGCGGGTGGCGTCGTACTCGCGGGTGAGGCCGAGGAGGGCGGCGGCCAGTTCCTCCTCGCCGGGCAGGCCCTCGCCGGCGACGGCGAGGGAACGGCCCGCGAGGTCCTTCACGATCCGTTCGGCGACCTCGGCGACCTCGCCGCGGCGGTCGGTCCAGGCGGTGTGGACGCCGTCGAGGACCTCGGGGAAGGACGGCATGCCGTGGCGGGGCTCCGGCGGGAAGTAGGTGCCGAAGTAGAAGGGCGCCGCGTCGGGGGTGAGGAAGACGGTCATCGGCCAGCCGCCGTGGCCGGTGGCGGCCTGGACGGCCTCCATGTAGACGGCGTCGACGTCCGGCCGCTCCTCGCGGTCGACCTTGACGGCGACGAAGTGCTCGTTGACCAGCGCGGCGGTGGCCTCGTCCTCGAAGGACTCGTGGGCCATCACGTGGCACCAGTGGCACGAGCTGTAGCCGACGCTGAGCAGCACGGGGACGTCCCGGCGGCGGGCCTCCTCGAAGGCTTCCGGCGACCAGGGCCACCAGTCGACCGGGTTGTCGGCGTGCTGGAGGAGGTAGGGGGAGGTCTCATGGGCCAGTCGGTTCGGCATGGCCCTATCCTGCCCTGCCGCGCAGGGCGCGCAGGGGAGACCGGCCCGTCCGGCGCAGGCCGGCCCAGACGCACCAGGCGGCCAGGGCCAGTGCGGTGAGGGCGGCGGAGGCGGCCGGGAGACGGTACGTCACGAGGGCGCCGGCCAGGACGACGGCGAGGCCGTCGAACTGCCACAGGAAGACCCGGAGCGCCGCGAGGTCGCCGAACGGGGTGACGAGGGGGACCAGCAGGGCGGCGGGGAGGTCCGTCTTCATCTCGCGCAGGAACCGGACGCCGAGGACGAGGACGAGGACGCCCGCCGCCAGCAGGGCCGTGTGGGCGGGCCGGGTGTCCGGGAGGGGGCCGCGGGCGAGGAGCGCGGCGGCGGTGGCGGCGCCGGTGACCGCGACGACCGCGGTGACCGGCCAGGCCAGGGTGCGGGCGGGGGTGCCGCCGCCGCGCCCGCCGTACAGGGGCGCCATGATCAGCTCGTCGCGCAGGCCGCGCCAGGTCTCGCCGATGCGGCCGGAGCCGGCGTACACGGCGGCGGCGCCCGCCGCCCGGGCCAGGGCGGCCGGGCCGCCGCCGGGTGTCGCGGCGCCGAGGGCGAGCGCGCCGCCGCCGGCGGCCAGGAGCGCGAC
>NZ_BNBS01000156.1 GCF_014656075.1 Streptomyces hydrogenans
ATCAGGTACGAGGCGTGGGACAGGCAGTCGAGGTAGTACTGGGCGAAGAACACGGTGGAACCTTTCGACGGAAAGCATGCGCGGAGCGGAGCTCTGCGAGACGGGAGGAAGGAGCGGGGGAGGGCGGGGGCCGCCCTTCTCAGGAGGCTCGGGTGTCCGTGCCGCGTACGACCGGGTGGCCGCCGCGAACCCAGCCGGAGGTGCCGCCCGCGACCGAGACCGCTTGGAAACCGACGTTCTCCAGGTGCTCGGCGGCCCAGGCGCTGCGGTTGCCGCTCGCGCAGATGACGTAGACGGGCCGGTCGGCGGGCAGCGCGGCCAGGTGGGCACCGAGCTCGGAGAGAGGCGCGGTGCGGGCGCCCGGCACATGACCCGCCGCGTATTCGTCCGGCTCGCGGACGTCGATGGCGAAAGCGCCCTGAGCCAGCTCGGCCGCGAAGACGTCCAGATCCACTTCACGCATGGAAGATCACCCTTTCGGATACCCCCCCGGGTATTTACGTTTTCGACTGTAGGCAGGGCCGCGAAGGTAAGTCAAATACCCCCCTGGGTATCCCCTGCGGTAGGGGAAGCGGCGTGAGGAGGGGGCGAGGGTGATACCCCTAGGGGTATAGTGAGCTGCGGATACGAGAACGGAAGGGACGGCGGCGAGATGACCCGGAGGACCATGGCGGCATCGCCGCCTCCCCGGCGTCGTCCGGCTGGGGCTCCGGGAGAACAGGGCGCAGTTCGTCCTGCTCGTCGTCTCGGCAGCGGTCGGTTCCCTGCCGGCGGGGCTCCTGGCCGACGCCCTCGGAGTGGACGCCGCCGTCCTCGCCGCGCTCTCGGTCCTCCTTGCCGCCCGCTGGACGACCGACCGCCCCCGAAAGGCGCCGCCGCAGGACGGCAGGAGCTACACCGTCAGAACCTCCGACGGCGTCACCGTCCAGGCCCTCGCACCCCTTCCTCCCGTCAGCGCGCCGCCTCGGACCGGGTGGCGATGCGGTGCCGGACCACGGACGTCAGCGCCGACAGCCGCGTGGACGCCGAAGCGACCGGCGGGATTGGGCCGTCGATGCTCCGTGCCGACTCCGGAAGCTCCGCGAGGTCCGCCTCGAAGCGGGCCCGGGCCGCCGAGAGGGTGTCCGGGGGACCGGTACGGAGCCCGCCGCGCATCACGGTCCGCAGCAGTGGCTCCGTGCCCACGGGCGGCTCCTCGTTCGCCAGGCCGATGACGTCGTCCAGCCCCGGCTTCCGGAAGACCTGTTTCGGGCCCGGTGACGTCACCTTGGCGGACGACAGCTTCATCACGGGCCGGCCGTCGTACTCGACCAGCTTGTACGCGGCGTCCAGGTACGGCGCGTCGGCGGCCGTGCCGACCTTCGTGCCGACGGCGTACGCGTCGATCGGCGCGCCCTCCCGCACCAGCCGGTCCACCCCGTACTCGTCCAGACCGCCGCTCGCGATGATCCGGACGTCCGCCAGGCCCGCCGCGTCGAGCGTGGCACGGGCCCGGCGGGCGAGCGCCCCCAGGTCACCGCTGTCGAGCCGGATCGCGCATCCCCCGGCGAGCCCGAGGTCCGCGAAGACGCGCGCCGCCGTGGCGACCCCGCGGCCGGTGTCGTAGGTGTCGACCAGGAACGTCACCGGACCGGGGTGGGTGCGGGCGAAGGCGCGGAACGCCCGCTCCTCCGAGGGGAAGCACTCGACATAGGAGTGGGCCATCGTTCCGGCGGCCGGGATGCCGTACCGGCAGGCGGCGGCGACGTTGCTGGTGCCCGCGAACCCGACCAGGGCACACAGCCGCGCCGCCTGCATCCCGGCCCCGGGGCCGTGGGTCCGGCGGAGCGAGAAGTCCACCAGCCGGCACCCGGCGGCGGCGAGCACGCACCGGGCGGCCTTGGAGGCGACCGCCGTCTGGTGACAGAGCAGCGACAGCAGGTGCGTCTCGACCAGCTGCGCCTGGGGAAGCGGGGCGGTGACCTCCAGGAGCGGCTCTCCGGCGAGGACGAGCCGCCCCTCCGGCACGGCCCGCACCTCCCCGTCGAAGCGGAGCCCCCGCAACGGTTCGAGGTCCGCCGCGGGACGCCGCAACGCGTTCGCGAACTCCTCGACGTCCGCACGGCTCACCCGGAACCGCGCGAGGTGGTCGAGGGCCGGTTCCAGACCGGCGGCGACCAGGAACCCCCGGCCCGGCGGCAGATCCCGCACGAACAGGCTGAACGTGGCAGGCGCCCGCATGTCCTCCCGCAGGTACGAGAGCGCCATGGTGACCTCGTACAGGTCGGTGGCCGTCACCTCGGACATGCTTCGAGCATGCGCGGCCGTCCGGCGCCCCGCACGGGGAAGGACTGCCGGCCTCACGCCCCGGCGGCGAGGGTGAGGCCGCACCGTACGTCCACCACGCCCTCGACCGCCCGGGCCAGGCGCTCCGCGACCGGGACGAGCGTGCTGTCGCGTACGTCGCCGATCAGGGTCACGACGCCGGCCTCGACACGGACCTCGATCCGGTCCCGGGAGAGCGGGAAGAGCTTGGCGACGACGTCACCGCGGATCTCGTCGGCGAGCTCCTCGTCCGGCCGCAGGAAGACCTTCAGGAGATCGGACCGGCTGACGACGCCCTGGATCACGCCGTCCCCGTCGACGACCGGAAGCCGTTTCACCCTGCGGGTAGCCATGATCCGGGCGGCCCGCGACAGGGTCGCGTCGGGGCCGACGGTGACGGCCGGAGCGGACATCAGCTCCGCCGCCCGGTCGGAACCCGCCTTCGCGGTGGCGTCGTGCCGCCGCAGCTGCTCGACCATGCCGAGGCGGTGGTCGTGGAACTCCTCCTTGACGAGCAGGTCCGCCTCGGACACCACGCCGACGACACGACCCTCGCCCTCCAGGACGGGCAGTGCGCTCACCTTCCAGCGCTCCATGGCGGCGGCGATCTCCTTGAACGGGGTGTCGGGCCGGACGGCGACGACCTTCTTGGTCATCACGTCGGCGACGGTGAACGGCCGGGAGGTCATGTCGGTCTCCTTCAGCGGGCGTGGGCCAGGGATTCCGAGCCTTCGGGGGAGCTCGTCCCGCGGGGTCCGCGTGGTGGTCATGGCGTCCTCCAGCCCTTCCCTCTCAGGATCGGCGGGGCTCGCGCCGGGCGGCAGGGCCGCGCGGGTCCCGCCGTGGGGCCGAAGGGCCCGTCTCAGCGGACCAGGACGGTCTCGCCGGAGCGGGGCACGACGGCGGTCCAGCCCAGTTCGCGGTCTATCCGGTCGCGCAGTGCCTCGGAGGCGGCCGGTTCGCCGTGCACGACGTAGGCGGTCCGCGGGGCGGGAGCGTCCCGGAGCCAGTCGATGATCTGTGCCGCGTCGGCGTGGGCGGAGAAGTGGGGCACGTCGGCGACTTCGGCCCGTACGGGCACGTACTCGCCGAACATCTTCAGCGTGCGGGCTCCGTCGACCAGGTCGCGGGCGCGGGTGCCCGCGGCGGCGAAGCCGACCACGACGACGGCGTTGCGCGGGTCGGGCAGGAGGCGGTGCAGGTGGTGCAGGACGCGGCCTCCGGTGGCCATGCCGGCGGAGGAGACGATGACGGCGGGACCGTGCGCGCTGTTGATGTCGATGGACTCCTGAACGGTCCGGGCGGCGAGGAACGGGGCCGGGCTCAGCGCGGCCTCGCCCCGCGCCAGGATCTCGGGCCGCAGCTCGGGGGAGTGCTCGCGCACGGCGCCGCGGTAGACGTCGAGGGCGGCCAGGGCCATGGGGCTGTCCACGTAGACGGGCACCGAAGGGGGCAGCACGCCCGTCTCGCGCAGCCGGGTCAGTTCGTGCAGGACGACCTCGGTCCGGTCGATCGCGAACGACGGGATCACCACCGTTCCACCGCGGGCGAGGGCCCGGGCGATCACCGCCGCGAACTCCGAACGGGCGGCGTCCTGGTCGTGGCGGCGGTCGCCGTACGTCGACTCGATCAGCAGCGCGTCGGCGCCCGAGAACGGCTCGGGCGGCAGGAGCAGCGGGTGTCCGGGGCGCCCCAGGTCGCCGGAGACGGCCAGCGTGTGCCCGTCCTCCAGGGTGAGGCGGGCCCAGGCCGAGCCGAGGATGTGACCGCCGTGGTGGAGCGTCAGCCGGGTGCCGCGCATGATCTCCACGTCCGCCCCGACGGGAACCGGGTCGAAGAAGGACAAGGTCTTGTCCACGTCGGTGTCGTCGTAGAGGGGCTTCGCCGGGCGGTGTTTCGACCAGCCGTGCTCGTTGGCGTGCCGGGCCGCTTCCCTCTGGAGGTGCGCGCTGTCGCGCAGGACGATCTCGGCGAGCCGGGCCGTGTGCGGGGTCGCGAGGATCGGCCCGCGGAAGCCCTGGCGGACCAGGCGCGGCAGATAGCCGCAGTGGTCGAGGTGGGCGTGGGTGACGACCACGGCGCGGACGTCGGCGGCGTCACGGGCGAAGCGTTCCCGGTTGCGGCGGCGCAGGTTCGCGAAACCCTGGAAGAGACCACAGTCGACAAGGATCCGGGCATGGTCGCTCTCGACCAGGAACTTGCTGCCGGTCACCGTCCCCACGCCGCCCAGGAAGCTGAGCAGGGCGGGACGCGGTGCCGCCGGGACGGTTCGCGCCGCTGTCTCGGACATGGGAGGGCCCTTCTTCGTGCCGGGGGCCGGTCGCACCGGTCCAGCTCCACCCTCGCGCCGCCCGGTGCCGCGTGCCAGGGGCCCGAGGGGCCCCGACGGGGGACCGGTCGGCCCATGCGGACGGGCACGCCGAAGGGCCAGCCTGGCAGTGGTATCCGCGGGACGAGACCCGCGGACCCTGCGGGAAGGCGGCCGTCATGAAGGCTCTCGTGTTCCGGGGGACGGGCGAGGTGGCCTGGCAGGAAGTGCCCGACCCCAAGGTCGAGGACGCCGCCGACGCGATCGTCCGCGTCGACGCCGTCACTCTCTGCGGCACCGACCTGCACATCGTCAAGGGGGACGTGCCCGAGGTCGAACCCGGCCGCGTCCTCGGCCACGAGGCGGTGGGCACGGTGGTCGAGACGGGCGGCGACGTCCGGACGGTGCGGCCCGGCGACCGTGTCCTCGTCTCCTGCATCTCCTCGTGCGGCCGCTGCGCCTTCTGCCGCGAGCGGCGTTACGGGCAATGCGGGGGCGGTGGCGGCTGGGTCCTGGGCCACCTGATCGACGGGACGCAGGCCGAGTACGTCCGCGTGCCCTTCGCCGACCTCTCCGTCCACCCGCTGCCGAGCGCGGTCGACAGCTTCGACGCCGTGCTCCTCGCCGACATCTTTCCCACCGCCTACGAGGTCGGCGTCCTCAACGGCGGCGTCCGGCCGGGCGACACGGTCGTCGTGGTCGGAGCGGGTCCCATCGGCCTCGCCGCGATCATCACCGCACGCCTCTACAGCCCCGGCCGGATCATCGCCGTGGACCTGGCCGACTCCCGCCTCGCCGCCGCCCGCCGCCTTGGCGCGGACGCCACCGCCACGGCCGACGAGGGACCGGAACAGCTCGTCGCCGACCTGACCGACGGCCTCGGCGCCGACGTCGTCATGGAGGCCGTCGGCGTTCCGGAGACCTTCGAGATGTGCACCCGGATGGTCCGCCCCGGCGGCCGGGTCGCCAACATAGGCGTCCACGGCAAGCCCGCCGTCCTCCACCTCGAAGACCTGTGGATCAAGGACGTCACCCTCACCACCGGCCTCGTCGACACCTCCTCGACGCCGATGCTGCTGCGCATGACGGCCGCCGGCCGGCTCCCGGTCTCCGGACTGGTCACCCACCGCTTCGAACTCGGGCAGATGGAAGAGGCGTACGACGTCTTCGGCCGCGCTGCCGAGACCGGGGCGATCAAGGTCGCGCTCGGCGGACCGCAGCACACGGCCGTCCAGGCCGCGGGACCCGGATGAACGGCCTCCCTCCCCCCGGCTCCACGCGGCCGCGCGCGGTCGTCCTGGACACCGACGGCGTGCTGATCGACTCCGCCGCCGTCCACGCGGCTGCGTGGAAGACCGCGTTCGACGCCTGCCTCGCGGAGCGGGCGGACGGGGCGGGACCGCAGGAGCCGTTCGACGCGGACGCCGACTACCGCAGGTACGTCGACGGCAGGTCCCGCTACGACGGCGCGGAGGCGTTCCTGACCGCCCGGGGCGTCCGCCTGCCGCACGGTGCGGCCGACGACCCCCCGGGCTGCGACACGGTCCGGGCCGTGGCGGCCCGCAAGGAGCAGGCGTTCCAGGGCGCGCTGCGCACCAGGCCGGTCGTCGCCTTCGAGGACGCCGTACGAGCGCTGACCGCCCTGCGTGACCACCGCGTACCGTGCGCGGCGGTCTCCGCCTCCCGCCACGCCCGCGCACTGCTCGCCGCCGGTGGGTTCGACCGCCTCCTCCGCACCGTCGTGGACGGCGGGGAAGCCGCCCGGCTCGGACTGCCGGGCAAACCGGACCCCGCGCTCTTCCTCCACGCGGCACACGTCCTCGGCGTCCGTCCCCAGGACTGCGCGGTCGTCGAGGACGCCCTCGCCGGCGTCCTGGCGGGCCGCCGCGGACGCTTCGGCCTCGTCGTCGGTGTCGACCGCACCCCGGACCGGCACACCACCGGCTCGCTGCGCGAACACGGCGCCCACCTCGTCACCACCGACCTCATGGAGTGGGTGGAGGCGGTGTGGGGAGCGCGGCCGTGAACCCGGGGGCGGGCTGGACCTGGGGCTACGACGCCTACGCGCCGGAGCGCGAGCGTCTGGTGGAAGCCCTCTGCACCCTCGGGAACGGCCGGTTCGCCACCCGGGGCTCCGCGCCCGAGTGCGCCGCCGGCACCACGCACTACCCGGGCACCTACCTCGCGGGCTGCTACGACCGGCGCACCTCGCTCGTGGACGGCCGGGCGGTCGAGAACGAGGACCTCGTCAACCTCCCGAACTGGACCCTGCTGCGGTACCGCCGCCTGCCCGCGGACGAGCCGGCGGGGGAGTGGCTCACCCCCGACTCCGACGAGCTCCGCCACTCCACCGTCCGGCTCGACCTGCGGCGAGGGACCCTGCACCGCGGCCTGTACTTCCAGGACGCCCGAGGACGCGGACTGCGCGTCGGACACACCCGCCTCGTCCACATGGGAGACCCCGGGCTCGCCGCCCAGCGCACCACCTTCCACGCCTACGGCTGGAGCGGTGAGATCGAGGTCGAGTCCCTGCTCGACGGAGACGTCGCCAACACCGGCGTCGAGCGCTACCACCACCTGGAGAGCCGGCACCTGTCCGGCCACCGGACCGTGTTCGCGCCCGGCGGGGTCGCAGGCCTGTCCTGTCGCACGGGCGACCCCGGCCACCTGATCGCCCTGGCCGTCCGCACGGACACCCGCCCCGCACGCCCCGCCCGGACGACCGGCACCTCGACCGGCACCGGGCAGCTGTACCGCCTGCCCGTCGCCCGGGGACGGACGGTGCGGGTGACCAAGACGCTGGCCCTGCGCACCACGCCGGCCCACACACCGGGCGACCCCCTCGCGAGGGCCGTGGAGGCGGCTGGCGAGGCGCCCTCCTTCCCCGCGCTGATGGCCGCGCACGAGGCGGCCTGGCAGCGACTCTGGGAGGAGGGCGAGCTGCGCGTGCCGGGAGAGCCGGGCCGCGTCCTGCGGCTGCACCTGTTCCACCTGCTGCAGACGCTCTCCCCGCACACGGCCGACCTCGACGTCGGCGTACCGGCCCGGGGCCTGCACGGCGAGGCGTACCGCGGCCACGTCTTCTGGGACGAGCTCTTCGTCCTGCCCTACCTGGACCTCCACTTCCCGGACGTCGCCGAAGCCCTGCTTCGGTACCGCCACCGGCGCCTGCCCGCCGCCCGCGAGGCCGCCCGGCGCGCGGGTCGCCGGGGCGCCATGTACCCCTGGCAGAGCGGAGGTTCGGGAGCGGAGGAGACCCAGGAGGTGCACCTCAACCCGCGCTCGGGCCGCTGGCTGCCCGACCACTCCCGGCTTCAGCGGCACGTCGGCTCGGCCGTCGCCTACAACGTCTGGAAGTACGCGCGGTCCACTGGGGACCAGGCCTTCCTGTACGGGGAGGGCGCCGAGATCCTGCTGGAGGTCGCCCGGTTCTGGGCCGACTCGGCCGAACGGGACCCCGACCTCGGCCGCTACCGCCTCCGCGGAGTGGTGGGCCCCGACGAGTACCACGACGCCTATCCCCACGCGGCGGTCCCGGGCGTCGACGACAACGCCTACACGAACGTGACCGCCGCCTGGGTGCTCGCCCGCGGCCTCGACCTGCTGCGCGAACTGCCCGCCGCGCGCCGGGCCGAACTGCGGGAACGGCTCGCGCTGGACGAGGGGGAGACCGCCCGCTGGGACGACGTGTCCCGTCGTCTGCACGTGCCGTTCCACCGAGGCGTGATCAGCCAGTTCGAAGGTTTCGGGGAGCTGGCGGAGCTGGACTGGGAGGCGTACCGCGCCCGCTACGGCGACATCCGCCGACTGGACCGGATCCTGGAGGCGGAAGGCGACACCGTCAACCGCTACCAGGCGTCGAAGCAGGCCGACACCCTCATGCTCGGTTACCTCTTCCGCCCCGACGAGCTGGCAGCGCTGTTCGCGCGGCTCGGACACCGGCTGGACGACGGGACCTGGCGGGCCACGGTGGACTACTACCTGCGCCGCACCAGCCACGGCTCGACCCTCAGCAGCCTCGTCCACGGCTGGGTGCTCGCCCGCCTGAAGGGCGCCGGGGCCTGGCGCTACTGCGAGGAGGCCCTGCTCTCCGACGTGGCGGACGTCCAGGGCGGCACGACCGGCGAGGGCGTCCACCTCGGGGCGATGGCCGGCACGATCGACCTGGTCGAACGCGGGATCACCGGCCTGGAGGCGGGCCCGGACGGCCTCCGGGTGGCGCCGGTGTCCCTGCGGCAGCTGCCCCGGTTCGCCTTCACCCTCTGCTGCGGCGGGCACCGCGGCGTACGCCTGCGCGTGCTGCCCGGCCGGCTGGGAGTGCGGGTCCCCGCCGGGCCCGGAGCTCCCCTTCCCCTCGTCCTCCCCGGAGACCGGAGGTTCACCGTCCCGCCCGGCGGGGAACGGTGGTTCCCGCTCTGAGGCGCGGGCACCCGGCCGAAGGCGAGCACCTCGCCGACGGCCGGCCGGCCACCCGTCCCGGGCGGTCAGGGCCCTGTGGGCCAGGAGGTCGCTCGCGCAGACCACGCCGACGACGTGGTCGTCGGCGTCCACGACCGGCACTCCGCCGATGTCGTGCTCGGCGAGGAGGAGTTTCGCCGCGTCCCGGAACGACGTCTGGGGGAGGGCGGAGACCACGTCGTCGGTCATCAGGCCACCGACCTTCAGGTGCTTCATCGCGGTCCTCCCGTTCGGGAAGTCGGCGGACGGGTCCCTACGCCACCACCGTCCGCCGCGCCGGTGCGCTTGGGCGGGGGCCGAACGGTTCACCCGAGGGCCCGACCGGGCCTCCGCCGGATCCGCGCGCCCGCCCCGTGGGACCTTTGGCCCCACCTGTGCCCCCAGAGGCCCTCCGGCTCACCCGGCACCCGGTGCGAAGGTCGAAGCGCAGTCCTCGGGGACCCGGCAAGGAGGAGCCATGGCCGCAGTCCAGCGTCTCCCGCGCCTCGGGCCCGTCGTCGTCGGCGTCGACGGATCCGAAAGCGCGCTGTCCGCCGTCCTGTGGGCCGCCGAAGAGGCGCTCCTGAGGGGCTCGGGGCTCTTCCTCGTCCATGCGACGGGCCCGGACGCCCTCGCCCGGTACCCCTTCCAGGCCGAGATCGACGAGAGCCGCAGGACCGGTCGCGAACTGCTCGACCTCACGGCCGCGACCGTCTCCGCGCGCCACCCTGACGTGCTCGTCGTCAAGGAACTCAGCGACCGGCCGCCCTCCGAGGCACTGCGGCACGCCGCCGCCCTGAGCGGCACGATCGTCGTCGGCCACCGGGGCCCCGATCACCCGGGGCCGGCACCGGGCCGGACCACGCTCGCCCTGCTGCGACACGCCCACTGCCCGGTGGAGCTCGTCCCCCGGCACGGACCCGGACACGGGAGCACATCATGAACACCACCACGGGACGGCGGCGGGAGATCGTCGTCGGCATCGACCCCGTCCGCGAAGGACGCCTCGCCCTGGCCTGGGCCACCGATGAGGCCCACCACCGTCGGCTCGCCCTCCGCCTCGTCGTCGCCGTGCCACCCGCGCACGACGCCCAGCACGTCGACGACACGCCCCGGCACCAGGCCCGGACGCGGCGAGGGAAGGACGCCCTGCGCGCGGCGGCCGACTGGGCCCGGACCCGCCGGCCGGACGTGGCCGTCACCTCCGCTCTGGCCGACGGTCCCCCCGCCGCCGTGATGGCTGGCCTCGCCCAGGAGGCCGCCATGACCGTCCTCGGCTCCCGCCACCTGAGCCGCGCCGAGGAGTTCCTCAGCACCGGCTCCCTCGTCGTGCCCGTCACCGCGCAGGCCCGCTGCCCCGTCGTCGTGGTCGGCGACGCCGAGCACACCACCCAGGACCCGGCGTACCTCGTCGTCGGCGTCGACGGCAGCGAGTCCTCCCGGGCGGCCCTCGCCCTCGCCTTCGAGGAGGCCGACCTCAGGCGCTGCGCCCTGCGGGCCGTCGCGGTCTGGCAGCCCCCCGTCTTCACCCTCCGCACCGGGGACACCCTGTTCCACGCCGAGCGCCGGCTCCTTTCGGAGACCACGGCCGGGTGGGCCGAGAAGTACCCGGACGTCCGCCTCACCCACGAAGTGCTCACCGGCTCGCCCGTCGAACTGCTCGCGGACGCCGCCGAGCACGCCGTCGCCGTCGTCGTCGGGCGTCGCGGCCGGGGCGGCTACACCGGCATGCGCGTCGGCTCGGTCGTCCACGGTCTCCTGCACCGCGCCCACTGCCCCGTGATCACCGTCCCCACGGGGTGAGCACGAGCCATGTCGACACCGAGCGACCCCCCGGGCCGCCGCGGCCACCCCGCCGACCGGGCTCACCGCGACGGAGGCGGCCCGACGGCTCGCCGCCGACGGGCCCGACGAGGTGGCCGCCCGCCGGCCCGTACGGCGGTACGTGCCCTTCCTCCGAACGGTCCTCGACACCGATCCGCTCCGCGCCGCGGGACTCGGTCCGGCGGCGGCCTGTGTGCCCGCCGGATTCCTCGCCGCACGAGCTGTCCGCACGGCCTTCAGGGGGACGGGCCCGACAGGAACGGCCGGGCCGACCGAGCTACCGTGAAGGCGGGTGCGGCAGATGTCGTGCCCTCGGGGTGTGACCGGAGGCTTTGATGGACCGGGACGGCATCGGGCCGGCGGACACCAGGCTGCCGAAGCTCCGGCTCGACGAACTGCTGGACGAGCTCCAGGCCCGTATCGAAGACGTGCGCGGCACGAGAGACCGCCTCACGGGTCTTCTGGAAGCCGTCATCTCGGTGGGCCGCGAACTCGACCTGCCCCAGGTGCTGCGCGGCATCGTCGAGGCCGCCGTCTCCCTGGTCGACGCCGAGTACGGTGCCCTGGGCGTCATCGGCGAGGACCGGCGGCTGTCGGAGTTCCTCCCCATCGGCATCGACGACGACCTGCGCGCGCGGATCGGTGCCCTGCCCTCCGGGCACGGCATCCTCGGCGAGCTGATCCGCAACCCCGAGCCGCTCCGGCTGACCGAGCTGTCCGAGCACCCGGCCTCGTACGGCTTCCCGGCCCACCATCCGCCCATGCACTCGTTCCTCGGTGTGCCCATCCGGGTCCGCGACGAGGTCTTCGGCAACCTCTACCTCACCGAGAAGCGCGGCGGGGCCGACTTCGACGCCGAGGACGAGGCCGTCGTGACGACCCTGGCCGTCGCCGCCGGCGTCGCGATCGAGAACGCCCGGCTCTACGAGGAGGGCAGGCGGCGCCAGCGCTGGCTCGCGGCCAGCTCCGACTTCACCAGCGCCCTGCTCTCCGGTACGGGGGAGACGGAGGTCCTGGACGGGATGCTGGAACAGGCCGTGGACATCGCCGATGCGGACATGGGCGTCTTCTACCTGGTCGGCCCGGAAGGCGAGCTGCGGGGTTCGCTGGCGCACGGAGACGGGGCCGACACCCATCGGGGAGTCGTCCTGCCCAGCAGCGAGGGCACCCTGGCGGCCGCGGCCCTCGCCGCGACCGACGGGCTCGTCGCCGTGGGGGACGTCTCCAGCGACGCGCGCGTCACGGTCCAGCCCGAACGGTGGCAGGGCTTCGGCCCGGCCGTGGCGGTCACCGTGGGCACCAAGGAACGGCTCAGCGGCGTCCTGATCCTCGCCCGCCGAAGCGGGCGCAAGCCCTTCATGGGCGCGGAGACCGCCGCCCTCCCGGGCTTCGCGGGCCAGGCGGCGCTCGCCCTGGAACTGGCCGACCGCCGCCGCGACGCCGAACAGGTGACCCTGCTGGAGGACCGTGACCGGATCGCGCGGGACCTGCACGACCTGGCGATCCAGCGCCTCTTCGCCACCGGCATGACCCTGCAGAGCGCCCGGCGCTTCGTCGAGCACCCGGAGGCCGTCGACCGGCTGACCAGGGCGATCGACGACCTCGACACCACCATCAAGATCATCCGCTCGACCATCTTCGGCCTCCGGGAACACGACACCCCCGGTACCGCGCCCAGGCTCAGGAGCCGGATCGTCTCGGTCGTCGACGCCGCCGCGGAGACCCTCGGCTTCGCCCCCGCGCTCCGCATGGAGGGCCTGCTGGACACCGACGTGCCCGTCGACGTCGCGGACGACGTGGTCGCCGTCATCGGCGAAGCCCTCACCAACGTCGCCCGCCACGCCCACGCCCGCAGCGCCGACGTCACCGTCCGCGCGGACGACGGAGTCCTGGAGGTGAACGTGGCGGACGACGGCACCGGCCTGCCGCCGGACCGGGTCGACCGGGGGCTGCGCAACATCGCGGAGCGGGCCGAGCGCCTCGACGGCCGGCTCAGTCTCCACTCCCCGGCGGAGCCTGGTGGGGGAACACGTCTCAGCTGGCGCGTCCCGCTGCCCCCCGACCCCGCACCGGGAGACTAGACGTTCCCCGCCCCGTGCTCGTGCGCCTGCGCGGCGATCACGGCCGCCTGCACCCGCCGCTCGACGCCCAGCTTGCCGAGCAGCCGCGAGATGTGGTTCTTGACCGTCTTCTCCGACAGGTAGAGCGCCTTGGCGATCTGCCGGTTGGTGAGCCCCTCCCCGATGAGCTCCAGCACGGACCGCTCGCGCTCGGACAGCGCCGCGAGCCGCTCGTCCTCGGGCGACCGGGCGGTCTCCGGGTCCCGCAGCGTACGCATCAGGCGGGCCGTGGTCGCCGGGTCGAGCATCGACTGCCCCGTCGCCACGGTCCGTACCGCCGACACGAGGTCGGAGCCCTTGATCTGCTTGAGCACGTACCCCGACGCCCCGGCCATGATCGCGTCGAGCAGCGCGTCCTCGTCGTCGAACGAGGTCAGCATCAGACACGCCAGCTCCGGCATCCGCGACCGCAGTTCCCGGCACACGGCGATCCCGTCGCCGTCGGGCAGGCGTACGTCGAGGACCGCCACGTCCGGCCGCAGGGCGGGACCCCGGGCCAGGGCCTGATCGGCCGAGCCCGCCTCCCCGACGACCCGCAGGTCGGGCTCGTCGTCGATCAGGTCGCGCAGACCCCGGCGGACGACCTCGTGATCGTCCACCAGGAAGACCCGCGTCGGTTCCCCGGCGGTCGGAAGCTCGGTCATGGCGACCCCTGTGCTCGCTGGGTGTGCACCCGCCCCCACAAGAATTGTCCGTCACGAAGCGCTTTCACGTGGTGCCGAGCTCCACCCGGACGTCGACGACCCCCTCCACGGCGCGGGCGGCACGCGCCAGCAGGGGCACCAGCGAACGGTCGGCGAGCGTCCCCCGCAGCGTGGCCACACCCTCGGTCACCGTCACGTCCACCCCGGTGAGCGCCGGCCCGCCGAGCACGGACCGCCGGATCTCCGCCTCGATCTCCCCGTCCTCGCGCAGGAACACCTTGAGCAGGTCGCTCCGGCTGACGACCCCCTCCAGCAGCCCGATCCCGTTCACCACCGGCAGCCGTTTCACCTTCCTCCGGGCCATGATCCGCGCCGCTTCGGCCAGAGAGGCGCCGGCACGAACCGTCACCGCCGGACTCGACATGAGGTCCCCCGCCCTCACCGCACCGGCCTTCGCCGCGCTCCCGGCCTCCCCCGAGAGCGGGTCCGCGCCCCGGAACGCCTCTTTGAGCAGCAGATCCGCCTCCGAGACCACCCCCACGACCCTCCCCTCCCCCTCCAGGACGGGCAGGGCGCTCACCTTCCACTCGTCCATGAGCGCCACGATCTCCTTGTAGGGCGCGTCACGGCCGATCGCCACGGCGGTGTGGGTCATGACGTCACCGACGACGCGGGGCCCGGCAGGCTTCGGCATGAGAGACCTCCTTGTCGCGTCCCCACCACTCTGCCCGGGCGCCCGCCGGACCGAGAGGGCCGACCGGCCCCCTCCTCCGGCCACCCGGCCTCATGTTGCGGAAGGACCACCGGTTCCGCGAGGGCGTCCGGGAGCGCGCCGACCGCCTCAGCGCGCAGCCCCTGCCGGTCGACGCGGACCCGCTCCACGGCCTGCGCCCCCCGGCGGTACGGACGACCTCGATGGTCTCCGGATCGGCGTACGAGACGGACACGGACACGGGCACGCCGGTGCCGATCTCCTCGGCCTCCGGTAGCAGCGGCGGCTCGCCGGCGTCGGCGGGGAGCGCGTCGAGGAGGCTGTGCTCGCCTGCCTTGAACTCGCCGACCACGACGGGCGCAGCCGGTCCGCCGGCAGGCGCGCGCGGGCCTCCTCCTGGAACGCGGTCGTAGCCCCGGTACCTTCCCGGTGGCCGCCTCGGCGGCTCGTGCCAGGGTCTCCGGTGGCCCGGGGCGTGGGGGGGCGAGGCGGTCCGGTCCGAAGGCTTGGTCGTCAGCGTGCTGTCGACGGTGTGGCAGGGTGGTGGGCACGTGGGCCTCCGGGGCCCGTGAACGTGAGAGAGGTACGCAGTGAACGAGGCCGAACTCAGGGCGCTGTTCGACGAGATCGACACGGATGGCGACGGGCGGATCAACATCGTCGAGTTGGCGGAGGGCTTCAAGGCCGAGGGTGCCCACGGGCACCTGGCGGAAGAGGTCAAGAAGGCCATGACGGCCGACGCGAACCACGACGGGGTCCTCGACTTCGACGAGTTCCGCACCCTGCTGAAGTAGCGCCGGGCCTGACAGCGCGGGCGCCTGGGGCCTGCTCCAGGCGCCCGCGCGCCGGGTTCGCCGCGGGTTGCGCGGAAGGCCGTCCGACGTGGCCTCCGAAAGACGGCTTCGAAGGTCAGGAGCCTTACGTGTGCTCCTGGAAGAAGCCAAGCTTCTTCGGCGAGTAGCTCTGTACGGGGTCGCACCGCGACACCGGATCCCGTATCCGTGCGACATCGACGGTGACCTTCGGGCGCGACCTCCGAGACCTTGCAACTCGTGGGTACGCCCTCGCGGCGTCGTGCGCCATCACAGTGACCTGGATGTCCCTCGTGGATCCCGCGCCCCGTCGCCCGCCGGCCCGGAGCAGCGCCGCGATCAGCACCAGATGCCTCCCGCGCTGTTGTGCGTTCGGGACCGGCTCCGGCAAGTTCAGCCGGGTCCCGGCGAACGGGATGGCCCGCAGCAGGGAATGGCCCAGGAAGGAGCGTCTGCGCCTGCGGCGAGATGAGTCGTCTGCGCCATGGCTCCGGCGGGGACGGGTCTGGGGGCGCGGAGCGGCTCGGGGAATGCCGGACATGTGTCGGCCCAGACCGACGGCGGCGCGTTCCCGGGCTCCGCGACAGGGTACCGTCGTTCCCCGCACTCGCGGGGTGTTCCACGTTGCCGTCGATTCGGTACGGACCCCAGCGGTCCCGGCAAGGCCAAGGACGTGTCGCCTGAATGATGGGGCTCTGGGCACGCTGATCGGCCGGAAATCCCACTCCCGCAGGCCACACCACGCCCTAGACTGCGACCGCTCCAAGACCTGGGGACCATCGGGAGGGCGTGCAAGATGAGACGAGCACTGACCAGTGCATTCGCGGCCGCGGTGTTACAACCCCTAACGAAATGATCTTCGGGCTGGTTGGATGGCCCTCCGAGCGTTGATCTGGGGGTGCGGGG
>NZ_BNBS01000157.1 GCF_014656075.1 Streptomyces hydrogenans
GCGCCGTCGGAGGTGAGGACGGGCAGACCGGCGTTGGGCATCACCGACAGCGGGATGCGCGCGTGCCGGGCGAGGTAGCGCAGGTGCTCGCTCATCTCGGCGGGGCCGGTGGCGCAGTTGAGGCCGATCATGTCGATGCCGAGCGGCTCCAGGGCCGTCAGGGCGGCGCCGATCTCGGAGCCGAGCAGCATGGTGCCGGTGGTCTCGACGGTGACGGAGACGATGAGCGGCACGTCGGCGCCGAGGGCGTCGAGGGCCTTGCGGGCGCCGATGACGGACGCCTTGGTCTGGAGGAGGTCCTGGGTGGTCTCGACGATGAGCGCGTCGGCGCCGCCGGTGAGGAGGCCCTCGGCGTTCTGCTGGTAGGCGTCGCGCAGGACGGTGTACGGGGCGTGGCCGAGGGTCGGCAGCTTGGTGCCGGGGCCGATGGAGCCGAGGACCCAGCGCTGGCGGCCGTCGGCGGCGGTGAACTCGTCGGCGACCTCGCGGGCGACGCGGGCGCCGGCCTCGGACAGCTCCAGCACGCGGTGGGCGATGTCGTACTCGGCGAGGGCCGCGTGGTTGGCGCCGAAGGTGTTGGTCTCGACGCAGTCCACGCCGGCGGCGAAGTACTCGCGGTGGACCGAGGCGACGATGTCGGGCCGGGTGAGGCTGAGGATCTCGTTGCAGCCTTCGAGGTTCTGGAAGTCCTCGAGGGTGGGGTCCTGGGCCTGGAGCATGGTTCCCATG
Organism: Streptomyces hydrogenans; assembly: GCF_014656075.1. Lineage (GTDB taxonomy): Bacteria > Actinomycetota > Actinomycetes > Streptomycetales > Streptomycetaceae > Streptomyces > Streptomyces hydrogenans. The sequence continues at coordinate 730 of NZ_BNBS01000157.1, forward strand.
GCACCGTCGGCGACGACGACGCGACGGGCGAGTGCCTCGCGGAGGGCGGCGGCGCGGCTCCGGCTGTCGGCGGAGACGGAAGGGGTCGGCAACGAGGCCATGAAGGGGCTCCCTGGGCTGCGACGGCTGTCGGCTTTGCACCCTGGGCACAGGGCGCACGGGCTCAGCGTAACCGTGCTTCGGCCGGGGCGGACACGGTGTCCCACGTGGCGGACGGCATCCTGTGTGCGAGGACTCCCGGTGAGGCCCCTTCTTCGAGGACACTGTCAGGTGCGAGGCAAGGTCGGCATCGACCGATAGTGTTCAGCATTGTCGAACACCGTGATCTGTACGGGACGTGAGGAGAAGGGCCGGGCGATGGCGAAGAACATCCAGTCGCTTGAACGGGCGGCGGCCATGCTGCGACTGCTCGCGGGCGGCGAGCGCCGGCTCGGCCTGTCCGACATCGCCTCCTCGCTGGGGCTGGCCAAGGGCACCGCCCACGGCATCCTGCGCACCCTCCAGGCGGAGGGCTTCGTGGAGCAGGACGGCCCCTCGGGCCGGTACCAGCTGGGGGCCGAGCTGCTGCGGCTGGGCAACAGCTATCTGGACGTGCACGAGCTGCGCGCGCGGGCGCTGGTGTGGACGGACGACCTGGCGCGGTCCAGCGGGGAGAGCGTGCACCTGGGGGTGCTGCACCAGCAGGGCGTGCTGATCGTGCACCACGTCTTCCGGCCGGACGACAGCCGGCAGGTCCTGGAGGTGGGGGCGATGCAGCCGCTGCACTCCACCGCGCTGGGCAAGGTGCTGTCGGCGTACGACCCGGTGGCGCACAGCGAGGTGGTGGAGGTGGAGCGGGAGCCCTTCACGCCGCGCACGGTCACCGGGCTGGCGGACTTCGAGTCGCTGCTGGACATGACCCGGGCGCGCGGCTGGGCGGCGGACGTGGAGGAGACCTGGGAGGGCGTGGCCTCGGTGGCGGCGCCGATCCACGACCGGCGCCGGATGCCGGTGGGCGCGGTGGCGGTCACCGGGGCGGTGGAGCGGCTCTGCCCGTCCGGCGAGCTGCGTCCGGAGCTGGTGGCGGCGGTGCGGGACTGCGCCCGGGCGGTCTCCCGGGACCTGGGGGCGGGCCGCTTCTGAGCCCGCGCCCGCGGGGCCGGTGAGCCGGTCCGCACGGAGAGCGAACCCGTCGGTAACGATCGCGTTATCGGCGGGTTTTTCGTTTCCCAGACCCTTGACGTGCTGTTAACCCCAGGGCAAAACTTCCGTTCATCGGTCGGCATTGCCGAACACCTACCGGCAATACGCGCTAGAGTGTGGCAGTGCCAAGGGCCGTGGACGCCCTCACACGAGGGCGCGGACCACCGGGGCGAACCGGGGTTCGCCCATCCCCTGGACGAAGGACAAAGGAGTCGCGGGTGTCCAGCTCCGACATCTTCCTCGGCGAGACCATCGGTACCGCCGTACTCATTCTTCTCGGCGGCGGCGTCTGCGCCGCCGTGACGCTCAAGAGCTCCAAGGCCCGCGGCGCCGGCTGGCTCGCGATCACCTTCGGGTGGGGCTTCGCCGTCATGACGGCCGTCTACATGACCGCTTCCCTCTCCGGGGCGCACCTGAACCCCGCCGTCACGGTCGGCATCGCCGTCAAGGACGGCGCCTGGGGCGACGTGCCGGTCTACATCGCCGGCCAGCTGCTCGGCGCGATGATCGGCGCCGCCCTGGTCTGGGTCGCCTACTACGGACAGTTCCGGGCCCACCTCACCGACCCGGAGACGGTCGGCGAGAAGCCCGTCGAGGGCCCCGGCCCCGTGCTCGGCATCTTCTCCACCGGCCCCGAGATCCGGAACACCTGGCAGAACCTGGCCACCGAGATCATCGGCACCGTCGTGCTCGTCCTCGCCGTGCTCACCCAGGGCCTCAACGACAGCGGCAAGGGCCTCGGCGTCCTCGGCGCCCTGATCACGGCCTTCGTCGTCGTCTCGATCGGCCTCTCGCTCGGCGGCCCGACCGGTTACGCGATCAACCCGGCGCGCGACCTCGGTCCCCGCATCGTGCACGCCCTGCTGCCCCTCCCGAACAAGGGCGGCTCCGACTGGAGCTACGCCTGGATCCCGGTCGCCGGCCCGCTGGTCGGCGGAGCCCTCGCGGCGGGTATCTACAACCTCGCGTTCGCCTGAGCCGTAGAACAGCACCAGAGCCCCGAGCCGTCCTTCCCAGACTTCCCCAGGAGCACACCGTGACCGACGCCCACACCGCCGGCCCGTTCATCGCCGCCATCGACCAGGGCACCACCTCGTCCCGCTGCATCGTCTTCGACAAGGACGGCCGGATCGTCTCGGTCGACCAGAAGGAGCACGAGCAGATCTTCCCGAAGCCGGGCTGGGTCGAGCACGACGCCACCGAGATCTGGACCAACGTCCAGGAGGTCGTCGCCGGCGCCATCGTCAAGGCCGGGATCACCGCCGCCGACGTCAAGGCCATCGGCATCACCAACCAGCGCGAGACCACGCTGATGTGGGACAAGAACACCGGCGAGCCCGTGCACAACGCGCTCGTCTGGCAGGACACCCGCACCGACGCCCTCTGCAAGGAGCTCGGCCGCAACGTCGGCCAGGACCGCTTCCGCCGCGAGACCGGCCTCCCGCTCGCCTCCTACTTCTCCGGCCCCAAGGTCCGCTGGCTGCTCGACAACGTCGAGGGCCTGCGCGAGCGCGCCGAGCGCGGCGAGATCCTCTTCGGCACCATGGACTCCTGGGTCATCTGGAACCTCACCGGCGGCACCGAGGGCGGCGTCCACGTCACCGACGTCACCAACGCCTCCCGCACCCTCCTGATGAACCTGCACGAGATGGCCTGGGACGAGCGCATCCTCCAGTCCATCGACATCCCGGCCGCCGTCCTCCCCGAGATCCGGTCCTCCGCCGAGGTCTACGGCACGGTCAAGGGCGGCGTCCTCGACGGCGTCCCGGTCGCCTCCGCGCTCGGCGACCAGCAGGCCGCCCTGTTCGGCCAGACCTGTTTCGCCGAGGGCGAGGCCAAGTCCACGTACGGCACCGGCACCTTCATGCTGATGAACACCGGTGACAAGATCATCAACTCCTACAGCGGCCTGCTGACCACCGTCGGCTACCAGATCGGCGACGCCAAGCCGGTCTACGCCCTGGAGGGCTCCATCGCCGTCACCGGCTCGCTCGTCCAGTGGATGCGCGACCAGATGGGCCTGATCAAGTCCGCCGCCGAGATCGAGACCCTGGCCTCCTCCGTCGAGGACAACGGCGGCGCCTACTTCGTGCCCGCCTTCTCCGGCCTCTTCGCCCCGTACTGGCGCTCCGACGCCCGCGGCGTGATCGCCGGCCTCACCCGGTACGTCACCAAGGCGCACATCGCCCGTGCCGTCCTGGAGGCCACCGCCTGGCAGACCCGCGAGATCACCGACGCCATGACGAAGGACTCCGGCGTCGAGCTGACCGCCCTCAAGGTCGACGGCGGCATGACCTCCAACAACCTGCTGATGCAGACCCTCTCGGACTTCCTGGACGCCCCCGTGGTGCGCCCCATGGTCGCCGAGACCACCTGCCTCGGCGCCGCCTACGCCGCCGGCCTGGCCGTCGGCTTCTGGCCGGACACCGACGCCCTGCGCGCCAACTGGCGCCGTGCCGCGGAGTGGACCCCGCGCATGGACGCCGACAAGCGCGACAGCGAGTACAAGAACTGGCTCAAGGCCGTGGAGCGCTCCATGGGCTGGCTCGAAGAAGAGAAGTGACGAGGAGTAGACCGAGATGACCACCCCGCAGACCGTTCCCGCCCTCGGAACGCACCCGGCCGCCGGCTCGCTTCCGACCCGCGCCGAAACCAGAGAGCAGCTTGCCAAGGCGACGTACGACCTCCTGGTGATCGGCGGCGGCATCCTGGGCATCTCCACCGCCTGGCACGCCGCGCAGTCCGGTCTGCGGGTGGCCCTGGTGGACGCCGGCGACTTCGCCGGCGCCACCTCCTCGGCCTCCTCCAAGCTCCTCCACGGCGGCCTGCGCTACCTGCAGACCGGCGCCGTGAAGCTCGTGGCCGAGAACCACTTCGAGCGGCGCGCCGTCTCCCGGCAGGTCGCCCCCCACCTGTCCAACCCGCTCACCTTCTACCTGCCCGTCTACAAGGGCGGCCCGCACGGCGCCGCCAAGCTGGGCGCCGGCGTCTTCGCGTACTCCGCCCTCTCCGCCTTCGGGGACGGCGTCGGCCACCTCCTCTCCCCCGCCAAGGCGGCGCAGGACGTGCCCGAGCTGCGCACCGACGACCTCAAGGCCGTCGCCGTCTACGGCGACGACCAGATGAACGACGCCCGCATGGCGCTGATGACGGTCCGCGCGGCCGTCGACGCCGGCGCCGTCGTCCTCAACCACGCCGAGGTCACCGGACTCCGCTTCACCCGGGGCCGGGTCACCGGCGCCGAGCTGAGGGACCGCGTGTCCGGCGAGGAGTTCGGCGTCACCGCGCGGCTCGTCCTCAACGCCACCGGCCCCTGGGTCGACCACCTGCGCCGGATGGAGGACCCCAACGCGGCGCCCTCCATCCGCCTCTCCAAGGGCGCCCACCTGGTCCTCAAGCGGACCTCCCCGTGGAAGGCCGCGCTGGCCACCCCGATCGACAAGTACCGGATCACCTTCGCCCTCCCCTGGGAGGACATGCTCCTGCTCGGCACCACCGACGAGGAGTACGAGGGCGACCCGGGCGAGGTCGCGGTCACCGAGAAGGACACCGCCCAGATCCTGGACGAGGCCGCCTTCTCCATCCGCGACCAGCAGCTCGACCGCTCCCTCATCACCTACGCGTTCGCCGGTCTGCGGGTGCTGCCCGGCGGTCCCGGCGACACCTCCAAGGCCAAGCGCGAGACGGTCGTGACCGAGGGCCGCGGCGGGATGCTGTCGGTCGCCGGCGGCAAGTGGACCACCTTCCGCCACATCGGCCGCACCATCATGAAGAAGCTGGAGGCGCTCCCCGGCCACCCGCTGGGCGAGGACTACGAGTCGGTCTCCACGCTCCCCAAGCGGCTGCCGCTCCCGGGCATCGCCAACCCGAACGCGGTCGCCCACCGGCTGCTCGTCGACGGCCCGGCCCCCGGCCCGCGGATGGCCGCCGACACCGCCAAGCACCTGGCCACGCACTACGGTTCGCTCTCCTTCGACATCGCCCGGATGGCGAACGAGAACCCCGAGCTGGCCCGCCGGATCCACCCGGACGCCCCGGAGATCTGGGCGCAGGTCGCCTACGCCCGCGACCACGAGTGGGCCGAGACGGCCGACGACGTGCTGCGCCGCCGCACCACCCTGACCATCCGCGGTCTCGCCACCGACGAGATCCGCGCCGGGGTCGACGCGATGCTGCGCGCGAAGTAGGGCGCCGCGAGCCGAGGGGCGGTCCACTCCGGGGAGGGAGCGGACCGCCCCTCTCGCGTGCCCGTGTGCGGGGCCCCGATCCTGGGTAGTCGATCAAGGCCGCACGGGTTTTCGGGCGTGCCCGAGGGCTGCGGACGGACGACCCGAAAGCCGTAAGGTTGGTCCGTACGACACGAACTTCGAAGAAGGAGGCGCTGGGTGATCGAGCTCGAGGGGGTACCCGAGCTGATCGACCCGGTCATGGTGGCCGCGTTCGAGGGCTGGAACGACGCCGGCGACGCCGCCTCCACCGCGGTCGCTCATCTGGACCGGGAATGGAAGGGCGAGGTCTTCGCGGCGCTCGACGCCGAGGACTACTACGACTTCCAGGTCAACCGTCCGACGGTGTTCCTGGAGAACGGCGTCCGGAAGATCACCTGGCCGACGACCCGGCTCTCCGTGGTCCGGATCGGCGGCGACAAGCCGCGCGACCTGGTCCTCGTCCGGGGCATCGAGCCGTCGATGCGCTGGCGCTCCTTCTGCAACGAGCTGCTGGGCTTCGCGCACGAACTGGGCGTGGAGATGGTGGTGATCCTCGGCGCGCTGCTCGGCGACACCCCGCACACCCGTCCGGTGCCGGTCAGCGGCGTCACCTCCGACCCGGACCTGGCGCGGACGATGGAGCTGGAGGAGACCCGCTACGAGGGCCCGACGGGCATCGTCGGCATCCTCCAGGAGGCGTGCACCCACGCCGGCGTGCCGGCCGTGAGCCTGTGGGCGGCGGTGCCGCACTACGTGTCGCAGCCGCCGAACCCGAAGGCGACGCTGGCCCTGCTGAACCGGCTGGAGGACCTGATCGGGCTGCGGATCCCGCTGGGCGAGCTGCCCGAGGACGCCCGTGCCTGGCAGCTGGGGGTGGACCAGCTGGCGGCGGAGGACAGCGAGGTCGCCGAGTACGTGCAGACCCTGGAGGAGGCGCGGGACACCGCGGAGCTGCCGGAGGCGTCGGGCGAGGCGATCGCCCGCGAGTTCGAGCGGTATCTGCGGCGGCGCGATCCCGGCCAGGGGCCGGGCCCCGGCGGTCCGGGCGTGGCGACGGAGAGCGGGGACACCTCGTACCTGCGCGATCCGGGCAGCGGCCGGACCCGGCCGCCCAAGCCGGACCCGGAGCCGCAGGCGGAACCCGAGCCGCGGGCGGACCCGGAGCCGCCGGAGGCGGCCGGGGAGCCCGGGACGGACGACGAGGAGTAGGACTCCCTCGGGACGCGCGGAAGGGGAGGGGTGGCCGAGCCACCCCTCCCCTTCCGCGCGTCGTGCGGTCCGGCGCTAGAGGGCGACGCCCAGGAGCGCGTCGACCGTGCGGGAGACGAGACCGGGCGCGGCCTCGTCCGTGCCGCCGTCCGCCTCCTGGCGGGCGGTCCAGCCGTCGACCGCGGCGAGCGCGGCCGGGGCCTCCAGGTCGTCGGCGAGCGCCTCGCGGACCTCCTCGACCAGGGCGTCGGCGGACGGGCCGTCGGGCCGGGAGACCGCGGCGCGCCAGCGGCCGAGGCGGGCGACGGCGTCGGCGAGGACCTGGTCCGTCCACTCCCAGTCGGCGCGGTAGTGGTGGGCGAGGAGGGCGAGCCGGACGGCGGCCGGGTCGACGCCCTCGCGGCGGAGGGTGGAGACGAAGACCAGGTTGCCCTTGGACTTCGACATCTTCTCGCCGTGCAGGGCGACCATTCCGGCGTGCACGTACGCCTTGGCCATGGGGAACTCGCCGGTGAGCGTCTGCGCGTGCGAGGCGCCCATCTCGTGGTGCGGGAAGATCAGGTCGGATCCGCCGCCCTGCACGTCGAAGCCCATGCCGAGGTGGTCGAGGGCGATGGCGACGCACTCGATGTGCCAGCCGGGGCGGCCGGCTCCGAGGCTGCCGCCGTCCCAACTGGGCTCGCCCTCGCGGGCGGCCATCCACAGCATCGGGTCGAGCGGGTTCTTCTTGCCCGGACGGTCCGGGTCGCCGCCCCGCTCGGCGGAGAGGTGGCGCATCAGCTCGGTGTCGTAGTTCGACACCTGCCCGAAGTGCGGGTCGGCCTCGACCGAGAAGTAGATGTCGCCGTCGAGCTCGTAGGCGGCGCCGGAGTCCCGGAGCCGCTCGACGAGCGGGATGATGGAGGGTATCGACTCGACCGCGCCGACGTAGTGGCGCGGCGGCAGCATCCGCAGGGCGGTCATGTCCTCGCGGAAGAGGGAGGTCTCGCGCTCGGCGAGGACGGTCCAGTCGATGTCGTCGCGGAGGGCGCGCTCCAGGAGCGGGTCGTCCACGTCCGTCACGTTCTGGACGTAGTGCACCTGCCGCTTGGTGTCGAGCCACACGCGCTGCACGAGGTCGAACGCGTTGTAGGTCGCCGCGTGACCCATGTGGGTCGCGTCATAGGGCGTGATGCCGCAGACGTAGATACGGGCGACGGGACCGGGGGCGAGGGTCACTCGTCCGCCGGTCGCGGTGTCGTGGATCCTGAGGTCGCGGCCCTTGCCGGGAAGGGCGGGGACCTCGGAAGCGGGCCAGGCATGCATGACCCGAGCGTAACCGGACAGCTGTTTCGGATACGAACCGGATCCGGAATCTTGTCCGATCATGCGCTCTTGCGGGTGAGCGAGGTGTGTGCATACCCCCCAGGGGTGCGGCGGGCTCCCCGGCCGGACCCGCCGGTGTGGCCGAAACCCTGCGGTTCTAGACCGGCGGCCAGGGGATCGCCGGCCACTGCCCGGACGGCTCCGGGTGCCGCCCGGACGCCAGCAGCGCCGCGACCCGCTCCCGTACGGCCGAGACCTCGGCGTCCGTCAGCAGTTCCGCCAGCCGGGTGGCGAGGGGCGCTCCCGGGGCCAGGGCGGCGGCGAGCCCGGTGAGTACCTCGGTGGCCTCCGGGGGCAGCTCCTGGCCCGCCCAGCCCCACAGCAGGGTGCGCAGCTTGTCCTCGACGTGGAAGGAGACGCCGTGGTCGATGCCGTACAGCCGGCCGCCGGGGGCCGGGAGCAGATGGCCGCCCTTGCGGTCGCCGTTGTTCATCACCGCGTCGAGGACGGCGAGCCGGCGCAGCCCGGGTGTGTCGGCGTGGACGAGCAGCGCCGTGCGCCCCTCCCCCACCTCGGCGGGGCCGACGGCCTTCCAGCCCTCGCCGGCCTCCTCGTCCTCGGTGAGGGCGAGCAGCCGGGCCTCCGGGTCGGCCTCGACCCAGAGCTGGACCATGCCCTCGCCGTACGGGCCGTCCCGCAGCACCGTGGGCGGGACCAGGCCCCAGCCGGTGGCCTCGGAGAGCTCGTAGGCGGCGACCTCGCGCTCGGCGAGGGTGCCGTCGGGGAAGTCCCACAGGGGGCGCTCCCCCGCAACCGGCTTGTAGACGCAGGCGGCCTCGCGGCCCTCGTGGGCGATCGTGCAGTAGAGCACCGCGTTGGACGCCTCGCGGACCTGCCCGCGCACGGTCAGCTCACCGCGGGCGAGCAGCTCGGTGTCCGGCGGGAGGTCGGGGGTGCTGCTCATGCTCCGCGACGGTATCCGTTCTGGCGGGGGCAGACGTGGCCCTCCGGGTCCAGCGGCAGGCTGCACAGCGGGCACGGCGGGCGGCCGGCGTTGACCACGTCCAGGGCCCGCTTGGCGAAGGCGCGGGCCTGGGCGCCGCTGAGCCGGACGCGGAGCATCGGCGGGCCGTTCTCCTCGTCCTGGAGCAGTCGCTCCTCGGCCGCGGCGAGGTCCTCCTCGGAGTCAGCGTCGAGCTCGACGAGGGCCTGCGCCTCGACGATCATGCGCTGTTCCTCGCCGTCCCAGGCGAGGGCCATGGTGCCGACCCGGAACTCCTCCTCGACGGGGGTGTCGAGGGGGGCGGTGTCGGCGATGTCGACGGGCGCCACGGCCGGGACGGGGGCGTTGCCCCCGGTGCGGCGCAGCACCTCGTCGAGGAGTTCGTCGATGCGCTCGGCGAGTGCGGCCACCTGGGCCTTCTCCAGGGCGACGCTGGTGACCCGGCCGGCCGCGGACGCCTGGAGGAAGAACGTCCGGCGGCCAGGCAGCCCGACCGTGCCGGCCACGAAACGCTCCGGTGGGTCGTAGAGGAACACCTGACGGGACACTCTCCCGGCTCCCTTGACTGTCGACTGTCGTACGGCAACGGCGAGTCCACCCTACTGCGCGAGAGGATCACGGTGCGCCCGCGCCGCCCCCCACCTCGGCCGTCCCACTGGTGTCGGGGGTCTCGCGGGGCGCCAGCGCGGCGAGGTCGCCGGTGTCGCCGAGGCGGACCAGGAAGGGGCGCAGCCGGGTGTAGCGGATCACGGTGAGCGAGCAGGGGTCGACGTGGATCCGCTGGAAGAGGTCGAGGTGGAGGCCGAGGGCGTCGGCGACCAGGGACTTGATGATGTCGCCGTGGGAGCAGAGGGCGTAGACGGCGTCCTCGCCGTGCTCGGCGTCGATCCGGGCGTTCCAGTCGCGGACCGCCTCGACGGCCCTGACCTGCATGGCGCGCATGGACTCGCCGCCGGGGAAGGCGGCGGCGGAGGCGTGCTGCTGGACGACCTCCATCAGCGGCTCGTCGTTCAGCTCGCTGAGCTTGCGGCCCGACCAGTCGCCGTAGTCGCATTCGTTCACCCGCTCCTCGATGTGGAGCGGGAGGTCCGGGCGGGCGTCCAGGAGCGGCCGGAGTGTCTCGCGGCAGCGCTGGAGGGGGCTGGAGACGGCGGCGGCGAGCGGGATCCCGGCGAGCCGGGCGGGCAGGGCGGCGGCCTGGGCGGCGCCGCGCTCGTCGAGCGCCACGCCCGGCGTGCGCCCGGCGAGCAGCCCTGAGGTGTTGGCGGTGGAGCGTCCGTGCCGGACGAGGATCAGCGTGGCCATGTCGGCCAGCCTACGGCGCACGCGCGCGGGGAGGCCGGGGCCCGCCCCGTGCGGCCCGTCGCGCGGCACGCGCGCGTGCGGTCCGGGAGGGTTCGAGGGAGAATACGGCGCGTGATCGTCGACGCTGCGCTGTACCGGGACGGCCGCCGCACGGAATGCGGCGGCGATCTCTCGCGGTCCCTGGCCGAGGCACGGGCCTCCGGCCACGCCTTCCTCTGGGTGGGTCTCTACGAGCCGTCGGAGGCCGAGTTCGACCATGTGGCCTCGGAGTTCGCGCTGCATCCGCTGGCGGTCGAGGACGCCCTCAAGGCCCATCAGCGGCCCAAGCTGGAGGTCTACGACGACTCCCTCTTCGTGGTGCTGAAGCCGGTGGACTACGAGCCGGAGAGCGACCGGGTCTCCTCGGGCGAGCTGATGCTGTTCCTGGGCGACTCCTTCGTGGTGACCGTCCGGCACGGCGAGGGGGCGCCCCTGGCGGCGGTGCGCAAGCGCCTGGAGACGCAGCCGGAGGTGCTGCGGCACGGGCCGACGTCGGTGCTCTACGCGGTGAGCGACGCGGTGGTGGACCACTACCTGGACGTGGCGGGCGAGCTCCAGGTGGACCTGGAGGAGCTGGAGGCCGACGTCTTCGCGCCGGGCGGGACCGGGACGGCGAACACCGCGGAGCGGATCTACACGGCGAAGCGGCAGGTGCTGGAGTTCCGGCGGGCGACGGGGCCGCTGGCGGGGCCGATGGCCCGGCTGACGGCGGGCTCGGTGCCGTTCGTGAACGCGGAGTCCCAGCCCTTCTTCCGGGACGTCAACGACCACCTGCTGCGGGCCAACGAGCAGGTGGAGGGGCTGGACCGGCTGCTGTCGGACGTGCTGTCGGCGCACCTGGCGCAGATGGGGGTGCGGCAGAACGACGACATGCGGAAGATCTCGGCCTGGGCGGCGATGGCCGCGGTGCCGACGATGGTGGCGGGGATCTACGGCATGAACTTCGACCACATGCCGGAGCTGCACTGGGCCTGGTCGTACCCGGCGCTGATCCTGCTGATGGCGGGGATCGTGACGGGTCTGCACCGCCTGTTCAAGCGGCGCGGCTGGCTCTGAACCGGCCGCGCCGAGGGGCCGTCAGAAGGCCGGTGCGGGGACGGCGGGGCCGCCCAGGGCGTCGAGCCGTTCGGGCATCCGCAGGCTGATCATCTTGTGCCAGCCGGCGGCCCGCTCGTAGGCGTACATGCCGTGGATGCCCGCCGCGAGCACCGCCCCCTTGGCCTTCGGCCACTTCAGGATGCGGCCCATGTGGCCCATGACGGCGAGGCTGACGTCCCGGTAGACCTGGATCTCGACGAGCGCCGACTCGCGCAGGGTGGTCTGGATGAGGCGGCCGTGGCCCGCCCGGGCGAGCCGGAGCAGTTCCTCGTGGCAGTAGGCGAGGTGGTTGGCCTCGTCGTTGTCGATCATGTGGATGGCCTTGCCCAGCTCCGGGTGGTCGCCGAAGTACGTGACGAGCATGTCCATCTGGTCGGCGGCGCGCTGCTCGGTGACCCGGCTGTGCGCGAGGTAGACGATGACGTCCCGATCGGTCAGCGGCCGGTCGCCCCGGAGCTTCTCGTGGGCGAGGCCGATGCCGCGCCGTTCGAGGAGCATCGTGTAGTCGGTCTCGGGCGGGACGGGGACGGGTTCGAGGCCGCGCTTGCGCAGCAGGGCTTGGAAGATGCGCCCGTGCTTGTCCTCGTCGGCGCCGTGCCGGGTGATCTTGGGCGCGAGTTCCCGCATGCCGGGGGCGACGAGGGCGGCGATCCGGCCGTTCTCCCAGCCGCCCTGCGTCTCGCCGCTCGCGGCGATCGAGCAGAAGAGCCGGAAGGACTCGTCGTCGTCGATGATTTCCTGGAACAGGCTCTTGGCCGTGAGCATCGCTGCCACCTCCATGCGGACGTCCGCACTCCGCGCGTCCGGGGAGACCGAGTCAAATGCGGTCCGGGACGGCGGGCAACAGGAGGGCTCGACGGTGTCGGCCGAAAGAGTGAGAGGCGGGGCCGTAACCGGGGGACGCGGTGGCGCGTTGAAGGGCATGACGGCCGTGGCGGGGAAGACCCCCGAGCCCCCACCACGGCCGCAGGCTTTCCCCGCTCCGACGGCGACGCCCGCACCGCACGCTCCCGAGGGCCCCGCGGACCCCGGCCGCCCGCGCCGGACTCCGTCCGTCGAAGCCCGGCGCCGAGACGCTTGCCGGTGGTCGGCTACGCCAGGCCGGCCCGCTCCAGGGCGTCGACGCCCGCGCGCAGGGCGGTGAGGCGCTCGTCCAGGGTGAAGCCGGCGGGGGCCAGGGTCAGCGTGGTGACGCCGGCCTCCGCGTAGGCGGTCATGCGGTCGGCGATCCGCTCGACGGTGCCGAGCAGGGCCGTCTGGTCGATCAGGGAGCGGGGCACGGCGGCCGCGGCGCCCGTCTTGTCGCCGGCCAGGTACTTGTCCTGGACCTCGGCGGCCTCCTTCTCGTAGCCCATCCGCCGGGCGAGCTGGTTGTAGAAGTTCTGCTTGCGGCTGCCCATGCCGCCCACGTAGAGGGCGGTGTAGGGGCGGAAGACGTCGGCGAGCGCGTCGACGTCCTCGCCGAGGGCGAGCGGCAGCGTCGGGCAGACGTCGAAGCCGTCCATGGTGAGCCCGGCCTTCTCGCGGCCCGCCCGCAGGGGGCGCAGGGCGGTCTCCTCCAGGTGCTCGGCCGAGGGGAAGATCAGCAGGGCGCCGTCGGCGATCTCGCCGGTCTGCTCCAGGTTCTTCGGGCCGATCGCGGCGATGTACAGCGGGATGTGCTCGCGCTGCGGGTGGACGGTCAGCTTGATCGGCTTGCCGGGGCCGCCGGGCAGCGGCAGCGTCCAGTGCTCGCCCTCGTGGGTCAGGCGCTCGCGGGACATCGCCTTGCGGACGATCTCCACGTACTCGCGGGTCCGGGCGAGCGGCTTGTCGAACTTCACGCCGTACCAGCCCTCGGAGACCTGCGGGCCCGAGACGCCGAGGCCCAGGCGGAACCGGCCGCCGGAGAGGGAGTCCAGGGTGGCGGCGGTCATCGCCGTCATGGCGGGCTGGCGGGCCGGGATCTGCATGATCGCCGAGCCGACGTCGATCCGCTCCGTCTTCGCGGCGACCCAGGAGAGCACGGTCGGGGCGTCCGAGCCGTACGCCTCCGCCGCCCAGCAGACGTCGTAGCCGAGCCGGTCGGCCTCCTGGGCGACGGCGAGGTTGTCGCCGTCCATGCCGGCGCCCCAGTAGCCGAGGTTGATGCCGAGCCGCATTTCCACGCACCCCTTACCCATCGGTAACGTCTCTCGGTCGGACTCTAGCGCGCCCTCCCCGGATCCGTCAGGAGCCGGACGCCACGCCGTCGTCCACAGGTTCTGTCCACAGGGTCTCTCCGCGTGGTGCCCCGGCCAGTAATGTCCCGCCCATGGAGCAGAGGCATCTCGGACGTACCGGCCTGCGCGTCTCGCGCATCGGGCTCGGCACGCTCACCTGGGGGCGGGACACCGACGAGCACGACGCCGCGGAGCAGCTGAAGGCGTTCTGGGACGCGGGCGGCACGCTCGTGGACACGGCCGACGTGTACGGCGGCGGCGAGGCCGAGTACCTGCTCGGGAGGCTCATGGAGCGGCTTGTGCCGCGCCGCGACCTGGTCCTGTCCACCAAGGCCGGCAGCGTGCCCGACCCGGACCGGCGCACCGACGGCTCCCGGGGGCACCTGCTCGCCGCGCTCGACGCCTCCCTGGCCCGCCTCGGCACCGACCACGTGGACCTGTGGCAGCTGCACGCCTACGACCCGTACACCCCGCTGGAGGAGTCCCTCCAGGCCCTGGACATCGCGGTACGCAGCGGCCGGGCGCGGTACGCGGGCGTGGCGAACTTCTGCGGCTGGCAGCTCGCCAAGGCCGGCACCTGGCAGCTGGCCGGCGACCGCACCCGGCTCGCCGGGGCGCAGCTGGAGTACTCGCTACTCCAGCGGGGCGTCGAGCGGGAGGTGCTGCCCGCCGCCGTCGACCTCGGCATAGGTCTGCTGCCGTCCTCCCCGCTGGGCCGCGGGGTGCTCACCGGCAAGTACCGCGGCGGCACCCCGGGCGACTCCCGGGGCGCGTCGGAGGCGCTGGCGCCGTTCGTGGAGCCGTACCTCGACGAGGCGGCGAGCCGGATCGTGGAGGCGGTCAGCACCGCCGCCGACGGGCTCGCGACCAGCCCGCTGCACGTGGCGCTCGCCTGGGTCAGGGACCGGCCGGGCGTCACCGCCCCGATCGTCGGCGCGCGCACGGCACGGCAGCTCACGGCCGCGCTGTCGGTGGAGGGCCTTAGTCTTCCTGACGAGATCTGCCGGGCTTTGGACGATGTGTCCGCGCCTGTGCACCGCTATCCGGATCACGACTGGAGCACCTTGTGACCGAGCCTTCCGGGGAGACCGCGCCCGAGGCACCCGAGGACCTGGACCAGGACGCCGTGGAGGAGGACGCCGCGGAGCAGGAGGCCGCGGGCCGCGAGGACGCGGCGCCGTCCTCCGGGACCGCCGGGGCCACCGAGGCCTCGGAGGCCGTCGAGTCCGCGGGCACCGAGGCCGCCGACGGCGCCGAGGCGTCGAAGGACGCCGCGCCGGAGCTGAGCGAGGCGCAGGCGGAGCTGGCGGCGCAGCGGGAGCTGCGGGCCAGGATCGAGGCGCGGAAGGCCGAGAAGTCCGGCCCCGTGGAGAGCGGCGGCAAGCTGAGCGGCACCGCCGCCGACCTGCTCGCCGCCGTCCGCGCCGTCCAGGCCGGCTCCGCCTCCGGCGGCGCCTTCTACGCCCCGGCGCCCGAGCCGCCGCGCGCGCCCCGGCCGCCCGAGACCACCGTCCG
>NZ_BNBS01000158.1 GCF_014656075.1 Streptomyces hydrogenans
CGGGACGGGGGCCGGGGTCACGGGAACGGCGCCGGCGACCGGGATGCCGCCGGTCGACGGGCCGGTGCCGCGGGTGCGGCGGCGACGCGGACGGCGCGGGCCGTCGACGGCCTCCGGGGCCTCGGCGGTCTCCGGGGCGGCGGCCGTCACCTGCGGGGCCTCGCCGTCCGAGCCGCCACGGGTGCGGCGGCGCTGGCGCGGGGTGCGGGTGCGCTCCGGGCGCTCCTCGGCGACCGGGGCCTCGACGCGGCCGCCGCGGCCACGACGGCCGCCCGGCTCGCCCAGGTCCTCCAGCTCCTCCGCCGCGAGACCCGCGCGGGTCCGCTCGGAGCGCGGCAGGATGCCCTTGGTGCCCTCGGGGATGTCCAGCTCGGTGTAGAGGTGCGGGGAGCTGGAGTAGGTCTCGACCGGGTCGGCGAAGTCCAGTTCCAGCGCCTTGTTGATCAGCTGCCAGCGCGGGATGTCGTCCCAGTCGACCAGCGTGATCGCCGTACCGGTGTTGCCCGCGCGGCCGGTGCGGCCGGTGCGGTGCAGGTACGTCTTCTCGTCCTCGGGCGTCTGGTAGTTGATGACGTGGGTGACGCCCTCGACGTCGATGCCGCGCGCGGCGACGTCGGTGCAGACGAGGACGTCCACCTTGCCGTTGCGGAAGGCGCGCAGCGCCTGCTCGCGGGCGCCCTGGCCGAGGTCGCCGTGGACCGCGCCGGAGGCGAAGCCGCGCCGCTGGAGCTGCTCGGCGATGTCGGCGGCCGTCCGCTTCGTCCGGCAGAAGATCATCGCGAGGCCGCGGCCGCGGGCCTGGAGGATGCGCGCGACCATCTCGGGCTTGTCCATGTTGTGCGCCCGGTACACGCGCTGCGTGATGTTCGCGTGCGTCGCGCCCTCGTTGTCGGGCGAGGTGGCGCGGATGTGCGTGGGCCGCGACATGTAGCGGCGGGCCAGGCCGATGACCGCGCCCGGCATGGTGGCCGAGAACAGCATGGTCTGACGCTTCGCCGGAAGCATGTTGATGATCTTCTCGACGTCGGGCAGGAAGCCCAGGTCGAGCATCTCGTCGGCCTCGTCGAGGACGAGCGTCTTGATGTGCGACAGGTCGAGCTTGCGCTGGCCGGCCAGGTCGAGCAGGCGGCCGGGGGTGCCGACGACGACGTCGACGCCCTTCTGGAGCGCCTCGACCTGCGGCTCGTAGGCCCGGCCGCCGTAGATGGCGAGGACGCGGACGTTGCGCACCTTGCCGGCGGTCAGGAGGTCGTTGGTGACCTGCTGGCACAGCTCGCGGGTCGGGACGACGACGAGGGCCTGCGGGGCCTCGGTCAGCTGCTCGGGCGCGGCGCGGCCGGCCTCGACGTCGGCGGGGACGGTGACGCGCTCCAGGATCGGCAGGCCGAAACCGAGGGTCTTGCCCGTGCCGGTCTTCGCCTGGCCGATGACGTCGGTGCCGGTGAGGGCGACCGGGAGGGTCATCTCCTGGATGGGGAAGGGGTTGATGATGCCGACGGCTTCCAGCGCCTCGGCGGTCTCGGGAAGGATTCCGAGCTCTCGGAACGTAGTCAGGGTGCTGCCTCTTCTGTGAGACGCGGTGCGAGGCGAACGAAGGGGGTCTCATCGTGCCGGGCTCTTCCCGCGGGATCCTGGGGAAGATCACCGCCGGGTGGCACGGGACCACTGCCGTCGCTCGAGCGTCGTACCGCTTGAGGGACCCTTCGGCAGGCGCCGGAAGGGCTGTCGGGCCGGAGCCGATCGGGCCACCGACCGGGCATCCTCATTCATGCGTCGGCCCACCGGGTACGTCCGAACGTGCGAAAGCATGTCCGCATACTCGGCAGGCGCAATATCACTGTACCCCGGAATCGCGCATGTGTGTCGGGCGAAATGGTGATGAGGGCACGGTCACACTGACTGACCAGGCCCTTCGGGGGCCCGGAGGGCGGGCTATTGTGCCGTGCATGGAGACGCCTGACAACGCCACGCCCGCCGGTGGGACCGACACCGACGACACCCCGACCGGTATCGCCGCCGAAGACTGGGCCACGGCCTCCGCGGAGCCGCAGTACCGCGCCGCCGTGATCGACCTCCTCGGCGCCCTCGCCTACGGCGAGCTGGCGGCCTTCGAGCGGCTCGCCGAGGACGCCAAGCTCGCGCCGTCCCTGGAGGACAAGGCGGAGCTGGCGAAGATGGCCTCCGCCGAGTTCCACCACTTCGAGCGGCTGCGGGACCGGCTGGCCGCCGTGGACGCCGAGCCGACCGCGGCGATGGAGCCCTTCGCGAAGGCGCTCGACGACTTCCACCGCCAGACCGCCCCGTCGGACTGGCTGGAGGGCCTGGTCAAGGCGTACGTGGGCGACTCGATCGCCAGCGACTTCTACCGCGAGGTGGCGGCCCGGCTCGACTCGGACACCCGCGCCCTGGTGCTCGCGGTGCTCGACGACACGGGCCACGGCAACTTCGCCGTGGAGAAGGTGCGCGCGGCGATCGACGCCGACCCGCGCGTCGGCGGCCGGCTCGCGCTGTGGGCCCGCCGGCTGATGGGCGAGGCGCTGTCGCAGGCCCAGCGGGTGGTGGCGGAGCGGGACGCGCTCTCCACGATGCTCGTCGGCGGGGTCGCGGACGGTTTCGACCTCGCGGAGGTGGGCCGGATGTTCTCCCGCATCACCGAGGCGCACACCAAGCGGATGGCGGCCCTGGGCCTCGCCGCCTGAGCCCAGCCTCCGGTACGACTCGGCCGCGCGGCCCGGGACTTCGGTCCCGGGCCGCGCGGCCGTCGTGCGCGTGGGGCGCGGCGGTCAGTACGCCGCCGGGGATGATCGCCGCAGCCGGCGGGCGGCCGGGCGGACGAGCAGGGAGAGCAGCACCGCCGCGACCGCGACGGCACCGACGAGGGTGGCGAGGAAGTGGCCGGGGCCGAGCGCCCCGTGGGTGACCAGGGCGCCGAAGACGGCGCCGAGCGCACCGGTCAGGAGGACGGTCCTCCGGGCGGGGAGGCGGTCGGGCAGGCGGTGCGCGGCGGCCCAGGCCAGGGCGAGTCCGAGCAGGGCGGAACCGAGGGCTTCCAGGAACACGGTGGATCACCTCGCGGAGGGTGCGGGGCGGCTGGTGCGGTCAAGCCCCCTCTACCCCGGCCCACCGGAACACAATCCTCCCCGCTCCCGGCCGCACCGCCCCGCCCCCGCCCCCGTCCGGCCCGGAGAACCCCCCCCGCACGAAGCCCCGGCCACCCCGCCGAAAGCCCCCGCGCCCGGCGCCGAGGACACCCCGGACGGGCGAACGGGACGCGCGTAGGGGCGGGGTCGGGGGGCCACGTACGGGTCCGGGCCCGGGGGCCGCTTACGCCCCTGGTCCCCGGGACGGTGTGCTCCGCCCGGCCCGGGACCGTGTACGCCCCTGGTCCGGGGACCGCGTACGCCCTTGGGCCCGGGGACGGTGTGCTCCGCCCGGCCCGGACCGTGTACGCCCCTCGGCCCGGGGACTGCGTACGCCCCTGGTCCCGGGGACGGCGCACCCCGCCCGGCTCCGGGGACCGCGTAACCCCCGCCGGCCCGGGCTCCGGGTACGGAAAGAGGCCCGGAGGGACGGTGTCCCTCCGGGCCTCTCTGCGAGAGCCGGGGCTCAGAGCGTGCCGAAGCCCACCCGGCGCACGGCGGTCTCGCCGAGCTCCACGTACGCGATCTTGTCCGACGGGACGAGGACCCGGCGGCCCTTGTCGTCCTCAAGGCTGAGCAGCGGTGCCTTGCCGGACAGCGCGTCGGCGACGGCGCGCTCCACGTCCTCGGCGGACTGCCCGCTCTCCAGAACGATCTCCCGGGGTG
Organism: Streptomyces hydrogenans; assembly: GCF_014656075.1. Classification (GTDB taxonomy): domain Bacteria; phylum Actinomycetota; class Actinomycetes; order Streptomycetales; family Streptomycetaceae; genus Streptomyces; species Streptomyces hydrogenans. The sequence goes on from NZ_BNBS01000158.1 coordinate 3,807, forward strand.
CGTACTGCACGCCGATCTTGACCTCCACGGCTATGTCCCTCCGAACGGTCAGCCATGCGCGATGAACCCGCGCCGTACGCTGCACACATTAGCCCGGTGAGGGGACGCGCACGGCGCAGCCGCCGCACGCCAGGAGCGAACAGGCGCCGGGAACAAACGGGCGGTCAGTGCCCCTCGGCGCTCAGCTGGCCCTCCACGGCGTGCAGCGGGAAGCCCGCGATGCCGCGCCAGGCGAGCGAGGTGAGCAGGGAGACGGCCGTGTCGCGGGGGATCGGGGACTCGCTGGAGAGCCAGTAGCGCGCGACGACCTGGGAGACGCCGCCGAGGCCCACCGCGAGCAGCATCGACTCGTCCTCCGACAGGCCGGTGTCCTCCGCGATGACCTCGGAGATCGCCTCGGCGCACTGGAGGCTCACCCGGTCGACCCGCTCGCGCACGGCCGGCTCGTTGGTGAGGTCGGACTCGAAGACGAGGCGGAAGGCGCCGCCCTCGTCCTCGACGTAGGCGAAGTAGGCGTCCATGGTGGCCGCGACCCGCAGCTTGTTGTCCGAGGTCGAGGCGAGGGCCGTGCGGACCGACTGGAGCAGGGACTCGCAGTGCTGGTCGAGCAGGGCCAGGTACAGCTCCAGCTTGCCGGGGAAGTGCTGGTACAGCACCGGCTTGCTGACTCCGGCCCGCTCGGCGATGTCGTCCATGGCGGCCGAGTGGTACCCCTGGGCGACGAAGACCTCCTGGGCCGCGCCGAGCAGCTGGTTCCGCCGGGCACGGCGCGGCAGCCGCGTACCGCGAGGGCGTGCTGCCTCTGTCTGCTCGATGGCGCTCACGCGGCCTCCCAAGAATTCGATCCATGTGCGCTGTCGCGCCGCGCGGCCATCGTACTTTTGGGTAACCCGGCTGTGCGCGGTGCGGACGCAGAATTTCACGGACCGGACGCCGCGGTCGACAGGCTATTCAAGATTAAACCGAACAAATCAGCGGTAGTCGTCTTCGTCGAGAGTGACGACGCGTGCCTGTTCGGAGGCGTCGCCCTCGTCCGCCGCGTCGTGGTCGATGTCGTGGAGCGGTTCGTCCTCTCCGGGGCGCAGTTCCGTGTGCTGCTCGGCCGCGTCGGCCTCGGGGACTTCCTCGTCGAGCACGGTGTCCTCTTCCTCGGGGAACGTGTCCGGCTCGGACGGATCGACAGTCATGCGGTTCCTTCCCGTCCTCCCCGTACGCGGGCGGCCGCCCGCGCGGATGACCCTCCCTTCGAGCGTAGGAGCAGCGGCCTCCCCCCGCACCCGAGCCGCCCCCACCGGTGACGCGGCCCCGGCGCCACGCGGCTTGTGACCGCACCCACACCCGAGCCCGCGTGATCGTCTCGTAATATTGCGGCCATGTCCTCGACCGAGCTGCCGGAAACCCGGACCGCCGACACCGCTCCGGCGACGCCGCTCCCGCGCGCCGTCCGGGTCGCGGACGGCGAGGAGCTCCGCTCCGTCGCGCTCCCGGGCCTCAGCCTCACCGTGCGCTCCCGGCCCGGCGTCCGCGCCGGCCTGCCGCCCGCGCTGTACGTGCACGGCCTCGGCGGCTCCTCGCAGAACTGGTCCGCCCTGATGCCGCTGCTCGCCGACCTGGTCGACGGCGAGGCGGTCGACCTGCCGGGCTTCGGCGACTCCCCGCCGCCCGACGACGGCAACTACTCGGTCACCGGGCACGCCCGGGCCGTCATCCGGCTGCTCGACGCCTCCGGGCGCGGCCCGGTCCACCTCTTCGGCAACTCGATGGGCGGCGCCGTCGCCACCCGGGTCGCCGCCGTCCGGCCCGACCTGGTCCGCACCCTGACCCTCGTCTCGCCGGCCCTGCCCGAACTGCGCGCCCAGCGCACCGCCTGGCCGACGGCGCTGCTCGCCGTGCCCGGCGTCGCCGGGCTCTTCGCCCGCCTCTCCCGCGACTGGACCGCCGAGCAGCGCGTCCGCGGCGTCCTCTCCCTCTGTTACGGCGACCCCGGACTGGTCACCGACGAGGGTCTGCGGCACGCCGTCGAGGAGATGGAGCGGCGGCTGGAACTCCCCTATTTCTGGGACGCCATGGCGCGGTCCTCGCGCGGCATCGTCGACGCCTATACGCTCGGCGGCCAGCACGGCCTGTGGCGTCAGGCGGAGCGGGTGCTCGCGCCCACCCTGCTGATCTACGGCGGCCGTGACCGGCTCGTCTCGTACCGGATGGCCCGCAGGGCCGCCGCCGCCTTCCGGGGCTCGCGGCTGCTGAGCCTGCCCGACGCCGGTCACGTGGCGATGATGGAGTACCCCGAGACGGTCGCCGCGGCCGCGCGGGAACTGATCGCGGACCACGACGCGCGGCACGACGGGAGCTGAACCCGGGGTGGGACGACATAGTCGCAAGGGGCCCTCGCCCTCGGCGGGCGACACCGGGCGCGCACCGGTGTCGGACACCGGGCGCACCCCGGTCGTGGAGGACGGGGCGGGCACGGTCCGGCGCCGCAGGAGCGCCGACGGCGGCCCGGAGGAGCGCGGCGCCGCGCCCCGCGGCACCACCCGCGGGCACGGCGCCTTCCACGGATACGGGACGCCGCCGCAGGGGACGCCCGCGCCCGGGTACGGGTCCCCGGCGCAGGGGGCGGCTCCCTACGGGACGCCCGCGCACGGGACCCCGGCGCACGGGACCCCGGCGCACGGGACCCCGGCGCACGGGACGCCCCCTTACAGGGCGCCTCAGTACGGCACTCCGGCCCACGGCACCCCCGTGCACGCCGCTCCGCACACGCCCGCGCACGGAACTCCGGTGCGGGGCGGGCATCCGGCGCACGAGGAGGTCTCGCGGCCGGGGCCCGAGCGGTACGGGCCGGCCACCGGTGCCGCGCCGCTGATCCCCGGGCCGCGCCGCGCCGCCGCGGCCCCGCCGGCCGGGCCCGTCGAGGCTCCGGACCGCGAGGAGGCCGCCGACGCCGGCGGCCGGGGCGGCAAGGGCAAGGCGCTCACCGGCATCGCGGCCGCCGCCGTCACCACCTGTCTCGCGATCGTCGTCGCGGGTCAGGTCGCCGACCGGGAGGACGGGGCCCCGGCCGCGCGTGCCGCGCAGGAGCCGGCCGACCGGGCCTCGGGGGACACCTCCGCCTCCCGCTCCGACGAGCGGCCCACTCCGTCGAGCCCTGCTCCCGCGACGCGCCAACCCGCGCCCACGTACGAACAGTTGATGACCCACCAGTTCCCGATCGACCCGAAGCTGACCGGCTCCGGCGAGTTCGAGGCCGTGCCCGGGCTCGACAAGGCGCCCGGCTCGGGGCAGAAGTACCGCTACCGGGTGGACGTCGAGAAGGGGCTCGGGCTCGACGCCAAGCTCTTCGCGCGGGCGATCCAGCAGACCCTCAACGACAAGCGCAGCTGGGCCGGTCAGGGGGCGATGACCTTCGAGCGGATCTCCAGCGGGGAGCCCGACTTCGTCATCACCCTCGCGAGTCCCGGCACCACCGGCGCGTGGTGCGCCAAGTCGGGGCTCGACACCACCATCGACAACGTCTCCTGCGACTCCGCCTCCACCGAGCGCGTGATGATCAACGCCTTCCGCTGGGCGCAGGGCGCGGAGACCTTCGGCCCGAAGGCGATGTACGCCTACCGGCAGATGCTCATCAACCACGAGGTCGGACACCGGCTCGGCCACAACCACGTGTCGTGCCGGACGCCGGGCGCGCTCGCTCCCGTGATGCAGCAGCAGACGAAGTCGCTGGACATCGACGGCATCGCCTGCCGCCCCAACCCCTGGGTGCATCCCGGGAGTTGATTCCGCCTGTCCGCATTCCGGGACGCGCGTCCCGGAATGCGGGTCGCGCGTTGACATCGTTCAGGCGTTCGTAGATATTTCTCGGCATGTCGCACCGTCACGCCGCCTCCGAACGCGCCGCCCTTGAGCTGGCGCTCTTCGGCGTGACCGGACACTCCGTCGCCGACATTCTCTGTCGCTGACGCTTCCCGGCGCTTTCCCGCCCGGGACCCCTTGAACCGGGTGCGCGTCGGCGGCTTTTCCCTTTTCCGGCAGCACCCGTGCACCTCCCGCGGGCGCCCCCATTCCGGTGTTTCCCTCGCGTCCGCGGAATTCCCTTTTCCCCTGCCGCAGTTCACGCGAGAGGTCCCTTTCCCATGCGTCCTTCGTCCGCTCTTTCCCGCCGCCTGGCCGCGGCCGCCACCGGTCTGGTGCTGACCACGGGGCTCGCCGCCTGCGCCGGTCCCCAGGAGGCGGGCGACAAGGCCGGCTCCGCCGCGAACACGGACACCGCGCCCCGCAAGGGCGGCACCCTCACCGTCCTCAACAACGAGGCCCAGAGCGACTTCGACCCCGCCCGGCTCTATACCTCCGGCGGCGGCAACGTCCCCTCCCTCGTCTTCCGCACCCTCACCACCCGCAACCGCGAGGCCGGGGCCGCCGGCACCGAGGTCGTCCCCGACCTCGCCACCGACACCGGACGCCCCAACAAGGACGCCACCGAGTGGACGTACACCCTCAAGGACGGCCTGAAGTACGAGGACGGCACCCCGATCACCAGCGCCGACGTCAAGTACGGCATCGAGCGCTCCTTCGCCGCCGAACTCTCCGGCGGCGCCCCCTACCTGCGCGACTGGCTCATCGGCGGCGACACCTACCAGGGCCCCTACAAGGACCCGAAGGGCCTCGCCTCGATCGTCACCCCCGACCCGAGGACCATCGTCTTCAAGCTGAGGAAGCCCGAGGGCGAGTTCCCCTTCGTCGCCACCCAGACCCAGTTCGCCCCCGTCCCCAAGGCCAAGGACACCGGCGCGAAGTACGAGGAGCACCCCGTCTCCTCCGGGCCGTACAAGGTCGTGAGGAACGAGAACGACGGCGAGCGGCTCGTCCTGGAGCGCAACGAGCACTGGGACCCGAAGACCGACGAGGAGCGCAAGGCGTACCCGGACCGGATCGACGTCCGCTCCGGCCTCGACGAGGCCGTCATCAACCAGCGCCTCGCCACCTCCGCCGGCGCCGACTCCGCCGCCGTCACCACCGACACCAACCTCGGCCCGGCCGAACTCGCCCAGATCGGCTCCGACAAGGCGCTCGCCGCCCGCGTCGGCACCGGACACTTCGGCTTCACCAACTACCTCGCCTTCAACCCCGAGGTGAAGCCCTTCGACAACCCGAAGGTGCGCCAGGCGATCTCGTACGCCATCAACCGCACCAGCGTCGTCAACGCCGCCGGCGGCTCCGCCCTCGCCGAGCCCGCCACCACCTTCCTCCCCGAGAAGAAGGCCTTCGGCTTCGAGCCCTACGACCACTTCCCGGCCGGGAAGACCGGCGACCCGGCCAAGGCGAAGCAGCTCCTGAAGGAGGCCGGACACCCGGACGGCCTGAAGATCACCCTGCTCCACTCCACCGCCCAGAACCGCGCCACCAGTCCCGAGATCGCCACCGCCGTCCAGGAGGCCCTCGCCAAGGCCGGCATCACCGTCGAACTCGACGGCCAGGAGCCCAACTCCTTCAACGAGAAGCGCTGGAGCGTCAAGGACGCCCCCGGCTTCTTCCTCTCCCGCTGGGGCGCCGACTGGCCCGCCGGCAGCGCCTTCCTCGCCCCCATCTTCGACGGCCGCCAGATCGTCGCCGACGGCTCCAACTACAACCACGCCCAGCTGAACGACCCCGCGGTCAACAAGGAGATCGACGAGATCAGCAAGCTCACCGACCTGAAGGCCGCCGCCTCCCGCTGGGGCGCCCTCGACAAGAAGATCGGCGAGCAGGCCCTCGACGTGCCGCTCTTCCACCCCGTCTACAAGCGGCTCGTCGGCAAGGACGTCAAGAACGTCGTCATCAGCGACTGGACCGGCGTCCTCGACATCTCCCAGGTCGCCGTCAAGTGACCGCGGTGACCGGCGTACCGGCGCCCGTGGCGGGCACCCCCGCCACGGGCGCCGCCCGGCAGGTGGGGCGACGGCTCCGCACCCGCCCGGCCGCCCTCGTCTCCGCCGCCGTCCTGCTCCTCCTGATCCTCCTCGCCGCCGCCGCGCCGCTGCTCGCCGCGCTGACCGGCCAGGACCCGTACGCCTACCACGACGACCTCGTCGACTCGGCCCGCGGCGGCGTCCCGTACGGCGCCTTCGGCGGCGCGAGCGCCGACCACTGGCTCGGCGTCGAACCCGGCACCGGACGCGACCTCTTCGTCCGCCTCCTGTACGGCGCCCGGGTCTCGCTCCTCGTCGCCGTCGGCGCCACCGCCCTCCAGGTCCTCATCGGCCTGTTCGTCGGCCTCGCCGCCGGCCTCGGCAACCGCTGGGTCGACGGCCTCCTCGGCCGGATCACCGACGTCCTGGTCGCCCTGCCGATGCTCGTCCTCGCCATCGCGCTCACCGCCGTCGTCCCCCGCGGCTTCCCCCGCCCGCTGCTCCTGATCCTCGTCATCGGGTTCCTCGGCTGGGCCGGCACCTCCCGGATCGTCCGCGCCCAGACCCTCGCCCTCAAGAACCTCGACTTCGTCGCCGCCGCCCGGCTCTCCGGCGCCGGCCGGTGGCGCACCGCCCGCCGGGAGCTCCTCCCGTCGCTCGCCGCCCCCGTCCTCACCTACGCGGCGATCCTGCTCCCCGCCAACATCGTCGTCGAGGCGTCCCTGTCCTTCCTCGGCGTGGGCGTCACCCCGCCCACCCCCTCCTGGGGACAGATGCTCTCCACCGCCCAGACCTGGTTCCGCGCCGACCCCGCCTACGTCCTGCTGCCCGCCGGCTTCCTCTTCGTCACCGTGCTCGCCTTCACCGTCCTCGGCGACGCGGTCCGCACCGCCCTCGACCCGCGCGAGGCGAGCCGGCTGCGCGTCGGCACCGCCAAGGAGACCGCCCGATGACCCGCTACCTGCTGCGCCGTCTCGCCGGCGCCGCACTCGTCCTCCTCGCGCTCTCCGTCCTCGTGTACGCGCTCTTCTACGTGCTCCCCGGCGACCCCGCCCGGCTCGCCTGCGGCGAACGCTGCAACCCGGCGCAGATCGCCCAGGTCCGCGCCCAACTGGGCCTTGAAGAAGGGGCCTTCACCCAGTACCTGCACTTCCTCCAGGGCATCGTCGCCGGCCGCTCGTACTCCACCGGCACGGAGCTCGTCCGCTGCGACGCCCCCTGCCTCGGCCTCTCGTACCAGACCGACCAGCAGGTCACCGCGCTCATCCTGGAGCGGCTCCCCGCCACCGCCTCCCTCGCGCTGGGCGCCCTCGTCGTCTGGCTCCTCGTCGGCGTCGGCACCGGTCTCCTCTCCGCGCTCCGGCGCGGCGGACCCACCGAGCGGATCCTCACCGCCGTCACCCTCGCCGGCACCGGCACCCCCGTCTTCATCCTCGGCCTGCTCCTCCTGATGCTCGTCTGCGCCCACCTCCAGTGGCTGCCCTTCCCGACGTACGTCCCGCTCGGCGAGGACCCCGAGCAGTGGGCCTGGAACATGCTGCTGCCCTGGCTCACCCTCGGTCTCTTCGAGTCCGCCAAATACGCCCGTCTGACCCGCAGTTCCGTCCTGGAGACGCTCGCCGAGGACCACATCCGCACCTTCCGCGCCTACGGCGCCGCCGAACGGACCCTCGTCACCCGGCACGCCCTGCGCGGCGCGGTCCCGCCCGTCCTCGCCGTCAGCGCCGTCGACCTCGGCTCCATGTTCGGCGGCGCCCTCCTCACCGAATCCCTCTTCGGCATCCCCGGCCTCGGCCGCACCCTCATCGAGGGCGTCCGCCGGATCGACCTGCCCGTGGTCGTCGGCGTCACCCTCGTCATGGGCGTCTTCGTCGTCCTCGCCGGAGTCCTCGCCGACCTGCTGCACGCCGCCGCCGACCGAAGGGTGGTCCTCGCATGACCCCGGCCCCCGACCGCCCGCTCGTCGAAGTCCGCGACCTCACCGTCGAGTTCGCCACCGCCGACGGCACCGTACGAGCCGTGGACCGGCTCTCCCTCACCCTCGAAGCCGGCCGGGCCCTCGCCCTCGTCGGCGAGTCCGGCAGCGGCAAGTCCACCGTCGCCGCCGCCCTCCTCGGCCTCCACCGGGGCACCGGCGCCCGCGTCACCGGCACCGTCCTCGTCGACGGCACCGACCCCGCCACCGCCCCGCCCGCCGCCCTGCGCCGACTGCGCGGCGGCACCGCCGCCATGGTCTTCCAGGACCCGCTCTCCGCCCTCGACCCCCACCTCGCCGTCGGCGACCAGATCGCCGAGGTCCACCGGTTCCACCACCGAGTCTCCCGCCGGGCCGCCCGCGCCCGCGCCGCCGAGGTCCTCGACCGCGTCGGCATCCCCGACGCCGCCCGCCGCGCCCGCTCCCGCCCCCACGAGTTCAGCGGCGGCATGCGCCAGCGCGCCCTCCTCGCCATGGCCCTCGCCTGCGACCCCCGGCTCCTCGTCGCCGACGAACCCACCACCGCCCTCGACGTCACCGTCCAGGCCCAGATCCTCGACCTCCTGCACGAACTCCGCCACGAGACCGGCACCGCCCTCCTCCTCGTCACCCACGACGTCGGCGTCGCCGCCGAGAGCGCCGACGAGGTCCTCGTCATGCGTCACGGCCGCGAGGTCGAACGCGGCCCCGTCGCCCGGGTGCTGGGCGCGCCCGCCGCCCCCTACACCCGGCGGCTCCTCGACGCAGTGCCCCGGCTCGACGCGCCGGCCCGCACCCCCGAGGCCCCGCCGAAGGGCGAGCCGCTCCTCGAAGCCGTCGCCCTGCGAAGGGAGTTCGGTCGCGGCCGGAAGGCCGTGACCGCCGTCGCCGACGCCTCCCTCACCCTCCACGCCGGCGAGACCCTCGGCCTCGTCGGCGAGTCCGGCAGCGGCAAGACCACCCTCGGCCGGATGCTCGTCCGCCTCCTCGACCCCACCGGCGGCGAACTCCGCTACCGCGGCGAGGAGATCGGCCATCTGGACGAACGCCGGCTGCGCCCCCTCCGGCGCGAACTCCAGCTCGTCTTCCAGGACCCCGCCTCCTCCCTCAACCCCCGCCGCACCATCGGCGACTCCATCGCCGAGTTCACCCCCCGGAGCCTGGACGAGACCGCCACCCGCGCCCGCGTCCGCGACCTCCTCGACCGCGTCGGCCTCGACCCCGGCCGGCTCGACGCCTACCCCCACGAGTTCAGCGGAGGGCAGCGCCAGCGCGTCGGCATCGCCCGCGCCCTCGCCGCCGAACCCCGCGTCATCGTCTGCGACGAACCCGTCTCCGCCCTCGACGTCACCACCCAGGCCCAGGTCACCGCCCTGCTCGCCGACCTCCAGGCCGAACTCGGCCTCGGCCTCGTCTTCATCGCCCACGACCTCGCCGTCGTCCGCCGGGTCAGCCACCGCGTCGCCGTCATGCGCGCCGGCCGGATCGTCGAACAGGGCGACGTGGCCCAGGTCTACGACACCCCCCGCGACCCCTACACCCGCGGCCTGCTCGCCGCCGTCCCCGCCCTCGACCCGGCCCTCGCCGACGAACGCCGGGCCCGCCGCGCCCGGCACCCCGAACCCGCCGGAGTCTGACCCTCCGTGACCCCGACGGCGCGTACCGCGACGGAACGCGACCGGACGGGGAAAGTTACGTGCATTCACCCCTTCCGGTGGTGCGACGGACAACCGTCCGTCGCACCACCGGTCGCTGCGCTTACGTTCTTCCCGCTGTGGGATTCCCGCCGAGGGACGGCAGCGCGCGCCACCGACGGGACCGGTGGGCGCCGTCACGGAAGGACCGGGGGTGTGTGCTCGTGCGGATCGGACTCCTCACGGAGGGTGGCACCCCGTGCGCCACCGGTGACACCGGCGCGTGGTGGCAGCGGCTCGTCCGCGGCCTCGCCCCCCACGACTTCGACCTGTACGCCGTCGGCGGCCCCCTCCCCGCCGTCCCCCTCCCGCCCCTCGGCCGGCCCGTCCCCGGCACCGGCGTGGGCGCCCTCCCCGCCGGCCCGCCCGAGCTCGCCGCCCGCCGCGCCTACGGCCGCCGCGACCGCCGCCGCTTCGCCGAGGGCTTCCACGCCCTCGCCACCGGCCTCACCGCCGAGACCGACCCCGCCGGCGGCCCGGCCCCGGACCAGGACCCCGCCCACGCCTTCGCCACCGTCCTCGGCGCCCTCGCCGACCTGGCCCGCGACAGCGGCGGACTGACCGGCGCGCTCCGCTCCGACGACGCCGTCCGCCTCCTGGAGACCGCCTGCCGCGCCCCCGGCGCCCGCCGCGCCGCCGCCGCGGCCGGGCTCGGCGACCACCTCGCCTTCGCCGACCACCTGGAGCGGGCCCTGCGCCCCCTCTCCCTCGACTGGTACGACGAGACCGCCCTCGCCGCCGCCGACCTCTGCCACGCCACCGCGGGCGGGCCCGTCGCCCTCCCCGGACTCCTGGCCAAACGCTTCTTCGGCACCCCCCTCCTCGTCACCGAGTACGGCGTCGGACTGCGCGCCCACTACCTGGACGCGGGCGCCGCGGGCTGCTCCACCGCCCTGCGCGCCCTGCTGGCCGCCCTCCATGGACGCCTCGCCGGGGAGACGTACCGTCAGGCCGCCCTCCTCACCCCCGGCAACGCCCACGCCCGCCGCTGGCAGGAGAAGCTCGGCGCTCCCCGGGACCGCGTCCGCACCGTCCACCCCGGCATGCCCGCCGAGCGCTTCGCCGAGGTCGGCGAGGCCGAGGAGAGCGGCGAGCCCGGCACCCTCGTCTGGATCGGCCGGGTCGAGCCCGCCAAGGACCTCGTCGCCCTCCTCCACGCCTTCGCCGAACTCCGCGCCCGGCAGCCCGACACCCGGCTCCGGATCGTCTCGGTCCCCGCCGACCCGGGCGAGTCCGACCGGGGCGCCGACCACTGCGCCTACCTCGGCCAGTGCGCCGCGCTCGCCGCCCAGCTCTTCCCCGACGAGGCCGCGGGCGCCCACGCCGTCGGCGAGAACCCGGTCTCCTTCGAGGAACTCGGCGGCCCGGAGGCCCCCACCCTGGAGGACGTCTACGCCTCCGCCGCCGTCGTCGTCCTCTCCAGCACCGTCGAGGGCTTCCCCGCGAGCCTCGTCGAGGCCATGTTCTGCGCCCGCGCCACCGTCTCCACCGACGTCGGCGCGGTCGTCGAGATCATCGGCGGCACCGGTCTCGTCGTCCCCCCGCGCAACCCCCGGGCGCTCGCCGACGCCTGCCTCGCGCTGCTGCGCGACCCCGAGCGCCGGCACCGGCTCGGCGCGGCCGCCCGCGCCCGCGCGCTCGAACTCTTCACCGTCGAGCAGAACCTCGCCGCCTTCCGCGGCATCTACCTCGAACTCCTCTCCCACGCGCCGGCACGCCACCGCGCCGGGTCCGACGTGCCCTTCGCCCACCCCGCCGAGGCGCACCTCCCCGGCAGCTGGGCGCCGAAGGCCGTCGCCGCGGGGACGGGAGCTCCCGATGCCTGAAGGAGGCACCCCCATGCGCGGCCCCGCCGCCCCGACGAGCCCCGGAGCCTGGGACGCCCGCTCCGAGGCCCTCCTCGGCGCCCCCGCGGTGGACGCGGAACCCACGCCCCCCGCCATAGCCCCGGGGCCCGCCGGCCCGCTCCCCACCCTCGACCTCCACGCCGACCCCCCGCCGCCGGGGCCCGCCCCGGCCCCCGGGCTCCGGGACTCCGCCCTGGACGACCTCCTCTCCGCCTTCGGCCCGCCCCGCCACCCGGCGGCACCGCCGGCCGACGAGGCGCAGGCGGCCGCGGACGCGGAACCCGAGGCCGAGGCGGCGACGGTCGCGGAACCCGAGCCCGAGCCCGCCACGGTCCCGGCCACCGACCGGCTCGAAGCCAAGACCGAGACCGAAGCCAAGACCGAGACCGAGGCCGAAGCCGAGGCCGAAGCCGAAGCCGAAGCCCAAGCCGAAGCCGAAGCCGAAGCCGAGGTCGAGCCCGAGGCAGCCCCCGCCCCCGCTCCGGGCGCCCCCGTGGCCCCCGGCCCCGGGGCCGCCTGAGGCGCGCCGCCCGCCGCCGCGGC
>NZ_BNBS01000159.1 GCF_014656075.1 Streptomyces hydrogenans
CAGCGGTCCATGGCCGATCGTGCCTGATGTCCTCGCGCGCGAGTCCCCACCCATGAACAGCCCCCATTTCCCATCCTGACGCATTGCTGCCTACGTGAATCATGCAGAGGGCCCGGCAGGTCTGTCACGACACCCTCACTCAGTTTCCCCGGGACTGTAAATCGTTCGGTGTAACTCCCGATCATGGAGGATGCATCGATGACCAGTGAGAACGCGACCGAGGCCGAGACCGTCGAGCCGTCTGAGCTGCAGCCGGCGAGAGCGGTGGACGACCGGCTGATCGACGAGCTGGTGTCCCGGGCTCAGGCCGAGGGCCTGCAGCTGACCGGCGAGGGCGGACTGCTCCAGCAGCTGACGAAGCGGCTGCTGGAGTCCGCCCTGGAAGGCGAGATCACCGATCACCTCGGCTATGACAAGCACGACCCGGCCGGGAAGAACGGCGGGAACTCCCGCAACGGGACCCGTGCGAAGACCGTCCTGACCGATGTCGGTCCGGTGGAGATATCCGTGCCCCGCGACCGGGATGGATCGTTCGAGCCGAAGATCGTCAAGAAGCGGCAGAAGCGTCTGACCGGAGTGGACGAGATGGTCATCTCGCTGTCCGCGAAGGGCCTGACCACGGGCGAGGTCCAGGCCCACCTCGCCGAGGTCTATGGCGCCGACGTCTCCCGCCAGACGATCTCCACGATCACCGACAAGGTCCTCGAGGGCATGGCCGAATGGCAGAACCGCCCCCTCGACCCCGTCTATCCAGTCGTGTTCATCGACGCGATCCACGTGAAGATCCGCGACGGCGCGGTGGCCAACCGGCCGATCTACGTCGCCCTGGCCGCCACTGTCGAGGGCCGGCGCGAGATCCTGGGCTTGTGGGCCGGGGCTGGTGGCGAGGGCGCCAAGCACTGGATGCACATCCTGACCGAGATCAAGAACCGCGGCGTGAATGATGTCCTGATGCTGGTCTGCGACGGCCTGAAGGGCCTGCCTGACGCGGTCGGGACCGTCTGGCCGCAGACGGTCGTGCAGACCTGTGTGGTCCACCTGCTGCGGAACTCCTTCCGCTATGCTGCCCGCCAGGACTGGGACAAGATCTCCAAACTCCTCAGGCCGGTCTATACGGCGGCGACCGAGGAGGCCGCGCTGGAGCGGTTCGCGGAGTTCGCCGATGCTTGGGGCAAAAAGTATCCGGCGATCGTCAGGCTCTGGGAGAACGCCTGGGAGGAGTTCACCCCGTTCCTGCGGTTCGACACCGAGATCCGTCGCACTGTCTGCACCACGAACGCGATCGAGTCGGTGACGCCAGGATCCGGCGGGCGGTCAAGGCCCGTGGGCACTTCCCGAACGAGCAGGCCGCGTTGAAGTGCGTCTACCTGGCGATCATGTCCCTCGACCCGACCGGCAAGGGACAAACCCGCTGGACTCTGCGCTGGAAGACCGCGTTGAACGCCTTCGACATCACCTTCGACGGCCGGCTCTCCGCCGCCCGCCAGTAACCCCCACCACTACTGTTATACCGCTCGATTGACAGACCCCAACCGGGGATGTCGAGCAGAGCCCGACGCCAGGCCGCAGCGTTGCCAGTCCCCGCCGCTACCGTTCACCCGTTCACGATCTTCAGGGAGGGGTGGCTCGGTGGGTGCCAGCGGATGGGATGCGCTACTCCCCTGACAGGCGCAGCAGTTTATGATGCGGCGCCCGCTACGGAACCAGATTGGCTCCCCACAGCGCGGGCCAGATAAAGCGATCCAGAAGTCATAGGCACGCGGGTAGTACAGCTTTGCCGCGATGCGCCTGACCCATGGAGCGGAGTCGCTCTCATCATCCGAGCGGACCAGCATGTCGTCGCGGTAGTAGTACAGGGCACCGAGTACGAGGCTCATGCCCCAGCTACATAGGAATCCAAAGTTGAAGATCTTCCGTGGGTAGCCGCTCAAGTCCAGAACGTCTTCGAGGACGAACATGCTCAACGCCGCTGTGGCGACGAACGTCATCAGGGCGCCAATCCTGCCCAGGCAGCTGCGGGAACGCAGATATCCAGCTCATTGCGACTCAGGCGTTCACGACGCGCAAGGCGCTGACATAGCTCACGTTCTTCACGCCGCTCCTCAGCAGTGGGGTTGTGTCCGATGAGGCGCCCAAGGAAGAGGATCTTGCCTACAAAATAGAAGCTGAGGTCCACGGCTGTTGTTCTCGAATCCGGTGGTGGAGGGGATCCAGAATGGCTCCCCTCCACCACCTACTGTTGTGAGCTACTTACCGGCGCCTCGGTTGTTCCACAGGCTCTGGCCGGTGGCGTAGTGGGTGCTGGAGATCGTGTAATGGGTGTCGTAGCGGCCCCAGCGGGCCGCCTTGCCGACTTCGGCTCTGTAGCGACGGCCAGCCTGGGGGCAGAAAAAGCTCACACCAGCCTTGTAGCCCAAAGCGTCGGCCAGACGGCTAGGGCGACCGCGAGCCAAAAGTCGTACGCGCGAGGGTAGTAACACCTGTTGGCGACTCTCCACCGCCAACTTCCGTGCTCCCACTCGGATGTGCGATCAAGCATCGCGTTCCGAAACAGACAGATGAAAACGAGCGCGCCTGCGGTTCCAAACACAGCTAGTAGGGCGAAGTTGATGATCTCGAATACAACACCTCCCACGGAATCCCCGCTCCTCCCGCAGACGGCTAGGGCGGCGATGCTTGCCATGACGGCACCGATCCAAGCCCATGCGGCCGGGCCGAAACATGCGTCGAGTTCCTCTTTATCCAGGTGCTCCCCACGCGCGAGACGCCTGCAGAGATCCTGCTCTTCCTTACGTTCCTCGGTCGAGGGGCTGTGTCCGATGAGGCGTCCGAGAGGCAGGATTTTGCCCACGATGTACCAGTTGAGATCCACGGTTTGAGCTCCCGTGACGAAGGTGATTTGGGAGGGGCAGCTCGTGACTGCCCCTCCCCTCAGTGGGCTATCGGCGGCGACGGTTGTTCCACAGACTCTGGCCAGTGGCGTAGTGGACGCCGAAGGCGGTGTAATGGGCGTCGTAGCGGCCCCAGCGGGCTGCCTTGCCGGCCGCGGACCTGTAGCGGCTTCCAGAGCGGGCTACGGCACGTTTGGTGGAGCTCTTTTTTCTCACGCGTGCCTTCTTGGCGGCACCGTATGCCTTCTTGGCCTTCTTGGCCTTGTAGGCCAAGCGCAGCGACCTGCCCGCGATGCCGATCCCGGGGAGTGATATCGCGAGCCCGACGCGATCGCCGGACTTGTAGGACCGGTAGGCGCTGTACATGTTCAGCCCTAGTGTGACGGCGCCGAGACCCGGCACGAACATGGAGGCGACGGATGCGACGGTGGCGATGGTACCGATGTTGCGTTTGACGAAGCGTCCGGCACGCTTGGCCCATTTGGGCATGCCCCATTTGCCGTCGAGGTCGAACATGTTGACCGGGTCAGCGTTGACGTAGTCGTAGGCGTTGGCGTTGCCGCCGTAGACGGGGTCGGTGGACAGGAAGCGCCCGGTGGCGGGGTTGTAGAGGCGCACTCCCATGAGCGTGAGGCCGGTGAGGGTCTCGCCGGAGCGTTGCTTGCCGCCGAGCCAGTTGTAGCGAGTTGTCTCCTGTCCTGCGCGTGCCTGGCCGTACTCGTCGCTGTCCAGTACGACGGGGGCCGTGGAGACTTCCAGGGGGAGTTGGAGGGCGACGTCGCCGTGGATGTTGATGAGCTGCAGAACCGTGTCGCCGGTTTTGCTGGTGGTCGCGGCGAGGTCTCCGGATGCGGAGCCGACGTTGCGGGTCAGCGCGCCGGAGGTGGTGTCCTCGGTGACCCAGCGGGGGTTGTCGCTGTCGGAGTCGTAGTGGTTGAGCTTGGACTGCTCGCGGCTCCAGGTGCTGCCGCTGCCGGTTTCCACGGTGAAGGAGCGGAAGCGGTGTGCGGCATCGAGCTTCCAGGTCTGCCGCTTGCCCTCAGCGGTCTGCTGGTAGATCAGGTCGTTGGCGTAGTAGCCGATCGTGCCGTGGTCGGGGACCGATGTGGTACGGCCGAACGCGTCGTAGACGTAACCGGTGTTGGTGATGCGGTTCGCGCTGTCGTAGCTAGAGTTCCGCGTGGTTCCGTTGCCAGTGGTGCAGTCGGAGCCCTGGGCGGTGGAGGCGGTGGTCAGCGAGGTGCGATTGGTGAACTTGTCGAAGCCGTAGCTGCGCGTGGTGCACACCGATTCCACGGTGTCCTCGACGCGGGTCATCCGGCCGATCTTGTCGTAGCGGTAGCGCTGCTGGGACCAGCCGGCATGCCTGGTGACTTGTCCGTGGATGGATTCGCTGACGGTGTCGGAGACAACCTGGAGTTTGTCGCTGTCGCGGGTGTAGGTCCGCGTGCTGGGTGCGCCGGTGGGGTCCTCTTCCTGGGTGAGGGTGTAGCCGCCAGGCAGCTGCTCGCTGGTCACGCTGCCGTCGGCGTCGTAGCGGGCGCTGAAGGTGCCGGCTACCGAGTCGGTGGTGGAGGTGGCCAGTCCGCGCGGCTCGATGGAGGTGTCGTAGGTGTAGGTGACGGTGGAAGGAACCGAGTCGGTGACCTTGGTCGGTCGGTCGAGCTGGTCGTATTCGGTCGTGGTGGTGGCGCCGTCGGCGTCGGTGTAGGAGATCTGCCGGCCGAGCTTGTCGTACGCCTTGGTGATGGTGCCGCCGGTGGGTGAAGTCGTCTTGATCTCACGGCCGGTGGCAGGGTCGTAAACCGTGGTGGACTCGGGCACGGCCTGGCCGACGCCGCCGGTGACCTTGCTGGTCACCGGGCGGCCCGCGCCATCGAACGTGGTTGTGGTGGTGCGGGTGGTGCCGTTGGCGGTTTCGGTGACCTTGGCTGGCTGGCTCCACCAGTTGTATTCGGTGGTGGTGGTCGGCATCTGGGTCGGGTTGGATCCGCCGCCGGTGATGGCGTCGGCCGGTCCTACCGAGCAGAGCTGGTCGGCCCATTCGGGCCGGCCCGCGCAGGTGCCGTTGCCGGTGGCGGACCAGTAGGTGGTGACGCGGGCCGCGGCGTCGTTGCCGGTCGAGCCGGGCGGGATCTCCTTGGTCTTGCGGCCTTGTGCGTCGTACTCGGTGGTGGTGGTCAGGGCGAGACCGCCGGGGTCCTGGATCGACTTGGTGGGCAGGCCCGTGGCCCAGTCGTACACGGTCTGGGTGACCCGGGTATCGGCCATCGTGTCGGGGTGGGTGCGGACCTGTGCACCGGTGGTGGTCTTGGTGACCTGGTCCCGGATCTTGGCGGTGCCGTCGGTGGGACGGCCCGCGTCGTATTCGTTGACTGTCCAGCCGCGTGCGGCGACCGGGGTGCCGGCCGGGATGTCGGTGCTGGAGCCGGACTTCACGTCCGTGGTGAGGTCGATGCGGTGCACCGGCCCGAGCTCCTCCAGCTCCCGGGTGCCGGCCTCGTTGTAGATCGAGCGTGTTGCCAGCAGCTCGGCGCGTTCCGAGCTGTCGAGGGCAGTGATACCGAGCTCGGCCAGCTGCGCCCTGTCGCCGTCGCTGACGCCGAGGGCGAGTGCGCGGTTGGCCGCGGTCAGTTCGCGTACCGCATTGCCGTTCTCGTCATAGTCGGTAGCGGATATGTGTCCGCCCGGCTTTGCGGTGTTGACCTCGCGGCCCGACACATCCAGGTAGTGAAGGGTGGCGCGCTTGAAGGCGGCCTTGTCGAGATCCCCTCCGGAGTGGGAGGACGGTACGGCATCCGCCGGGAGTACGGCTGTTGCGTCGGTGGGCGCGTACTGCTGCCCCCAGAGGGCGATGTCATGCAGACCCATCTGGTGCGGTGCTTTCGCGCCGTCCAGCGGCACGTCGTACACGATACTGGTGCTGGCAGTGCCATCCGTATGGTCGGTGCTGCCCGGCTTGAGCTTGGGACGCGAGGCCTTGAGCAGCATGCCCTCGCCGGCAGTGTCGGCGTGGCCGGCCTTGCCGTAGGTGAACGTCCAGGGCAGTTCACCGGCCGGGTTCTGGACGGTTACCCGGCCCGCATCGTCGTAGGTGTAGGTGGTCTTGAGCGCCGGGGAGATGAGCGGGTTCCAGGCTTCGCGCAGGCGGCCCTTATCGTCATAGCGGTAGGTCTGGATACTCTTCGCGCTCGCCATGGTTGCGTCCGGTTCGGTGGACCATAGCTTGAGCTCCTTCACCTGGTCCTTGACGTCTCCCAGCGTGCTGCCCGTGGCGGTGGTGGAGGAGGCGTATACGTACTCCAGGGCACGGCAACCCTTGGCCGACGGCGTCGACGTGCATGCCGCAGCCGTTGCCGCGGACGTCGGCGCAATGACCCGCTTGGGCCGCGCCAGCTTCTTGCCGTCCACCGTGACGGTCTCGGAGACCACGGTGGTGGTCGAGTTTGCCAGTCCGTTCAGGAGCGTGGAAGACACCTGCCAGGTCGCGGAGGCGGCGTCGGGCTTGGTGAAGGTGGTGACTGTGCCCTCTGGATCCGAGAGCGTGAACGTTCCGGTCACGCTGCCTTTGAGGACGAGATCCTCGGCACCCGGCTCGGCGATCCAGCTGTTCTTAGCCTTGTTCGCGGTGAAGTGAATCGGGTCGCCCTCGGCGTCAACGACGTCGACCGCGGTGTCGGAGATGCGGCGCAGGTACCCGTAGTCGGAGTCGGTGATCTCAGCCGTGGTGCTGCCTGTCCACTCCTTGCCGAAGATCGGTGCCTGGCCTTCCTGCTTGGCACCCGCATCAGGGTGACGGGAGGAGGCTGAGCGGGTAACGGACAGGCCGAAGGCGGAGGCGTCGGTGGCCGAGAGGCTGTAGTCGCCGGTCAGCAGGTTCACACTGCCGGGGCCGACATCCTCGGTATTGGCACCTGTGGCGTTGCGGTCGACGACCACCGTACGCGGTGCGGTGGAGCCGCTCGCACTGTTGGGGCCGGTGAAGTCGGCCTTGATCTGGATGGTGCCGTCCGGGTTGACGGTCTTGGCCGCATCCCAGGACAGCTTCTTGTTCTTTCCCCCGGGCAAGGCCACGGGCCAGGTGCTGCCGGTGCGCTCGACACTGGTGACGTCGGCGGCGGGTATCTGCTGCCAGGGGTCAGCCTCGGAGCGGCGCCAGGAGAAGGACACCTTGTCGAATTTTCCCGCGTCGCCCTCGGCGATCAGTGGCAGACGTCGTGCGGTGCGCTCGCCGTCGATGGGCTGGATGAAGCCGCCGGGCCCGGCGCGGAAGGTGTACTCGGCTGCCTCGGAGCGGTTGTCTGCCTTGTCCACCGCGCGGACCTGCAGGGTGTGGGTGCCGTCGGTTGTGGGGGTGACGGAGATGTTCTTCGCCGCGGCGCTGGTGTGGCCGACCTTGGTCCAGGTGGTGCCGTCTAGGGACCACTCCAGCCAGTTGATGTCCGCAGAGGCCGGGGTGACGGTGAATGTGCCGGGCTTGCCCGCACCGCCCACCCACTTGTCACCCGGGTAATCCATAGACGTGATCTTTGTGGGTGCGGTGGGGGCCTTGGTGTCGATCGTGAAGTTCTTCCACGCCGACCAGGCGGTGTTGTAGTGCGTGCCGTCGTAGGAGTTGGTGCGGAACTTGTACACCTTGCCCTCGGTCAGCACACCGGCTGGCACGGTCACTGATGCCGGGGAGCCGGAGGCAACGTATGGGGAGACCAAGAGGTTGCCGATCTGTTTGTTGGCCGCCACGTCGAAGATCTGGAAGGTGGCCTTGACGCGGTCACCGTTCTTGTCGGTGATGGTGTCCCGCAGCACCGGCCGCACCGTGTTGACCACGTAGGCACTGCTGTAGGAGAGGTACGGCGGGCCGGCCTCCTGCTTGGTGCCGACGCCGGGGCGGTAGTTGTAGGTCACGGTCAGCTTCGGCGGGTTGTTCGCCGCGTTGGCGGAGTGGAACCGCTTCCACTGCTTGACCACGCCCTCCGAGGCGGCACGTAGACCCATCCCGGAGGTGATGTTTTTGGCCGAGGACCACTCCTGCACCAGCGTCTTCACATCCGCGGTGACCCAGCCGTCCGGCTGCGAGGAGCAGCCCGGGTTGCCTTTAGTCTGGGTGGAGGTGGCCTTCTTGGCCGTCCACGCCGGCTGGGACGTCCATCGCGAGGCGGTGGACGCCTTGCCGGTTGCCCACACCTCCCATGGGTATGTCTTGCAGTCGGTGTTGCCCGAGTGGAAGTTCCACAGAGACAGGGTCGCCGAGGATACAAGGGAGTCGGCGATCGGTGCGGTGTTCCAGGTGATGAGGGAACGCGCGGTACGAGCAGTGCCGTTGGGGTTCTTGGTGCCGGGGTTGCCGAGGTCGAGTTCCTTGTCGGTGGACCAGTCACGGGTCTCGCCCTGCTGGACGTAGGTGTCGAAGACGCTGCTAAGGTTGCCGGTCGAGGGATCCACGGTGACCGGGAACTTGGTGTCCGGATCGGCCAAAAACTTCGCGTCCGGGGTCAAGACCAAGTCCACGCCGTCTTCGGTCTTGACGACCTTCATCGCAACCGGCGCCCGGTTCGTGTGCTCACCGGAAATCTTATCGGTGGTGGCATCCCACATCACCGGCGCCGGCATCACTGCCTGCGTCTTCTTCTTCTCATCCAGGAACAGCAGACTCCCGTCCGCCTGCTCCTTGACTGTCAGGCCCTGGGTCTTCAGAGGCAGCGTGTAGGAGTAGTTGTCCGTCGCCGGCTTCTGCTTGATCTCGACGAACTGCTCGAATCCGGTCCGGGTCGCCTCCACGATCACATCCGCGCCCGGCACCGCTTCCGCATAGCGGGCACGGGTCCCGGACAGCGTCGGTGCGGGCAGGGCGCCCTTCCACTGCAGAGTGATCTGCTCATCACCCTCGCCCAGGGTCACCAGATCACGGGCCGGGGCATCCTGAGCAGCTTTGAGCGAACGTGCCTTTGCTCCACCACCGGCGGACAGCTCCAGGCCGTTGGGGTGCGCGACCGGCTCAACGGAGCCGTCGGCTGCCTTGTGCAGGGTGACGTCGACATCGGTCCAGGATCCGTCGCGCTCGAAGCGGACAGGACCGGCGGAGAGTTCGGTGGTGAGACTGCCATCAGGGTTCGCCCACGTCGTCGACGTCTCCGTACGCTCGGACAGCGCCTCGATCATCTTGCCCGACAACTTCGCAGCCACCCGCGCGGAAGCGATGTTCTCAGCCTGGGTTACCGACGGCTTCGTGCCCGCCTTCGCTGTCGGCTCGGCGGCGAACGCCGCGGCACCCTTCATCACCGTCACCGACATCACTAGCGCGAGGCCACTCGAGAGGTACCTCAGGCTCCGCCCCGACCACGGTCTAGCACGCCCCACCCCGGTATCAGAGGTATCCAGCCCTTGACTATCCGACATATAGGTTTTTCCAATGCTCCTTATTACCGCCCGGCACCTTGCGGAGGACCGGGCTCAATGAAGACTTCGGTCGCCACGCGGCATCCCGCGACGATCGAAGCCAGCCACAGATCTGCCAGCCCTTCCCCGGGACGTAAACGCGCTCGCGCTGCGAAATAAAAGCCCTGCTAGAGGCCGGAGGGGAAGGCCGCGGCGTACAACTCGCGTACGGCCATGTACCGTGCGGGCCTTCGGTTGGATCGAAATTCTTAGCGAAACCAAAGGTTCTTGGGCTCAGACGCTTACCGCGACACTCCTTGGAAGCGGCGGCTCGCCGCCTGGGTCACGCCTTTCGTGATTAGGCTCGACAGCGATGAGAGCCACCAGCCTCAGCCGTCACGGGAAGCCGAACACTTTGCCTCACAACAATTCGACTGCCAGCTCGATCGCGATCGGTGAGCAGGAAGGAAAGTTCCGGCTTTCTTTGCGGCCAGCCATGTTGGTGCCTCATCTTCGTGGGCTCAGTGGAAGAGCTGTCAGATCTCGCAGAGGTTGTAGGCGCCACCGGTCTCACGTCAATGAACGGTGTGCACCGTAATTCCCCCCATTAATTTCTCTCTGTTTCATTCGCAGAAACCGATCAGGTCAGACCCGGTCGCACTCGTCCCACCGTTCACGAGAAACTGACACTGCAACAGCTAGTGTCAATGTATGACCTCATAGATGTGCTATATGACCTTTGATGAGCGGTGGTTTCGGAGATAGCTCGTAGGGTCTTAGAACTGCTATCGGAATGACTTCAGGCGTCGCCAGCAGATGAGTGAGCAAGCGAGGCTGAGGAACGCTTCGTGGATGTCGTCGCGTACTTCCCAGCGGATCCGCAGCCGGCGGAACCAGTGCAAGTGGGCGAAGGTCCGCTCGACGACCCAGCGGTCGGTGCCGAGGCCTGATCCGTGGGGAACTCCGCGTCGGGCGATGACGGGTTTGACGCCCAGGGCCCAGGCGAGTCGCCGGTACTTGTCGTGGTCGTAACCGCGGTCGCCCAGCACGGTGTCGGGCCGGCGGCGGGGGCGGCCGCGCTTGCCCCGGACTGGCGGGACGGCCTGCAGGAGGGGAATGAACTGCGTGACGTCGTTGCGGTTGCCCCCGGTCAGGGTGGCCGCAAGTGGAATGCCCGTGGCATCGGTGATCAGGTGGTGCTTGCTGCCGTTTCTGCCCCGGTCAACAGGGCTTCGTCCAGTCTTGGAGCCCCCTTTAACGCCCGTATGTGAGAGCCGTCGACCACGGCGCGGGAGAAGTCCAGAGCGTCCGCTCCGCGGAGACGCGCGAGGAGAGTCTCGTGCAGCCGCGGCCAGACGCCGGCTTCGGTCCATTCCGCCAGGCGGCGCCAGCAGGTCATGCCTGACCCGAAGCCCAGTTCCTGCGGGAGGTGTTCCCAGGCGATCCCGGTGTGCAGCACGAACAGGATGCCCTGGAACACCAGCCGGTCCGGATGCCGCTTCCGCCCCGGATGACGGGCCCGACGCTCCACCCTCGGCAGGAGCGGCTCGATCACCGCCCAGAGCTCATCATTGACTTCCCACGGCTTCCGCCGAGCCACCCAGCACCCCCCGATCAACGCTCCGAGAGCCGTCCAACCAGCCCGAAGATCATTTCGTTAGGGGTTGTTAGACCGTTTCCCACATGGCTGGTGGTCTGTTGGGCTGGTCGTGGGGAGTGGACGGCAGGGATGGATCGTTCCAGATGGATTGTGGAAGATAGCGAAGCCGTTGCTGCCTCCTGCTCGAGTGTGGCCGCAGGGCGGTGGAGTCTCGAACCTCGATGACGAGGCGGTGTTCGCCGCGATCGTCTACGTGCTGGTCAGCGGCTGCGTCTGGCGGGCTCTGCCGCCGTGCTTCGGGGCGTCGAAGTCGACCGTGCACCGCCGGTTCCTGATCTGGTCCCGTGCCGGAGTCTGGGGCCGGCTGCACCAGAAGGTGCTCGAGCTCCTGGACGGCCACGGCCTGATCGACCTGTCCCGGGCGGTCCTCGACTCCGCTTACGTCCGCGCTAAAAAAGGGGCGAACTTGCAGGTCCAAGCCCTGTGGACCGAGGTAAGCCCGGTTCCAAGACGCATGTCCTGTCCGACGCGGCCGGACTGCCCCTACGCGTCGGACTCTCCGCGGCCAACACCCACGGCAGCCAGGCCCTGAAGCCGATGCTGTCCCATTTCCACATGGGGCACGAATCCCATGCCGCCGATTCCAAGCCCCAGCGTCTGCACGCTGACAAGGCCTACGACATCCCTGAACTGGCGGGCGCTCGCCCGGCACCACGGTCGACGCGAGCACATGAGCGACGCAATCCAAGCCGTCACCAGCCTGCTCTCACGCCACCAGACAGCCGTCCTCGCCGTCACGCTCGACGCGGGCGTCCTGACCGTCCCGGCCGGTGCCGTCCCGCAGCCCACGGCCGGGACGGTGGCGCCCCGTCCCGCATCGAGTGGCCAGGGAGTGACCCGCTGCGGTGGGGAAGTCTGGCTGCCTGAAGCGGGCAAGGGTGGAAGGTAAATAGGTGCTCCGATGGACCTGGTTCGCGCACACCTCAATCGCAACGATCGACGTGGCAGTGGGCGACTGCACCGGCAAGGACGTGATCAGGATTTTTGCCAGACAGGGCCGGTCGCGACAGATCCGGGAACGGTCTTCGGCTCTCTCCGCGCTCTTCGCGTGCGTGCACCGCTCCAAGACCCGATCTCTGGGTACCCGCACCGGCACCGTCTACCCACTGGGTACTGCGGGCGGAAGACTCCCTCTGTCCGCCGAGCGGGACGGTTCACTCTTCGGCCTCCCGCTCACCTGAGCCGGAGTCGCTCAGGCGCGGACTGTCGAAGTATTGAGCACAGGAGCGGTCATGGAAACCTTGGCGGATACTCCTCCACCTAGAATATCGGGCAGACGGCGGAAGTTTTTTTGGTTCCTCGCTCGCTCGCTCCTCTCAATGGTGTGGTTCTTGGCCGGGAGCGCGAAGCTCCAGGACCCGGAGGGAGCGATGCAGGCCGTGCGCGCCTTCCGGGTTCTTCCCGAGGCCTGGGTCGAGATGGTCGCGTACGGGATGCCGGCGCTGGAGATCGGGCTGTCGTTGCTGTTGCTGTTCGGGGTGGGAGGGCGTCTGGGGGCCGTCGTGTCGACCGTCCTCCTGATGGTGTTCATCACCGGGCTCGTCCAGGCCTGGGCCCGCGGGCTGAGTGTCGACTGCGGCTGCTTCGGCGGAGGCGGCGAGGTGGACCCGTCAGAGACCCGTTACGGGCAGGAGATCTCCAGGGACCTCGTCCTCTTTGCCGTCAGCCTCTGGCTCTGTTTTCGGCGCTCCGCCTCGTCCGCAGCCTCCCACCCGCCCATCAACGGAACACCGGCGTGAAGCCATCCCGCCGATCCGCCCGTCCTTCGAGAGGAACCATGAGGGCTACCCCTGCTTCCCCGTCCACGGCCCGTGCCCGCCTGCGTGAACAACAAAATCGTGAGGCACTGCGCAACTATCGTCTGCACATCGCGGCGAAGGGTGTGGGTCTATGCGTCGCTCTTGCCACGGTTATCGGTATCTCGATCGTCCTGCAGTGGAGAGCTGCCGACGAAGGACCTGTGGTCGCACCGGTCGGTGTCGTTGGGGACGGTGGCCTCCTGATACCGGTGGGCCGCAAGGACGCTCCGGTAGTCCTGACGGTGTACGAGGACGCCCGCTGTCCGGGCTGTGCCCAGCTGGAAAAGACCCTGCACACCACTATCAACCGTCTGGAGGACGAGGGGCTTCTCCGCGTCGAGTACCACGTCCTGTCCTTCGTGGACCGAATTGTGGGAGGCAAGGGATCGAAGGTCGCGGCGAACGCGCTCGCCGCTGCACAGGACGCTGGCCGGTTCCGAGAGTTCCA
This sequence comes from Streptomyces hydrogenans, assembly GCF_014656075.1. Lineage (GTDB taxonomy): Bacteria > Actinomycetota > Actinomycetes > Streptomycetales > Streptomycetaceae > Streptomyces > Streptomyces hydrogenans. Next base: position 13,174 of record NZ_BNBS01000159.1, read on the forward strand.
CGACGTCCTGTTTGCCCATCCCCCGGCAGAGGAATCCACTGACGTCTTCGCCGACCGCAATTTCCTGCTCAAGCTCGCGGGCCAGATCCCGGGGCTGCGCTCGACTGAGTTCGACAAGGCCGTCGCCGGAGACGCACACAGCGGGTGGGTGAAGGCTGTTCAGGGCCAGTTCGACCAGCAGACGGACATCCAGGCGACGCCGGCGGTACTTCTGGACGGCAAGGACCTCGTCCGGGACCAGGACCACCCGCTCTCCTCCGAGCGACTGGTCGAGCTTGTAAACGAAGCTGTTACGCGAAAGGGGCCGGCCGCCGCGCCGACTGGTCCCTGAGGGAACGCACCAGCCACCACATCACCCCAGCGACACGACGAGCAATACGAACGGGGAACCAATAAGCCGTTTTCATCCTGAATAGCTGCAGGTCAGCAGGGTGTGGACGGCTTGGACGAGGGTGTCGATTCGGCGGGTGGAGCATCGGGCCTGAGGTTGATCCCGGGGAGTGGACACCGGGTTTCATGCGGCGAGTGACAGCGTACGTGACGTGATCAGTTGTTGTTCGAACTCGGCTGGTGTGAGGTATCCGAGGGCGGAGTGCCGACGGCGCCTGTTGTAGTACGACAGCCGGCGGAACACCTCAAGCCGTGTCTGCGCCTTCGACGTTCAGGGTCTTCCGTGAAGCAGTTCTCGTTTGAGGCCCTGGAAGAACGACTCGGTCAGGGCATTGGCGTAGCTCGAGCCGATCCGGCCCATGCTGCGGCGGATGCCGTGCCGGCGGCAGACGTCGGCGAAGGCGGCCGCGTTGTACCGGGCGAGTTCAACTGGTGGTTGCAACACCGGGCGGTTCCGCTGGTGGGCGGGCCGGTGGAGTTACGGGGTGCGCTGGACCTGGAGACCACGCAGGCAGGGGTGATGCCGCGCCGGTTGCCCGCGTGGACCAAGGAGCAGTACCAGGATCCGTCGGTCTACGGGGTGACCGTGATGCCCTCAGGGGTGCGGCTGGTGTTCCGCACCGATGCGCGCGCATTGGAGTTTGAAGTACTCACCTCCACCGGTCAGCTTGACTCTGATCCCCACCCTCGCCCGACAGGGATGCTGGAGTTGGTGCTGGACGGTGCCCTGGTCGGGCGTCAGCAGGCGCCGGTGGGCCACGTGCTGCGGATGGCGGGCCCCGGGGCCGTACAGCGACTCATCCCGGGCGAGCCAGCAACCGTACGGTTCGCCGGGCTGCCGGCCGGTATGAAGGACGTCGAGTTGTGGCTGCCGCAGCAGACCCCCACGGAACTGGTATCCCTGCGCGCTGACGGCGAGGTGCTGGCACCCCTGCCGGACGGGCGGCGGCGCTGGGTGCACCACGGCAGTTCCATCAGCCACTGCATCTGATGAATCTGCTGATGATCACCAGCTTGGTGAGCCGCTCAGCTGGTGATGTTGTGATCCTTTCGGGACGTAGCTCGATGTCTACATGGCGGTCTTTGTGGAGCGTTGACGAGCTGAAGAGGCTCTGAAGTGTGGGTTTAGCTGCCTGCTCGGAATGTAGTGATCGGCACGGGATTTTATTTATGCTGCGAGGGTGAGTGGATTGATTTCTGCTGGTCAAGGCTGTGTGGCGGGCGGTTACCGAGGTGCGAGTCGGCCAGGCGGTGTACCGCCGCCGTGTGTGACTGCTGGAGGGCGGGCAGCACTGTGAGGGATTTGACCGGGCGATGATGTCGAGCGCCTACAGTTACGGCGTGTATGCCTTGGCGTTGACGCGTGATCGGGGACAGAGCATGGCTGGCAGGGCGATTCAACGAACTGCTGTGTAGCCGAAACCGCCCAGATGCCCTTCAGGACCGTGCGTACGGGTTGTTGGGGGCAGTCGCTGCACATCTCGATGTCTCGTGCGAAGTCGGCCCCCGCTGATAGTCGCCACGCACTCCCTCAACCGGGGGCACGCCCACACGTACCTCAGCACCTGTCCGTCAGGCTCGTCGGCCGTCGGTGCCGGCTGACGTCCGGCGTACCGCCGAAGATCCAGATCGAACCGAGGGAGGACCTGGTCGCTCGGCTCGGCCGCTTTCCGGACAGGGGCGACGCCGTCGTCATGGGCCTCGTCGCCTAGCACCTCGCATCGTCGACGGTCCTCAACCTGACCAAGGGCATCAGCAGTCAGGCCGCCGCGAACAAATTCTGAGGAGACCCGCCCACCCCCGGGCGGGGCTGGCCTTCTTTCGGCACCATCTCAGTTCACTTCCGGTGAGGCTGCAGGGGACCTCCTCGTTGTCCGGCTACGTGCGACGAGGCCACGACTAAGAGGTCATCTCATTTGGCTAGCCGGTAGGGTGCGGGCTCGTGGTGGGGATTGTT
>NZ_BNBS01000160.1 GCF_014656075.1 Streptomyces hydrogenans
GGCTCCGGGCCGGCCGGGTCGGGCGCGCCGCGCCGGCGCGGATCCGGTCCCGCGGGCGGGCCGTCCCAGAGGGCGAGGGAGATCCGCTGTCCGGCGTCGGCCCAGGCGGGCGCGGTGCGGGCGACGAGGTGGACGGGGCGCGTCCGCGGCCCGCCGGGTTCCTCGTGGTCGGCGTAGACGGCCAGGGTGAGGGTCGTTCCGGGGCGGAGCAGGCCGTCCGGGGCGGTTCGGGGCAGGTGCCAGCGGAGCAGGTCGGGGGCGAGCCGGCGGAGGTCGGCGCGGACGCGCGCGGCCAGTGCGGTGCCGTGGGTCCGGGCCAGGGCCCGGGGGGTCAGGTCGAGGTCGACGCCGGCGGCGGCGCAGGCACCGGCCCAGTCGCCGGCGAGGCGGCGGGCGGTGGCGGTCTCGATCGTGGCGGGCGGCACGGCGTAGGCACGCACGCGGCGCCAGAGGGAAAGGCGGGTGTCCTCCCGCACGGGCGTGTCCATCAGGACGCTCCGTGCGCGGTGAGGACCCCCCATCGGCGTGAGGAGTCGGTGATCATCGCGGTCACGCTAACGCCCCCGGCGTCCGGGGCGCCAGGGGTTTTCCGGGGCCCTCGGCGGACCCGCGGACGCCTCGTGCGATTTGACGGGCTTTTCCGGTGGTGTCGGAATGGTGACCATCGTCCTTCGTCCGCGTCACCGCACGACGGGAGCTGTCATGACCGCTGGACCGGAGCCCATGAGCGAGGCCGCCCGCGCGGCGCTGAACCGCGAACTGTCCGAGCTGCGCGGCGAGCGGGCGAAGGTCGCCGCCACGCTCGACGACGCCGACGAGCCGGGCGACCGGGCCGATCAGGCCGACGAGTTGCAGCGGGCCACGGAGGCGGAGCGGCTGGACGCGCGGATCGAGGAGATCGAGGGCCGGCTGCGGGAGGCGTCGGCCGCTGGGCCGCCGTCGAACGGCACGATCGGCGTGGGCAGCACGGTGGGCGTGCGGTTCGGCGACGGCACGGAGTCGACCCTGCACATCGGCGAGCTCGCGGACGCGGACGACCCGGCCCTGGTGACCGTCGACAGCCCGCTCGGCCGGGCGCTGCTCGGGCACGCGGCCGGTGACAGCGTCGCGTACGCGACCCCGCTCGGCCGGACCACCGCCGTCGTCCTCTCGGTGGGCGCGGGCGGCGGCTCCTGACCGGGGCGTCCGACACCCGCGCCGAGCGGGAGCTGGAGGAGGAGCGCCGGGCCGACCGCAAGGGCGGCCCGGGGCACACCGTGCTCCTCGCGCTGGCGCTCGCCGTGCCCGTGGCCAAGGTGGCGTACACGGTGGGCGGCGGGGACGCGGTCCGGGACGTCTTCGTCGGCATGGAGCCGGCGAACTGGCCGGACGTGCTGCTCGGCATGGTGATCACCGACCCGCTGCTCGGCTCGGTCCTCGCCGTGGTGATCTCCCGGCTCGTCTTCGCGCTCTTCGCGGCGCGCGGCGCCGTCCCCACCGGCCGGGGGCGGCTCGCGCACCTGCGCAGGATCGGGGTCACCGTCCTGAACCCGCTGGCGGTCGGCGTCATCGACGCCTGCCTGTTCGGGCCGTGGTGGGGGCTGGGCACGGGCCTCGCCGCGTACGCGCTCCGCAAGGGCGTGGTCGTGGAGTACCGCACGGGACGCCGGCGTCCGCACCACGCGCACGACACCGCGCACGGCTCCGGACCCGGCGACGCGCACGGCACGGCGCACGATCCGGACTACCGGCCGCCGCCGTGGCTGCGCCGGGCGGCGGCCGCGGAGCAGGGGGCGGCCCTGCTCCTCACGGCCGTCGTCCTGCCCTCGCTGTTCTTCGTGTCGGCGCTCGACGGGCAGGCGTGGACCTCGATCGTGGCCTGCCGGGTCACCGACGGGACCCGTACCGCCGACGCGCGGCTGATCGAGCTGAGCCGCAAGGGTGACGGGGTGGTGGGCTGGAACCTGGACGCCGAGGAGATCTCCAACGGCCTGGGCTGTACGGGTACGGAAAGCCGTTTCGTACGGGAGCCCTGGTGGCGCTCGTGACCGCCACGCGCGCGTGCGCCCGGCTCAGCGCGCGACGGGGACGAACTCGGGCTGGTCGAGGATCCGCAGCCAGCTGCCGTCGGCCTGGCGCCTGACGACCTGGGCCCGCGCTCCGGCGCCGTCCCTCGGCGGGGTCGAGGTGAGCGCGACGTCGCCGTTCACCAGCGTGGGCAGCGGCTCCTCCCGCTCGAAGCGCGGCCGGTGGGCCAGCACCCCGGCCCACAGCTCGCGGATCGCGTCCCGTCCCACCGTCAGCTCGCCGGGCGGGTACGCCAGGACGGCGTCCTCGGCGTACAGCGCGGCGACTCCGGCCGCGTCACCGGCGTTGGACCGCTCGACGAAGAGGCGGGTGAGGTCCTCGGGGCGCATGGCCTTCTCGTACTCCGGCACGGTTCCTCCTGGGGCTGGACGGGTGTCGTTCCTTCTTCCGCCCTTCCAGCCTCGCCGCCACCCCACCAGAAGTCCAACAGATGGTTCAGCTGACTACTAGAATCAGCAGTCATGGAATTGAGGCAGCTGGAGTACTTCGTCGCGGTCGCCGAGGAGCGGAACTTCACCCGGGCCGCCGAGCGGGTGCACATCAGCCAGTCGGGCGTCAGCTCGCAGATCCGGCGGCTCGAACACGAGCTGGGCGCCGAGCTGTTCGACCGCTCGGCGCGGACCGTCACCCTCACCGTCGCCGGCGAGGCCGCGCTCGCGCACGCGCGCGCGGCCCTCGCCTCGGCCGGGGCGGTGGCCCGGGCGGTGGACGAGGTGACCGGCCTGGTGCGGGGCCGGCTGACCGTCGGCATGGTCGTCGGCTGCACCGTCACTCCCCTGTTCGACGCCCTCGCCGCCTTTCACGAGGCCCATCCCGGGGTGGAGATCCGACTCCGGGAGGACACCTCCGCACGGCTCGCCGACGCCGTCCGGAGCGGCACCGTCGACCTGGCCCTCGTCGGGGCCGCCGCGACCACCCCCGACGGCCTGGACGCCCTGACGATCGTCGACGAACGGCTCGTCGCGGCCGTCCCGCCCGGCCATCCCCTGGCGGCCCTCCCCCGCGTCACCCTCCGTGAACTGACGGCCCATCCGCTCGTCTGCATGCCTCCCGGCACCGGCCTGCGCGCGGTCCTCGACCAGGCGTGCGCCGAACAGGACCTCCGCCCGGCCATCGCCCTGGAGGCGGGCGCGGCGGACGCCATCGCCGACCTCGCCGCCCGCGGCCTCGGCGTCGCCGTCCTCAGCACGTCGATGGCCACCCCCCACACCGACCGCCTCATCGCCCTCCCCCTCGCCGACGCCGACGTCCCGGCCCTCCTCGCCCTGGTCTGGAGACCCGCCCACAACCCCGCCGTCCGCACCCTGCTGAACCACGCCCGCCAGGCGTTCGGGGCGCCGGGCGGGGCGTGACGGAACCGGCCGGACCGGCGGCCGGGGCGTCGGCCACGGGGGCACCCGGACCTTCCCCGCACGGGACCGTCCGGCCGCCGCCCCCTACCAGGGCGCCCTGATCCCCAGATGCCGCAGGGCCGAGGCGGCTGCGCCGGCGCCGGACATGCCGTGGGCGCCGGGGCCGGGTGGGGTGGCGGCGGAGCAGAGGTAGACGCCGGGGAGGCCGGTGGCGTAGGGGTCGAGGGCGGGGCGGGCGCCGAGGACGAGCTGGGGGACGGTCTTGGCGCCCGTCAGGATGTCGCCGCCGGTGAAGTTCGGGTTGGCGGCGGCGAAGTCGGCGGGGCGGGTGACGCGCAGGCCGACGACGCGGTCGCGGACGCCGGGGGCGAACTGTTCGAGGCGGGCGAGGATCGCGTCGGTGGCGTCGCCGTCGTAACCGTGCGGCACGTGCGCGTACGTCCACACCGGGTGGACGTCGCCGGCGGAGCGGGTGGGGTCGGCGAGGTACTGCTGGCCGACCAGGACGAAGGGGCGCTGCGGCATCCGGCCGTCCGTCACGTCCCGTTCGGCGCGGACGACTTCGGCGAGCGGGCCGCCGAGGTGGACGGTGCCGGCCCGGCGGGCGGGCTCGGCGCGCCACGGGACGCCGCCCTCGACGGCGAGGTCGACCTTGAAGGCGCCGGGGCCGCGCCGGAAGCGGCGGTACGCGGCGGCCGTCCGGGACGGCAGCAGGTCGCCGTACACCGTGGCGACCTGCGCGGGGTCGAGGTCGAGGAGGGTGAGGTCGGCGGGCGGCAGCTGGGTGCGGTCGGTGATCCTGACGCCCGTCTCGATCCGGCCCCCGTGGGCGCGGAGCGCGGCCGCGAGGGCGTCGGTGATGGCCTGGGAGCCGCCCTCGGCGACGGCCCAGCCGGCCGCGTGTCCCGCGGTCAGGATGCCGAGCCCGATGGCCGAGCTGAAGGGCTCGGTCAGCGGGCGGTACGCGTGGGCCGCGACGCCCGCCCACAGCGCCCGGGCCCCGGGGGTGCGGAAGAGCCGGGCGAGCGCGGCGGCGGGCAGGACGGTGGGCAGCCCGAAGCGGGCGAGGAGCAGCGGGTGCTCGGGGAGGCGCAGCAGCGGGCCCATGACGTCGGTGGAGAGGGCGTCCCAGCGGCGTACGGAGGGGCCGAGCAGGGCCCGGTAGCGGCCGGCGTCGGCGCCGAGGCCGGCGGCGGTCTCGGTGACGGAGCGGTACAGGGCGGGCGCGGTGCCGTCGTCGAGGGGGTGGGCGCAGTCGATCTCGGGGAGCCGCCAGGTCAGCCCGTAGCGGTCGAGGCGGAGGTGGCGGAGGGCGGGCGAGGCGACGGCGAGGGGGTGGACGGCCGAGCAGTGGTCGTGGAGGAGTCCGGGCAGGATCGCCTCGTCGGTGCGGGTGCCGCCGCCGATCGTCTCCGCGGCCTCCAGGACCGTGACCTCGACGCCGGCCTCGGCGAGCAGGGCGGCGGCCGTGAGCCCGTTGGGGCCCGCGCCGACGACGACGGCGGTCGGGACGGAACCGGCGGGGCGGGCGGGGCGCGGGCGCGTGCTGCTCATGGGGCGAGTCTGCCGGGGTGCTCACGGCGCCCGCACACCGGGTCATCCGGTGACGATGCCGGCCACCAGGTTGATCGCGGTGGCGAGGATGCTGGCGCCGAAGACGTACGAGAGGAGGCAGTGGCGGAGGACGACCGCGCGGATGCCGGAGTCCGAGACGTTCGTGTCCGAGACCTGGTAGGTCATGCCGAGGTTGTAGGAGAAGTAGAGGAAGTCGGTGTACCGGGGCGGGGCGTCGGAGTTGAAGTCGATGCCGCCCCCGGGCGGCCGGTGGTATAGGTAGGCGTACCGGGTGGCGTACATGAGGTGGAGCGCCGCCCAGGCCATGAAGACGCCCCAGAGCGCGGTCGCGGCGGCGGCGCGGTCGTAGCCGGAGTCGACGAGGAGCAGGGCGACGATGGCGACGAGCCCGCAGAGGGCCGCCGTGACCACCGCCAGTTCCTCGACGACCGGCCGGAACTCCTCGCGGCGCAGGTTGCGGCGGGTGGTGGTGGCGTCCATCGGCCACAGCACGATCCAGCCGGTGACGACGAAGACGGTCTCGGCGGTGGCGATCCCGGCGAGGATGCCGAGGGCGGTGTCGGCGAGGGTGCCGGTGACGGCCCCGGCGGCGGTGCCGAGGACGGCGGCGCCGGTGAGCCGGGGGACCGCGTACCGCCACGACCAGGCGCGGGGGCCGGTCATGTGCCGAGGACGACCACGGCCTCGTCCGTGTACACGAAGAAGGTCAGGGTCTCGTGGAGGTACAGCTCGACGGTGTCGGTGTCGTGCCGGGCGTAGCCGATGGAGACGTCCTGGCCGAGGCGGAGTTCGAAGTCGCCGCCGCGGGTGGAGAGGACGAGGCCGCCCTTGAGGGCGGGGGCCCAGATCGGGGGGCCGTCGAGCATCCGGCCGAGGTGGGCTGCGACGGGGTAGCCGTGGTCGGAGGTCTCGCTGACGGACCGGTACTCGTCGGCGCCGAGGAGCAGCGCGTACGGGCCGTCGACGCCGGCCAGGCGCAGGGCGGTGAGGGCGCGGCTGACGGCGTCGGGGTAGTCGTGGGGTTCGACGGGGAGCGCGACGGCCGGGTTGGAGGAGGCGGCGCGCAGACCGCGGACGCCGGCGGCGTCGTAGCCGTCGAAGGCGGTGCGGTCCTCGGCGAGGGCGAGGGTGCGGGCGGCGTCCTTGACGGGCTGCCAGTCGGAGTCCTTGGCGCCGCGTTCGACGTCGTCGACGGCGGAGCGGTCGACGGTGAAGGGGACGCGGAGTTCGACCAGCGGGCGGGCCTCGCGCAGCCGGGCGCGGACGCCGTGGGCGGGGGCTTCGAGGTCGGTGAGGTGGCCGGTGCCGACGGCGGCGAGTCCGGCGCCGCCGGGGTCGGGCACGTCCACGACGCGGCGGCCGGCGACGTTGCGGCGGAAGGTGCGGCGGGCCTCCTCCTCGATCTCGGCCCAGGCCGCGGGGGTGATGGGGGCGAGTTCGCGGTGCAGGTTGGTGGTGGGGGCGGGCGTGCCGGGGAGGCTGGTCATGACGCCGGGGCTCCTTTCAGGCTGCCGATGCCCAGGGAGGACCCCGGGTGGACGGCTTCGGCGGGCACGGGCTCGGGGGCGGTCTCCCGGGTCTCGCCCGGGGCGGGGAGGTCGTCGAGGAGGCCGGCGCTGGGGACGAAGAAGAGGCCCCCGGTGACGGCGGTGGAGAAGTCGAGGATGCGGTCGGTGGTGCCGGGCGGGTCGCCGAGGAACATGTTGCGGAGCATCCGCTCGGTGACGGCCGGGGTGCGGGAGTAGCCGATGAAGTAGGTGCCGAACTCGGCGGTGCCGAGCCGTCCGAAGGGCATGTTCTGGCGGACGATCCGCTGCTCCTCGCCGTCCTCGTCCTCGACGGTGGTGAGGGCGACGTGCGAGTCGGGCGGTTTGACGTCGTCGGGGAGTTCGAGGTTGTCGGCCTTGTGGCGGCCGATGACGCGCTCCTGCTCCTCGGTGGGGAGGGCGTTCCAGGCGGTGAGGTCGTGGAGGTACTTCTGGACGACGACGTAGCTGCCGCCGCGGAAGTCCGGGTCCTCGTCGCCGATCAGGACGACGTCGGCGGCGGCGGACCCGGTGGGGTTCTCGCTGCCGTCGACGAAGCCGAGCAGGTCGCGCTCGTCGAAGTAGGTGAAGCCGTGCACCTCGTCGACGACGGTGACGGCGTCCCCGAAGCCGTCGAGGACGAGCCGGGCCAGCTCGAAGCAGAGGTCGGCGCGGCGGGCCCGCAGGTGGAGGAGGAGGTCGCCGGGGGTGGCGGGGGCCAGGTGCCGGGGGCCCTGGAGCGGGGTGAAGGGGTGCAGCTCGCGGGGGCGGGGGCCGCCGGCCAGTCGGTCCCAGGCGTCGGAGGAGAGGCCCGCGACGCAGGCGAGGGCGTCGTCGCGGGCGCGGAAGGCGACGGAACGGCTCAGCCCGGACAGCTCCCGGAGCCCGTCGCGTACGTCGTCCTCGCGGCCGGGCGCGACGGTGAGGGTGAGGAAGACGGCGGTCTGGGTGGGCGGGCCGAGGACGAGCTGGGGGACGGGCTGGGGGACGGCCATGCGACTCCCGTCGGGACGAGAAGGATGAAAAAGGGCGAAAGGCTTGATAGTGGTAAAGAAAAGAACAAGAGGGAAAAGACGACAAATCGGCGTCAGCGTATCCAGGGCCGGTCGCGCCCGCAGCCCGTCTTCCCCCGGCTGGCGACCGCCCGAGGCCCCGCTTAGCCTGCCGGGAGGGGGCTCTACGCGTTCCCGCGCGCCGGGTGCGCCGGAAGGGAAGCGGTCCGATGACCCTCGACCGAACCGAGCAGCAGGACGACGGCCTGGAGCCCCGGGTGGGCCCGGTCCCCGACGGCGAGCCGGAGGTCCGGCCGTACCACCATCCCGCCGCCGGCTGGGGTGCCGCGAAGAGCGTGACCCGGTTCATGCTCCGCGAGGGCGCCCTGCCCGTGGACGGGCCCCGGGCGATCATGAAGATGAACCACGAGCGCACCGGCTTCGACTGTCCCGGCTGCGCGTGGCCCGACGACACCAAGGGCCTCCACCTGGACATCTGCGAGAACGGCATCAAGCACGTCACCTGGGAGATGACCCGCAAGCGGGTCGGGCGGGAGTTCTTCGCCGCGCACACGGTGACGGAGCTGGCGGGCTGGACGGACCACGCGCTGGAGAACGAGGGCCGGCTCACCGAGCCGGTCGTCTACGACCCGGACACCGACCACTACGTGCCGATCGCCTGGAAGGACGCCTTCGAGCTGGCGGGCCGCGCCCTGCGCGAGCTGGACTCCCCGAACCAGGCGTCCTTCTACACCTCGGGACGGCTCGGCAACGAGGCGACCTTCCTCTACCAGCTGCTCGCGCGCGAACTCGGCACCAACAACCTCCCCGACTGCTCCAACATGTGCCACGAGGCGAGCGGCCGGGCCATGACGGCCTCACTGGGGACCGGGAAGGGGACGGTCGACCTCGCCGACTGGGAGACCGCCGACGCGCTCTTCGTCCTCGGCGTCAACGCGGCGTCCAACGCGCCGCGCATGCTCACCGCGCTGGCCGAGGCGTACAGCCGGGGCGCGCGGATCGTGCACGTCAACCCGCTGGTGGAGGCCGCCGCGACCCGCACGATCATCCCGCACGACTTCACGGACATGGCCACCCTCCGCGCCACCCCCACGTCCACGCTCAACCTCCAGCCGCGGATCGGCGGCGACATGGCCCTCCTGCGCGGGATGGCGAAGGCGGTCCTCGAACAGGCCGCGTCCGATCCGAAGGCCCTGGACCGGGAGTTCGTCGAACGGCACACGGCCGGTTTCGAGGAGTACCGCGCGGTGGTCGAGGCCACGTCGTGGGAGGAGATCGAGCACCAGTCCGGACTCACCCGCGAGGACGTCCTCGAAGCGGCCCGGGTGTACCGCGAGGCGGACCGCTCGATCATCAGCTGGTGCCTCGGCGTCACCCAGCACGAGCACGGCGTCGACACGGTCCGCGAGATCGTCAACCTCCTGCTGCTGCGCGGCAACCTGGGCCGCGAGGGCGCCGGGCCCTCCCCCGTGCGCGGCCACAGCAACGTCCAGGGCAACCGCACCTGCGGCATCGACCACCGCCCGGCGGACGCCTTCCTCGACCGGCTCGCCGAGGTCTGCGGGATCGACCCTCCGCGCGCCCACGGCCTCGACACCGTGCGCACCATCGAGGCGATGGGACGCGGCGACGTGAAGGTCTTCGTCGGCATGGGCGGCAACTTCGCCCTCGCCGCGCCCGACACCCCGGTGACGTACGAGGCGCTGCGGAACTGCGAGCTGACCGTCCAGGTGAGCACCAAGCTCAACCGCAGCCACGTGGTGCACGGCCGGCGGGCGCTGATCCTGCCGTGTCTGGGCCGCACCGAGAAGGACCACCAGCGCAGGGGCGAGCAGGCCACCTCCGTCGAGGACTCGATGAGCATGGTCCACCTGTCGCGCGGGATGAAGAAGCCCGCCTCCCCGCACCTGCTGTCCGAGCCGGCGATCGTGGCGGGCATCGCGCGGGCCGCGCTGCCGGAGAGCGGGACGCCGTGGGCCTGGTACGTCGAGGACTACGACCGGATCCGGGACACCATGGCCCGGGTCCTGGACGGCTTCGAGGACTTCAACCGGCGGGTGCGGCTCCCGCTCGGCTTCCGGATCAAGCAGCCGGCGCGCGAGCTGGTCTTCCTCACGCCCTCGGGCAAGGCCGAGTTCTCCGCCGCGCCGCTGCCGGACGTCGTCCCGGAGCCGGGCACCCTGGCCCTGGGCACGATGCGCTCGCACGACCAGTGGAACACCACGATCTACTCCGACGACGACCGCTACCGGGGCGTCAGGAACCTGCGCACCCTGGTCTTCATGAACCGCGCGGACATGCGCGAACGGGGCATCGCGGAGCTCTCCCCCGTCGACATCACGGCCACCGCCCGGGACGGGAGCCGGCGCTCGGTGCACGGCTACCTGGCGGTCCCGTACGACATCCCGCGGGGCTGCGCGGCGGGGTACATGCCGGAGCTGAACGTGCTGTGCGCCCTGGGCGACTACAGCACCCAGAGCGACCAGCCGATCATGAAGCACCTCAAGGTCGTGATCGAACCGACGGGTTGAGGAGGCGTGACGAGGCACCCGCGCGGACGCGGGTGCCTCGTGGGGGCCGGCGGGGCGTCAGGCCGCGGCGGGTCGCTCGCCCTTGCGGACGGTGCAGTGGAGGGAGTCGTCGATCACGTCGGCGACGATCGTGTCGCCGGGTTCCGCCTCGCCGCCGAGGAGGAGGGAGGCGACGCGGTTGTCGAGTTCGGTCTGGATGGTGCGGCGCAGCGGGCGGGCGCCGAACTCCGGCTGGTAGCCGTGGGCGACGAGGAGCCTCGTCGCGGCCTCGGTGACCTCCAGGGTCATGCCCTGGGCGTGGACGCGGTGCTTGCTGCGGTCGAGCAGGTGCTCGACGATCTCGGTGAGGTCCTTCTCGGTGAGGCTGTGGAAGACGATGATGTCGTCGATGCGGTTGAGGAACTCGGGCAGGAAGCGGCCCCGCAGGTCCTCCATCAGCTCGTCCTTCAGCTCGGCCGCGTCGCCCTCGTGAGCGAGGATCCGGTGGGCGCCGATGTTGGACGTCATGATGACGACGCAGTGGCGGAAGTCGACGGTCCGGCCCTGGCCGTCGGTGAGGCGTCCGTCGTCGAGGATCTGGAGCAGGGTGTTGAAGACGTCGGGGTGCGCCTTCTCGACCTCGTCGAAGAGGACGACGCTGTACGGCTGGCGGCGGACCTTCTCGGTGAGCTGGCCGGCCTCCTCGTAGCCGACGTATCCGGGCGGGGCGCCGACGAGCCGGGCGACGGTGTGCTTCTCCTGGAACTCGCTCATGTCGAAGCGGATCATCCGGTCCTCGTCGCCGAAGAGCAGCTCCGCGAGGGTCTTGGCGAGTTCCGTCTTGCCGACGCCGGTGGGGCCGAGGAAGAGGAAGGAGCCGACCGGCCGGTTCGGGTCGCCCATGCCGGCGCGGTTGCGGCGGACGGCCTCGGAGACGGCGGTGACGGCCTCGTCCTGGCCGACGATCCGGGAGTGCATCTCCTCCTCCAGCTTGAGCAGGCGTTCCTTCTCGCTGGTGGTGAGCTGGGCGACGGGGATGCCGGTGCGGCGGGAGACGATGTCGGCGATGTCGGAGGCGGTGACGGAGACGACGCCCTCGCGGCGCTCCTCGATGCCGGCGAGTTCGCCCTCGACCTCGGCGATCTCCTCCTTGAGGTGCTTGGCCTTCTCGAACTCCTCGGCGGCGACGGCCTGGTCCTTCTCACGGCGCAGTTTGGCGAGTCGGTCCTCGCGGCTGATCACCTCGGTGGAGCGGCCCGCGCTGCGGAGGCGTACCCGGGCCCCGGCCTGGTCCATGAGGTCGATGGCCTTGTCGGGGAGGAAGCGGTCGCTGATGTACCGGTCGGAGAGTTCGGCGGCGGCGGCGAGGGCGCCGTCGGCGAACCGGACCTGGTGGTGGGCCTCGTAGGCGTCGCGGAGCCCTTCGAGGATCTGGACGGTCTCCTCGACGGTCGGCTCGGGGATGAGGACGGGCTGGAAGCGGCGTTCGAGCGCGGCGTCCTTCTCGATGTACTTGCGGTACTCGTCGATGGTGGTGGCGCCGACGACGTGCAGCTCGCCGCGGGCGAGGGCGGGCTTGAGCATGTTCCCGGCGTCCATGGAACCCTCGCCGGTGGCGCCGGCCCCGACGACGGTGTGCAGTTCGTCGATGAAGAGGACGATCTCGCCCTCGGACTTCTGGACGTCCTCGATGACCTTCTTGAGGCGTTCCTCGAACTGCCCCCGGTACTGGGCGCCGGCGACCATTCCGGAGAGGTCGAGGGAGACGACCCGCTTGTCCTTGAGGGTGTCGGGGACCTCGCCGGCCACGATCCGCTGGGCCAGGCCCTCGACGATGGCGGTCTTGCCGACGCCGGGCTCGCCGATGAGGACCGGGTTGTTCTTGGAGCGGCGGGAGAGGATCTCGATGGTCTGCTCGATCTCCTCGGCGCGGCCCACGACCGGATCGAGCTTTCCGGCCCGCGCCTCCTCGGTGAGGTCCCGGCCGAACTCGTCGAGGGTGGTGGCGGGCTGCTTGGGCGCGGCGGGCGCGGCGGTGTCGCCGCCGCGGGCGGCCTGGTCGGTCACGCCGCGCAGCTTGGAGACGTCGAGGTCCTCGGCGCGCAGGAAGCGGGAGGCGCCGGAGTCGGCGTCGCCGAGGAGGGCGCCGAGGATGTGCTCGGGGCCGATGTACGAGACGCCGGCGGCCTGCGAGGTGGCGTGGGCGAGGGCGAGGGTCCGCTTGGCGGCGGGGGTGAGGCCCGGCTCGGCGGAGGGCTCCGCGGACTCGTGCGGCAGCACCTTGGAGATCCGGTCGGCCAGCGCGTCGGGGTCGACGCCGGCCCGGGCGAGGAGCCGGCGGGTGGGCTCGACCTGGGTGGTGGCCCACAGCAGGTGTTCGGTGTCGAGGTCGGTGGTCCCGTCCTCGACCGCCTTGCGGGTGGCGGTGTTGAGGAGTTCGTGGGACGACTCGGTGAGGAGACGGCCGATGGGGACCCGCTGGACGGCCGGTGGCGAGGACGCCGGGGACATTCCGAAGAACCGGTTCAGCAGGTCGCCGAACGGGTCGGAGGGGCCGAAGGAGGAACCGAACGCCATCGACATGTCTGCGCTCCTGAAGGGCATGGGGGGTCCCCCACACTCAAACCCGGCCGCCCCGGCTCCGCAAACGGAACAAGGGGCGTCCGCCACGGAGGGTGAGGTCCTGGGACGGGACGGGGCGGGGCGGGGCGATGGCGGGTACGGACGGAGCGGTGTGCGGGGACGAGCGGGCGGGGCGGGGGCGTACGGGGCTGTGCCTTCGGCTCGGGGCCCGCCCGCCGCCCGGGTCCCGTACGGGACCCGGGCGGCGGGCGGGTGGAGCCGGAACCCGTACGGGGACCGGGTCCTCCGGGGCCGGGGCCGGTGCGCGCACCGGTCGTCGCTCCCCCGCGCCTCTACGATCGGCGGAATGACCGCACCCGAAGCGCTGATCCGGCCCGCCGTCGCCGCGGACCTGGAGGCCGTCGCCTCCCTCTACGCCCATTACGTCCGGCACACGGTCGTCACCTTCGACGAGACCCCGCCGCCGGTCGCGCACTGGCGGGAGCGGCTGGCGGAGCTGACGGAACGGGGCCTGCCGTTCCTGGTGGCCGAGGTGGCGGGCGAGGTCGCCGGGTACGCGTACGCCTCGCCCTGGCGTCCGAAGCCCGCGTACCGGCACTCCGTCGAGAACTCCGTCTACCTCGCTCCGGAGGCGACGGGCCGGGGCCTGGGCACACTGCTGATGCGGCCCCTCGTCGCCGCCTGCGCCCGGGCCGGCGCGCACCAGATGATCGCGGTCGTGGCGGACTCCGGCACGGAGGCGTCGCAGGCCCTGCACCGCCGGCTCGGCTTCGCCGAGGCGGGCCGGCTGCGCGCGGTGGGCCACAAGCACGGGCACTGGGTGGACACGGTGCTGTTCCAGCTGCCCCTCACGGACGGGAGGGGTTCCGCAGGGGTCACCGGCGCGCCATGATCTCCCGCAGCCGGGCGAGGTCCTCCGCGGTGACGTCGGAGGGCCTCAGGACGGCGTTCCAGCCGTCGACGTACTCGGCCCGATAGGTGTGGCCGTGGCCGTCGGGCACCTCGGTGGCGAACGGCAGGTCGGCGGTGACCTGCCAGAACGTCACGAACGGCACCCAGACCATCGACTCCAGCACGTCGTCGCCGGGCGCCTCGCCGATCCAGTCCGGCTCGTCGTACATCAGGTGCGGCCCCCACCAGACGATCGGGTCCGAGGCGTGCAGCAGGTACAGCACGCGGCTGCCCTCCCACGGCGTGTCCGGCGGCGGGATGCCCGCCGAGGCGTCGGTGGCGAAGCGCACCGTGCGCCCACCCCGGTAGACGGGCTGGACCTCGGGGCTGCCGGGCTCCCGGTGGTCGCTGAACCGCCGGAAGAGCGTGTTGAAGTGGGGCGGGCCCGCGAAGAGCGTGCCCGCCGTGCGGTTGCGCAGGTCGTACTCGCCGCTGAACGCGGTCTCCCCGCCGAACGAGCCGAGGCTCTCCCCCGCCACGTACAGCCGGGGGCGGGCGTCCGCCGGGAGCCTCGACCAGGAGTCGTAGACGGCGTCGAACAGCTCGCGGCCCGCCTCGCGCGCCTTCGACTGGTCCACGAGGTACGACATCCACGAGGGCAGGTACGAGTACTGGAGCGCCACGCTCGCGGTGTCTCCCCCGGTCAGGTACTCGAAGCTGTCCACCGCGGCGGGGTCCACCCAGCCGCTGCCGGTCGTCGTGACGACCAGGAGGTTCCGGCGCTCGAAGCCGCCCGCCCGGCGCAGGTCGGCCACCGCGCGGGCGGCGCGGGACTCGGTCTCGTCCGCCGTGTCGAGCCCCGCGTACGCCCGGACGGGCTCCCGCGCGGCGCGCCCGGTGAACGCCGCGATCTCGGCGGCCGTGGGCCCGCCGGCCGCGAAGGTGCGGCCGTTCCTGCCCAGCGACTCCCACGCGACGAAGGAGCCCGGGCCGCCCGAGCGCAGGCCGGACGTCGGCTGCCGGACGCCCTCGTCGGTCTCGCCGTCGCGCAGCGAGAACGCCTGGTTCGCCGTCGCGACCAGGCCGTCGACGAGCAGGCCGCTGAACAGCAGCACGCCGGTGACCGCCACCAGGATGCCGCCGACCGCCCGCGCGGCCCGCGCGCCGATCCAGCGCCGGAGCCACCCGGCCACCCGGCGGTACACCCACCGAATCCCGCGGGCCCCCGCCAGGACGAGGGCGAACAGCAGGAACGCGACGAGCGGCGACAGGATCCAGGGGAGCAGGTGGTACTCCGTCACGCCGAGCAGGCCCCGGATCCGGTGCTGCCCGTACTGGCCGAGCCCGTACGCGACGCCCAGGAGGACGACCGCGGTGACGAGGAACGCCCGCCAGGAACGGCCGGTCACGGGGCGCGGGCCCCGGTCGGCGAAGGCCCGCCAGATCCACGCGGCGACCACGCCGAGCCCGTACCCGATCGCGGCGAGGATCCCCGAGACGACCCCCTGGAGGATCCCCCCGCGCGGCAGCAGGGACGGCGTGAAGGACAGGCACGCGAGGGCCAGTGCTCCCCAGGCGCCGGGCAGGCTGACGTACGGCGTCCGGAGGCGGCGTCGGTCGTCCGCCGGGACGGCGGGAGCCGTGGGGGCCGCCGGAGCTGCGGGAGCCTCGCCGGGGCCGGGGCCGGGGTCGGGGCCGGGGCCCGGGTCGGTGCCGGGGCCGGGGTCGGGGTCGGGGCCGGT
>NZ_BNBS01000161.1 GCF_014656075.1 Streptomyces hydrogenans
GGGTTGTCTTCCCGGCTTTCGGGCCGTTCCGACGAGTGAGACTTTAGCGGATTCCTGCCCTCCGATGCGAATCGGAGGGCGTCCGGACTTCGGACGCGAATTCCTCATTCCGTGAGAGCGCACGAAAAGCAGGACGGCGCGACGAATCGCAGCCGTCAGGCTGTGTGGTTCTTGCGGAATCGCTGTCCGGGGCCGGCCGGGGCCGGTGCTCACGTCGGACAACTCGGAGGACACTACGGACCTGGAAATCGCATGTCAACTTCGCTCCGCGGGGCTCAGCATGTCGACGGTCTCGTCCGCAGCGGCGGTGACGACGGGGTCGTGGGTGGCGACGACGGTGACGGCGCCGTACCGGTGGGTGGTGCGGGCGATGAGGGCGGTGAGGTCCTCGGCCCGGGTGCGGTCGACCGCGGCGGTGGGTTCGTCGACGAGCAGCAGTTCCGGCTCCAGGAGCAGGGCCCTGGCGAGGGCGATGCGCTGGCGTTCGCCGCCGGAGAGCTGGTGGGGGCGGTGGGTGAGGCGGTGGTCGAGTCCCACCTCCGTGAGGAGCTCGCGGATCCTGGCGCGCTGGGAGCGCGGCCTGCGGCCGGCCAGGGAGGCGGCGGCGAGGAGCTGCTCCTCGGCGGTGAGTCCGGTGAGGAGGTTGCCGCTCTGGAACATGTAGCCGATGCGTGCGCGGCGGGTCCGGGCGCGTTCGCCGTCGGTGAGGGCGGCCAGGTCCGTGCCGTTCAGGAGGACGCGGCCCCGGTCGGGGCGGAGCAGGGCGCCGGCGACGGCGAGGAGCGTGGACTTCCCGGAGCCGGAGGGGCCGACGAGGGCGGTGAGGACGCCGGGGCGGAAGGTCACGTCGAGCCCGCTCAGGGCCGTCGTACGGGAGTCGCCCTGGCCCAGGGTGACGGTGACGTCTTCGAGGTGGAGGCTCATCGCGCGGCTCCCAGCATGGTCATCGGGTCGACGGTGGTGACGCGGCGCAGGGTGAGGGCGGAGCCGGCGAGGCCGACGAGTGCCACCGAGGCCATGGTGGTGGTGAGGGTGGTCGCCGGGAGGCTGAAGGGCACCTGTTCGCCGACGAGCAGGCCGACGGCGGAGGCGAGCGCCGCACCGACGGCGGTGCCGGCGGCCACGACGACGGCCGCCTGGGCGAGGGTGTGGCCGAGCAGGCGGCGCCGGGAGGCGCCGAGGGCGCGGAGCAGGGCGAGCTCGGGGGTGCGCTGGACCGTCCACACCGCGAAGAAGGCGCCGACGACCAGCGGGGCGATGAGGAAGAGGAAGGTCTGGATGGACGTCATCGTCAGGCGTTCGCCGTCGTAGCCGGGTGCCGCTTCGAACGCCTTCTCCAGTGGGACGGTCGCGGTGCCGTGTCGCCGGTCGGCCTCGGCGAGCGCGGGCGCGTCGGCGTCGGTGCCGTCGGGGAGCCTGAGGGCCATGGCGCTGTACTGCGCGGGCAGGTCGGCGGGGAGGGTCGTGGTGCCGGGGGCCGTGAAGCGGATCCCGCGCCAGGTGTCGGTCGTGACGTAGGCGACGGGGACGTGGCCGTAGGAGGAGCGGCCGGTGGTGCCGACCACGTCCAGGGTGATGCCGAGGCGGTCGATGGTCAGGGTGTCGCCGATCCGGACCCCTTCGGTCACGAGCTGGCGCGAGACGACGATGCCGCTGGGGCGGGCCTCGTCCAGGGGCGTGCCGGCGTCGGCGCCGGGGTCGGTGAAGGCGCCGGGTTCGACGCCGAAGGCGGCGAGGTCGACTTCCGTCCCCCGGTTGGTGGTGCCCCGGGTGAGGGAGATGCCGAGGGGGGTGGCTTCGGTCCGCTCCTCCCGGCTCCAGCCGGAGGCGGTGCGGTCGTCGATCAGGCCGCGGGCGAACTGGTCGGAGTCGGAACCGGCGGCGAAGGCGATGTGCGTCGCGGGCAGGCGGCGCAGGGCGGAGACGGTGTCGTCACCGAGGCCGGTGGTGAATCCGGCGACGATGCCGACGAGCGCGGCGACGAGCACGACGACGCTGCCCATCAGCAGGAAGCGGCCTCGGGCCGCTTTCAGCTCCAGCAGGGCGAGGAACATGGCGTTCTCTCCAAAGATAGGGACGGTGCGTCCCTAAGATAGAAGATGGCGACGCAGCGTCCCTAAGTGGGGTCCTGTCGGAAGGAGCAGCAAGCCGGGAGGCGGGGAGAGGAGGGGAAAGACAAGGGGGAGAGAGAAGGAGGAGGGGGTGGGGGCGGTCCCCCCTAGACTGGGCCCGTGCCCAAGATCCACGCCGCCTCGGTCGCCGACCACCGGTCGCAGCAGCGTGCCGCCCTGCTGGACGCCGCGCGCGAGGTGCTCGCGGAGGGCGACGCCTCGAAGGTGACCTTCGCGGAGGTGGCGCGCCGGACCGGCCTGGCCCGTAACAGCGTCTACAAGTACTTCCCCGACCGCGGCCACCTGCTGACCGAGGTGGTGCGCGAGGCGGCCCCGCGCTGGACCGAGCGGATCCGGGCCGCCCTCGCCGCCGCCGGCGACTCGCCCGAGGAGCGCGTCGCCGCCCATGTCACCGCGCAGCTGGAGATGGTCCGCGACGGCGAGCACCGGGTGGCCCGCGCCACCGCCGACGCGCAGGACGCCGCCGCGCTGCGCGCCGGAGCCGACGAGGCGCACCGCGCGCTCCTCGACCCGCTGGTCGACGCCCTGCGGGAGCTCGGCGACGACGACCCCCTGATGACGGCCCGGCTCCTCCAGGGTTTCGTGAACGCGGCCACCACCGCGCTGGAGGCGGGTGCGGCGTACGACGCGGTCACCGACCGCACGGTACGGCTCGCGGTCGCGGCCCTCCGGGGCCTGTCCTCGCGGTAGACGGGTCCTTCCGCCGGGCCGCCGGGGTTCACGGCGCTTCGGGGGCCGTTCCCCTGGTGCAGGTGATCACGCGGGGCGCGCCATCGTCGTGGGCGGGGAAGGTGAGGACCACCTTGTCCTTGTCCCCGGTGACCCGCATCTTCGCGTACCCCTCCTGTCCCCCGCCGTCGATGAGGCCCCCGGTCAGGGTGTAGTCGCCCTGGAGGGCCTTCGCCGCGTCGTCGGGGAGGGAGTGGACGAGGTACGGCGTGGTCCGCTCCGGGCTGCCGACGGTGAGACCGCCGCCGTCGACGGACCAGGTCCCCTCCTCGGACCACGCGTCGCCCGGGTCCCTGCCGGTGACCAGCCAGGCCCCGTCCTAGGAGACGTCGACCCCCTCGGGCCGGAGCGGGCCAGAGGAGCGGTCGCGTCCGGCCGAAAGCCTGCCGTCGAGTGGCGTGAAGCCGCCCGAGGTGCGGCGTCAGGCGGGGGTCTCCCAGGTCTTGAGGACGGCGGCGACCTGGCGGGCGTCGGCGTCGCCGGTGAGGACGCGGTCGACGAGGGTGATGGCGTCCTGGCTGGTGACGTCCACGGGGTGGCCGGAGGCGTGGAGGTAGGCGGCGGCCACGGCCACGGCGAACAGCTCGTTCGAGTGCTCCAGGGCGGGGACGCGGACCAGTTGGTGGAGGAGGGCCCCGGCGCGGTGGTGCGGCAGGTCGTAGACGGGCGTGTCCATGATCCGGAAGGCATGGCGGGCGCGCGCCGCCTCCAGGGAGCCCCAGTCGGTGATCTCCGGGTCGCTGGGGATCACCTTCTGCGCGATCCCGAGGAGCCAGGCCAGGTCGACGTGAACGGTCACGTGCCGGTGTTGTGGGCGGCGGGGCGGCCGTAGCGGGCCGCGAAGGCGTCCCCGTGCTGGTGGACGAAGGAGCGGGCGCCCTCGATGAAGCGGGTCCGGGTGAGATCGGCGTGCAGGACGTCGCCGGCGTAGTCCTCGGCGGCGAGGTGCCGCGCGGCGGCGGCCTTCTGCAGTGCCTCGTACGCCTCTTCGCTGATCTCGATGCGGATCTCCCGTGCCATGGCACCACGGTAGCGGTCCTGGACCCGTCGAGGCAGCCCTGTCGAAGGATCCCCGTCCGCTTCCGGGTACCCGGCGGCCCCGCACCGCGAGGGCGCGCGGACCGGCTCAGGACTCCCCGGCGGCGGCCTCGTCCGTCGGCCGGGCGGCGCGGCGCCTGCGGTGGACCGTCAGACCGCACAGCCCGAGGGCGAGCGCGGCGACCACGGCGGCGCCGAGCGCAGGGCGGTCGGTGAACAGCCGGCCGAGCACTTCGAGCGCGCCGAGGCCGACGGTCGCGTAGAGCAGCGCCCAGGCGGCTCCCCCGACGAAGAGGGCGGGGAGGTAGCGCGGCAGGGGCATCCGCATGCTGCCGGCGAGGAAGTTGGCGGCGGTCTGGAAGCCGACGGTCAGGAAGGAGACGGCCACCACGGGCGCGCCCCATCGCTGGATCGCCCGCTCGACGCGCTGGAACCTGGCCGAGGAGATCCGGTCGGCGAAGCGGCTGCGGCGGGCGCCGGCCGCGGCGAGCCGGCCGACGGCGAACGTGCCTCCGGCACGGAGCAGCACGATGACGTAGAGGGTGCCCGCGGTGAGCGCGATCTTATCCACGGCGCCCCGCCCGGAACCGCCGGCCGGGCGTCGCGCCCCGGTTCGTCCGTCCCGCCTCCGCGGGCCCACGACGGGCCCGAGCCCGGTCTCCGTCTCTCACCTGCGGCCCGCCTCTGCCCGATCCGTCCTGCGTCTCCGCCGTGGCGGCACCACGCTCCGAGCCTGACACAAGCCCGGCCTCACCCGGCACAGCCAGGTTAACCGAACGCCCTTACGCCAGGTACAGGGCGTCTGCCACTCCGGAAGCCCACCCGGCCGCCGGACCCGCCCCTCGCCCGGGGCGGCGGCACGGGACGCACGCGCCGGGGGCGGGGCCGCTCGTACGACCCCAGGTTTCTGGGGTACGGCGGGCCGGGTTCCGCTGGGAACCTCCTCCGCGGGGGCCGGGGCGGAGTCCGCCGCATGGGGGCGGGCGCGGGGCCCGGGTGGGTTGGCGGGGGGCTCGATGGACGGCACGGCGGGAGCGACGGCGGAGGTCACCGTGGTCGTCGTGGACGGTGATCCGGTCTTCCGGATGGGGATGACCGCGCTGCTCGGCGCGGTGGACGGGCTGGCGGTGGTGGCCGAGGCGGCGACCGCCGACGAGGCCGTCGCCGCCGTCGAGCGGCTCCGGCCCCGGGTGGTGGTGACGGACCTGTGCCCCGACCGGGAGGGAGGGTCGGGGATCGACGCCGTACAGAGGCTGCTGCGGCCGCGGCCCCAGCCCGCCGTGCTGGTCGTGACCGTCGCCGCCGACGACGACTCCGTGCTCGCCTCGCTGCGGTCGGGGGCGCGCGGCTACCTCCTCAAGGGCGCGGGTCCCGCCGAGGTGGCCCGCGCGGTGTGGGCCGTCGCCAACGGCGAGACCCTGCTCGGGCCCGCCGGCGGCCGGGCCGGCGCCGCCCGCCTGGCCGGGCCGCACCCGGGCCGGCCCGGCCCGGTCCTGCGCGGACTCACGCCCCGGGAGCACGAGGTCCTGGACCTGGTGGCCCGGGGCCTCGGCAACGAGGCGATCGCCCGGCGGCTGACGGTGAGCCCGAAGACCGTGCGGAACCACGTCTCCGCCGTCCTCACCAAGCTGCACACCGCCAGCCGTGCCGAGGCGATCGTCCGGGCCCGGGAGGCGGGGCTCGGCGGGGGACGCTGATGCCCGCGCCCCTCGTCCCGCCCCCGCGTCCCGCGCCCGTGGGTCGGCCGTGCGTCAGGCGATGCGCCAGTGCTGGTTGATCTGTCCCGTGCCCAGGCAGTCCCACAGCTGCACCCGGCCGGGGTTCTGGTCGATCGTCTGGAAGTGGCCGTCGAGGCAGCGGTTGTTCGTCTCGACGGTCACCGTGTAGGTGTTCGGCAGGTTGGTGACGGGGCGCATCCGCCAGTGCTGGTTGGTCTGGGCCGTGCCCTCGCACGTCCACACCTGCGTGCGGGTGCCGTTGGCGCCGATGGACCCCCAGTCGGCGTCCAGGCACAGCCCGTTCGCCGCGCTCCGCAGTTCGTAGTAGCCGCCCGCCGCGGTGTAGACCCAGACGATGTCCCACCACTGGCGCGGGTCGGCCGCGTCGCAGTTCGCCAACTGCACGTCGAAGCCGGCCACATCGCCCTTCGCCCGGAGGCAGCGGTCGTTGTAGCGGTTCTTGACGGTGACGGACCCGCCGGCGGCGAGGGCCGCGCCCGCGGTGGCCCGCTCCTGGGCGCCGGCCTCCGGGGCGGCGGGGGCGACCGGAGCGGGTCGCGCCTGTGTCGGGGCGGGTCCCGCCTGGGACGGGGTGGCGGCGGCCAGCAGGGCGGCCGGGACCGCGACGGCCGCCAGGGCGGACAGCAGGGTTCTCCTCATCGTTCGTACCTCTCCTCACGGTTGCGGACGGTCGCCGTTCGACGACGGCGGCCATCGTGGGCCGCCCGGCGTCCCGGGCGCACGGGGCCGGTGTCCCGGCCGGCCGGGCAGTCCGCCGGAGCCCGCGCGAACGAGGGGCCGTCAGACGCCTTCCGTTTCGGCGTCCTTGAGCATGTTCGGCGCGACGTGCCGGGCGAAGAGGGTGGCCACCAGGTCGCGCCGGCCGCGTACTCCGGTCTTGTCGAAGACCGAGGTCAGGTGCTCCTGGACGGTGTACGGGGACAGCCGTGTCAGCCGGCTGATCTCGGCCGTGGAACGGCCGTGCAGCACCAGCCCGGTGATCTCCGCCTCCCGGGGGGTGAGCCCGTGCGCGGCCATGACGAGCGCGATGTGCTCCCCCGGACCGGCCGGTTCGACGGCGACCGCGACCCGTGCGGGACCCGGGCCGTCCATCCGCCAGGCGTGCAGTCTGACCCGGCCCCGGCTCCGGGTGTGCGCCCACGACGCCAGGGACCCGGAGGAGCCGGGGCCCGGGGCGGCCGCGCGGACCGCCGCCGCGGCGCCGTAGAGCGCGGGCGGCAGCCCGCCCTCCGTCCGGCCCGCCGGGGCGCCCCTCCCGGCGGCGCCGCTCCCGGGCGGGCGAGGCTCGCCGGGGGCGAGCAGTTCCCCCAGCCAGAGACCGGCCGTGGGGCTGAGCTGCACCGGCGCGTAGGCGCCGTCCAGGAGGACGAGCGCGGGCGCCGGGCAGTCCCCGGCGGGCACCGCCCCGTCCCCGCCGACCTCGGCGCGCCGCGCCAGGTGGAGCCGGCGCAGGCTCTCCCCCAGCGGCCGGGCGATCGCCCGGGCCACGGCGTCCGCCTCCGGGCCGTACGGCGGGGTGTCGCCGCCGGTGCCGAGGATCAGGGCGCCCCAGACCCCGTACCGGTCGCGCAGCAGGATCCGCACCTCGTCCGTGAGCCCCAGGGGCCGGATGATGTCGCGGTAGCGGGGGCTGCGGTCCCGCACCCCGCCGACGGCCTCGCCGAGCACGCCCACGGGGCCGGGGCCCCGCGCCAGTTGCGGCAGGCCGTTGACATCGCCCTCGCGGTACTCGATGTCCAGCATGCGCGGCAGGTAGCGCAGCGGGACGGCCCGCCGGTAGTGGCCCCCGGTGTTCATCAGGGTGACCGGGTCGACGGTGATCCCGGCCCACACCTCGGACCGGAACACCGGGCGCGCGGCCCGCATCACCCCGGCGAAGAACTCGTCCACGCCCCGCGCCGCCGCGGCCGCCGCCACCACGGAGTCCCGGATCCGGCCGACACGTCCCGCTCCCTCGTAGCGCGTCATGACCGCAGGGTAGGGTCGACGGCCGCCGGACGCCGAGCCGTTGCGCCGCGTGCCGCCGGACGTCCCGGCCCGCCGCCTCCGTCGCCGGGCGGGGCGCCGTCTCCGAGCAGGGCCGCCCTGCCCAGACAGGGGCCGCCGCCCCCGGGCAGGGGCCGCCCTCCCCGGGCAGGGCCGCTCCGCGGCGGTCGGTCGCCGGCGCGTCCGTGCGGGCGGCCTCCCCCACACAGCTCCGCAGGGCATGCGGCCGGGTCGGGGGCGTGGTGCCATCGCCAGTGGGGAGCCATCGTCCTCCCCTCCCCCGCCACCCAGGAGGCGCCACGATGGCAGCCGAAGAGCAGGGCGTGTGCCCGTACTGCAAGGAGCGGATCGACCCCGAGGCCACCCGGTGCCCCTCGTGCGGTTCGCGGACCGCGCCGACCGCGCCCGGCCACGACGGGACGTGCCCGTACTGCAAGGAGGCCGTCCACCCCCAGGCAGTGGTGTGCAAGCACTGCCGTTCGGACCTCCGGCGCGACGCCGGCGCCCGGGGGCACGGTGGCTGCGGCTGCGGCTGCGGCTGCGGCTGCGGGCCGGGCGGCGGCCACGGCCGGGGCCTGCCCCGGTCCGCCGAGGCGACGCCGGCCGATCTCGCCGGCTTCCTGGACTTCCTGAAGCGCTCCACCGAGACGGACGCCGCACCCGCGGCCGGGCCCGAGGCCGGTCCGGCCGCGCGCGCCTCCCGGTGCACCTCGTGGTGCTGGGGCTCCACCCTCATGTGCGCCTGCCCCGTGAACATCCCGGGCATCGGCCCCTCGCTCCTCATCTACGCCTGCGGCACCTGCATCGACGACCCGGTCCTCACCGCCGTGACGGCGTCCGGAACGCACAGCTCCCCCCGGGAACACGGCGGCTGCTGCTGAGCCGCCGCCCCGACCACACGAACAGGAGTCCGCCTTGCGCGACGACGAATCATTCCTGACCCCCACGGAGGCCCTGGTGCACGGCGGGCGCGCCGTCGTCTCCGCCGACGACGGCACCGTCGTCGGCCTGATCCTCGACACCCTGGGGAAGGGCCGGACCGCCACCTTCTACGTGACCCCCGAGCAGGCCCAGTCCGTCATGCGCCTGTTCTGGACGCCTCGGCGGATCAAGGAGATCGGCTACGAGCGGGTGTCCCAGGAGGAGCGGACGAGGATCGAGACCGAACTCGACGTGAAGGACATGGGACCGTGGTTCTCCAACCGCGTGACGTGCCCGTGCGGCGGCGTCTACGGCGCCTTCGAGTTCGTCGAGCAGGGGCTGCGGCAGCACGGCCCGGAGTGGATCGGGGCCGTCCTGAGCCTGCGCGACGCCGCCGTCCTGCGGATCAACCCCACCCAGGACGCGTTCTGCCCCGACTGCGGCCTGATCCTGCCCGCCGGCCACTGGTACGGCATGTACGCGCTCGACGGGACGCTGATCTACGGGTGCTGCAGCGGGGAGATCCCGATCCTCACCTGAGAGGTGCCCCGTTCGGCCGGCGTCGTTCGTCGTCCTGCGTGACGCGAGCCCGGTGACGCCCTGCCGGAGGCGGCGGGCGTCGAGCGAGGCCACCGAGGTGGCGGCCCGGAGGCGCGCCCCGAAGCAGCCGCGGTACGGCTGGAGGGCCGCCACGGGCCCCGGATGCGACTCGGCGGACTCGGCCGGGTCGGCGAGGTCCCCGAGCGAGGCGTCGGAGAGCCGGTCGAGGTCGCCGAGCCGTTCCAGGAGCGCGTCGAAGAGCGGCGTCGCCCCGTCCTCGTCGTCCGGGCCGGTCGGGGTGACGGCGAGGCCGATCGCCGGTTCCGGGCCGGCCACGATCCCCACCCTCGGCCGCCGTTCCGGCTTGGCGCGGTCGGTCTTCGGCACGAGTTCGAGGGCCCGGCGCCGCTCCCCCGCGCCATGGCGCGCAGGGTGTCCCGGACGATCCGCGGGCCCGGCGGGCGGAGGCCGGGTCCCGTGGCCCAAGACCGGTGTCAGGTGAGGCGCTTCTCGATCCAGTCCGCGGCGGTGCGGCGGAAGAGGCGGCGGCTGTCGGCGCGGCGGAAGTCGTGGCCCTCGCCGTGGAGGAGGAGGAGCTCCGCCTCGTGGCCGCGTTCCCGGGCGGCGCGCACGATCTGCTCGGACTCGCGGGGCGGGACGTTGGTGTCGTGGGCTCCGTGGACGGCGAGGAGGGGCACGCTCAGGGCGTCGACGCGGCTCATCGGGGAGAGGGCGCGCAGCAGCGCCCGGTCGCGTTCGGGATGGCCGTACTTGTGGGCCGCCGACTCGGCCAGCCAGGGTTCCGTCGTGGCGAAGAAGGTCGTGAGGTCGGACATGCCGCAGACGGTGACGCCGGTGCGGAAGAGCCCGGGGTGCCAGACGAGCGAGGCGAGCGTCAGGTAGCCGCCGTACGAGTGGCCCATGACGGCCAGGCGCCTGATGTCGGCCGGTCCGGCCTCGACGGCGTGGGCGACGCAGTCTGCGACGTCGTCGATGGCGGCGAAGCGCCCCTCGCCGAGGTCCGCGTCGCGGAAGGTGCGGC
This sequence comes from Streptomyces hydrogenans, assembly GCF_014656075.1. Classification (GTDB taxonomy): domain Bacteria; phylum Actinomycetota; class Actinomycetes; order Streptomycetales; family Streptomycetaceae; genus Streptomyces; species Streptomyces hydrogenans. The sequence goes on from NZ_BNBS01000161.1 coordinate 10,128, forward strand.
CCCAGCCGGAGGAACCGCGGACGTCGGGGGCGAAGACGTCCAGGCCGCGGGCGGTCAGCTCGTGGTACAGCGGGTCGAAGACCGGGCGTTCCTGGTCCTCGGGGCCGCCGTGCAGGTGGACCACGCAGGGGGCGGGCTCACCGGGGGCGCGGCCGGGGGCGCGGTGGTACCAACCGCCCAGACGCAGCCCGTCGCGGGCCTTCGGCCGCATCGGGACCGGCCGCACCGGCGCGGGGCCGGGCGGGACCGTGTCGGCGTCCCGCGCGGTCCACGGGGTGCGGAGCGCGGTCGTCGCGTCGGCCAGGTGCCAGATCCCGGGGCGACGCTGCGATCCGGCCAGGGAGGCCACCAGGCCGTACGGGCCGGCGGCGGCGACGCGGGTGACCACCTCGTGGTCGAGCTCCACCGTCCGGGGCGGGACCGGCACCGCCTCCGGCTCGGGCAGGGCGAGGGTCTCCAGCTCGCTGGTCCCGCCGGCGTTCCAGACGAGGGCGGCGCGGCGCCCGTTCTCGACGAGCGCGAACAACTCCAGGTCGTGGGCGGCCCTCCGGGCGATCTCGCGGAGGCCGGTCCGTCGCCCGTCCTCGTCCAGGTCGACGGCGAGCAGGGCCGCGAACTCGGCGCCGTCGTCGCTGCGCAGCCACATCGTGCGGGCGTCGGCCGAGAAGCGGCCGATCCACGGGTCGCCGTCGGCGACCGGGAGCGTGCAGGCGGCGGCCCGGTCGGCGACGCGGACCACGACCGCCTCGCGCCCGCCGCGCCGCCCGCGCCGCAGCAGCGCGAGCCGGCCGTCACGGCTGACGTCGCAGACGCGCAGCGTGGCGGCCGCGGACTCGTCGGCGAGCAGGACCGCCGGGCGGATCCCGTCGGGGTCGACGAGGTAGGCCGTGAGGCGGTCGCGCGCGAGGGCCCGGCCATCGCCCGGGACCGGCCGGCCGTCCGCGCCGAGGAGGGTGGCGGGCCCGTCGCGGTCCGCGTCGCCCGGCGGCTCCTCCGGGCGACCGACGGGGTCCCCCGCCTCGTCGACGGGCTCGGCGACGGTGACGGCCAGCGCGGAACCGTCGCCGAGCCAGCACCCCAGGTAGGCGGAGGTGCCGGGCTCCGCCCCGGCGAGGACCCTGCGGTCCGAGCCGTCGGGACGGACGCACAGCACGCGGGTGTGTCCGCTGCCCCCGGGGGCGACGGTGTAGGCGATCCACCGGCCGTCCGGCGACCAGGCGACCTCCGTGACGGGGTCGGGCGTGGTGTCGAGCGGCCGCGCCCGGTCGTCGTCGGCCCGTCCGACCCACAGCTGCGGCGAGCCGCTCCGGTCGCAGACGAACGCGACGCTTTCGCCGTCCGGGTCGGCGGAGGGGTACCAGCAGGCGTGCGCCGTCTGGAGCGGCGGGGTGTCGCGGTGCCCGGCCCCCGCGGGCAGGGGCCGCGCCGCGGGCGCGCCCGGCCGGCGTTCTCCGGTCAGTCGATTCCGTGCGTCTGCAGCCATATCTCCAGCAACGCTACCTGCCACAGGGCGTTCTGCCCGCGGTGGGCGCGGTGGTCGTCGGGAGCCTCCAGGAGGGAGGCGACGTACTCCTCGCGGAACAGCCCGCGGGAGCGGGCGGCGGGCGCGGCCAGGGCGTCGCGGACGCGCGCCATGACGGGCGGGGCGAGGTGGTGGATGGCGGGCACGGGGAAGTACCCCTTGGGCCGGTCGACCACGTCGCGCGGGAGGACGGTCCGCCCGACGTCCTTGAGGATGCCCTTGCCTCCCTGGGAGAGTTTCAGCTCGGGCGGGCAGGCCGCCGCCAGTTCGACCAGTTCGTGGTCGAGGAAGGGCACCCGGGCCTCCAGGCCCCAGTCCATGGTCATGTTGTCGACCCGCTTCACGGGGTCGTCGACGAGCATCACGTGGGTCTCGGTGCGCAGTCCCGCGTCGATCGCCGTCTCGGCGCCCGGTGCGGCCATGTGGGCCTCGACGTACTCGCGGGAGACGTCGCGCAGCGGCAGCATGTCCGGCTGGAGGATCTTCTCCAGGTCCGCGTGGGGCCGGTCGAAGTACACCTCGGCGTACCGGTCGGGCTCCGCCGCTCGCGGGACTCCCGCGAGCTCCTGGTGCCAGCGGTAGCCGGCGAAGACCTCGTCGGCGCCCTGGCCGCTCTGGACGACGCAGACTTCCTTCGCGACCAGCTCCGACAGGAGGTGGAAGGCGACGACGTCGTGGCTCGTCATGGGTTCGCTCATGGCGGCGACCGCCGCGTCCAGCGCGGTGGAGACCCGGTCGGACGGCACCATCAGCTGGTGGTGGTCGGTCCCGAAGCGGCGGGCGACGAGGTCGGAGTAGAAGAACTCGTCACCCTCCTCGCCGGCCTCCGTCTCGAAGCCGACGCTGAAGGTCGCGAGGTCCGCCTGTCCTTCCTCGGCCAGCAGGGCCACGATCAGGCTGGAGTCCAGGCCGCCGGAGAGGAGCACCCCGACGGGCACGTCGGCCACCATCCGGCGGCGCACCGCGGTGCGGAGGGCGTCGAGCACGGCGTCCCGCCACTCCGGGGCGCCCATGCCCGCGAACTCGGCGCGGCGCGTGTAGGCGGGCTGCCAGTAGGTGCGGTCGGTGTGGGTGCCGTCCGGTTCCACGACGCGGACGGTGGCCGGGGGGAGCTTGCGCACTCCGGCGAGGATCGTGCGCGGCGCGGGGACCGTGGACTGCCAGCTCATGTAGTGGTGGGCCGCGACCGGGTCGAGGGAGGTGTCGACGCCGCCGCCCGCGAGCAGGGCCGGCAGCGTGGAGGCGAACCGGAGCCTGCCGGGGGTCTCGGCGAGGTAGAGGGGTTTGATGCCGAGCCGGTCGCGGACCAGGACGAGGCGGCCGGTACGGTGCTCCGCCAGGGCGACGGCGAACATGCCGACGAGGCGCGTGACGAAGTCGGTCCCCCACTGGCGGTACGCCTTGAGCACGACCTCGGTGTCCGAGGTGGTGGTGAAGGTGTGCCCCAGTCCCCGGAGCTCTTCCCTGAGGTCCTGGTAGTTGTAGATGCAGCCGTTGAACACACAGGTCAGACCGGCTTCGGTGTCGGTCATGGGCTGGCTGCCCCGGTCGCTCAGGTCGATGATCTTGAGCCGCCGGTGGCCCAGCGCGACGGCGCCCTGGGACCACAGGCCGTGTCCGTCGGGCCCCCTGGCCGCCAGCCGGTCGGCCATGCGTTCCACGGCCGCCAGGTCGGGACGGCCTCCGTCGAACCGCAACTCACCGGTCAGACCACACACGGAACGCCACCTCCCCCGGGACGACGGACCGCGCCGGACGGCTTCCGGGGGAGGCGGATCCGGTGGCGTGCAGGGGCGGACGGTCGTGTTTTCGCATGTGTCCCTCCTCGGTCGGACGGTCGGTGGTCGCCGTGCGCCTCCAGGGCGGGGCGCAGTCGGCGGAGCGTCCCCCGCACCGCGTCGGGGGCGGGCACGGGTCGGCGCGTCAGCGGGTCGACGGGGTCGCCCTCCGGTCCGGAGCGGGCCGCGCGCCAGGTCGCCGCGCTCAGCCAGGCGTGGTTCCCGCCGCAGCCGGCCTTCCCGGTCTCCGTGCGGTCGAGGGCGTCGGCCACCAGCGCGCGGTGGAACTCGGCGGTCATCGCCACCGTCTCCGCGTGCGGAGAGGCGTCACAGACGCGCATCTCGACCGTGGGCAGGTGGTCCGGGGGGCGGAGGTCGTCACAGATCATGCCGGGGTCGCCGATGACGCCCGAGCCGACGAGCTCGTCCACCACCCGGTCGTACTCCTGCGCGCCCGCGAAGCAGCCGGGCGGGCCGGCGGTGGGCCGGCGCTGCCGGACCACGGTGCGCCGGCTCGCGTGGCCGGTGTCCGCGCCGGGCCAGTACGGCGAGCTCGCGGACAGCGCCGGGAGGACCGGCAGGCACGGGGCGACGACGCACACCGCGCGGACCGCCGTGTCCCGGTCGGGCACGTCGGCGTGCACGTGGACGCCGCAGATCAGCTGCTCGTCCCCGAGCCGGCCGTATTCCTCGGTCAGGTGTGCGTGGCGCGGATCGCCGTCGGTGCTCGGGACGGTGCCGAGCCGGGCCGGCGGCGCGGTGCCGGCCGCGACGGCGGCCTGGCCCTCCGAGGCGGCCGCGCGGTCCCTTCGCGCGCGGGTGGTGGTCAGGTCGCCGAAGAGTCCGTCGAGGCTCGCGTGCGCCCCGCTGTCGGATTCGACCACGGACCGGGGCAGCTCCCCGGTGAAGGTCTCGCCATGGCGCTCCGCGCCGCGCGGCAGCGCGTCGGCGCGCGGGACCGGCTGTCCGCTCTCGATGTCGAACACGTGGAACTCTTCCTCGACCCCGTGCGGACGGTCACCGTGACTCCCTGTGATCGGACGGTCTTGTCTGGTCTCGGGCCTCGCCTCCGCGGCGAGGGCTCCTCGTGACCACCGACTGCCCCGCCTGGCGCTCCTCATGCCTCCGGCCTCGCCCGACGACCGTCCCGGGCCGCGTCCCGGCGGCCGGTGCGGGCGCGCCGGGACGCGGCCGGCGGCGGTCGCTCCCGGCTCCTCGACCACCCTCCGTGTCCGGCGCCGGGGCCGGCGGCCGGGTAGCCCGGCCGTCCGCCGGTCGCCCGCGCGCAGGGGCGGGACGACCGGTCTCCGGCGGTTTCCTCATGGGCGGCTCCGGTCCTCACCGGGACGGGAACCGCCGGGGGGCGGCTCGTCCGGGCGGGCGTCCGGGCCGGGAGCGCCGTTCCGGTGCGGTTCCGGGGGTTCCGTCCGGGGCGGCTCGGGCGGCGGCGCGAGCCCGAAGTGGGCCCATGCGGCGGGCGTCGCGATCCGCCCGCGGGGCGTCCGGGCCAGCAGCCCCTCCCGTACCAGGAACGGCTCGGCGACCTCCGCCACCGTCTCCCGCTCCTCCCCCACGGCGACCGCGAGGGTGGACAGGCCCACCGGTCCGCCGTCGAACAGCTTCAGCAGGGCGTGCAGCACGGCCCGGTCCAGGCGGTCGAGGCCGCGGCCGTCGACCTCGTAGACCCTCAGGGCCGCGGCCGCGATCCGGCGGGTGACCACGCCGTCCGCGGTGACCTGGGCGTAGTCGCGGACCCGGCGCAGCAGCCGGTTGGCGATGCGGGGGGTGCCGCGGGAGCGGCCGGCGATCT
>NZ_BNBS01000162.1 GCF_014656075.1 Streptomyces hydrogenans
CGGTCTCCCGGGTGGTGAGGGTGATGCCGGGGTCGTACGTCTGCAGCCCGGTGCCCGTGCAGGTCATCAGCATCAGATCGGCGTGCGCGGTGGGCGCTGCCAGCACGGTGGGGGCGGTCAGGAGCAGCAGGGCGGACGCGGCACGGGCGGCTGTGCCGAGGCGACGGTTCATGAGAGCCCTTTCAGGGGCGAAGGGGGGGCGGGACGATGACCAGGCACTCCACGCACTCGCAGCGCCGGTAGTACCTGCTGGTGACGCGCCGGAGTAGCCCAGTCGATCGGCCGTCGGGCATCCTTCCCTACTAAAAAGGGGGTATAACGCCTGAAAGGCCAGCTCTGGTGGACTGTCATCCGTCCGGTCGCGTGAGGCCTTTTCCCGGCCCCTCTCGGCCGGGGCGCGGGCCCGCGTGCCGGGTAGGCGAGCGAGGACCGGCCGGAACTCGGTGAATTGCGGTCGCAGCGCCAGTGAGCCTCTTTCATCCTGTGCTGGAGGGTGAAAAATGGGCTGGTCAGCGGGGGTGGTGACGAGGCAGGGCCCCTGGTCGTTGGCGTGGTGATTCCACTCATCACACCGGTGACCGAAGGGGCCCTGAAGGTTTCCATATCCTGCCGTGCTCGACGTCCCTCATGAGCTCGTCGAGCATGTCGCCTGGCTGCTGCACGAACACCGCCGGGCCCGCAACACCCGCCGGCGCAAGCTCGGCTGTTTCAAGCAGGCGCTTCTCACGCTGGTGCACCTGCGTAAGAACGAGATGTTCTCGCAGCTCGGGGCTGGTTTCGGGATATCCCGGGCCACCGCCTGGCGCTACGTCGACGAGACCTTGGACGTGCTGGCGGGCTGGGCGCCGGGCCTCCACGAAGCGCTCACCGGGCTCGGTGAGGGCGATCACGTCATCGTTGACGGCACGCTGATCCCGATCGACCGGATCGGCGCGGACGAGCCGTACTACTCGATGAAGCATCGCAAGCACGGGATGAACGTGCAGGTCATCGCCCGTCCCGACGGCACACCGCTGTGGTTCTCCCGCGCGACGCCAGGCCGGACCCACGATCTGACCGCGGCCCGGGCCCATGGCATCGTCCAGGCGTGCCTGACCCGGCAGATCCTCGTTCTCGCGGACCGCGCCCATCAGGGCGCCGGCGCCACCTTCCGCACCCCCTACCACCACCACCGCGAACAACCCGAGCAATACCAACAGTTCAACCGAGACCACGCCCACCTCAGAGCCCCCGGCGAACGTGCCTTCGCGCAGCTGAAGTCCTGGCGACTACTCCGCCGGGCCAGATGCTCCACCCGACGCATCAGCACCATCATCCAAGCCGTCCACACCCTGTTGACCTGCAGCTATTCAGGATGAAAGAGGCTCACTGAGGGCTGGGGCCCACTCCCGGCCGCCCTGCGGTCCCCCCGTCCAGTGCAGCTGGAGGGTGGCACATCAACGTATCAATGCATCCATACAGCGCCTATATGTCCAAATAAGGCGCAAGGTGTGACAAGATCACTTCTGCGAGCAAAGGGCCGGATCTCGCCTTCATTATTGCTACCAGAACTTCAGCCCCCATTGGAGAATTCCCGTCATGAATATCTCACGCAGAATCAGAGTCGGCCTGATGGCACTCTCTCTGACCGGGGTCACCCTAGTCCTCAACGCCCCTGCGGCCAGCGCCGCCCCAAGGGTGGAGTGTTCAAAGAACATCAAGAATACCTGGGGCGCCGGTAAGTGCACGAACTGGGGACCGGGCCGCATTTCCGCACAGCACATTTTCGACTGCTCTTGGCAGGCTGATCTGCGCTCCGGGTGGGACAACATCCCCGCGGGAACGTGGGTCAAGCATGAGCAGGAGTGCCGGTTCTCCATGCGTGATATAACCGCCCAGCTCAAGTAACCAGAGGACGGTTCCTTTGCCTCGCACCCCACTCGGCCTCGAAGCCCGCAACCTTGTACAGGGCTACCATGGTCGCCCCGTCCTGGACGGACTCACCCTTGAGGCCGGCGGCGGCGTCCTAGGACTGCTCGGGCCCAACGGCGCCGGCAAGACCACGCTGCTGAAAACCCTGGCCACCACTCTCCCGCCTCGATCGGGAGACCTCAGGATCCTGGGACGGGACATATCTGACCGTCAGGCGCTCAGAGCGGTCCGACGTCGGCTCGGTTATCTGCCCCAGGAGTTCGGCTACTTCCCCTCCTTCACCGTGTACGACTTCGTCCGCTACTGTGCCTGGCTGCGCGAAGTCCCCACCTCCGATATCCATGCTGCTGTCACGACGGCCATCGAACGGGTGCGGCTCACCGATGTACGGCACCGTAAGTTGAAGCATCTCTCAGGCGGCATGCTTCAACGCTGCGGCATCGCCCAGGCCATCGTCGCCGACCCGGATTTGATCATCTTCGACGAGCCCACAGTCGGCCTGGACCCTCAGCAGCGCCTGGAGTTCCGCGATCTACTCCGCGACATCGGGCAACGCGCCGCGGTCATCTTCAGCACTCACCTGATCGAAGACATCGCGGCCGCAGCCGACACCGTTGTCGTGCTCACCGCCGGTACCGTCCTGTACACCGGTACCCCTGATGAACTCTCTCAGCTCGCCGCCCCTTGCTCCCGCGGGGACACCGCCATCGAACGCGGCTATATGGAACTGCTGACTCGGGGGCTGACGTGCTGACCGCTCTCCTGATTGAGCTGCGCCGATCACCGGTCCGTTGGTGGGCGCCGGTGATGGTCGTCGTCGGCCTCGGCTGGTTGTTCACCCGTACCGGCCAGTGGCTCTCCGTCTGGCCCCAGGCCGCAGCCGCCGCCCAGGCCACCACCGTCTTTCTCGCTCCAACGTCCGCTGCGGCGGCCGCCATCGCGGCAGGCCGTGCGCATGGACCTGGGGTTGCAGAACTGACCGCCCACGTCCCGCGGCCACGCTCGCAGCCGCAACTAGCCCAACTCGCGGCGTCCTTGCTCTACGGACTGACCTCTTTCCTCGTTGTCACTGTCGTTGCGCTGTGCAGTCCCTGGCTCAAGGGCGTTCCCTCCAGTTCTCTCTGGCTCGGATATACGGTCCTCGGCCTCGTGTGCATGATCGCGGGCACGGCCCTGGGGCACTGGACGGGCCTGCTCCTGACCGGGCCAGCCGCCCCGGCGCTGGCGGCGGTCACCATGTTCGCCGCGCTCGGGGTGATTCCGAGCGACAGCCCCTACAACCTCACCGTCATCTCCGGTTCCCCCGAGTACCAGATCGCTCCAGCAGCCCTCGCTATCCGGGCCCTCCTCGCCGCCGGCCTCCTCGTCGCCGCAGTCGGCTGGCCGCAGACACGGCCCCGCTGGGGCTACCTGCCCATCGCGCCCTCGCTTGGCATCACCACGATGGTCATCGCCGCGGTGGCCCTGGGGCCGATCGGATTCCCTCAGGTCAAGCGAGCGCCCCTCACCCAACCGCTGTGCTCTGCCACGACGCCGCAGGTCTGCGTATGGCCGGAGAACCAAAGCTCCTTGACCAAGGCCGCCGAAGCGGGCCAGCAGGTCGCGAAGGCCGCCGCCGGTGTCCTGCCCGTCCCACCCCGCTTCTATGAGACTGGCCTCCAACCGAATCGGGAAGCGCAGGCACATGGGTTCAGTATGCGTGGTGGCATCGAGGCCACCACCGACGACATGATCAGCGAGGTTTTACCCCACCCGCCAGTCTGCACCGACAGCTTCACAACCCAGCAGATGTCCCAGTTCGCCGACGCCTACCAGAACCTCTCCGCCTGGCTCTTCGCCCGCGCCACCGGACCCGGCACGGTGAGCGGCGATGTGCCGGGTGCCGTCCACCGAATCCTCCGCCAGAACGCGCCTGAGCAGACCACCTGGGCTCGCGAGCAGGCCGCGACCATCCAGAGCATCCAATGCCCGGACTGAGCGTAACGGGCAATGCCGCCCTGTATCTCAGAGCACGCGGTGCACCCCGCCTGCTGGGCGGATTGCTCGTACTGGAAGCAGTCACCCTCCTCAGCCATAACACCCCGCTACGCCTGCCCAGCGTCACCGGTGTATCCGCGCCCGTCTCCGTGGCCGTCGTCGTCCCTGTCCCGTTCGCGCTCTGGGCCTCGACCGGCCTCCACAGCACTATGCAGGATCTCGAACACACCGCAGCCCGCCGCTTGCGCTACTACGACCTCGCCCAGGCTGCCGCACTGTGTGCGATTATCACCGGGCTGCTGGCCATCACGATGGCAGCCACCTCCACTGCAGCCATGACCGCGATCGCTGTACGCAACACCTGCCTCTGGTTCGGCGCCGCCCTCATCTCCGCCCGCATCCTGGGATCCCACAAAGCCTGGTATATGCCCCTCGCCGGGGTCCTCTCGATCTTGGCCTTCGGCTGGGACAACGCCGCCTACCCCCACGCATGGGCCGTCCCGCTCTCCCCCGCGCCCCATATCCCGAGCCTCACCGCCGCATTCGCCGCCCTCACAACCGGCCTTGCCCTCACCGCACTCCCACACCGTCTCAGGACGTAGCGTCCAGAAAGGCGTAATGTCTCCGGGTTCTCGTTGCACAACGAGGCGACTCCCCGGAACGGATCACTGTGCGCCAGGAGCGTGCCGTGTCCGTCGAGGACGTGTTCCCCCTCCCCCGGCAGCTGGTCGGTGACGGCGAGCTCTTCGTCCTCAAGGTCGTCGGCGACTCCATGATCGAGGCCGCCATCTGCGACGGCGACTGGGTCACGGTCCGCCGCCAGCCCGTCGCGGAGAACGGCGACATCGTCGCCGCCATGCTCGACGGCGAGGCCACCGTGAAGCGCTTCAAGCGCGAGGACGGCCACGTGTGGCTGCTCCCGCACAACGCCGCGTTGGCTCGCGACGACCGGGGAAGACTGAGCGGCGCTCTTGACGCTTCCGGGGTCTTCGCCTCACAACCCCGGGCCACTGCACTGGGCCGTCAGACAGCTTGCGCAGCCCGGCTCGTCGACCAAATGGTTCGGGCATGAAAACGCTGCCTTCCCCCAGTGGAGTAGGTGGGCAAAAACGCGAGCCAGAAGAACCGGCTGAGAGTTTCTACAGCTCGAACGCGATCTGCTCGGTGTCGGTCAGCTCGACGTCCAGGCCCCGGGTACGCGACCGCCTTGGCGGAAGTAGACCTCGCCGAGCGTGTCGGCGGTGGTCTGCACCTGCCCCAGAGGGAGAAACCAGCGCCCAGAGATCTCCGGAGAGCACGAGCGAACGAGCTGATCTGGTCAGCTTCAAGCTCGACGACCGTTCACAGGCCGGCATCACCAACGTCTGGCTGGTTTGGACGATCAAGAACAGCAGCAGCAAGAAGTCGAACTACTCGTGGGACTGGGAAGCGATCGACGCCAGCGGCACCCGTGTGGCGAACGGAACTCAGCTGGAGACCGACGTCCAGCCCGGCCAGACCGCGAACGGTGAGTTCCCGACGACGCTCAAGAGTACGAAGGGCGTGAAGCTGAACATCACCAGCTTCGACCGTACTGCCGCCTCCTGATCAGACACCGAGCGCTGTGCCGGGCTGCACGGGCCGGCCAGGAAGGGACCGAGGGTGGGGGCTACGCGGGATCGTCGTGGTGATCCGCTTGCCCACCGGTTCGAGGTGGATGGCGAAGCTCTGTCCGACGGCCATCACGATCTCCAGCCCGTGCAGGCCGATGCGGGTCGGGTGCGGGGCGCGGTGTGCGGGTTGCCGGCCGGGAGAGGCGCCGCAGGGGCGTGGGGCGGTCGTCACCAGGTCGTCATTGGGGGCGTCATCCGGGGCGGCGAGGCCGTCATCGCATTACGCCGGATGACAACTTGGGGACGGGCCTATGACGGCCTTGGTGACGGGTCTGACCAGCGAGAGCACCGTGATGGCGGGATGAGGCTGGGAAACGGCGCTGAGCGGCGGTCCGGGCGCTTCCCGGACCCTCGGCCTCACGGCTTCGGCCCGGGACCGGGCCGAGGGGGCGTCAAGGGAGCTTGGGCGGCCCGGCGGTACTGCCCCCTGGATGACCTCCGGGGCGCCGGGCCTCGCCCGCGCACGCCATATCGGCACGGGTTGGCACCGACCCTACCGACACGGTACGGGGACGGTAAGGGCGATACCAGGATCCACAGGACCGACCCCGACCGGGCGCCGGCCCGAACGCGGCACAGGCAGGGGGCGGTCAGGAGCGGCGCTCCACTCCTCCACGGCGGCGAAGCCGGCGGCGGTCCTCGCCCAGCGGTCGGACGGTAGCCGGCCGGGACGCCGGGACCGGGAGGACGACGGGACGGTCCGGTACTCACCCACGTCAGTCTCCCCCGCACTGACGGTACGCCGGAACTTTCCGGCGGCCAGGCCGCCACCGCCCCCGCGAGGGGGCGAACACGGGCAGCTCCTCGCCCGCTGGACACCACCTTCCAGGGTGCGAAGGTGGGCATCTTCCTGAAGAACGCGCGGGCATGCCCTGGATCACGGCCTGACTCTCGAAAGCCTGTGGGACCTGGTTCACCCATGTGTCGGGAGTACTCTCCTGGACCGCCGCGGAGAAGCCGGCTCTGCCCAGGCCGTTCGTCTTCAGGTGGAGAGGCCGAGCAAAGTTCGTCATGGATGCCGGCGAGTCGTTCCCCTCGAACACGCGCCGGAAGCCGTGCAGCCACGCGATTGTCCGCTCGACGACCCACCAGTGAACGCCCAGACCGAAGCCGTATAGAACTCCCCAAAGGGTGATCTGGCTGATGCTTCGAGCTCAGACGAGACGGTGTAACTGGTCGCAGCCGTCATCGCCAAGCAGGGCGTTCGGAGCTACAGCTCACTCGCTGACAGCCTCCCCAGACGCTCGTCTTTCCGTGCCTGGCAATATCGACGTCATACGACAGCAGCCGTCGCCGACCTCGGGAGGTGCTCACCGCGTCTGGGTCTCGATGTCGACGAGAGCAGGAGGCGCCCGCTGGAGCTCGGCAGCGGCGAACCGAGGACCGGCACCCATTCCCGTAGCCAGCGCTTTTGCCCAGCCCCCTGACAAGTGGCACAGGCTGTCTTGCCAGTCGGCACCGAGCTGCCGTCCGAAACCAGCGGAATGCAAAGCGAGCAGCGCCACCCGAACCGTCTGAGGAACGCCGCCCAACATCACCGACAGAGCCACCGCACCACCATCACTTGTGGCCAGCGGCTCAGCTGCGCCTGCCGGGTCTCAGACGGCGAAGCTGTCGGGGTCCGCGGCGTTCCAGTCGGCACACCACTCAGCCGGCGGGTCGTCGAGGAGCTCCTTGTCGCCGAGCCATGCGTGCAACTCGGCGTAGGAACGGATCTCCCCGCTGTCCGTGGCGCGCCGGTGCAACATGCGAGGGTGGAGCTGTGCAGGCTCGTCGAGGCCCATGGCCGCCATGATCTGTTGGGCGCTGCCGACGGTGGAGGCCTGGTAGCGGCGCACTCGCTCGGCCTTGTCGTCGACGTCCAGTGCACGGGCCCGACCGGGGTCTTGAGTGGCGACGCCGACCGGGCACTCGTTGGTATGGCAAGCCTGTGCCTGGATGCACCCGAGGGCGAACATCATGGTGCGGGCGGCGTTGGTGAAGTCTGCGCCCTGGGCAAGGCGGGTAACGATGTCGGCGCCGGTGGCGATCTTGCCGCTAGCGCCGATGCGAATCCTGTCACGCAGCCCCACGCCCACGAGCGAGTTGTGGACAGTCATCAGGCCTTCGGTGAGGGGCATACCGATACGGTCGGCGAACTCCGGAGGAGCGGCCCCCGTGCCGCCCTCGGCGCCATCGACGACTATGAAGTCCGGGCCCGTGCCTTCCGTGAGCATCGCCTTGCACAGGGCCAGGACGTCAGTCCTGGCTCCGACGCAGAACTTGACGCCGACCGGCTTACCCCCTGCGAGGCTGCGCAGGGAGGCGAGGAAACGGACCAGCTCGCGGGGGGTGGTGAAGGCGCGGTGGTGGGGCGGCGAGGCGACGGTCCGCCCCTGCTGGACGCCGCGGATGTGGGCGATCTCGGCGTCGACCTTCGAGCCCGGCAGCACGCCGCCCATCCCGGGCTTGGCGCCCTGAGAGAGCTTTAGCAGCACGCACTTGACGTTCGGGTGGAGCGCCTTGGCCTCAAAGGCCTCAGGGTCGAAGTCGCCTTCCGCGGTGCGGCAGCCGAAGTAGCCCGTGCCGATTTCCCAGATCAGATCACCACCATGGCGCAGGTGGTACTTAGAGATCCCGCCTTCCCCCGTGTCGTGCGCGAAACCGCCAGCCTGGGCCCCCTTGTTAAGGGCAAGGACGGCATTAGCCGACAAGGCTCCGAAGCTCATCGCCGAGACGTTCAGGAGTGACATGTTGTAGGGCTGGGCGCATTCCGGCCCGCCGACCCGGACCGTGGGCGGCTCCTGAGGGACAGGGCGAGGGGCGAACGAGGGGGCCAGGAACTCGTGGCCGTGCTCGTAGACGTCCCGTTCGGTGCCGAACGCCAGCTTTCCTCCGACCCCCTTGGACCGCTGGTAGACCGCGTTGCGCACGACCCGGTCGTAGGGGCGGCCGTCGAAGTTTCGCTCGACGAAGTACTGCTGGACCTCCGGCCGCACCTCCTCCAGCAAGTAACGGGCATGGCCAAGCAGCGGGTAGTTCCGCAGGATCGCGTGCCTGCGTTGGAGGAGGTCGTACGCACCGAGCCCGGCGAGACCCAGCGTCGGCGTGGCGAGCGCCCACCACCGCGGCGAACGGGTGCACGAGAGCACGGTACTGGAGACGGCGACAGCACAGGCCGCAGTAAGAACAGAATATCGGGCGCAATTCTTGAGTTTCATGGAGGTCTTCTTCGGTCGCATCATCCGCTACTCGTGCGGCGAACACCATGATTGACTCGCTCACACCCGTCTGGTAGCCCCATCCTTTCAATGCTGCCATAGGAGAAACCTATGTACGGGGTTGTCCCGAAGGGCGAGTACCTTCTTGCCCTAGCATTCGTGGCTGCATCAGTCGGCCGGCTATCTCGTACACGGCGGTGTGACCTAGAAGCTCGCCCGGGCTCCCGAAATCCTGCCTATGCGGTCAACCATTGGGACCTCTGACAGCGTTGCTGGGGCGCAGGTCTCGCGAGTGAGGGTCACTTGGCCTGCAGGGCCCGGACGCAGCCGCAACGCGCCTCAGCGGGGGAGGCGAGGGGAACACCCCCGTCTGGCGTCGACTCCTGCCAGCGGTGGCAAACCATCCGGCAAGCACGAAGGTGTGAACGCGGTTCGCGATGGCGGAAGCTGGGCTGCTTCCGACAGGCCCTGCTCGCGCTGGTCCATCTACGGAAGAACGAACCGCTGCCCGCCCTGGCAGCCGGCTTCGGCGTCTCGACAGCCACAGCCTGGCGCTACGTCAGCGAGACCCTCGACGTCCTCGCGGCATGGGCCCCGAGTTTGCACGAGGCCCTGACCGGCCTGGGCGAGGGTGACCACGTGATCGTCGACAGCCGCCCTGGTCCCCATCGACCGCATCGCCGCCGACGAGCCGTACCACTCCATGAAACATCGCAAGCACGGGATGAACGTGCAGGTCATCGCCCGCTCCGACGGCACACCGCTGTGGTTCTCCCGCGCGACACCGGGCCCGTACCCACGATCTGACCGCGACCCGGGCTCACAGCCGTCGTCCAGGCTGCCTGACCCGGCAGATCCTCGTCCTCGCAGACCGCGCCTACCAGGGCACCGGCGCCATCTTCCGCACCCCCTACTACCACCACCGCGAACAACCCGACCACTACCAGCAGTTCAACCGCGACCACGCCCAGTTCAGAGCTCCTGGCGAACGGGCCTTCGCCCAGCTGAAGTCCTGGCGCATCCTCCGCCGCACCCGATGCTCCACCCGCCGCATCAGCACCTCGCCCAAGCCGTCCACACCCTGCTGACCTGCAACTATTCAGGATGAAAACGGCTCAGTGACCCGACTCGATTCCCCGGCCCATAGAACCACATTATGGGTACATAAAGACATAGGGGATACCCATAGAGTCATTTGAGAAATAGAGTTTGTTTGCCGCCAAACGGGAAGTCGGCCCAGATGTAGTCCGAGGCACGCGCTCCCGCGTGGAATCCAGCTGTGTGACTGGCCGCCCGTACCGAGCCCGACGGAAAACTCTTCCCAGGCTCTCTGTCGGCCCTGCGGCGCGCACCCGTGCTCCCCACCGTCCCTGAGAAAAGGAGCTTTCATGCCTTACGCCTCCGCCACCGCTCCAGGCGGCACCCTCGCCGCGACGGGCCTGGCAACCGGCCAGCTTTGGCTTGTCGTCGTGAGCGTCGGCGCCATAGCCGTCGGATCGATAGTCGTACGTCTGGCGTTCCGGCGCGGCAAGGGCCCCGTTGAACAGTGACATTCCGACACCCAGCCCTCCCTCCTGAGCCACGTTCACAGCTGTTCCCCGGACCCGTCGGGACACTTCGGACCTGGCGCGCCCCGTCCTGTGTCGACGAGACGGAGCCACCCCGCGCCCGGCACGCATCCTCACGCACACTCGCCCTGCTCGGGGTGCTGCCTCTCACGGCCTTCCTCGCCTGGGGCGTGGCACACGCCGTGAGACTCGCAGCATCATGGACCGGCCATCAGGACGACGGTTTGGCCCTGCCCTGGCTGGTCTCCTTCCTCCTGCTGTGGTGGGTTCCCGTTTCCTGGCTTGAACGGCCCAGGGAAACCACTCCCACTGACAGGCGCATCGTCGACGTGCTCACCGTGACCGTCCAGGTCCCCGTCTACAACGAGGATCCGCACGCTCTGCGGGCCTGCCTGCACTCGATCCTCCGCCAGTCCCGCCCCGTCCAGCGGATCCATGTCGTCGACGACGGGTCGGTCGACGACACAGGGGCTCCCCTCACCTACAGCGGCGTACGTACAGAGTTTCTCGCTCTGACCAGGGCGCCCGGCATGCCGGAAGCCACCTGGACCCGGACCCCGAACCGCGGTAAACGTCACGCCCAGATGACGGTTCTCGCCGACGACGATGCCGACATCTTCGTCACACTCGACAGTGACTCCGTTCTCGACCGCGAAGCGATCAAGGAGGGCCTGAAGCCCTTCGCGGACTCGAAGGTCGCCTCCGTCGCTGGTCAGGTCCTTGTGCTCAACCACGACGCGAACCCCTTGACCAGAATGATCAACTTGCTCTATCTCCCCTTCACTCGAGGGCTGCGCAGCGCCCAGTCCGTCCTCGGCAGGGTCACCATCAACTCCGGCACCCTCGCCTTCTACCGTGCCGGAATCGTCCGTGACGCCGCTGGAACCTACGAGAACGAGACATTCCGGGGCAGGCCCATGCAGATGAACGACGACTCCATGCTGACCTTCTACAGTCTGCTCGCCGGCGACACCGTCCACCAGCCGTCCTCGCTGGTGTTCACCCTCGCCCCCGAACGGCCACGCCACTACCTGCGGCAACAGTTGCGATGGATGCGCGGCACTACCGTGCGGCACCTGTGGTGGCTGCGCTACATGCCCGTTGGTGGCATCGTGTTCTGGACGACCGTATGCGAGTACGTCCACATGCTCCTGGGCCTGGCCATCCCCGTGATTGTCCTCGTCGACGACGATCTGCGCGGACACGTCGGCACCCTGCTCGCCTCCGGGCTCCTCATCGCGACTCTGATGAGCTACCTGATGGCGCTGCGGCTGTTCACCGTACAGCGCTCCGACATGACCACCCGGCAGACGCTTATCCTGTTCGCGCTAGCCCCCCTGGCTGCGCTCTGGAGAACCCTCATCTTGCGTCCCCTATACCTCTACGCGATGGCCACATGCCACCGGATCAACCGATGGGGCACACGTAACACCGTCGAGGTCGCGCTGTAGCTCTGCGCCCTCCCACGGGAAGAAGCGGAGCGGGAGAAGCGGAATTCCGTACGCGGCACCCATCGCTACTGACGCCTGCGGTCACCGACAGGGCGGTCAGGAGCGGTCCTCCGTGGATCCGGTTGCGGCATCCTCTTCGGCACGGGCAAGTACCCGGTGGGCGGCTTCGGTGGCGCGCCCTCCGGCCTTGGCGCCGACCGCTTCGAGGAACCCTTTGCGGCGGGCGAGCTGGAGGTGTGACTTCACCGTGCCGAGCGGCAGAGCGGTGATGTCGACAAGCCGGCGGACCGGGGAGCGGTCCCCGGCGGCGGCGAGCCGCTCATAACGCAGAGCGAGTGCCGCGAGGTAGGGGCCGCTCGGCCTCCGAGCTGAGGCGAGGAGGTTGTCCACCTGATGGGCGCGGGGATACTTCTGCACTTCGTGTTCGTTGTCGCGGACGAGACTGGCGGCTTCCGAGGGGCGCACCTCGCGCAGGACGGTTGTCGTCACCCCCCGGGCCACGGCTGCGGGGTCCCCGCCCGGCGCCGGACGGACGACGACGTACGTAGGAGCGGCCCCCACGGAGCCGTGCAGGATGAAGTGCCACGCTTCGAAGTCGCCGTGGGCGAGGCTCTGCCGTACCCAGCTCCCTTCCTCGCTGACGAGGGCCGCCAGATCGCCGGGCGGCGGTGACATGGGGGTCATCGAAGTGGGTTGCGATCCGAATTCCATGCTCATCATTCTACCCATCTAGATGTGCCCCTACTGGATGCCGAAGGTGAGTGCCATATCAGGTTGTGCAGGTGTCGACATAGGTGCCATTCTTGACATATCCGGCTGAGACCTGTCTAGCTGTATCAAGTCCAGCTCGCTCCAGGGAGGAGCACCGTGCTCCCGCCCATCCTCGGCAGGGCGTGTCCAGCCCAGGACAACCCCGGCCCGGCCCCACCCAACGACAGCCCGCGACATCCCTACGGAGCCGCCGGCGTCCACGACCACCAGGCGTACCCATGCGTATATCGACCCGTGTCCCCGACCTTCAGGCCCTCGACCTGCTGCTCAGCGTCGTCGAGCTCGGCAGCCTGGGACGAGCCGCCCTTGCACACGGCATTAGCCAGCCATCCGCGAGCTCCCGCATCCGCTACCTGGAGCGACTGGTCGGAGCTCCTGTGCTGCGTCGCAGCAGCCTGGGCTCTGCCCCCACCGCCGCAGGCGACATGATCACGGTGTTGGCGCGCGACGTGATCGAGGCGGCGCAGCGCCTGGACGCCGGGATCGCGCGCGTCCGTGCCGACCGGGACGGGCATTTGCAGGTGGCGGCCAGCCATACGATCATGGAGTACCTCTTCCCAAAGTGGCTGAAGGAACTGCGCGCGCAGAGCCCGCAGACCGCAGTGACGCTGGCTGCCTGCAACTCGTCGGACGTCGGTGCCGCTGTCGCCGCGGGCCGGGCGGACCTCGGGTTCATGGAGAGCCCGAGCCGTCCGTCGGACCTCGACAGCACGACCGTGGCGCGGGATGAACTCCTGGTGGTCACCGCGCCGGAGCACCCATGGGCCCGGCGTACCACCATCACCGTCGAAGAACTCGCGGCCGAGACCTTGCTGCACAGGGAAGCCGGGTCCGGCGCCCGCATCGCGTTTGAGAGGGCCTTGCGGAAACACCTGCCCGACTGGCAGCCCGACGCATGGTTCGAACTGTCCTCGACCGCGGCGATCAAGAGTGCGGCTGTCTCGGGCCTGGCCCCTGCCGTGCTCAGCTCGCTAGCCGTCACCCAGGAACTGCGGACCCGCTCGCTGACCACGGTGACCGTCTCAGGCCTGAGCATTCACCGCTCACTGAGGGCCGTCTGGCCCGTGGGTCAGAACCTGACTGGGCCGGCACGCCAGTTGTGCGCGATCGCCCTCAGGGCGGGACTAGCCCGGTGATGACGTGTTTGGCCAACCGGACAGAAGTCGTCCTCGGTTCGTAGCCCCGGAACTGACATCAGCCGCTGAAATTCCAGCCAAGAAAGCTGAACCTCGATGATGATCGCCTGGCGTGTTCTCGTTGCTGTCTTCGTCCCTGTGGAGATCTGGTTGACGAAACGCTCCCACCGCCGGTCTGCCTGGCGCATGCTCTCCGGCGACCGCATCGCCCTGGCCGTCGGCGTGGGCTGGTGCGTTTCCGCTGTCGCCACCTCGTGGGCTGATGACAGCGACCCCATCGGCGGCCTCCTCTTCGGAAGCCTGACAGGCATCGTCATTGCCTGTGCCGTCGCTGCTGCACGCCACCGGATCACTCACCTGCGGGCCGAGAGCAGCGCCTTCTCTTGGCCCGCAGGTGAGTGATGAGAGCGCCGGGGCGAAGAAGTCCTTCTGGTCCCGCCTCTAGGCGTGGGCACAGGACGCCCCGGTTCACGCTGCGACTTCTGCAAGAGCCTCGAAACGGCCACGCGGCTCGGCGTAGCCAGACTCTCCGGCGGCTTACCAGCCCACGGGCCAAGGCTGGGCGAGCCCCAGGTTCTCATCGTCCAAGACCACGTTCTGTCCGTCCGGTCTTGCTCGTACATCGAGGGGAAGGACGCTTTCACTGCGGCGGGATCATGACCGCAGGACCCACCACTGGCTCCCCGAAGAACACGCCATTCGAGACCACGCGCTCCTCAAACCTTTGATGCTGATTTCGCGCCTGTTCGTTGAGCGGGAGCTGTGGCCATTCGGCAAGGACTGCCTGATCGCCGGCGGCAACCTTGGCACAGAGTCGACCCGTAAGGTCCCCCGACGCAGATGAAAGCCTGCTCGCGATGCCGTGCGGGCGGCGGTCGCGGAGTCTGTCTAGGTTCGCGGCTTGCGGAAGCACTGAGCGTTCTCAACTCGAGCCTCGCCGAGGGCAGCCAGGGAGGTCTGACCTGCGTATACACCTCAGACCCGTCACCCGATCGGTGAGCGAGGTGAAAGAGTTCACTAGACCTTTTTCATCCTGTGCCGGCAGGGTGAAAAAGGTCTACTGACCGCCCAGTCGACCGTCCAGCCGTAGCCTGCGACGGACTCCGTCCGCCGGACGGGTGGGCTCAGATGAGGCCGAGCTCGCGGAC
>NZ_BNBS01000163.1 GCF_014656075.1 Streptomyces hydrogenans
GGGACGGCGTCCGCCGGCCGCGGCGCCCCGGTGCCGCCGTCGGGGCAGGCGTCCGGGACGCGGGGCAGGCCCGTGGCGTCGGTGTGCGGCGGCGTGCCGTCCAGGCACTCCGCGCGGTGGGGCGCGGCCTGGTCCGGCACCGACCGCGCGAGACCGGCAGCGAGGCGCGGGAGAGGCGTCGGCGGCGTCGCCGCGCCGGACCGATGGTCCGTCGGCCGTGCTTCACCCGTCACCCCCCTCGGCATCTGATGACCCGTCACTTCGCTCCCCAGCGTCAGCCCGTACACGACGCAGTCCCCCGATCCGGGACGATACACCAGGACCGTCACTCAGGGACAGGGTCGCAGTACTCTCCGTGACTACCGGGGGGCTTGCGGGCGGCGCGCGGCGGGGGCGCGCACGGCCGGACGGCTCCGGGCGGCGGGGCTCAGGTGGTGCGGAGCACGTTCGCGAGCTCCTCCCCCGCCGCGAACCGCCCGACCTGCGCCGCGATCAGCCGCTTCGCCCGCGGCATGAACGCCGAAGTGGAACCGCCCACATGGGGCGTGAGGAGCACACCGGGAGCGTGCCACAGCGGGTGTCCGGCCGGCAGCGGTTCCGGGTCGGTCACATCGAGCGCCGCCGTGATCCGCCCGCTCTCCACCTCCTTGAGCAGGGCGTTCGTGTCGACCACCGGGCCGCGGGCGACGTTGACGAGCAGCGCCCCGTCCTTCATCCGGGCCAGGAGACCCGCGTCGGCCAGGTGCCGGGTATCCGGCGTGAGCGGAGTGGAGAGCACCACCACGTCGGCCTCGGGCAGCAGGGCGGGCAGATCGGCCAGGGCGTGCACGGGGCCGCGGGCCGTGGTGCGCGCGGAGCGTGCGACGCGCGCCACCCGCGCGCACTCGAAGGGCGCGAGCCGGTCCTCGATCGCCGAGCCGATCGATCCGTACCCGACGATCAGGACGGACTTGTCGGCGAGCGCCGGGTAGAAGCCGTCCCGCCACTCCTCGGCGTCCTGGCCCCGCACGAAGCGCGGGATGCCGCGCAGGGAGGCGAGGATCAGGGCGAGGGTGAGCTCGGCGGTGCTGGCCTCGTGGACGCCCTTGGCGTTGCAGACCGAGACGCCGGAACCGAGCGAACCGAGCCCGGGCACGACGTGGTCGATGCCGGCGGAGAGGGTCTGGACGACGCGCAGCGAGGTCATCGCGGCGAGCGGCCGGACCGCGATCGCGGAGCCCTTCATGTACGGGACGACGTAGAAGGCGCAGTCGGCGGGATCGGCCGGGAAGTCGGCCCCGCCGTCCCAGAAGCGGTAGTTCAGCCCCGACGCGCCCGGGTCGGGCAGCCCGTCGATCTCGTCGGCGGGGATCGGAAGCCACACGTCGGCGGTGGTGGGTGCGAGTGTCATGACCGGGAGGCTATGCGAAGAAACCCGCACGCCATTGGTTACTTTGGGGGGCGGCACAAGGAGGGGTAGCGGCACGTGGAGCGCAGGACTATCGGGGCGACGGCGCTCGACGTGGGGGCCATCGGCCTCGGCTGCATGCCGATGAACTGGGCCTACGGCCGCTCGGAACAGCGGGGCGACCGCTCGCTGCGGGCCGTGCACGCGGCCCTCGACGCCGGGGTGAGCCTGCTCGACACGGCCGACATGTACGGGCCGTTCACCAATGAGCTCCTGCTGGGGCGGGCGCTGAAGGAGCGCCGGGCGGAGGTCTTCGTGTCGACGAAGTGCGGGCTGCTCGTCGGCGACGGGCACGTGGTGGCCAACGGACGGCCCGAGTACGTCCGCCGAGCCTGCGACGCGTCCCTGCGGCGGCTCCAGACGGACGTCCTCGACCTGTACCTCCTCCATCGCGCGGACCCGGAGGTCCCGGTGGAGGAGACCTGGGGGGCCATGGCGGGCCTGGTGGCGGCGGGCAAGGTGCGGGCGCTCGGCCTGAGCGCGGTCGGGGTGCGGCGTACCCGGCGTTCGCGGACCGGCGATCTGTACGAGGGAACGATCCGTCAGCTGACCCGGGTGCAGCAGGTGTTCCCGGTGGCGGCGGTGCAGGCCGAGCTGTCGGTGTGGGCGCCGGAGGCGCTGGCGCGGCTGCTGCCCTGGTGCGCGGCGCGCGGGATCGGGATGCTCGCGGCGATGCCGCTGGGCAGCGGTTTCCTGACCGGGACGCTGACCCCGGGCGGCGGCTTCGAGCCGGACGACCCGCGGGCCCGGCACCCCCGTTTCACCGCCGAGATGATGGCCGCGAACCAGCCGCTGGTGGCCGGGCTGCGGCGGGTGGCCGCGCGCCACGGCGACGGGGTGACCGCGGCGCAGGTGGCGCTGGCGTGGGTGCTGGCGCAGGGGCGGCACGTGGTGCCGGTGCCGGGGACGAAGCGGGAGCGGTGGGCGGTGGAGAACGCCGGGGCGGCGGCGCTGCGGCTCACGGCCGGGGACCTGGCGGAGCTCGCGGCGCTGCCGGCCGCCCGGGAGTCCTGGGACTAGCACCGCCCTGACCTGCGGTTTCGAGGGGACGTGCGAGAAGATCCGAGAAAGTCGGCCGGAGGCGGGAACTCGATCGGCGCGAGCGGTGTATCAAGAGTGGAAGGGATGCCGCTCGCACGCTCTTCCGTCGTCGACGTCGAAGGGGAACCGGATCATGAGCCGTCCTGCTGTGCTGAAGGCCCTGGGGGGTGCGGCCGCCGCGCTGCTGTTCGCGGCGGGCTGTTCCCCGGGCGGTGACACCGGGCCGCGGGGCGGGACGCCGCCGTCCGCGTCGGCGTCCGGCTCGTCCGGCCCGGGGCCGTCCGCGTCCGCGCCCGCCGCAGGTGAGGGGCGGGTGACGGTGGCGGGGACGCTCACCGAGGGGCTGCGCTCGCCGTGGGGGCTCGCGGCGCTGCCCGGCGGCGACCTGCTGGTCTCCTCGCGGGACGACCGGACGGTGACCCGGGTGGACGGGCGGAGCGGGGCGAAGCGCTCGCTGGGCGAGGTCCCGGGCGTGGTGCCCGGCGGCGAGGGCGGGCTGATGGGCCTGGCCGTGCGCGAGGGGTGGGTGTACGCGTACCTGACCGCGGAGTCGGACAACCGGATCGTGCGGATGCGGTACGGAGGCGGGGCCGGCGACCGGCTGGGCGCTCCGGAGCCGGTGCTCACCGGGATCCCCAAGGGCACGATCCACAACGGCGGGCGGATCGCCTTCGGGCCGGACGGGATGCTGTACGCGGGGACGGGCGAGACGGGCGAGACCGGGCTGGCGCAGGACCGGGCGTCGCTCGGCGGGAAGATCCTGCGGATGACCCCGGAGGGGAAGCCGGCGCCCGGCAATCCCTTCGCGGACTCGGTGGTCTATTCGTACGGCCACCGGAACGTGCAGGGGATCGCGTGGGACGCCGAAGGCCGTCTGTGGGCGGCCGAGTTCGGGCAGAACACGTGGGACGAGCTGAACCTGGTCGAGCCGGGGCGGAACTACGGCTGGCCGGAGGTCGAGGGGACGGCCGGGAAGGCCGGTTTCGTGGATCCGGTGGCGCAGTGGCCGACCTCGGAGGCATCGCCGAGCGGGATCGCCTGGGCCCGGGGAGCGGTGTGGATGGCGGGGCTGCGGGGCGAGCGGCTGTGGCGGATCCCGCTGTCGGGGGCGGAGCGGTCCGGCGAGCCGGAGGCGTTCCTGGGCGGGGAGTACGGGCGGCTGCGGACGGTCCTGGCGGACGGGTCCGGAGGGCTGTGGCTGGTGACGAGCGAGACGGACGGCCGGGGCACCCCGGAGACGGGGGACGACCGGATCCTGCGGCTCGACGTGAGATGACGGCCCCGGCCCGGGGGCGTGCCGTACGGGGCCGGGGCGCGGGGTCAGCGGGGGGTGTCGAGGAGGTGCAGGCGGTGGGCCATCGCGGCGGCCTCGCCGCGGCCGGAGACGCCGAGCTTGGCGAGGATGTTGGAGACGTGGACGCTGGCCGTCTTCGGTGAGATGAACAGCTCCTCGGCGATCTGCCGGTTGGTGCGGCCGGCCGCGACCAGGCCCAGGACGTCCTGTTCGCGGGGGGTCAGGCCGAAGGCGTCGAAGGCGTCGCTCCCGGGCTCCGTCTCCGGGGTGCCGGGGTCGGCGGTGAGGGCGACGCGGGCGCGGGCGGCGAGCAGTTCGACGTCCTCGCGGAGCGGGCGGGCGCCGAGGGCGACGGCGGTGGCGTGGGCCTGCCGGAGCAGGGCCGTGGCCTCCTCGCGCCGGCCGCCCTCGGTGAGGAGGGCGTCGGCGAGCCGGTGGCGGGCCCGGGCCAGCGGGTAGGGCTGGTCGAGCGGGGCCCACGCGTCGACGGCCTCGGCCCACCGGGCGGCGGTCTCCCGGCCCTCGGCGCGGGCCAGTTCCTCGGCGACCTGGGTGGCGTGGGCGGTCCAGACGGGGGCGGGGGCGGCGAGGGCGCGGACGGCGCGGCGGACGACGGCCAGCGCCTCGGCGCGGCCCTCCTCGGCGGCGGGCAGGCCGAGGGGGGCGGCCTCGGCGGTGACGGCGGCGAGGACGAGGGGCCAGGCGTAGCGGTGGGTGCCGGGCGGGAAACCGGCGTCGGCGGCGGCCACGAGACGGGCGCGGACATCGGCGAGGCGGCCCTCGGCGGCGGCCGCGGCGGCGTCGATGCCGGCCAGCGGGAGGGTGTACTGCGGGATCGGATCGCGGGTGCCGTAGACCGCGCGGGCCTCGTCGAGGTGGCGGTGGGCGCCGGCCGTCTCACCGCGGGCGACGGCGATCTGGGCGAGCCGGAGGTGGGCGGAGGCGCGGGGCTTGGTGCTGGTGGCGGAGGAGAGGAGGCGTTCGGCCTCGGTCCGGGCCTCGTCCCAGCGGCCGAGGGAGTGGAGGGACTCGGCCTTGTTGCCGCGGATCCAGCCGGCGGACTCCACCAGGCCGCGCCTGCGGGCGAGTTCGAGGCCGGCGTCGGCGAGTGCGACGGCCTCGGCGGAGCGGCCGAGGGACTCCAGGGCGGAGGCGAGGTTGATGTGGGCGCGGGCGGCCTCGTGGAACTGTCCGAGGGCGGTGGTCCGTTCGCGGACCGCGTGCATCTCGGCGAGGCCGGCCTCGCGGTCGCCGGCGGCGACCATGATGGTGCCGAGGGTGAGGCGGGCGTTGAGTTCGGTCGCCTCGGCCTTGACCAGGCGGGCGTACTCGACGGCGCGCTCGGCGGCGGCGAGGGCGTCGGGGCCGGGCTTGCGGAGCATGCCCCAGCCGGCGGCGCCGGCGAGGACGACCGCGTGGACGGCGGAGGGCGGCAGCCCCTTGACGAGCTCCTGGGCCCGGGAGATCTCGGTCCAGCCGTCGCCGCGTCCGAGGTTGGACTGGAGCCGGGCCTGTTCGGCCCAGAACCAGGCGGCGCGCAGGGGGTCGTTCTCGTCGTCGCCGTCGAGGACGCGGAGCGCCATCCTGCCGATCTTGAGCGCGCGTTCGCGTTCGCCGCAGAGGCGGGCGGCGACGGCGGCCTCGGCGAGCAGGTCGAGGTGGCGCAGCGGGGTGGTGTCCGGGTCGCAGCCGCAGGCCGGGTAGGACTCGGCGTAGTCGATGGGGCGCAGGCCGGCGCGGACCTCGGCGGGGGCCTCGTCCCAGAGTTCCATGGCGCGTTCGAGGAGGCGGAGCTGCTCGGCGTAGGCGTGGCGCTTGCGGGTGGCGACGGAGGCGTCGAGGACGGCGGGGAGGGCCTTGGCCGGGTCGTGGGCGTGGTACCAGTACGTGGCCAGCCGGGTGGCGCGCTCGTCGGGGCGGACGAGGCCCGGGTCGGCCTCCAGCGCCTCGGCGTAGCGGCGGTTGAGGCGGGAGCGCTCGCCGGGCAGCAGGTCGTCGCTGACGGCCTCGCGGACCAGGGAGTGGCGGAAGCGGTAGCCGTCGCCGTCGGGGGCGGCGAGCAGGATGTTGGCGCCGACCGCGGCGCGCAGGGCCTCGATGAGGTCGTCCTCGGCGAGGCGGGAGACGGCGGCGAGGAGCCCGTGCTCGACGCTGGAACCGCCCTCGGCGATGATCCGGGCGACCCGCTGGGCGTCCTCGGGGAGGGTCTCGACGCGGACCAGGAGCAGGTCGCGGAGTGAGTCGCTGAGCGGGCCGGTGCCGTCGCCGCAGGAGCGGGAGGCGACGAGCTCCTCGACGAAGAAGGCGTTGCCGTCGGAGCGGTCGAAGATCTCGTCGACCAGGCCGGGCGCGGGCTCGGCGGCCAGGATGCCGGTGAGCTGGCGGTGCACCTCGGTGCGGGTGAAGCGGGAGAGCTCGATGCGGCGGATGGTGCGCATCCGGTCGAGTTCGGCGAGGAGGGGGCGCAGCGGGTGGCGGCGGTGGATGTCGTCGGCGCGGTAGGTGGCGACGACCACGATCCGGCCGCGGCGCAGGGTGCGCAGCAGGTAGGTGAGGAGGTGGCGGGTGGAGGTGTCGGCCCAGTGCAGGTCCTCCAGGACGAGGACGAGGGTGCGGTCGGCGGCGAGCCGTTCCAGGAGGCGGACGGTGAGCTCGAAGAGTCGGGCGGTGGCGTCCTCGTCGCCGGCGTCGGAGCCGCCGGGGTCGCCGAGCTCGGGGAGCAGCCGGGCGAGTTCGCCCTCGTGCCCGTCGGCGGCGGCGCTGAGCTCCTCGGGGAGGCGCCGGCGCAGGGTCCGCAGGGCGGCGGAGAACGGAGCGAAGGGCAGTCCGTCGGCGCCGAGCTCCACGCAGCCGCCGAGGGCGACGAAGGCGTCGGCGTCGCAGGCCGCGTCGCGGAACTCCTCGACGAGCCGGGTCTTGCCGACGCCCGCCTCACCGGCGACGAGCAGCGCCTGGGGCTCTCCCGCGGTCGCGCGGGAGAGCGCCTCGGTGAGGGCGGTGAGTTCGCCGGCGCGGCCGACGAAGACGGGACTGACGGACCTGGTCTCCACGGCGCCGAGCATCGCACAGGCGCCCAGCGGGTCGCTCATACGGGGGTCACGCGACCGTGGTGTAGCGGTCCTTGCCGGTGCTCACCCGCCCCTCGGGTTCGTGGCGGCCGGTCCGGCGGGCGGCCTTGGCGGCGCGGGCGGCCTCGCGGCCGAGGCGCTGGGCGGCGGCCTCGCGGACCAGCTCGGCGTGGGCGGTGCGGTGGAGTTCGTACGCGAACATGGGGTGCTCCCTGGGCTGTGGTGTCGGTATCGCTCCTTGCGATGCCTCTACCTTCCTCGCCCAGCCGGTGCGGGGGCATCGGGCGAGTGCCGCATGTTCGGGGTACGGGGGGCCTTAGGGAGGGCCCGGGGGTGCCTTAGGGACTCCCCGAGGTACCTCCCGGGGGCCTCAGGCGGTCCGGGCGGCGCGCCACTCGGGGGCGAGGACGGCCCAGATCTCGGTGTCCGTGCGGATGCCGCGGTGGGTGTAGTTCTCGCGGACGACGCCCTCCCTGGTCATGCCGAGGCGGCGGGCGACGGCGGTGCTGGCCGTGTTCGCGGTGGAGGCGTACCACTCGACGCGGTGGATCCCGCGCCGCTCGACGGCCCAGTCGATGATCGTGCGGCAGGCACGGGTGACCAGGCCGCGGCCGGCGGCGGAGGGCTCCAGCCAGCAGCCGACCTCGGCGTTGCCGGCGGCCACGTCCATGGTGCGGAACATGACGCCGCCGACGAGGGTGCCGTCGGTCCAGATGCCGTAGAGGCGTCCGGCGTCGTGCGCGGTCTTGTCGGCGTAGCCCTGGAGGAAGGCGCGGGCGGAGTCGAGGTCGTGGACGACGTCGGCGAGGCCGATGTGCTCGCCGACGAAGGCGCGGCCGCGGTCCATGTGGGCGAGGAACTCCTCCGCCTGCCAGGGCTCCAGGGGCCGCAGTTCGGCGCCGTCACCCAGCGATGTCGCGAACATCCTCGTTCTCCTCCGTGGTCGGTGCGGTCACGCGCTGCCCCGGGATCTTCGCACGGGTGTCCGCGGCGACCCGGCACTCCGGCGGCTCGATGCTGATCCGGGGCAGGATCCGGTCGAGGCTCCGGGGCAGCCACCAGTTGGCGCCGCCGAGCAGGTGCATGAGGGCGGGGACGAGGAGGGTGCGCAGGACGAAGGCGTCCAGGGCGACGGCGGCGGCGAGGGCGATGCCGAACATCGCGATGACCCGGTCGCCGGAGAGGACGAAGGCGAGGAAGACCGAGATCATGATGACCGCGGCGGAGTTGATCACCCGGCTGGTCTCGGCGAGGCCGACCCGGACGGCCCGCCGGTTGTCGCCGGTCTCCAGCCACTCCTCGTACATCCGGCTGACCAGGAAGACCTGGTAGTCCATGGAGAGGCCGAAGAGCACCGAGACCATGATCACGGGGAGGAAGGGCTCGATCGGGCCGGAGCTGCCGAGGCCGAGGAGTTCGCTGCCCCAGCCCCACTGGAAGATCGCGACGACGATGCCGAAGGCGGCGGCGACGGCCGCGATGTTCATGACCGCGGCCTTCAGCGGGATGCCGATGGACCGGAAGGCGAGCAGCAGGAGCAGGCAACCGAGGGCGACCACGGCACCGACGAAGAGCGGCAGCTTGCCGACGATGATCTCGGCGAAGTCGTCGTAGGAGGCGGTGATGCCGCCGACGTGGACGTCCAGGGAGGTGCCGGTCTCCGCGGCCGGGATCACGTCCTGGCGGAGCCGGTCGACGAGCTCGCTGGTGTCCTTCGACTGCGGCGAGGAGTCGGGGACGACGGTGAGGAAGGCGGTGTCGCCGGAGCCGTTGTAGGTGACCGGCGAGACCGAGGCGACGCCCTTGGTGGCGCCGAGCGCGGCCGGGAGCTGGTCGAGGGCGACCCGGTCGTCGGCGCCGTCGAGGTCGGCGACGAGGGTGAGGGGGCCGTTGACGCCGGGGCCGAAGCCGTCGGCGAGGAGGTCGTACGCCTGCCGGGTGGTGGCGCTCGCCGGGTTGTTGCCCTGGTCGGAGGTGCCGAGGTGGAGCGAGAGGGTGGGCAGCGCGAGGACGGCCATGACGACGGCGGCGACCGCGCCGAGGAGCTTGGGGTGGCGCTCGACGAAGGCGGACCAGCGGGCGGCGAAGCCGGTGGGCAGCTCGGGCTGCGGGCCGTGCTCGGCGAGGGCGCGCCGCTCGCGCCGGGAGAGGGCGCGCATGCCGATGAGGGAGAGCAGCGCGGGCAGCAGGGTGACGGAGGCGGCGACGGTGAGGACGACGGTGAGGGAGGCGGCGATGGCGACGCCGTTGAGGAAGCTCAGCCGGAGGATCAGCATGCCGAGGAGGGCGATGCAGACGGTCGCGCCGGCGAAGACCACGGCCCTGCCGGTGGTGGCGACGGCGGTCTCGGCGGCCTCGGCGACCCCGAGACCGCGTTTCAGCCCCTTGCGGTGCCTCGTGACGATGAAGAGCGCGTAGTCGATGCCGACGCCGAGGCCGATGAGCATGCCGAGCATCGGGGCGAAGTCGGCGACGGTCATGACGTGCCCGAGGAGCACGATCCCGGAGTAGGCGATGCCGACGCTGACCAGGGCGGTGGCGATGGGCAGCAGGGAGGCGGCGAGCGACCCGAAGGCGAGGAAGAGGACGACGGCGGCGACGGCCACGCCGACGGCCTCGGCGATGTGCCCGCCGGGCTTCTCGGTGAGGGCGACGGCGCTGCCGCCGAGCTCCACCTGGAGTCCGTCGGTCCCGGCGGCCTTCGCGGTGTCGACGAGGTCCTGTGCCTGGCCGACGGGGATGTCGTCGGCCTGCTCGCGGAAGGTCACGGTGGCGTAGGCGGTGCGCCCGTCCTCGCTGACCTGCCCGGGCGCCGCCGCGTTCCCGTACGGGGAGGTGACGGCGGCCACGCCCGGCAGGTCGGCGACCTCCGCCAGCATCGGCCCGATCCGCTCCTGCACGGCGTCGGCGCGGACGCTGCCGCGCTCGGTGTGCCAGACGATGGTGTCGGTGTCGCCGCCGAGCCCCTGGAAGCCCCGGTCGAGGAGGGCGGTGGCGCGTCCCGACTCGGTGCCGGGCACCTCGTAGTCGTTGGAGTACGCGCTGCCGGCGAGGACGGCGGCGCCCCCGACTCCGACGAGGGCGAGGACCCACAGGAGAACGGCGACGAGGCGGTGCCGGATGAACCACCGTGCGATGGCTGCCAAAGGACGTGCTCCCTGCCTGGATCGGTGCTCGCGGCCCACTCTCGCAGCCAAACGTGATCGTTTGCCCGTTTCGTGTCGATCCTCACAGAGTGCGGAAATGGCCCCGTTACCGCCCGGCACCGAGCCGCTACCGCCCGGCGGAGCCTCCGGGGCACTTCAGCTCGCGCTGGGCGAAGGTCATGAACTCCTTCAGGAGCCCGGGCACCGCGCTCCTGATCTTCTCCCTGTCGACTCCCCCGAGGGTGTGGACGTACAGGGCGATGTACTTCCCCGGGTCGGACGGGGACGTCGACGGCTCGCAGGCGAAGTGCGTGGCACCGCCCCCGTCCCAGATGACACCCCCCTTGCCCACATCGAGAGGGCGGGGATCACGCGAGTCCCAGGAGGACCATTCGATCGAGCGCTCGAATTCCTGGAGCCTGGCATTCGCCATGAACCGGGTGGCCCCGTCGACGTCGACACTGCAGGTCTCCGAGTCCAGGCTGTCAGTCATCTCGAAAGCATCGTTGCTGACGGTGACCTTCTTCCCTTCCGGCAGGAGGGCGGCCACCTCGCTTCCGGAGAAGGCACCCCAGCAGACGCGCTCGGGCAGGTGCGGAACCGCCTTCGGCGCGCTCTCCGAGCAGCCCGCCAGAAGCGCCGACACCACCACACCGATAACCGCGACCCTGGCCGCCTTCACGAGCCGAAGCACGCGCATCGCTCCTTACCCCTTGGTACTGGAAATCAGGTCGCGCCCGACGGAATGAGCGGTACCGGCTTCGACGGAAGCAACGCCCCGATACTCCTCGATCTGCTCGGGAGTGAGGCCGGTACCTCGTGCGGCCGCGTCGACCGCGGCCGCAGCCGCGGTCTTCGCCGCATCCTCGGAGGCCGTGTAATCCCGACCCGTCTCACGCCGCGCCTCTTCCGACTTGTCCTGCTGGGCGCTCTCCACCGCGGATTCGGTGACGTCCTCCTTGATCCAGGTGATGACGTCACCACCGACGGGGATCATCTCGATGTACTTCCCGCCGACCATGTCGATGATGCGGTTGGTCCATTTCGCGTTCTCTTCCGTGCCCTTGTTGTACTCCTCCGCCTCGTGGGCCTTGGCCTCGTGGACGGCCTGGGCCCTCGCCTCCGTCATGATTCCCGCGATCTCGCCTCCGGGATGGACGGCGTTCCGCAGTGCGTCACCGGGATCGCCGTGCCGCTCAGGGTGCTGGAAGACGTCGGCCACCAGCATGGTCGTGTACGCCTGCTGGGCGTTGGTGATCGCGCCGTACGCATCCGGGTCCTGGCCGACCGCGCCGAGGAAGAAGGCCATCTCGTCCTTCTTGAACTTCGCCATCTCACCGAACGGCATGGCCTGATCGGCGCCGTTCTCCGCGGCCGCCTGGAGGTCGGGCATGTACTCCGCCGCCATGTTGCCGAAGTTCGGGGAGAGACCGCCCAGGGGTCCTTCGTCCGTCACGAGCTCCGGCGCGTTGCCGATCTTCTCGACCACCTTCTCCATGACGCTCGCCATGGTCTTGGTGTGTTCCACGGGCTTGGCGTTCTCGTCGCCGGGGACGCGGCCGGTGACCGCCGCCTCCAGGGCGTTGCCGGTGGCCGCCTGGCCGGGGTGCTGCTCGCCGCCGGAGACCGTGTCGTAGTAGTCGTCCGCGGGCTTCTTGTCGAGCATGTGGTCGACGACGCTCTTCGCGTCCTTGCCCGTGAGCTCCTCGTCCGCCAGTGTGACGATGCCGTCCTTGTTCGTGTCCGAGCGGAGCTGCTCGTCGAAGAAGGCCGCGGAGGCCTCCGGGTTGTTGGCCATCGCCTCCATGAGGCCGGTGAGGGGGTTGAAACCCTTGCCGCCGGTCTCGTCGAGGTTGATGCGCTGGTCCATGCTCCTGGGCAGGGACTCGGACCAGACGCCGGGCTTCTCCCGGTCCATGGCGACCATGTCCCGGCCGACGGACACCAGGAAGTCCTTGTCGTACGTGCCGTCCCGGAGGAGGCCGCTCAGGGCCTGGTAGCCGTAGATCTGCGAGAAGCCGACGCCCTGGACGTCGAGCTGCTTGCGACCGGACCTCATCAGCTCGCTGGTCCACACGGCGTCGAGGTGGTTCGGGGTCGACTTCTGGGTGGCGAGGCCGAGCATGGCGCCCATGTCGGACTGGATGTTGCGGACCATGTCGACGCGGTCCTTGCCGGCCGGGCCGAGGGACGTGGAGTTCAGCGACATCTCCGCGTAGGCGTCGAGCGTGGCCGCGGGGCCCACCCAGCGGTAGAAGCCGGTCGCGAACTCGGGGTCGTTCCGGTTGTCGTCGAGGAGGTCTTCGAGCTCCTTCAGCTCGGCCACGTTCCGCGCCGTGCCGCCTTCGCCGCTGACCTTCTTCAGCAGCTCCGCGGCCCGGGCCACCTGCTCCTCGTCGAGGCTCTTGTACGTGGGGGCGGTGAAGTCGTGCTCGTCCTTCACGTTCGCCGCGAGCGCGCGCCGCAGCGAGTCGTCGGCGTCGGCGCAGTCCTCGACGAGGCGGTCGATCCTCGCCTGCCAGGAGACCACGGCCGCCTTCTGCTTCCGCACGGCCTCGGCGTAGCCCGCCTGATCCGGGTCGTGGCGCGCCGTCACGTCCTTCTCCAGGTCGTGCCGCGGCGTGACCTTGCCCTTCGCGTCGACGTGGACGCCGGCCGCCGGGCCCTCCTCGTCCCTGATCCGAACAAGGGCGTCCCTGGCCGCCAGGAACGAGGTGTGGGCGTCGGCGAGCAGCAGCTGGATGCCCTTCGCCTGCGCCTCGGCGTCCTCGAACTCCTTGGCCGTCTTGGCGACGAAGGGCCGGGTGACGTCGGAGTTGACGCCCTGCCACTGGGCCTTGTCGGTCTTGGCCTTCATGCCTTCGCGGGCGTCGGTGGCGAGCGTCTTCAGCTTGGTGGCCATCTCCGACCAGTCGTCCGCGGCCTGCTTCAGCTTGGCGACGGGCGCGTTGACGACGTCCTCGAATGTCAGCACGGCGATTCCCCCGGGTCCTCTACTTGAAGTACTCGTCGATCTTGGACGTGGAGAGCAGTCGGCCTCCGATGTCCGCGTCGTCCTTGGCGTGGGCGGACTTGCTGTAGTCGAGGTGGTTGGAGATCCGGGCGCAGGCGTCCAGGAGCGTACGCAGCTGGCTGTTCCACCGGTCGTGCACCTTCAGAAGCTCCGAGCCGCTGGTGAAGTTGCCGTTCGTGAGGGCGATCGACGCGTCGAAGGTCGAGGGCCGGGCGTGGTCGCCGTCCCTGGAGAGCCGTCCGTGCAGCAGGTACGCCTCGTGGCCGATCGCCCCGAGGTCGTCCTGGTTCACCACCAGATCCGCCGAACCCGTGGCGGCTCCGCCATTTCCGTCAAGTCCGTTCAGGCGCATCCCCGTCGGCCGCCCCTCGCCGGTGGCGGACTTGAGCTTCTCCCACTCGTCCCAGGACATCGGACCCCCTCCTTCGACCGGACGGGCATTCTAGTCGGCGCGCGTCGATCGCTTCACGGAAGCAACAGGCGCCCCTTGCCTTCGACCGCCCTTTTGTCGGCTTGCGCCCCTTCCTCGGTGCGGAGTGCGTGCGCGGTCGCGAACGGGGGAAGGTGGCGGGGCGGGGTGGGGTCGCGGGGGGATAACCAGGGGGTTTCACTTCTCGCGGGCGGGGGTTCTTCGGTTGACCCCGGCTCCTCCGGAGCGGCAAGCTGACCCCCTGTCATTCACTGTGCCTTGGGGGAAAGTTGAGCAAGTCGGCACACCACATCGGACCCGACTCCGCACCGGACCGCTACCGGCTGCTCCGCTCCATCGGACGCGGCGGCGAGGCGGTGCTCTATCTCGCGGAGATCGAGCTCGCGGGCGGTACGGAGCCGGTCGTCGTCAAGGTCCTCGACTCGAAGACCACGATCACGCCGGAGATCTTCGAGCGGGTCAGCCGCAAGTGGAACGAGCAGGCCGAGCTGCTGCGCTTCGTCAGCCGGCCGGGGGTCGTCGGGGTGCGCGAGCACTTCCAGGGCTCGCCCATCCACGCGCCCGGCGAGTCCGGCACCCTCACGGGCCGGGCCCTCGTCCTCGTGATGAACCACGTGGACGGCCTCGACCTGCGCGACTGGCGCGCCGAGCGGACGCTGGCCACCCCCGCCGAACGGCGCGAGGTCATGCGGACCCTCGAACAGCTCGCCGACGTCCTCGACTGGCTGCACTCCGGCAAGGCCACGCCGTCCGGCCGGACCGTCGTCCACGGCGACCTCTCGCCGGGCAACGTGATGGTCGACGAGCACGGCCAGGCGACCCTCGTCGACTTCGGCCTCAGCAAGCTGACCGCCGACCACCAGACCGCCGAGGTGTGGTTCACCCCGGGCTACGCGGCGCCGGAGATCTTCGAGGGCAAGCGGACCCCGGCCACCGACCGGTACGCCTTCGGGGCCATCGCCTACTTCCTGCTGAGCGGGCAGTCCCCGCCGGCCACGCCCGAGCAGCTCGCGGCCGCCTTCGCCGCCGTGCCGCAGATCGCCGGGCTGCCCGAGGACCAGCGCCGCAAGGTGCTGGCCATCACGGCGGCCGACGCCGACAAGCGCCCGCTGCTGCTCTCGTCGTGGGTCAAGGAGGTCCGGCACGGCGTGGTCTCCACCACGACCACCTCCCGCCCGGCGACCCCCCGGGACGCGGTTCCGCCCCGCCCGGCCGACGCCGCGGCCGTGCCGCCACCGCTGCCGGCCGCCCCTCCGGTGGGCCCCCCGCCGACCCCGCCCCCCGCCACCGCGCCCCGGGACGCCGCGCCTCCCGCCGCCGCGCCCCCGACGT
>NZ_BNBS01000164.1 GCF_014656075.1 Streptomyces hydrogenans
CCGTCGGCCTCCGTCGCCGCCCCGGCACCCGCTCCCCGGCACGGCTCCGAGGCGTGCGCGCGCACGCCCGGCCCGCTCTCCGGGGACGCCCGGCGCGTCCTCGACGTCGCCCGCAAGGCCCGGAAGGACCTGCGGCTGAACGCCGTCCTGCTGCGCGTCACGGTGGACGGGCGGGAGGTCGTCACCGGGGCGCTCGGCGAGTCGATGACGGGCGTCCCGGCCGAGCCCGACATGCGCTTCCGGGCCGGTTCCGTGGCCTTCGCCCACATCGGGACGGCCCTGCTGCGGCTGGTCGAGCAGCGCCGCGTCCGCCTCGACGACACGGTGGAGCGCTGGCTGCCGGAGGTCCCGAGGGCCCGCGAGATCACCCTGCGGATGCTGGCGAACAACACCTCGGGCCTGCACGACTACGTCACCGACCCGGCGTTCGGCGCCGAGCTGTCCACGCACCCCTTCAAGGCGTGGACGCCCGACGAGCTCCTCGCCTTCCCCTTCTCCCACGACTTCTGGTACGACCCGGGCACCAACTGGAGCTACTCGCACGCCAACTACCTGCTGCTGAGCCGGGCCCTGGAACGGATCACCGGCACCCGGATCGACCACCTGGTGCGGGAGCTGGTGACCGGCCCGCTGGGGCTCGACGCGACCCGGAACTCCTTCACGCCCGAGATCCCCGCCCCGGCGCTGCACGCCTTCACCTCGGACCGGGGGTTCTACGAGGAGTCCACCTTCTGGAACCCCTCGTGGACCACCGGCCCGGGCGCGGTCATCACCAGCACCGTCTGCGACATGGCCCGCTCGGCGCGGGGCATCGGCAGCGGCGAGCTGATCGGCCCGCGCTCCTACCGCGTCCTGCTGGACCCCGGGACGGTCGGACTCGGCACGCCGACGAAGACCTGCCCGGCCTCGATCTGCCTGAAGCAGACCCCGGAGCGGCACTTCGGGCTCGGGGTCATCGTCTCCGGCGGCTGGCTGCTCCAGAACCCGTCCTTCTCCGGCTACGCGGCGCTCCAGGCGTACCTGCCGTCGAAGCGGCTCGCGATCGCGGTCTCGGCGACGAAGACGGCGACGACCGCCGACGGGAACATGGCCCAGGTGGTCGCGGGCCGGATCGCCGCCGCGCTGGCCCCGGAGGACCCGCTGGTGCCCTGATCCGCCGGGGACGGCCGCCGCTACTCGACGAGCGCCATGGTGTGCGGGGTGGCGTTGAAGCGGCGGCCGGTGCCGTCCTCGGTCATGGTCACGATGTCCTCGATGCGGACGCCGAAGCGGCCCGGGAGGTAGACGCCCGGCTCGATCGAGAAGCACATGCCGGGGACGACCGGCCGCTCCTCGCCCTCGATCATGTAGGGCGGCTCGTGGGTGGTGACGCCGATGCCGTGGCCGGTGCGGTGGATGAAGTACGCGCCGTAGCCGGCGTCCGTGATGACCTTCCGGGCCGCGCGGTCCACGTCCTGGCAGGCGATGCCGGGCCGGACGGCCTCGAAGCCGGCCTGCTGGGCCTCGCGGACCAGGTCGTGGACCCGGCGCTCCTCGTCGGTCGGCTCGCCGACGTGGACGGTGCGGGTGGTGTCGGAGCCGTAGCCGTACTTGAGCCCGCCGAAGTCGAGGACGACCATGTCGCCGCGCTCGATGACCCGCTCGCCGGCCTCGTGGTGCGGGTTGGCGCCGTTGGGTCCCGAGCCGACGACGGTGAAGTCGACCTGCGAGTGGCCGAACTCCATGAGCAGCCGGGCCAGGTCGGCGGCGACCTCGGTCTCCCGGCGGCCCGCGAACCGCACCTTCAGGATCTCCTCGTACGCCCGGTCGGCGGCGGCCCCGGCGGCGGCGATCCTGGACAGCTCGTGCGCGTCCTTCACGGCCCGCAGCATCGGCAGGGCCTCGGTGAGGGAGACGTACGAGGTGGACGGCACCGCCTTCTGGAGGCCGAGGAGGTGCATCGCCCAGGCGTTGTCGCTGACGCCGAACCGGCCGTCGGCGTCGAGCAGGGGCGCGGTGACGGCGTAGGGGTCCTTGCCGTCGGTCCAGTCGCGCAGGGTCAGCGCGGGCGCGCCGACGGCCTTCTGCGCGTCGGGGGCCTCCAGGGTGGGCACGACGAGGACCGGGTCCCGGCCGGGGGCCAGGACGAGGACGGTGAGCCGTTCGGTGATCGCGGTCGGCTGGTAGCCGGTGAGGTAGACCAGGTCCGGGCCGGGGGCGACGAGCACCCCGGCGAGCCCGGCGTCGGCGGCGGAGGCGGCCGCCCGGTCCATCCGGGCCCGGTAGTCGTCGGCGGTGAAGGGGGTGGGGGCGTCGCCGGCGGCTTCGGCGGGGGTGCTCGGCATGGGGTCTCCTTCGCCGCGGCGCGGACGGGCG
The DNA here is from genome assembly GCF_014656075.1 of Streptomyces hydrogenans. Lineage (GTDB taxonomy): Bacteria > Actinomycetota > Actinomycetes > Streptomycetales > Streptomycetaceae > Streptomyces > Streptomyces hydrogenans. Next base: position 2,356 of record NZ_BNBS01000164.1, read on the forward strand.
GGCGCGCGGGCGGACGGTGATCGGGGCGGGCGGCGGTCGGTCGGGCGGTGGTCGGGCGTCCTCCAGCATCCTGCCCGCCGGGCCCGTCCGCCGCGACCGCTCGGCGGTCCGTCAGCGCGGTCCGGGCCCCTGGGCGATCAGCCGTTCGAGCAGGTCCTGGAAGTCGTCGCCGACGACGATCCGCAGCTCGCCGCCGTCCTCGTCGTGCTCGCTGAGCTGGGTGAGCGTGCCGCCCCGCCACCAGAAGACGTAGGGGCTGATGGCGCCCGGGGTGTCCTCGTACTCGGAGGCGGCGAAGGCGGCCATCGCGCCGAGCGCCGGGATGATGGTGGTGTCCCGGATGGGGTGGAAGGCGATCTGGTGCCGGAAGGGCAGGGCCACCAGGGCGCCGTGCTCGCCGAGCGGCAGCCCGGTGACCCGCTGGGCCAGGGCGTCGAGGTCCAGGACCCGACTGGCGGTGTAGAAGGAGTCGCCGACGACGACCTCGAAGGACATGCCGTCGGCGTCGCGGACCGTCTCGTGCTCCTCGACGGGCAGCCCGCGCAGGTTCTTCAGCGCGCGGGCGCGCAGCTGCGCGGGGTCGCCGAGCCGGTCGAGGGCGTCGTCGGTGAGCATCATGACGCTCTCGGGCAGGTCGAGCGCCAGCACCTCGTACAGCCCCGGGGCGAGGGTCCTGGCGTAGCCGAAGGCGCCGGGGTCGATGCCCTCGCCGTTGACGACCCGGGGGTAGAGCTGGGCGCGGATCTGGTCCGGCGGCAGCGTGTCGAGGGCCGAGGGGCCGTCCAGGGTCCGCACCACCAGGGTGACGTGACGGCGGATCAGGTCGGGCCAGACGCGGGGTCCGCGCCGGTCGCGGTGGCAGACGGCGGCCAGGTTGCCGAGGCCGAAGCGGCGCTGCCGGTCGTCCTGCACGGAGGAGGCGTAGACCGTGACCTCCAGGCCGAGTTCGGCGAAGGCCTCGCGGACGGTGGCCCGGAAGAGGGCGGCCTCGCGCTCGGAGAAGTAGGCGAACTCCGGATCCCTCGGCGCTTCCTCGCCGTCCCGCCTGGGCCTTCTGCGCAGCCACCCCACGTCGCCCGCCTTCCGTCGCCGTTGCGTTCAGCCTAGCGAGTGGGGCACGGCCCTCACCGGCCCCCCGGAGAAGTCACCCGGTCTCACGCCGGTGCGGCCGGAAGCGGTCAGGAGCCGTCGGGCGCGGTGAGGAGGGCGCGGGCGTAGTGGGCGAGGGAGCGGTTGTAGCGGGGCAGCAGCGGGGCGAGCGCGCCGAGGGCCAGCGAGGCGGCCTCCCGGTCGCGCCCGGTGTCGGCGAGCGCGAGCGCGAGGAAGGCGTCCACGGCCGGGGCGAGCGCCAGCTCGTCGGCGTCGAGGCGGTCGGCGGGCAGGTCCCGCTCGGCGGTGAGGAGTTCCACGCTGCGGTCGGGCCGGCCGAGGTTCCGCAGGCTGCTCGCCAGCTGGATGACGGCCCGCCGGCGGCGCAGCCCGGTCAGCCCGAGGTCGAGGGCCCGCCGGTAGTACCGGACGGCCTCCACGGGCAGCCCGGTGGAGTCGTGCGCGGCCCCCCGCTCGAAGACGGCGGCGGCGTCCTCGTCGCCCCGCTCCCCGGCGAGCTCCGCGATCCGCTCCCGGAACTCCTCGGGCCCGTACGCGTCGATCCGCTCCCAGAGGGCGGCGACCCGCTCCTCCCACCCCGCGTTGCCCGCCTCGTCGCTCATGCGGCCACCCTACTCACCGCCGGGGCGGCGGGGCCCGAAGGCCCTAGTCCCCGCCGCCGCCCTCGCCGCCGTCCCCGCCCCCGCCGCCGCTGTCCCCGCCGTCGCCGCCTCCGGAGTCGCCGCCCGCGCCGCCGTCGGAGCCCCAGCCGTCGCCGCCGCCGGACTCGTTGTCGGCGCCGGAGAAGCCGCGGTTGCGGAACCAGGGGCGGGCCCAGTCGGTGTCCAGGGCGGCCGGTTCGTACCCCTCGCGGGGGCGCCACTGGGCGGGGAAGCGGGCCAGGCCCGTGGTGTCGCCGAGGCCGAAGGCGGTGGCGAAGGCGTGCGCCATGACGGCGTCGAGCGGGTCGACGGTCTCGTGGGCGACCGGGGACAGCGGCAGCAGCAGCTCGTCGACGCCCGGGGTCTCCCGGCGGCGCGGCGGGCGGGCGAGCAGCGCGACCCGCCGGCCGTCGCGGAGCAGCCAGGAGCTGGTGGCCCCGTACCGGCGCAGCTCCCACAGCTGTCCGGGGAACTCCGCCTCGACCACGCTCTTGGACTTGCGCAGCCTCCGGTGCGTCAGGCGGACCGCGGCCGCGGTCCCGCCGACGGTGAGCGTGAGTCCCCGGGACGGGTCGGGCTCGTCGGGGTGGAAGCCGTACGGCGCCCGTATCCGGACGGCGGGGGCGCCCGGGCCCCAGACGTCGACGCGGACGAGCCGCCGGTCCACGGCGACGCTCACGTTCCCGGCGGGGCCGGGCGCGGTGCGGCGGGCCAGCCACAGCGGCACGGCCTCGGCCGCGGCGCGGCGGCGCAGCTCCTCGACCCACGCGGGGCCGCCGCTCAGCCGGACCGCCAGCTCGCCCAGCTGCCGGGCGAAGTCGGCGGCGCGGCGCACCTTGACCGGCGTGCTGGTGCCGGAGACGCGGACGACGGGCACGACACCGGGCCCCTCCTCCAGCCGGGCCAGCGGCCGCTCGGAGCCTCCGCCGCCGAGCCACTGGCCGCGGAGGTACGCCTCGGCCGTCGCGGCCAGGTTCAGCTCGCCGAGCGGGGTGGACCGGCCGCCCCGCCGCAGCTCCGACTCGGTCAGCCGGACCGTCCGGGCCAGCGGGTTCCACGACTGCTCGTCGTACAGGACTTCGCTCACGACTCCCCCTCCTCGTCCTCGCGGACCTGATGACCGCGCCTCATGGTGACCGACCGGTCAGCCCATGTTCACCACGCGGTCGGCGCGGTCGCGGTTGCGGGCGATCAGCCGGGCGTTGGCCTCGTCGGAGCGGGCCACCCACGCCTCGGCCTCGGGGCGGCCGCGGCCGAAGGCGACGTGCCGGGCGACCAGGCGGGGGACGCGGAGGCGGTCGGGCAGGTCGAGGTACCAGACCTCGTCGAGGAGCGGGCGGACGGCGGCCCAGCCGCCGGCGTCGTGGAGGAGGTAGTTACCCTCGGTCACGACGAGCGGGGTGCCGGGCGGGACGGGGATCGCCCCGGCGAGCGGTTCCTCCAGGGCGCGGTCGAAGGCGGGGGCGTGGACGACGGTGCCGGGTTCCGGGGCGCGGAGGCGGGCGAGGAGGGCGGCGTACCCGGCCGCGTCGAAGGTGTCGGGGGCGCCCTTGCGGTCGGCCCGGCCGAGCCGGGCCAGTTCGGCGCCGGCCAGGTGGAAGCCGTCCATGGGCACGAGCACGGCCGCCCCGTCCAGCCGCTCGACGAGCCGCGCGGCGAGCGTGGACTTCCCGGACCCGGGCGGCCCCGCCAGCCCCAGCACCCGCCGGCGTCCGTCCCGCGCGAGCTCCCGCGCCCGCCCCAGCAGCTCCTCGAACCCCTGTGCGTCCATGCGGGGCATTGTCCCACCGGGCGGGGCCGGGCCCCTCGGGTCACCCCTCCCCCGACCCTCGTACCGACCCTCGCCGGGTCGAGGGTCGGGCCGGTGCCGACGCGGGTCTACGCGGGTGGGTGCCCGCCCTTTCCGCGTATTACGTTGGGGTTATGCCGTCCATCGCACTCGTCACCCTCGTCGTCCGTGACTACGACGAGGCCATCGCCTTCTACACCGACGCCCTCGGCTTCGCCCTCGTCGAGGACACCGACCGGGGCAACGGCACCCGCTGGGTCGTCGTCCGGCCGCACGGCGCCGCCGGGGTCGGCGGGCTCGGGAACGCCGGGCTGCTGCTCGCCCGTCCCAAGAACGACGAGGAGGAGGCCGCCGTCGGCAACCAGACCGGCGGCCGGGTCGGCTTCTTCCTCCACACCGAGGACTTCGCCCGCGACCACGCCCGGATGACGGCCGCCGGGGTGAAGTTCCTGGAGGAGCCCCGGCACGAGCCGTACGGCTCCGTCGCCGTCTTCGAGGACCTGTACGGCAACCGCTGGGACCTCCTCCAGCCGGCGGAGGCCGCCGCGGGGGGTTCGGCGGACGCCGCCTGAAATTCGGTGTCGGCCGGGCGGGCCCGCTCCCTAGACTCGCCGCACCGCGCACCACCGGGTGTGCGGTGCCGTCGTCGAGTCCGACCGGAGGGGAGCCGACCGTGCGTCATCCGTACGCCGCCGTCGCCCTCCCCCGCGCCCGCCGCTTCGACGTGATCCTCGCCTCTTCCGCCTGCCGGTGACGGCTGCGCGCCCGTCACCGCAGGCCCGTGCCGTACGTCCCCGACGTACGCCGGGAATCGCGCTGTCCTGTGTCCGCACAGCAGCGAAAGGCACGACACCGTGCGCTCCCTCCCGAACCTCCGCGTCCGCAACCTCGGCATCCTGGCCCACGTCGACGCGGGCAAGACGACCGTCACCGAGCGGATCCTCTTCCTGACCGGCGCCGTCCACAAGCGGGGCGAGGTCCACGACGGCACCACCGTCACCGACTTCGACCCGCAGGAGCGCGAGCGGGGCATCACCATCTCGTCCGCCGCCGTCAGCGCCTCCTGGGACGGCCACCGGCTCGCCGTCGTCGACACGCCCGGCCACGTCGACTTCTCCGACGAGGTCGAGCGCGCGCTGCGCGTCCTCGACGGCGCCGTGGCCGTCTTCGACGCGGTCGCGGGCGTCGAGCCGCAGAGCGAGACGGTGTGGCGGCAGGCCGACCGGCACGGCGTGCCCCGGATCGCGTTCGTCAACAAGATGGACCGGGCGGGCGCCGACCTCGACGCGACGGTCGCGGCGATCCGCGCCCGCCTCGGCGCCGTCGCGCTCCCCGTCCAGCTGCCCGTCGGCCGCGAGGACGGCTTCCGGGGCGTGGTGGACCTGGTCCGGATGAGGGCGTACGTGTGGGACGGCGGCGGCCGCGTCGAGACCGAGGTGCCCGCGCGGCTCCGGGAGGAGGCGCTGCGCCGCAGGCGGGACCTGGAGGAGCGGGTGGCCGAGCTGCACCCGGACGCCCTGGAGGAGTTCTGCGCCGACGGCGCCCTCTCCGACGGGACGCTCGCGCGGGCGCTGCGCGCGCTCACCCTGGCCGGCACGGCCGTGGTGGTGCTGTGCGGTTCGGCGTACCGCGACCGGGGGGTGGAACCGCTCCTGGACGCGATCGTCGCCTATCTGCCCGCCCCCGCCGACCGGCCCCCGGTCGGCGGGAGGGAACGGGCGGCCGATCCGCACGCGCCGCTCGTCGCGCTCGCCTTCAAGGTGCACGCGACGCCGACCGGCCGCATGACCTATGTCCGCGTCTACGAGGGCGCACTTTCGAAGGGGGACACCGTGCTCGACACCGCCACCGGACGGACGGAGCGGATCTCGCGCGTGCTGCGCGTGCAGGCCGACCGCACCGCCGAGGTGTCCGTCGCCCTCGCCGGGGACATCGTCGCCGTCGTCGGACCGAAGACCGTGCGCGCCGGAGCCACCCTGTGCGCTCCGCACGCCCCGGTCGTGCTCGAACCGCCGGTGACGGCCGCCCCGGTGGTCTCGGTGGCGGTGGAGGCGCGCCGGAGCACGGACACCGGCCGGCTCTCGGCCGGACTCGCCCGGCTCGCGGAGGAGGACCCGTCGCTGGTGGTGCGGACCGACCCGGAGACCGGCCAGACGGTGCTGTCCGGCCTCGGCGAGCTGCACCTGGAGGTCGCGGTGGAGCGGCTGCGGCGCGACCGGGACCTGGAGGTCACGGTGGGGCGTCCGCAGGTCGCGTACCGCGAGACGGTGGTGCGGGGCGTCACCGGGCTGCTCCACCGGCACGTCAAACAGGACGGCGGCGCGGGCCAGTTCGCCCATGTCGTCCTCGACGTCGCGCCGCTCGGAGGAGAGGAGGAGTTCGCCTTCACCTCGACGGTGACGGGCGGGCGGGTGCCGCAGGAGTACGTCCGGGCGGTCGAGGCCGGCTGCCGGGACGCGCTCGCCGACGGCCCGCTCGGCGGGCATCCGGTGACGGGCGTCCGGGTCACGCTGACGGACGGGGCGACCCATCCGAAGGACTCCTCGGAGCTCGCGTTCCGCACGGCGGGCCGCTCCGCCCTGCGGGAGGCACTGCGCGCGAGCGTGCTGACGCTCCTGGAGCCGGTGGCCGAGGTGACGGTCACCGTCCCGGCGGAGTCCGTCGGCGCGGTCCTCGGCGACCTCGCGGCCCGCCGCGGCCGGATCACGGACTCGCGGGTCAGGGGCGGCACGTCGGTGGTGACGGCGACGGTCCCGCTGGCCGAGCTCTTCGGCTACGCGACCCGCCTCCGCGGCCGCACCCAGGGCCGCGGCACCTTCACCACCCGCCCCGCCGGGTACGAGCCCCTGAAGGCCTGAGCCCGGGGCCCGGTCCCGTACGGCCGACGGCGGTCGTACGGGACCGGGCCGCCGAGCCGTCACCCGTGCTCCGGCCCGTCGGGGGGCGCGGTCGCCCGTGGCGGCCGCGCCCCCGGGGCCGTCCTAGTAGCCGAGGTCCTTCTGCTCGGTGATCAGACGGCCGGCGATGTGCAGGTTCCCGTCGGAGTCGAGCACCGCGATGATCTTCTTCGTGGAGCCGTGGTGGGTCGTGAAGTAGATCTTGTCCGCCTCCTGGGAGGTGGAGTGGTTCGTGTTCACGGACAGCTCGATGCTCACCGGGGAGCTGATGAGCACGTCCTTCTTCGGCGAGTTCGGGTAGACCTGGTTCGGTCGCAGCTTGACGCGGCCGTGGGTGTCGCCCTCGTCCCAGTCCGACGCCACGCCGAGATCGATGTCAGCCATGCGATGTCCCCTCCGGTTCCGGTGGAAGAACTTTGTGGCCCGGGCCGCCACAGGACGCCCCGAACCGAGCCCAGAACCTACGCAGTTCGTTCACACGACGGCATCGCTCCACGCGAATATGACTGAATTTCCACCCGGTTCGTCGCGAATCGACACTCCCGGCACCAGACCTGGCGAAACGCCCGAAAAGTGTCTGGACACGTTCCTGTCGCGGCCGACGCGGCGGGGCGGGGACGGCGCGCGTCGGGGGTGCGGGGGCGTGTGCCAGGATGCGGGCGACCGGGCCGCCTCCGCACGGGCGGGCCGGGGTCGACACGACGCGCGAGGAGCACCACCCATGGCCACCGAACCCGACGGATACCTCTCCGGCCTCTTCTCCCTGGAAGGGCGCACGGCGCTCGTGACCGGCGGCAGTTCCGGGATCGGCCGGGCGATCGCGGGCGCGCTGGCCGGGGCCGGGGCGCGCGTGGTGGTCCTGGCGCGCAAGGAGCCGGAACTGGCCGCGACGGTCGCGGAGCTGACGGCCGCCGGCGGCGAGGCGGCCTGGGTGAGCGCCGACCTGAGCACCCGGGACGGGATCAGGGCGGGCGCGGAGGCGGCGGCCGGGGTGTTCGGGGAGCCGGACGTCCTGGTCAACTGTGCCGGGATCAACCTCCGTCCGCCCTTCGGCGAGCTGGGCGAGGAGGTGTGGGACACGACGATGACCGTGAACCTGGAGGCGCCGTTCCTCCTCGGGCAGCGCTTCGGGCCGGGGATGGCCGAGCGGGGCTACGGGCGGATCATCCACGTCACCTCCCAGCAGGCGCACCGCGCGTTCGTGCAGAGCGGGGCGTACGGCGTGTCCAAGGGGGCGCTGGAGTCGCTGGCCCGCTCGCAGGCCGAGGCGTGGTCCCCGTACGGCGTCACCGCCAACACCCTGGTCCCCGGCTTCGTGATGACCCCGCTGAACCAGCGGCTCTCCTCCGACCCGGAGAAGGTCGCCGCGCTCGCGGCCCGCACGATGACGGGCCGCAACGGTCTCCCGGAGGACTTCGCCGGCGCGGCCGTCTTCCTGGCGAGCCCCGCCTCCGCCTATGTGACGGGGCACTCCCTCTTCGTGGACGGCGGATTCTCCGTCCACTAGGGCGGGTTCGCGGCATACGCTGGCCGGGGCCACGACCGTGGCCGGACGAGGGGGGCACATCCATGCCGTACGAGACCGGCGCGAAGGTGCGACTGGCCAGGGACGTGCGGGTCACCGGGGAGGGAACTCCCGGTCCGCTGTCCCTGGCCGAGGGCCTGGAGGGCTTCGTGGAGGGCTTCACGAAGGGGGCGCCCTTCGGAGGCATCGCCCAGAGTGCGCTCGACGAGGTCGAACGGATCACCCGGGCCGGCCAGTTGACGGGCTTCTCCGCCGCCATGATGGACCAGGTCCGCCGGCAGGTGACCCGGCACGCGGCGGCGTACACACCCCCTGGTGCCGGGGACCGGACCGGGTACAAGGTGCGGTTCGTCAACGGGTTCGTCCTCGACAGTGTCGACGAGGACGCGCTGACCCGGGCCTGACCGCCCGTCACCGCCGCCCGCCCGGTCGCGCTCAGGCCGGGTAGGCGATCGTGCCGAGCGGCGGGCAGGGCAGCAACACCGCTCCGGCGCCCGGGCGTTCGACGAAGGCCCGGGCCTCGGCGGCCCGCTGCCGGCGGGAGTCCGACGCGTCGGCGTCCCAGGCGTCGCGCCGGGCGCGCACCGGGTCCCAGGGGCCGTCGATGAGGTCCAGGGCAGTGTTGCCGCCGCTGCGCCGGAACTGGGCCTTGAGGGCGACCCGCTGGAGCGCGGACTGGGTGACGGACAGGTCGAGGCGGGTGACCAGGACGCCGGGGGTGTGCGGCGCGCGGGTCGGCATGGGGGCCTGCGGGAGCGGGGACACCCCGGTGTCGAGGCGCCCGATGTCGTCGACGCTCGCGTCCTGCGCCTCCCGCGTCATGATCTGCATCTCCTGGTGCAGCCAGAGGACTTCGTCGAGGTCCCCCTGGGTGATCCGCATGCGCTGGTAGAGGGCCTGGAAGCGGGGATCGCCGTGCAGCGGGCGCAGCGGGGCGGAGTGGAGCATCACGCAGTCGTTGAAGCCGTGCGCCACCGCGGCGTCGAGCCGGAGGACCGCCTGGTCCGCCCGCCCGTGCGCGAGGTCCAGCACGCCGAGGCACGTGTGGCCCACGGCGACCAGCCACGCCCCGTCGGGCCCGAGCGCCGTGCCGCGCGCGACGACGTCCTGGAGGCCCGCGGCGCCCGCCGGGGACGGGCCTTCGGTGAGGAACCCCACCAGCAGGTCGTGCGCGCGGGCGGCCAGCGAGTGGACGGTGTCGGCCATGGATCTCCTCGGACCTCGACGGTGGAGAGCGACGGGGCGCCGGCTTCTCCGGAGGCCCCGTGGACAGGACGGACGGACGCGGCGGTCAGTTCCGGTCCCGGCCCGGTCGCCCTAAGCGAAGGAGAGGCTTCCGGTGCGCTCGCGCTTCAGCTCGAAGAAGTGCGGCTGCCGGGCCAGGACCCTCACCGCGTCGAGGAGTTCCGCGGCCTCCTCGCCGCGCGGGATCGCGTCGAGCACGGGGCCGAAGAACGGGACGCCGTCGAGGTGGAGGGTGGGCGTGCCGACGTAGCGGCCGGAGGCCGGGTCCGTGCCGGCGTCGTGCCGGCGCCGCAGGGCCTCGTCGTGGGCGTCGGTGTGGGCGGCCCCGGCCAGCTCCGCGGGCAGCCCCAGCTCCTCCAGGGCCTCGGCGACCACCCGGTCGAAGTCCTTGTCTCCGCGCTGGTGGATGCGGGTGCCGTACGCGGTGTAGAGGGCGCCGAGGATCTCGTCCCCGCACCGCTCGGCGACGGCCACGGCGACCCGCACCGGGCCGAGCGACCGGTCGACCAGTTCCCGGTACCAGCCGGGCAGTTCGTTGCCCTCGTTGTGCAGGTACAGGCTCATCACATGGAACCGGACGTCGAGGTCGCGGAGCCGCCGCGCCTCCAGGATCCAGCGGGAGGTGATCCAGGCGAACGGGCAGGCGGGGTCGAACCAGAAGTCGACCCGGGTGCGGGTGGGGCCGGCGGTGGCGGCGGGGACGGAGGTGCGGGGGTGCGGGGCGTGGTCGGTCGTCATGGGGACAGCCTGCCGGGCGGGCGACCCGGGGATGTGGGCAACTCGGGGCCCTTCTCCGTGGGCCAATCCCCCCTGTGCTTCGATGCCACGATGACGCACGCGCCCCGCACCCCCGCGCCCACCTCCGCCCCGACCCCCTCTCCGCCCCCCGCCCCCGCCCCCTCTCCGTCCCCCGCCCCCGCCCCGCAGGCCCTCCTCACCGTCCGGCCGCGGACCGAGGGCGACCTGGACGACTGCGTACGGCTCCTGAGGGAGATCCACGAGCGGGACGGCTATCCGGTGAGCTGGCCCGAGCGGCCGGCGGCCTGGATCACGCCTCCGACCTTCCTCGGCGCGTGGGTCGCGGAGCTGGACGGTCGGGTCGTCGGGCACGTGGGCCTGGCGGGGGCGCGCCCGGACGACGGGGCGCCGGCCGAGTGGAGCGGCCGCACGGGGCAGGACGCCTCCGCGTGCGCCGTGGTCAACCGGCTGTACGTGGCGCGGTCGGCGCGCGGCCGTGACCTCGGCGCCCTGCTGCTCGCCGCGGCCGTCGCGGCGGCCCGCGGGCGGGGGCTGCGCGCCGTGCTGGACGTGGCGGCGCACGACACCGCGGCGGTGGCGCTGTACGAGCGGCTCGGCTGGCAGCTGCTCGCCGAGGTCGAGCAGGAGTGGGGGCCGCACGGCATGGTGCCGGTCCGCTGCTACGCGAGCCGCCCCTGACCACCACCCCCCACACCCTCCGCACTCACTCCGGCACCCTGGGTGACCTCGGGAAAGGGCCTGCGCGCCGCTGTTTCTTCTGCTGGGATGGACCCTTGCTGAAGACGGCACGAGCACGAAGGACGGGGGATGCGACGGGGCTTCGGTGAACAACTCGGCCTGCCCGGCGCCCTCGGATCCTTACCCCTCGCCCCCCTCGCGCGCGAGTACCAGGAACTGATGGAGCGTCAGCTGGAGGCCGGGTTACGCTACGCCGGCGAGGCGCTGACGGACCCTCAGGAGGCGGCTGCGGGGGACTCCTTCGTCTCCGTCCTGGACGGGGTGGCCCTGTGCACCCCGCGTCGGCGCCGGCTCGTCGACGAGGCCGCCCTGCGCTCCCTCGCCGACGCGCGGCCCGCGCGGGCACCGGTACTGCGCCTCCTCGCCGGGATCCGGCGGCACGACCCGGCGCTGCTCCGCCGGGTCCTCCTCTACCAGCTCCTCCCCCTCCTCCGGCAGGGCGCCACCGGCCTCGGACTCGACCCCGCCGAACACGGCCTCCTCGCGAAGGCCGCGCGGACGCTCCCGGTCCTCGACGAACCGCGGCGGACCGCCGCCGAGGCCCTGGCACCCCTCTGGTCCCGGCGCCGGCTGAGGGCCTGCGCCCACGCCCTCGCCACCCTGGGCCCCGAGGTGCTGCGCGCCGACCCCCGGCTCGCCGGCCTCGACGCCCGGCTGCGCCGGCTGCTGGCCGACTGCGACCGGACCCTCGCCGCCGCGGCCTCCGGCACCGACCCGGCCGAGGCCGAGGCCGGCTACCTGCGCGTCCTGTCCGTCGCCTCCGACGACGACGAGGCCGTGCGGGGCCTGATCCGGCTCGGCACGTCCTCCGCCGCCGACGCCCCGCTGACCGCCCGGCCCGCCGCCGGCGGCCGGATCGCCCTCTCCTGGCCCGCCCGGCCCGGCACCCACTGGCGGGTCCTGCGCGACGGCCCCGGCCTCGGCCGCCCCCTCCCGGTGCCCGGCGCCACCGGGACCGCGTCCACCGCGATCGACACCGACCCGCCGGTGGGCCTCCGGGTGCGGTACGCCGCCTTCCCCGTCGAGGACGGACGGCCGACCGGCGCCCCGCTCGTGTCGCGGCCCCTGCTGGTCGCGCCCGACGCCGAGGAACTCGCCCTGGACGACGGGCCCGGCCGGATCGCCGTCCGCTGGCGACGGCCCCGTACCGCCTCCGCGTCCGTCCTCACCCTGACCGGCCCCGGCACCGGCGCCGCAACGGTCCGGCACACCGTCGACCGCGCCGAGGAACACGTCTTCACCGACCTCGAACCCGGAACCTACGCCTTGGTGCTGACGACACGTCACCCGTCCCCGGACGGCGGGACGGTGGACTCCCCCGGGGTCCGGCGGACCGGCACCGTGCACGCCTGGCCCCGCCCGCTCACCGCGCTCACCGCCGAACCCGGCCCCGAGGACGGGGTGCGCTTCACCGGGCACGGCGGCGAGGGCTCCGAGGTGCGGCTCGTGACCTGGCCCGAGGGGACGGCGCCCGCGCCCGGCACCGAGCTGCGCACCGCCGCGCTCCCCGCCCCGCTGCCCTGGGCCCGCTACGGCGCCGCCGACCGCGCCACGCCCGACGGGGCCTTCGCCGGCCTC
>NZ_BNBS01000165.1 GCF_014656075.1 Streptomyces hydrogenans
GGGGCGGGCGCCGCGTGGGCGGGGGCGGCGGCGCCGACGGCGGCCACCGCCGCGGCACCGGCGGCGGCACCGCCGAAGGCGCGGCGGGACAGGGGCGAGGACATGGCGGATCTCCAGGGGGGCGTACGGGTGTGCCTCCGTGCCCGGCGGGCGGGGGACGGCGCCGCGGACGGGGCGGGACGGAGGGGGAAGAAGGGGCGCGCGTTCAGGCGCGGCGACAGCCGGCGCTCGTGACACGGACGAGGTCCACGTGTCGGCGCTGGACGAGGGTGACCGAGCGGTCACGCGGGGGCTGCATGGGTCAGGAGCCTCGCCGAGGAGGGCGGGGGCGTCAACGCCGGAAGGTCGGGTCGACGCGCGTAGTTCGCGTGATCGAAACGCCGCCGACATCCCCGGTGCGTGCGTTCTGCGTCACATCGCGGGCCGGCGGAGGGGGGTGGTACGGGGCTTCGGTCGGAGCGGCCGGCCGGCGGGAACCCTTCCGGCGCCTGCCTTGTAGGCCCCTCCAAGTTCGCGACGATCTTCTGGTGGGATCGTACGAGGGCCGTGTGGGCCGCATTCCCCAATTCGGACCAGTGGTCGAGGTCCCCTAGACTCGAAGACGTGCCACGTGGTGACGGTCGACTCAATCACGACCTGCTTCCCGGAGAGAAGGGCCCCCAGGACGCTTGTGGCGTCTTCGGTGTCTGGGCTCCGGGTGAAGAGGTCGCAAAGCTCACGTACTTCGGGCTCTACGCCCTCCAGCATCGGGGTCAGGAATCCGCGGGAATCGCGGTCAGCAACGGCTCCCAGATCCTCGTCTTCAAGGACATGGGCCTCGTGTCCCAGGTCTTCGACGAGACCTCTCTCGGCTCCCTCCAAGGTCATATCGCGGTCGGTCACGCCCGCTACTCGACCACCGGGGCCTCCGTGTGGGAGAACGCCCAGCCGACCTTCCGGGCCACCGCCCACGGGTCCCTGGCGCTCGGCCACAACGGCAACCTGGTGAACACGGCGCAGCTGGCCGAGATGGTCGCCGACCTTCCCAAGAAGGACGGCCGCGCCACCCAGGTCGCCGCCACCAACGACACCGACCTGGTCACCGCGCTCCTCGCGGGCCAGGCGGACGAGGACGGCAAGCCGCTCACCATCGAGCAGGCGGCCGCGAAGGTCCTCCCCGAGGTCCGGGGCGCCTTCTCCCTCGTCTTCATGGACGAGCACACGCTCTACGCGGCCCGCGACCCGCAGGGCATCCGCCCGCTGGTCCTCGGTCGTCTGGAGCGCGGCTGGGTCGTCGCCTCGGAGTCCGCCGCCCTCGACATCTGCGGCGCCAGCTTCGTCCGCGAGGTCGAGCCGGGCGAGCTGATCGCGATCGACGAGAACGGCATCCGCACCTCCCGCTTCGCGGAAGCGAAGCCGAAGGGCTGTGTCTTCGAGTACGTGTACCTGGCCCGTCCCGACACGGACATCGCCGGCCGGAACGTGTACCTCTCCCGCGTCGAGATGGGCCGCCGCCTCGCCAAGGAGGCCCCCGTCGAGGCCGACCTGGTCATAGCGACGCCCGAGTCCGGCACCCCCGCCGCCATCGGCTACGCGGAGGCGTCTGGCATCCCCTTCGGCGCCGGCCTGGTGAAGAACGCCTACGTCGGGCGCACCTTCATCCAGCCCTCGCAGACCATCCGCCAGCTCGGCATCCGCCTCAAGCTGAACCCCCTCAAGGAAGTCATCAAGGGGAAGCGGCTGGTCGTCGTCGACGACTCGATCGTGCGCGGCAACACCCAGCGCGCCCTGGTCCGGATGCTCCGCGAGGCCGGCGCCGCCGAGATCCACATCCGGATCTCCTCCCCGCCGGTGAAGTGGCCGTGCTTCTTCGGCATCGACTTCGCCACCCGCGCGGAGCTGATCGCCAACGGCATGTCGATCGAGGAGATCGGCAAGTCGCTGGGCGCGGACTCGCTCTCGTACATCTCCATCGACGGGATGATCGAGGCGACCACCATCGACAAGCCCAACCTCTGCCGTGCCTGCTTCGACGGCGAGTACCCGATGGAGCTGCCGGACCCCGAGCTGCTCGGCAAGCAGCTCCTGGAGACGGAGCTGGCCGCCGGGCCGGCCGCCACCGCGGCCGCCGACGCCCTGCGCCGTCCGTGAGATCCCGCTGCACCCGCAGTGACGCAGTAACGACACGAAAGCTCTGAACCCCATGTCTCAGACCACTGGTGCCAGCTACGCCTCTGCGGGCGTCGACATCGAGGCGGGCGACCGCGCCGTCGAGCTCATGAAGGAGTGGGTGAAGAAGACGCAGCGCCCCGAGGTCCTCGGCGGCCTCGGCGGCTTCGCCGGCCTCTTCGACGCCTCCGCCCTCAAGCGCTACGAGCGTCCGCTGCTCGCCTCGGCGACCGACGGCGTCGGCACGAAGGTCGACATCGCCCGCCAGATGGGCGTGTACGACACCATCGGCCACGACCTGGTCGCGATGGTCATGGACGACATCGTCGTCTGCGGCGCCGAGCCGCTCTTCATGACCGACTACATCTGCGTGGGCAAGGTCCACCCGGAGCGGGTTGCCGCCATCGTGAAGGGCATCGCCGAGGGCTGTGTCCTCGCCGGCTGCGCCCTGGTCGGCGGCGAGACGGCGGAGCACCCGGGCCTCCTCGGCCCGGACGACTTCGACGTGGCCGGCGCGGGCACGGGCGTCGTCGAGCACGACCGCCTGCTCGGCGCCGATCGCATCCGTACGGGGGACGCGGTCATCGCCATGGCCTCCTCCGGGCTTCACTCCAACGGGTACTCGCTCGTCCGCCACGTGGTCTTCGACCGCGCCGGCATGAAGCTCGACCAGCGGGTCGAGGAGCTGGGCCGGACCCTCGGCGAGGAGCTCCTGGAGCCCACCCGGATCTACTCGCTGGACTGCCTGGCGCTCACCCGGACCTCCGAGGTGCACGCTTTCAGCCACATCACCGGCGGCGGCCTCGCGGCCAACCTCGCCCGGGTCATCCCGGACGGGCTGCACGCCACCGTGGACCGCTCCACGTGGGCCCCGGGCGCGATCTTCGACCTCGTCGGCACCGCCGGCCAGGTGGAGCGCCTGGAGCTGGAGAAGACCCTCAACATGGGCGTCGGCATGATGGCCGTCGTCCCCGCCGAGTCGGTCGACGCCGCCCTCACCACGCTGGCCGACCGCGGGCTCGACGCCTGGGTCGCCGGCGAGATCACCGAGCGCGGCGACAAGGACTCCGGCGCGGAGCTGGTCGGCGACTACGCGAAGTAGTCGAAAGACGCACGAACGAAAGAAGGGGCACCCCGCCGGGCGGGGTGCCCCTTCCTCGTGGTCTCCGGACCGTCACACCGCCCCTGAGCAGCACGAAAACTCGGTCCGGGAGATCCTGGACCGAGTTTCGGCGTTCAGAAGGTCAAGCGCGACGCTGCGACGACTGGGGACCGGACTCGTCGTCCTCGTCCTCGTCGTCGGTGTTGTAGAGATCCGCGTACTGCGCGTACGGGTCGTCTTCCTCGTCGTCGTCCTCGAACGGCTCGCCATTCGGCGGCTGGCTCGAAGTCGAAGCGCCCAGCTCATTGGCCAGACGCGACAGGTCAGTCCCGCCGCTGCTGTACTTCAGCTGGCGGGCGACCTTGGTCTGCTTGGCCTTTGCCCGGCCGCGCCCCATGGCTCGACCCCCTCGGTGACGGGGCTCGATGGCCCCAGAGTCTTGACACGCGTTCATGATGCGAAACGGGCTCTCGATGGAGAGACCGGTCCGTAGGGCTTCAACGGTACCTGTTTCCTCGGGTCTACGGTACGCCGCGCGCATCACATACCCCGGTACAGAACCATCGAGGTGCCCTTTCCTCGCTGGTCAATCGCGATTTTAACCTCTTCTGGGGGGTCGACCCGCCGACCGGCGTGAGCGAAGTCTCGCGGACGGCGGGCCGGTCACTCCCCGTGACCGGGCGGCTCAGCCGCGCCGGGCGTCGGCCATCCGCTGCTCGGCGATGCGGTCGGAGGCCGCGGCCGGCGGAATGCCGTCAGCCTTCGCACGTGCGAAGATCTCCAGGGTGGTGTCGAAGATCTTCGTGGCCTTCGCCTTGCACCGGTCGAAGTCGAAGCCGTGCAGCTCGTCGGCGACCTGGATCACGCCGCCGGCGTTCACCACGTAGTCGGGGGCGTAGAGGATCCCGCGCTCCACGAGGTCCTTCTCGATGCCCGGGTGGGCGAGCTGGTTGTTGGCCGCGCCGCAGACCACGCTCGCGGTGAGGAAGGGCACCGTCTCCTCGCTGAGCGCGCCGCCCAGGGCGCACGGCGCGTAGACGTCCAGCCCCTCGACGCGGATCAGGGCCTCGGTGTCCGCGACGACCCGCACCTGCGGGAACTTCTCGGTGATCCGGCGCACCGACTCCTCGCGGACGTCGGTGATGACGACCTCGGCCCCGTCGGAGACCAGGTGCTCCACGAGGTAGTGGCCGACCTTGCCGACGCCGGCGACGCCGACCTTCCGGCCGCGCAGCGTCGGGTCGCCCCAGAGGTGCTGGGCGGAGGCGCGCATGCCCTGGAAGACGCCGAAGGCGGTCAGGACGGAGGAGTCGCCGGCGCCGCCGTTCTCGGGGGAGCGGCCGGTGGTCCAGCGGTTCGTCCGGGCCACCACGTCCATGTCGGCGACGTAGGTGCCGACGTCGCAGGCGGTCACGTAGCGGCCGCCGAGGGAGGCGACGAAGCGGCCGTAGGCGAGGAGCAGCTCCTCGGTCTTGATCTGCTCGGGGTCGCCGATGATCACGGCCTTGCCGCCGCCGTGGTCGAGCCCGGCCATGGCGTTCTTGTACGACATCCCGCGCGCGAGGTTCAGGGCGTCCGCGACGGCCTCCGCCTCGGTCGCGTACGGGTAGAAGCGGGTGCCGCCGAGGGCGGGGCCCAGCGCGGTGTTGTGCAGGGCGATGACGGCCTTGAGGCCGGTGGCACGGTCCTGGCAGAGCACGACTTGCTCGTGTCCGCCCTGCTCCGAGTGGAACAGGGTGTGCAGGACGCCGTCGGATACAGCGGTCACGGTGGTGACTCCCAAGTACGAAGCGGCGGAGTGTCCCCCCTGCGGGTGGGGGAGGACACATTGCGCCACGAGATTAAGTCCTACCTGGGCGTAGAAAGGCCGGAGTGGGCCGGATCACCCCCTCGCGGAGTACCCGCGTGGAAGGATCGGGACATGTCGGTCGACTCCCCGCTGCTCGTCCCGTACGCCTCCTATCTGCGGGTGTACGAGCCTCTGGCCGCGTTTCCCGAGCCGGAGCGGACCCACTGGTCGCGGTACGTCCGCAGGCCGGGCACCCCGGGGGCCCAGGACGAACTGCGGCGCTCGCTGGCGGACCTGGTGCCGGTGCCGCCGGTTCCGGTGCCGGTGCACGAGAGCGGCGAGGCGTTCGTGGCGCACCTGGACGGGGTGGTGGTCGTCTGCCCGTGGCGGACCCGGCTGCGGGGCTGGCTGGCGCTGCGGGAGCTGGTGGCGGAGAACGGGCTGCCGGCCCCGGTCCTCGACGCGATGCTGCCGCCGGTCGTGCGGGCCCAGGTGGAGGCCGACCACGAGCGGTGGCTGGAGCGGAACCCGGACGCGCGGCCGTGGATCCGGACGGCGGTGTGGCAGGTGCCGCTGCGCTGGTTCGCGCTCTTCGGGGACGAGGAGCGGGTGTACGAGCCCGGGGACCGGGCGGCCGGCCGGGCGCCGGTGCTGCGCTACCGGACGACGATGGCGCAGGCGCGGCGGCGGCTCGCGCGGGCGCTGCGCGCGCTGCGGGACTCCCTGGACGAGGGGGCGATGACGCAGGGTCTGGTCGAGGTGGGCCGCTGGCTGGAGGAGTTCCATCCGCGGGCGCTGGTGGAGCTGGACTACGGCGGGCTCGTGCACGCGGTGGCCCAGGAGCGGCTGGCGGCGGACCGGTCGGCGGCGGACGTGGCGGAGGGGCTCGCGGCGCTGCGGTCGGGGGACGACAAGACGGCGGGCGAGGTGTACGAGCGGCTGGCGGAGCGCTGGCGGGCCGTCAGGGACCTGCGCCACGCGAATTGACATAGGTCGGGCATCTTCGTCAGGTGTGCATGGACAAGACATGTCCCGCCGGGGTAAATGATCTTCATGGCACCTGGCCGGATCGGCTTGTCCGGATCCGGCGGGACGTTGGTCCTGAACCGGGCCTTTGACTCAAGCGTGACGGACAGCACTAAACGCACCCTTGCGTCGATCGCCCACCCTCGTGCCAAAATAGGACAAGGAGTCCGGGGAGGGTTCCTTCCGTCCAACTTTGGGCGGAACGCTCAGCATTGCACTCTATGGGGGGTCTGAGGACTCCTGATCGCTCCTGTGACTGATCGTCACAGTGGCGTGACTGTCCGTTATGGCATGGTCAGTCGACTTCCGCCGCTGATGAACACCTGCGAGGGCAATTCCATCGGTTTGGCCGACGCGGCTGGACGGATGGTGTAGTTGTAGTGCCGAGGACAAGCCGTTCGTCCTATAACCGACTCGACCCGCTTCTGCCATTTCGGGCAAGGCGGGTCAAGGTGCAGAATTTAGAGGAAAGAACCGAGAAGGTTCGGTTCTCCCGAGGAGGCCGCTCATGACCGCTCGCACCCCTGATGCCGAGCCGCTGCTGACCCCTGCCGAGGTCGCCACGATGTTCCGCGTGGACCCGAAGACGGTGACTCGCTGGGCCAAGGCCGGCAAGCTCACGTCCATCCGCACCCTGGGTGGACACCGTCGGTACCGCGAGGCCGAGGTTCGCGCTCTGCTGGCGGGCATTCCGCAGCAGCGCAGCGAGGCCTGAGGCTTCGGCGAGACAAGCAACACCCCGTAACACCGGGCGCGTCCGGGTCCCCCAATCCGGTCTCCCGCCCCACAGCTCTGCCGGCGGTCCTGCCCCAACAGGTCACCGTCACCGATCGCGCTGGACTCCGCCGGGTCCAGCGCGATCGTCTTTTTGTGCCCCGGGTCACCTGTCGGACGTAGGTGCAATTGCACATATTAAATCGAGCCGTTGTATGAGTGGTGTAAACGAGGGGGTTCCGGAAGGACTTCAAGTGACTCCCGTCACACCACCGAAGGCTTGCCACTGAACAGCCTGCCACCCGGGCAGCGCCCTCCGACCCGCCGTTGGTCACCGGCCCGTGGGACTAAGGTCCCCCGTTCGGGTGGAGCTGGAACCCGCGTGCGGGAACACGAAGAAGGCCCGCATCGAGATGATGCGGGCCTTCTACCGAAGCGACTCTGACGGGACTTGAACCCGCGACCTCCACCTTGACAGGGTGGCGAGCTAACCAACTGCTCCACAGAGCCCTCGCAGCCGGTCTTCCTTGGCTGCGAGAAGAACTGTACAGCAGGTCAGCGGTCTGGTCGAACTCACCACCGGCGGGCGGCCCGCCGGTGGAACGCCTACCGCGCCGGGCCCGGCACGGCGGCGTCGATGGCCTTCACGATCCGCTTGTCCGACACCGGATGGGCCGTGCCCAGCGCGTGCGCGAAGTAGCTCACCCGCAGCTCCTCGATCATCCAGCGGATGTCCGTGACCTCCGCGGGGACCGGCCGGCCCTTCGGCAGCTGCTCCAGGAGCCACGCGTACTCGTCGAGCATCTCGTGGACCTTCTCCATGCGGGTGGTGTCCCGCTGCGCCCCGGTCGGCATCTGCTGGAGCCGCCGGTCCACCGCCACCAGATAGCGCATCAGGTCCGGCAGCCGCTTCAGGCCCGTACGGGTCACGAAACCGGCCGGCACGAGCCAGGAGAGCTGCGTCCTGACGTCCTGGAGGTTCGGCAGCAGCGCGGGGCTCGTGGTGGCCTTCAGGCGCCGCTCGCACGCCTGCCAGGCCGCCAGGACCTGCTGCACCTGGCCCACCGTGCGGACGGTCAGGTCCACCAGATCGGCGCGGACCGCGTCGTACAGCTTCCGGAAGGACTCCTCGTCCCACG
Organism: Streptomyces hydrogenans; assembly: GCF_014656075.1. Classification (GTDB taxonomy): domain Bacteria; phylum Actinomycetota; class Actinomycetes; order Streptomycetales; family Streptomycetaceae; genus Streptomyces; species Streptomyces hydrogenans. The sequence continues at coordinate 7,919 of NZ_BNBS01000165.1, forward strand.
CGGGGCCGCCGTGCCGGGCGATCAGCCGGTCGGCGGCGGCGGTGGCGCAGTCGTCGAAGAGCGCCTGGATCGAGCCGTGCGGGTTGGCCGACAGGGCCAGCTTCTGCTGGTTGGTCAGCTTCTCCGAGGCGAACTTCGCCGGGTTCACCGGGATGTTCAGCATGATCAGCTTCCGGGTGCCCCGCCACATCGCCTGCGCCTGCTCGGCCTCCGAGTCGAAGAGCCGTACGGCGACGCTGTCGCCCTCGTCGACCAGCGCCGGGTACGCCTTCACCGGCTGCCCGCCCCGCTTGGTCTCGAAGACCTTGGTGAGCGTCCCGATCGTCCACTCCCTGAGCCCCGTGCGCTCCAGGGAGGGCCCGGAGCCGTCCGGGCCCGCCGTGGCCGCCTGGGCGGCCTTGGAGAGCGCCTGACGGGCCTTGGGGCGCAGTTTCAGGCGCAGCGTCTCCAGGTCCTTGTCCTCGGCCAGCTTCCGGCGCCGCTCGTCGACGATCCGGAAGGTGATCTTGAGGTGCTCGGGGACCTTGGTCCAGTCGAAGTCCTCCGGCGTCAGCGGGACGCCGACCATCCGCTGGAGCTCGCGCGCCAGCGCCGTCGTCAGCGGCTCCTGCACGGGCACGACCGCGTCCAGGAAACGGCCGGCGAAGTTCGGCGCGGGCACGTAGTGGCGGCGGATCGGCTTCGGCAGCGAGCGGATCAGCTCGGTGACGACCTCCTCGCGCAGGCCCGGGATCTGCCAGTCGAAGCCCTCGTCCGTGACCTGGTTCAGCACCTGGAGCGGCACGTGCACGGTCACGCCGTCCGCGTCCGCGCCCGGCTCGAACTGGTACGTCACCCGGAACTTGAGCGCGCCCTGCCGCCACGAGTCCGGGTAGTCGTCCTTGGTGACGGCCCCGGCCTTCTCGTTGATGAGCATCTCGCGCTCGAAGTCGAGGAACTCCGGTTCCTCGTGCCGCTTGTGCTTCCACCACGAGTCGAAGTGGGCGCCGGACACGACGTGTTCGGGGACCCGCTTGTCGTAGAAGTCGAAGAGCGTCTCGTCGTCGACGAGGATGTCCCGGCGGCGGGCCCGGTGCTCCAGCTCCTCGACCTCGGTGAGCAGCTTGCGGTTGTCGGCGAAGAACTTGTGGTGGGTGCGCCAGTCGCCCTCCACCAGCGCGTTGCGGATGAACAGCTCGCGGGAGACCTCGGGGTCGATCCGGCCGTAGTTCACCTTGCGGTCGGCGACGATCGGGACGCCGTACAGCGTCACCTTCTCGAAGGCCATGACGGCCGCCTGGTCCTTCTCCCAGTGCGGCTCGCTGTACGTCTTCTTCACCAGGTGCTGGGCGAGCGGCTCGATCCACTCGGGCTCGATCCGGGCGTTCACCCGGGCCCAGAGCCGGGAGGTCTCCACCAGCTCGGCGGACATCACCATCCGCGGGGGCTTCTTGAAGAGCGCCGATCCGGGGAAGATCGCGAACTTGGCGTTCCGCGCGCCCAGGTACTCGTTCCGGGTGCCCTCGCGCCGGCCGTCCTTGGCGCCGTCCTTGCCGTCCTTGGAGTCCTTCACGTCCTTGAGGCCGACGTGGCTGAGGAGGCCGGAGAGGAGGGAGACGTGGATCGCCTGCTCGGGGAAGGACTCGTCGTCCCCGGGCTCGGTGAGGTGTATCCCCATCTGCTTGGCGACCGTGCGCAGCTGGGCGTAGATGTCCTGCCACTCGCGGATGCGCAGGAAGTTCAGGTACTCCTGCTTGCACATCCGGCGGAAGGACGAGGAGCCGCGCTCCTTCTGCTGCTCGCGGACGTACCGCCACAGGTTGAGGAAGGCGAGGAAGTCGCTGGTCTCGTCCTTGAAGCGGGCGTGCTGCTGGTCGGCCTGGGCCTGCTTCTCGGAGGGCCGCTCGCGCGGGTCCTGGATGGAGAGCGCGGCCGCGATCACCATGACCTCGCGGGCGCAGCCGTTCTTGTCGGCCTCCAGGACCATGCGGGCGAGCCGGGGGTCGACGGGGAGCTGGGAGAGCTTCCGGCCGAGCTGGGTGAGCCGCCGCTTCGGGTCCTTCTCCGCCGGGTCGATCGCGCCGAGTTCCTGGAGGAGCTGGACGCCGTCCCGGATGTTGCGGTGGTCCGGCGGGTCGATGAAGGGGAACTTCTCGATCTCGCCGAGGCCGGCCGCGGTCATCTGGAGGATGACGGAGGCCAGGTTGGTGCGGAGGATCTCGGCGTCGGTGAACTCCGGCCGGGTGAGGAAGTCGTCCTCGGAGTACAGCCGGATGCAGATGCCGTCGCTCGTACGGCCGCAGCGGCCCTTGCGCTGGTTGGCGCTGGCCTGGGAGATCGCCTCGATCGGGAGCCGCTGGACCTTGGTGCGGTGCGAGTAGCGCGAGATGCGGGCGGTGCCCGGGTCGATCACGTACTTGATGCCGGGGACGGTCAGCGAGGTCTCGGCGACGTTGGTCGCGAGGACGATCCGGCGGCCGGAGTGCGCCTGGAAGACGCGGTGCTGCTCGGCGTGCGAGAGCCGGGCGTACAGCGGCAGGATCTCCGTGTCGAAGAGCTTCTTCTTGGTGAGGGCGTCCGCGGTGTCGCGGATCTCCCGCTCGCCGGAGAGGAAGACCAGGACGTCGCCGGGCCCCTCCTTCTGGAGCTCGTCCACGGCGTCGCAGATCGCGGTGATCTGGTCCCGGTCGGACTCCTCGGAGTCCTCCTCCAGGAGCGGCCGGTAGCGGACCTCGACCGGGTACGTCCGTCCGGAGACCTCGACGATCGGGGCGTCGCCGAAGTGGCGGGAGAAGCGCTCGGGGTCGATGGTCGCGGAGGTGATGACGACCTTGAGGTCGGGGCGCTTCGGGAGCAGCTGGGCCAGGTAGCCGAGCAGGAAGTCGATGTTGAGGGACCGCTCGTGGGCCTCGTCGATGATGATCGTGTCGTAGGCGCGCAGCTCGCGGTCGGTCTGGATCTCGGCGAGCAGGATGCCGTCGGTCATCAGCTTCACGAAGGTCGCGTCGGGGTTCACCTGGTCGGTGAAGCGGACCTTCCAGCCGACGGCCTCGCCGAGGGGGGTCCTCAGCTCCTCGGCGACCCGCTCGGCGACCGTGCGGGCGGCGATCCGGCGGGGCTGGGTGTGCCCGATCATGCCCCGGACGCCCCGGCCCAGCTCCAGACAGATCTTCGGGATCTGGGTGGTCTTGCCGGAGCCGGTCTCACCGGCGACGATCACGACCTGGTGGTCGCGTATCGCCTCCAGGATCTCGTCCTTCTTCTGCGAGACCGGGAGCTGCTCGGGATAGGTGACGGCGGGCACGCGGGCGGCACGCCCGTCGACGCGTTCCTTGGCCTTGGCCGCCTCTGCGGCGATCTCGTCCAGGACGGCCTCGCGGGCCTCGGGCTTACGGATGCGGCGGGCGCCTTCGAGACGGCGGCCGAGCCGGTGGGAGTCCCGCAGCGAGACCCCGGCCAGGACGGACTGGAGGGCGGCGAAGGAAGTAGACATACGGAATCCAGGATCGCACCTGCGGCCGAGAAGCGGCGAACCGATTTACGAGCGGCGTTGCGGCCGGATTGTGGTGGCTTGAACACCTTGCTCACGGAGTGTTCCGGCCACGTGTCTAGAGTGCATGCCATGTCCAGCCCCCAGTCCTCCTCCAAGGCCCGTCCCGTTCTGATCGTCGCGGGCGTGGCCGTCGCCGCCGCGCTGCTCGGTCTCGTCTCCTACACCGCCACCAAGCCGGCCGACCCCTCCGCCTCCGGTTCCTCCTCCGTCGCGGAGGTCTCCGCGGCCCCGGAGGCCGGGGTGTACGAGCAGCTGGAGAAGTACGCCCGCCGGGACGCGTCCGACGGCCTCGCCCTGGGCCGCGCCGACGCGCCGGTCGTGCTGATCGAGTACGCCGACTTCAAGTGCGGCTACTGCGGGCAGTTCGCCCGGGACACCGAGCCCGCCCTGGTGAAGAAGTACGTCGAGAACGGCACCCTGCGCATCGAGTGGCGGAACTTCCCGATCTTCGGCGAGGAGTCCGAGGCGGTGGCCCGCGCCTCCTGGGCCGCCGGGCAGCAGGGCCGCTTCTGGCAGTTCCACAAGGCGGCGTACGCGGACGGGGCCAAGGAGAAGGGCTTCGGCGCGGAGCGGCTGCGCGCCCTCGCGGCCGAGGCCGGCGTGCCCGACCTGGCGCGGTTCGGGAAGGACAGCGAGGGCGCGGCGGCCCGCGAGGCCGTGCGGAAGGACCAGGAGCAGGGGTACGCGCTCGGCGCCTCCTCCACCCCGTCCTTCCTCGTCAACGGCCGCCCGATCGCCGGCGCCCAGCCCCTGGAGACCTTCACGGAGGCCATCGAGGCGGCGGCTTCGAGGGCCCGTACGTCCGCGAAGGGCTCCCGGTGACCTCCGGGATCGGCTACTTCGCCGCCTTCCTCGGCGGTCTGCTCGCCCTCCTCAGCCCGTGCAGCGCCCTGCTGCTGCCGGCCTTCTTCGCGTACTCGATCGAGAACCGGGCGAAGCTGGTGGCGCGGACCGCGATCCTCTACGCGGGCCTCGCCACCACCCTCGTGCCGCTGGGCGCGGCGGGCTCGCTGGCCGGCCGCTTCTTCTACGGCCACCGGGACCTGCTGGTGACCGCGGGCGGCTGGCTGATCATCGGTCTCGGCGTCCTCCAGGTCCTGGGCCTGGGCTTCGCCTCCCGCCGGATGTCGGAGGCGAGCGGCCGGATCCGCCCGACCTCGGCGTTCTCGGTCTACGCCCTCGGTCTGGTCTACGGCCTGGCCGGCTTCTGCGCGGGCCCGATCCTCGGCAGCGTCCTGACGGTGGCGGCGCTGAGCGGCAGCCCGGCGTACGGCGGTCTGCTGCTCGCGGTGTACGCGCTCGGCATGGCGGTGCCGCTGTTCGTGCTGGCGCTGCTGTGGGAGCGGTACGACCTGGGGCGGCGGCGCTGGCTGCGCGGCCGGCCGCTGCGGCTCGGGCGCTTCGAGGTCCACTCGACCTCGCTGGCGTCGGGCCTCTTCTTCGTGGCGCTGGGGACGCTGTTCCTGGTCTTCGACGGGACGACGGCGCTGCCGGGGCTGCTGTCGGTGGACGACTCCTTCGCCGTGGAGCGGCGGGTGGCCGAGTGGGGCCGGGCCGTGCCGGACTGGGCGCTGCTGGTCGGGGTAGTGGCGGCGGTCGGTCTGGTGGCGGCGGTGCGGAGCCGAGGCCGGGCCCGCGAGCGGCAGCCGGAGTGACGAGGGCCCGGCCGGGACGGAGCGCCCGGCCGGGCAGTCCGGGACAAAGGGGCAGTCCAGGGCGGAAGGGCCGTCCGGGACGGCGAGGACCGCTCGGTGGGGCGAGGGCCGCCCGGTGTGGCGAAAGCCCGGATCCGAAAAGGCGAAAGCGCGGCTCGGAAAACGGCGAAGGGCCCCGTTCGTGAGAACAGGGCCCTTCTTCTGTGGCTGGGGCCGGGGTCGAACCGGCGACCTATCGCTTTTCAGGCGATCGCTCGTACCAACTGAGCTACCCAGCCACGAAGCTGTTTCCAGCTTCGGCGACTCTGACGGGACTTGAACCCGCGACCTCCACCTTGACAGGGTGGCGAGCTAACCAACTGCTCCACAGAGCCTTGTTTGTGTACGAGCACTAGTCTCGCACACGGTTGTGCGTGCCCCCAACGGGATTCGAACCCGTGCTACCGCCTTGAAAGGGCGGCGTCCTGGGCCACTAGACGATGAGGGCTAACGGCCCCACCTGGGCGCTTCTCAGCGCCTCGGGGACGTGAGAAGCATATGGGATGGCGGGCGGTATCGCCAAAACGGTTTCCACCAGGGGGAGAATGGGCCCGTGCTGGAGATGACGCGCGAGGAGTTCGAAGAGCTTGTCGGCGAGGCCCTGGACCGGATCCCGCCGGAGCTGACGCGGCTGATGGACAACGTGGCGGTGTTCGTGGAGGACGAGCCCTCTCCGGACGACCCGGAGCTGCTCGGGCTCTACGAGGGGACGCCGCTGACCGAACGGGGCGAGTGGTACGCCGGGGTGCTGCCCGACCGGATCACGATCTACCGGGGGCCGACGCTGCGCATGTGCGAGTCCCGGGAGGACGTGGTGGCCGAGACCGAGATCACCGTGGTCCACGAGATCGCCCACCACTTCGGCATCGACGACGAGCGGCTGCACGCGCTCGGCTACGGCTGAGCCGGCCGCCGCGGCCGCGTGTCGCGGCGGGGAAGTCGAACAGGGGGCCGTCGCGCCGTGTCCCTTGCGGCGCCTGGGGAGTTGGGCAGGGGGACGCGTTCCTTCCCCGCCCATCTGTGTCCTGGAGGTGCCTCCGTGCGCCCTTTCCCCACCCGCGTTCGATGGGCCGCCGCCGCCCTCGCGGTCGCCGCGTGCGCCGGTCTGAGCGGCTGTATGAGTGTCGGCGACGAGAGCGCCCGGCCCGCGCCGGGGGCGAGCGGGGGGAAGCCCGGGGCCTCGGCCGAGCCGGACGGCGGCGGGACCGGGCAGCCGGACGGCGGTGGGGGCGCGTACGGCGGCGGACACGGTGACCGGCCCGGCGGGCCCGACGCGGCCGGCGGGGACGGGAGGACCCCGGTGCCCAGCGGTTCGCCCTCCGCCTCCGCCTCGCCCTCCGCGGGCGCGACCCCGGTGCCGGGGAAGCCCGGCGGGTCCGCGCCCGCCGGGACGCAGCCCGCGGGC
>NZ_BNBS01000166.1 GCF_014656075.1 Streptomyces hydrogenans
GCGGCACGGGCGGGACCGGCGGCGAGGCGGGCGGCGTGCGGGGCGGCGGCGCGGGCACCCCCTCCCCGGAGCCCACGGCCGAGCCGACCCCGAGCCCGGAGCCGACCCAGGAGCCGACGCCGGAGCCCACGCCCGAGCCGACCTCGAACCCGACCGATCCGCCGAGTGAGGGACCCTCGACCCAGCTGGGCGGTCTGCGGGCGGCCGGTGCGGCCACCGAACCGGCGGCATCGCCGCAGGTCAGCCCGGTATGAGACGTACGTCACCCTGATCGGTTTGCCAGAGGTGGGGGGGAGTGCGTATGGTGGTAGATCGTTTGATCCCATTTGCCCGGCGCCACCATCGAAGAGCGCCGTGACTGGCGCGTACTCTCCCCTTGCCGTGGCTGACCGCATTGAGGCGGTCTTTAAGGCGAAACACGGAGTTGACGGGCGCGTGCCGAGACTCCGGAAGGTTTCGCATTTCGCATGTCCATTTCCAGTTCTGACCACACCGTCATGCCCGAGAACGACGAGATCGTCGAGATCACCGAGATCACCGAGATCGTCGAGCTGGCCGACGACGCGGAGATCACCGACGAGGCCGTCGAGACCGACGAGCTCTCCGACGAGTTCTCCGACGAGGCCGACGACACCGACTCCGACGCGGCCCCCGAGATCACCTTCGGTGACCTGGGCCTGCCCGAGGGCGTCGTCCGCAAGCTCGCGCAGAACGGCGTGACCACCCCCTTCCCGATCCAGGCCGCGACCATCCCGGACGCCCTGGCCGGCAAGGACATCCTGGGCCGCGGCCGCACCGGCTCCGGCAAGACCCTCTCCTTCGGTCTCCCGCTGCTCGCCACCCTGGCCGGCGGTCACACCGACAAGAAGAAGCCCCGCGGCGTCATCCTCACCCCGACCCGTGAGCTCGCGATGCAGGTCGCGGACGCCCTCCAGCCCTACGGCGACGTGCTCGGCCTCAAGATGAAGGTCGTCTGCGGCGGTACGTCGATGGGCAACCAGATCTACGCCCTGGAGCGCGGCGTCGACATCCTCGTCGCCACCCCGGGCCGTCTGCGCGACATCATCAACCGCGGCGCCTGCTCCCTGGAGCAGGTCCAGATCGCCGTCCTCGACGAGGCCGACCAGATGGCCGACCTGGGCTTCCTGCCCGAGGTCACCGAGCTGCTCGACCAGGTCCCGGCCGGCGGCCAGCGCCTCCTCTTCTCCGCCACCCTGGAGAACGAGATCGACAGCCTGGTCAAGCGCTACCTGGTGAACCCGATCACGCACGAGGTCGACCCGTCGGCCGGCGCCGTGACGACCATGACCCACCACGTCCTCGTCGTGAAGCCGAAGGACAAGGCCCCGGTCACCGCCGCCATCGCCGCCCGCAAGGGCCGCACCATCATCTTCGTCCGCACCCAGCTCGGTGCCGACCGCATCGCGGAGCAGCTGCGCGACGCCGGTGTGAAGGCCGACGCCCTGCACGGCGGCATGACCCAGGGCGCCCGTACGCGCACCCTGGCCGACTTCAAGGACGGCTACGTCAACGCGCTCGTCGCGACCGACGTCGCCGCCCGCGGCATCCACGTCGACGGCATCGACCTGGTCCTGAACGTGGACCCGGCCGGCGACCACAAGGACTACCTGCACCGCTCGGGCCGCACCGCCCGCGCCGGCCGCTCCGGTGTCGTGGTCTCCCTGGCCCTGCCGCACCAGCGCCGCCAGATCTTCCGCCTGATGGAGGACGCGGGCGTCGACGCCACGCGCCACATCGTCGGCGGTGCCGGCGCCTTCGACCCCGAGGTCGCCGAGATCACCGGCGCCCGTTCGCTGACCGAGGTCCAGGCCGACTCCGCGAACAACTCGGCCAAGCAGGCCGAGCGCGAGGTCGTCGACCTGACCAAGCAGCTGGAGCGCCTCCAGCGCCGCGCCGTCGAGCTCCGCGAGGAGGCCGACCGCCTCGTCGCGCAGGCCGCCCGCGAGCGCGGTGAGGACCCGGAGAGCGCCGTCGCCGAGGTCACCGAGGCCGCCGAGGCCGAGGTCGCCGCCGCGGCCGCCGACGCCGAGCGCGCCGCCCGCGAGGAGCAGCGCCGCGAGGAGCGTCCGGCCCGCGACGAGCGGGGCAACTACGAGCGCCGTGACCGCGGTGGCTTCAACCGTGACGACCGCGGTGACCGCGGCGGCTTCCGCGGTGGCGACCGCGGTGGCTTCCGTCGGGACAACGACCGTCCGTCCGGCGGCTTCCGCCGCGACGACCGTCCCTCGGGCGGCTTCAACCGCGACGACCGCGGTGGCGACCGTGGCGGCTTCCGCCGCGACGACCGTCCGTCCGGTGGCTTCCGCCGCGACAACGACCGTCCGTCGTTCCGCGACCGTGACGACCGCGGTGGCGACCGTGGCGGCTTCCGCCGCGACGACCGTCCGTCCGGCGGCTTCCGCCGCGACAACGACCGTCCCTCGGGCGGCTTCCGCGACCGTGACGACCGCGGCGGCGACCGCGGCGACCGTGGCGGCGACCGAGGTGGCTTCCGTCGGGACAACGACCGTCCGTCCGGTGGCTTCCGCCGCGACGACCGTCCCTCGGGCGGTTTCCGCCGTGACGACCGTCCGTCCGGTGGCTTCCGCCGCGACAACGACCGTCCGTTCAACCGCGACCGCCGCGACGACCGTCCCTCGGGCGGCTTCCGCCGCGACGACCGCCCGTCCGGCGGCTTCCGCCGCGACGACCACCGCCCGTCCGGCTCCTCTTCCTCCTCCTTCGGAGGCGGCCGCCGCGACGACAAGCCCCGCTGGAAGCGCAACGGCTGACCCGGTGTGACCTGACACCCCCGACGAACCCCCGTGACACCCGCTGTCACGGGGGTTCGTCGCGTCCGGCGCCGGAAAGCCCGCCCCCGGCCGTACAACCGTCACGGGGTCGGGCCGGTCTCGTACAGGGACACGGGATACGCTCGCCCGTCCGGTGTCCACGTCCTGCCGCACCGCTGGAACACCTCCCGGGGAGGGGCCCACTTGTCTCGCACCACATCCGCGCGACGCCCTCGCGCGCGCGCCGTCCTGCTCGCCGCCGTTCTCGCGGCCGCCGGGGCGGGGCTCGGGCCCGTCGCGCTGCCGGTCGCCGTGGCCGCGCCGGGGGCGCCGGTGGTCGGCATCGACCAGGTGGACGTCGATCCGGACTGGCGGGCCGTGCCGCGGGGCGAGGTCGTCACCTCCGCCTCGGCGTCCGGGTACGCGCACGCGACCGAGGACGGCAGCGACCTCACCGACGACCCGCTGGTGTGGACGGACTTCGCGAGCGGCACCGACACCCGGCTCGGGTACGCGGCGCACGAGTGGTTCGGCGAGGCGGGGATCGGCGGGCGGTACGCGTACGTGGAGCCGCAGCCGGGGGCGTACGCGGTCCGCGACCTCGCCACCGGCGTCCAGCGGGCCTTCACCCTGGCGTCGGACACGACCTACGCGGGCCTGCTCGGCGGGGCCGTGCTCCTCCGCAAGGGCGCCGGCTTCCAGCTGGTCCCTGCCGCCGCGCCCGCCGGCACCCCGACCGCCGTCACCGGCTGGCCCGGCGACGCGGACCTGTCCACCGCGCGGCTCGTCGCGGGAGACGGGGCCACGGCCGTGATCCGCTTCGCGACGGCCGGCGGGGACCCGTACACCTTCACCCGCCTGGGCCTCGTCGACCTGACGACCGGGCGGGTCACCGCCGTGGCGGCGGCCACCCCCACCGGCAGCGGCGGCGGCCTCGCGCCCGTCGCCCTCAGCGCGGACCGGCTCGCCTGGGTGGACGCCGCCCGCACCGTGCACGTCCGCCTCCGCACCGACCCGGGCGGCGCGGAGCGGACCTTCCCGCTCCCCGACGGCCTCGACGGCGGGGGCCGGATCGGGCTCGTGGGTGAGTGGGTGCTCGCCGCCGGCCAGGCCCAGGGCGCGGACGCGGCCCTGCGGCGGCGGATCGTCGCCCTCCACCCGGACGGGCCGGAGGTGACCCTCCTCCAGCGGGCGCAGGCCGAGATCAACCAGGTCGACGGGGGCGGCGCCGCCGTCGTCGGCGGCACCGGCGCGACCGACTGGGCCCTGCTCAAGGTGGTGACCGGCAAGGACGGCACCCCGTTCCTGGAGAAGCTCGCCGCGCCCGTCCCGCCGGTGCCCGCCGCCGTGGAGTCCCTGGCGCTCGGCGCCGGCCGGCTCTCCACCCTGGAGAACGGCGGCGCGGCCGGCCGCGGCTTCGCCGAACGGTCCCTGCCCGTCGGCCCCCTGCACACCGGCCAGTCGAAGCCGGTCCGGCTCGGCACCGGGACGCAGGGCGTGGACCCGGGCACCCCGCTCCACGACACCGGCGACGGCCGGACCGTGCACGTCGCCGAGGACGCCGGCATCCGGCAGGTCGTCGCCCGCGACGCCTCGGGCCGGGTGACCCGGGTGCCGACCGGGGAGCCGCGCGGGCAGATCGCCGACGCCGCCGGACGCTGGGTGGTCTTCCAGGGCGACACCCGCACCCTCGTCGTCGACCTCGACGCGCCCGCCGGCGGCCCGCAGGTCCCGCGCGGCCTGACCCGGACGGCGGCGACCGTCTGGGGCGACACCCTCTTCACCTCGACCGCCGTGACCGGCGAGGTCGCCCGGACCGACCTCGGCACCGGCAAGGACCTCGGCAAGCTCACCGGCGTCGCCCCGTGCCCGGTGACCGAGTACCAGTCGGCCGCCGGACGCTGGCTGTACTGGACGTGCGCCGACGGCCGGCAGGGCGTGTACGACCTCCGCGCCCGGACCAGAACCACCCTCGGCACCAGGGCGCCGAGCGGGGTCCTGCTCGGCGACGGCTACCTCGTGGACCGCGAGCCGAGCGGCACCCGGCTGCGGGTCACCGACCTCCACGACGGCCAGGTCCGCACCGGCTTCCTCGACGCCGCCGCGCCCGTCACCGGCGAACGCCGCGTCACCTGGGCCGTCGACCGCTTCGGCGGCGCCGTGGCCTACCGGGGCGCCGACCAGCGGGTGCACGTCGTCTGGACCGACGTGCCCACCTCCGACCTGACCCTCGCCTCCGTCTCCGCCCCGGCCGCCCTGCCGATGCCGGGAAGCTGGCGGGCGTCCTGGACGCTGTCCAAGCCCGCCTCGACGTACGAGGCGAGCGTGGTGGACGGGTACAGCTTCAAGCCGGTGCGGACCTACCGGGGGACGGAGACCCGCGGCCGGATCAGCCTCACCTGGGACGGGCGGAACGCGGCGGGCGTGCCCGTGCCGAACGGGCGGTACATCTGGGAGGTGCGCGCCCTCACCGCCGACGGCAAGGGCCGCAACCTGTACTCCAACGGCTCGTTCACCGTCTCCGGCAGCGCGCCCCGCTACCGCGACCTCGCCGGCAACGACGCCCAGGGCGACCTCCTCGCCGTGACCGCCGACGGGGCCGTCTCCCTCTACCGCGGCAACGGCCTCGGCGGGCTGTCCGCCCGCACCACCGCCTCCGGCGCCGCCTTCCCGTCCGGCACCCTCCTCGTCCCCTTCGGCGACGTGAACGCCGACGGCTGCGTCGACGTCCTCGGTCGCGTCGGCAACGAACTGCGCGCCTACCGGCCCGGCTGCGGCAAGGTCGTCACGGCCTCGTCGCCGTACACCTCCGTCGGCTCCGGCTGGGCCCAGTACGACGTCCTCGCCTCGCCCGGCGACGTCAACGGCGACGGCCGCTCCGACCTGATCGCCCGCCAGGCCACCACCGGCGACATGTACTTCTACGCCGGCACCGCCGACCACCGCCTCGCCTCCCGCGTCCGCGTCGGCGTCGACTGGAGGCTCTACAAGCGGATCACCGCCGCCGGCGACCTCGACGGCGACGGCCGCGGCGACCTCCTCGGCGTCGACGCCGCCGGCGTCCTCTGGGCCTACTTCGGCACCCCGACCGGCGGCGTCACCGCGCGCGTCCGGGTCGGCGGCGGCTGGCAGGTCTACACGGCCCTCCAGGGCACCGGCGACCTCGACGGCGACGGCGACAGCGACCTCGTCGGGCGCGACGCCGCCGGCCGCCTGTACGCCTACTACAGCTACGGCGAAGGCCGCACGGCGAACCGCTTCACCGCCCGCGAGCTCATCGGCTCCGGCGGCTGGAACACCTTCCGCGCCCTCTTCTGACCCCACCGCGCCGCGCCCCCGCCCGGGGCGCGGCGCGGCGGTATCCGATACCCGATCGGTTAGCCGGGCCCGTCCGGCTATGCTGCACGGAGTGCTCGCACACGGGCCGTTAGCTCAATTGGCAGAGCAGTGGACTTTTAATCCATTGGTTGTGGGTTCGAGTCCCACACGGCCTACCAGCACCCGAAGCGCCCCACCGGAACCCCCGGCCGGGGCGCTTCGTCGTGTCCGCGCCGTCGTCCGCGCGCGGGGCACCGAGCCCGGGACGCCCTGCGGCGTGACCCGTACCCCGCGGTCCGGGACCATGTCTGAGGCGGTGTCACCGGTGTGGTGATCTTCCGTCGAACGGATGCTTCCGCGGGGTGACCCGGGGGAGGCTGGGGGAGTCTTGGAAGGGTGGAGGTGGGGTCGGTGAACGGGGACACGCGGTGGTGGGACGACCGTTCGGGCGCGGGTGCCCGGACGGTGACCGCCGGTGCGGCGCGGGATCTGGCGCGGTGGGCGCTGGCCGCGGCCGGGGCGGCGGTGGTCGTGCTGCTGCTGGCGCTGAGCGGCGGCGGGCTGCTGGTGCTGCTCAGCGGAGTGGTGGGGCTCGTGGCGGGGGCCGTGGGGCTGTGGTGGTTCGTCGCGCACCGGGGGCCGTTGCGGGTCGCGGGCGCGGCGCTGCTGGTGGGGGCGCCGGTCGGGGTGCTCGTGCTGTACGTGGTCGGCGGCCTGTGGGTCTACGCGCTGACCGCGCTCGGGCTGTGGGGCGCCGCGCTCGGCTGTGCCCGGGCCGCGTTGCGCAGGCCGGGCGAGGTGCCCGACGGGCCCGCGCCGGCCGTGGCCGCCGCCCGGCCCCGTCAGGCCGTGCTGATCATGAACCCGAAGTCGGGCGGCGGGAAGGTCGAGCGGTTCGGGCTCGTCCGCAAGGCCGAACGGCTGGGCGCCCGGGTCGTACTGCTCGACCCGTCCGTCCCCGCCGACGTCACGGCGCTCGCCCGGAAGGCGGTCGCGGACGGCGCCGACCTGCTCGGGGTCGCGGGCGGCGACGGCACCCAGGCCCTGGTCGCGGCGGTCGCCGCCGAGCACGACCTGCCGTTCCTGGTGATCTCGGCGGGCACCCGCAACCACTTCGCCATGGACCTCGGGCTCGACCGGAACGATCCGGCGGCCTGTCTGGAGGCGCTCACCGACGGCGAGGAGCTCCGCGTCGATCTCGGCACGGTCGCCGGCCGGCCGTTCGTCAACACCGTCTCCTTCGGGGTGTACGCGGACGTGGTGCAGCGGCCGGAGTACCGCGACGCCAAGGCCGAGACGGCGTTCGAGGCGCTGCCCGACCTGCTCCAGGGCGGGCTGGGCGACCGGCTCGACGCGACCGCCGACGCCACCCGGCTGCCGGGCCAGCAGGCGATCCTGATCAGCAACAACCCGTACGCCGCGCCGGATCCGTTCAGCGCGGCCGCCGGGCACCGCACCCGTCTGGACAGCGGCCGGCTCGGGGTCATCGGCATCCGGGTGGACGGTGCGGCGCACGCCGCCGAGCTGGTCGTGCTCGGGACGCAGTCCGCCGCGCTCAACGTCCTGACCGCGCAGCGCGTCGAAGTCCACGGAGGGGTCACCAACGCCGGCGTGCCGAAGGCGGAGGGGAGCGTGCCGGTGGCCGTGGACGGGGAGGCGCTCGTCCTGCCCACCCCGGTCGTCTGCGAACTGCGGCCGGGCGCCCTGCGGGTGCTGGTGCCGCGCGCCCGGCCGGGAGTGGTTCCGCCGCCTCCGCCGTTGGACTGGCGGAGGATCATCCGGATCGCCTTCCCGGACCAGTACGGTCCCGGCCCTTCGAACCGTCCGAGGACCCCGTCCGAAGACCCTTACAGGAGTGGCGCATGAGCGACGAGAGCACGTACGAGGGCGGGCCCGGTCCCGGCGAGGGGCGGGCGGACGCGTTCGCGGCCCCGGCGGCCGGTCCGGTGCGGATGCGGGACCGGCCGCGGGCCGCGGTCTCCACCGGCAAGGCCGTGCTGCACGACCTGCGGGCCGTGGACGGCGCCGTGTACGGGGCGGTGGCGGCCACGCCCACGCCCGCCCTGGACGTGGGCCTGCGCCGGCTGTCGAACGCCGCCGACCACTCGAAGATCTCCTTCGCCGTCGCCGCCGGGCTGGCCCTCTTCCCGGGCCGGCCGCGCCGCGCGGCGCTCATGGGCGTCGGCGCGATCGCGATCGCCTCGGCGACGGCGAACATCCTCGGCAAGCGGCTGGTCCGCCGGCCGCGCCCGGACCGGGAGGCGGCCCGGGTGGTGGCCGGCCGGCACGTCCCGATGCCGGAGTCGGCCTCCTTCCCGTCCGGCCACACCGCCTCGGCGGTCGCCTTCGCCACCGCCGCCGGGGTGGCGCTGCCGCCCGCGGCGGTGCCGCTGGGGCTGCTCGCCTCGGCGGTCGGCTACTCCCGCGTCCACACCGGGGTCCACTACCCCGGCGACGTGGCCGCCGGCGCCGTCCTCGGCCTCGCCAGCGGCGCCGCCTCCCTGGCCATCGGCGCGTCCCTGCTGAAGGCGCGCGACGCCGGGTCCTGACGCCCGGACCGCCGTCCCGCGCGGGGCCCGGCCCGGGCGCGGGACGGCGGCGGGTCAGTCCGGGTAGACCGCGCGGTCCAGGGCCTCCTGCGGGATGTCCAGGGCGGCGATGCGGTCCGGGTCGGCGAGGACGTGCAGCTGGACGATGCGGTCGCCGGCGATGGTGAAGGCCATGAGCGCGGTCGCCTTGCCGTCGACGACCGACAGGACGGCCGGTTGGCCGTTGACGACGATCGACAGCGACGCCTTGCGGAAGCTCGCGTACATGACGGCCTGCCGGATGATCGCCTCGGCGCCGTGGACCAGCTTGGAGGTGCCGGCGAGGAGCACGCCGCCGTCGGCGCGCAGCACCGCGTCCGGGTCGAGGACGGCGAGCAGTCCCTCGAAGTCGCCGCCCTGGGAGGCGGCCAGGAAGGCGTCGGCGATCTCCCGCTGGCGGCGCGCGTCGGGCCCGGGCCCGGGGGTGGCGTCCTGGACGCGGCGCCGTGCCCGGCTGGCCAGCTGCCGGGTCGCCGCCGGAGTGCGGTCCACGATCCGCGCGATCTCGTCGAAGGAGACGGCGAACATGTCGTGCAGCACGAAGGCGAGCCGCTCGGCCGGCGCGAGGGTCTCCAGGACGATGAGCAGCGCGAGGCCGACGGACTCGGTCAGCTCGGCCGCGTGCTCCGGGTCGCCGGCGCCGGGGACGTGCACGATCGGGTCCGGGACGTGGTGGTCGAGCGGGTCCTCGCGCCGGGAGCCGCGCGAGCGCAGCATGTCCAGGCAGACCCGGCCGATGACCGTGGTGAGCCAGCCGGTGAGGTTGGCGACCCCGCTCACGTCGGTGCGGCTGAGCTTGAACCAGGTCTCCTGGACCGCGTCCTCCGCCTCGCTGAGCGACCCCAGCATGCGGTAGGCGACGGCCCGCAGGTGTCCGCGGTCCGCGTCGAAGCGGCGCGCCAGCGCGTCCGCGTCGAGCCCGCCGGTGCGCTCCACCGTACTGTCGTCCATCTGTCGAACTCCCCCTTCGCGTCCCGTCATGCCTCCATGACGGATCGGATCCCCAGGATGTGACAGCGGAGCGGCGGCGCCCCGCGCGCGTGGTCGCGCCCGTACGGCTGCCGCGGCTCCCCGCACGTCTCGGCGCGTGAGATCCACGCCGCCCGGCGCCCATCGCCCGGGTTTCCCCGGCCGAGGGGCGCGAGTGCCGTGGAACGCCACTTCAGCGCGATGATCATCATCCGTAGATTGATCACCATGACGACGACAGGCACCCGGGTCAACCCCGTACTGCGCACCCCGCCGGCCCCGCCCGCCGCCGCGGCCGCCTACTTCTCCGCCAGCCTCGCGTTCCACGCGGACGTCTCCGACGTGGCCTCCGCCCTGGCCGACGCCCGCGCCACCGGCACCGACCCCGGCTTCGTGGTGATCGACACCCGCTCGACCGCCTCCTGGGACCAGGGCCACGTCCCCGAGGCCCTGCACCTCCCCACCGCGCTCATCCCCGAGCAGGCGGAGCGGATCCTCGACAAGTCCGTCCCGGTCGTCACCTACTGCTGGGGCCCCGGCTGCAACGGCGCCACGCGCGCGGCGCTCGCCCTCGCCGAGCTGGGCTTCCAGGTGAAGGAGATGCTCGGCGGCTTCGAGTACTGGGCGCGCGAGGGCTTCGCGTACGAGACCTGGGAAGGTCCCGGTCAGCGGGCCGCCGACCCGCTGACGGCCCCGGTCGACGCCGAGGACTGCGGCTGCTGAGTATCGGATTTCGCTTTCCGCCGCCCATGCCGTAAGGTCATATTCACCGACGCGGGGTGGAGCAGCTCGGTAGCTCGCTGGGCTCATAACCCAGAGGTCGCAGGTTCAAATCCTGTCCCCGCTACTCAGTAGCACGAAGGCCCGGATCGTCTCCAGACGATCCGGGCCTTCGGCGTTTCCCGGGGATGTCGCCGCGCGGCGCCGTCCGGTTTGACCTTTACGCAACGTCAAGTTCTACGGTTCTCGGCATGGAGTGGTCGATCCAGGAGATCGCCAGGAA
Organism: Streptomyces hydrogenans; assembly: GCF_014656075.1. Taxonomy (GTDB): domain Bacteria; phylum Actinomycetota; class Actinomycetes; order Streptomycetales; family Streptomycetaceae; genus Streptomyces; species Streptomyces hydrogenans. Next base: position 10,671 of record NZ_BNBS01000166.1, read on the forward strand.
GGCCGGCACCACCAGCCGTACGCTCCGCCACTACGGCGAGCTGGGGCTGCTGGAGCCGAGCCGGATCGGCGCGAACGGTTACCGGTACTACGACCAGGCGGCGCTCGTCCGGCTGCAGCGGATCCTGCTGCTGCGCGAGCTCGGGCTCTCGCTGCCCGCCATCGCCGAGGTCCTCGAAGGCCAGCGGGACACCTCGGCCGCCCTGCGCACGCATCTGGCCCTCCTCCAACAGGAGCGCGAGCGCATCGGGCGGCAGATCGAGGCCGTACGGACCACTCTCCACAAGACCGAGAGAGGAGAACAGCTCATGGCCGAGGAAGTCTTCGACGGCTTCGACCACACGACGTACGAGGCGGAGGTCACCGAACGGTGGGGCCGCGAGGCGTACGAGCGGGGCGACCGCTGGTGGCGGTCGCTCGGCGAGGCCGAGAAGAAGGAGTTCATGGAGACGCAGGCCGGCATCGCCCGCGACTTCGGGGCCGCCGCCGCGGCCGGGCTCGCGGCGGACAGCGACGAGGTGCAGGCCCTGGCCCGCAGGCAGTACGACTGGCTGTCCGTGACCACCAGCCCGACCAAGGAGTACCTGATCGGGCTCGGCCAGATGTACGTGGACGACCCGAGGTTCACCAAGAACTACGACCGGCACGGCGAGGGCACCGCCGTCCTGGTCCGGGACGCCCTGACGGTGTGGGCCGAGCGGAACCTGTGACCCGGGCGGCGGCCCGGCGCCCGAAATAAGCGCTGGCCGAAACCGTCCCCGTCCGCGCCCGTCCCTTTGCGCCGGCGTGAACGCGGAACGTAACGTCATGACTCCCATGAGTGACACGATCGTGACGGACGCGCGAGGAGGAGCAGGAGGACGGGCGCCCGTCCTCCTGCTCCTCCTCGCGCTCGTCGCGCTCTTCGCCGGGCTCTGCCACGGCGCCCCCGGCCACCCGGCGCCCACCGGGCCCGGGCACGCGGCGACCGGCGCGACCGTCGCCGTGGTCGGCCCCGCCCACGGGTCCCTCCCGCACGGCTGCGGGGAGGGAGGCGAGGGCCACGCCGTCGAACTGCCGGTCTCCGCGCAGACGGCGGCCGCCCCGCAGCTCGACCCGCCGGGACCCGGCGGCGTCGTCACCCCCGGCCCCGCCGGCCCGCCGCCGGGCGCGGACCCCCGGCTCGTCCGCACCCGGGCCGGGCCCTGCCCCGGGCCCGGACGGCTGCTCATCGCCCTCGGAGTGGACCGGAACTGAGCGCCGCCCGTCGCCGCCCGCGACAGCCAGGCCCTCTCCCTTCCGGCGCACCACCCACCCCGAGGACGTACGCACCCATGCACGCCCCCGCGCGCACTCCCGCGCCCCCGCACCCGCCCCAGCCCCCGCACCCCACCGTCGGCAACACGCCCGTGCTGTGGACCGACGACGGCTACTGGGCCAAGCTCGAAGGCTTCAACGCCGGCGGCATCAAGGACCGCCCGGCGCTCCACATGGTCGAGGAGGCCCGCCGCCGCGGCGACCTGCGGCCCGGCGCCCCGATCGTCGAGTCGACCTCCGGGACCCTCGGCCTCGGCCTCGCCCTCGCCGGGGTGCTCCACGGGCACCCCGTGCACGTCGTCACCGACCCCGGTCTGGAGCCGATCGTCGAGCGGATGCTCGTCGCCCACGGCGCCACCGTCCACGTCGTCACCGAGCCGCACCCGCGCGGCGGCTGGCAGCAGGCCCGCAAGGACCGGGTCGCCGAACTCCTCGCCCGTCTCGACGGGGCCTGGTGGCCCGACCAGTACGGCAACCCCGACAACCCCGCCGCCTACGCCGGGCTCGCCGCCGAACTCTCCGGGCAGCTCGACCGGATCGACGTCCTCGTCTGCGCGGTCGGCACCGGCGGCCACTCGGCCGGCATCGCCCGCGCGCTGCGCGCCACCAGCAGCCCGGCCCTGGAGCTGGTCGGCGTCGACTCGATCCGCTCCACCGTCTTCGGACTGCCCGCCGGGGAGCGGCTGATGCGCGGCCTCGGCTCCTCCATCCACCCGGCCAACGTCGACCACGCGGCCTTCGACGAGGTCCACTGGGTGGCCCCCGCCGAGGCGGTCCGCTCCGCCCGGCGGCTCGCCGCCCGCCAGTACGCCACCGGCGGCTGGAGCGTCGGCGCGGTCGCGCTCGTGGCGGCCTGGCTGGCCCGGACCCGCCCGCGCGGGACCCGGATCGCGGCCGTCTTCCCCGACGGCCCGCAGCGCTACTTCGACACCGTCTTCAACGACGCGTACTGCGCCGCCCACGGCCTCCTCGACGGACCCGTGCGGGACGAACCGGCCGACTACGCGGGCCCGGACGGCGTCGAGGGCTGGACCCGCAGGGTCCTGGACCGGACGGCGGCCGCCCGGTGAGCACCACGACCGGCACCGCGGAAGCGCCGCCCCGCGGCGGACTCTGGAAGCGGAGCCGCAGCTTCGACCCGGCCGTCCGGCTCCTCTTCCTCAACCAGCTCACCATCAACCTCGGCTTCTACATGCTGATGCCCTATCTGGCGGCCCATCTGGCCGACGGGCTCGGCATGGCGGCCTGGGCGGTCGGACTCGTCCTCGGCGTCCGCAACCTCTCCCAGCAGGGCATGTTCCTCGTCGGCGGGGCGCTGGCCGACCGGCTCGGCTTCAAGCCGCTCATCGTCGCGGGCTGCGCGCTGCGGACCGTCGGCTTCGGCGCGCTCGCCCTCGCCCAGTCGCTGCCCTTCCTGATCGCCGCCTCGCTCGCCACCGGCCTCGCGGGCGCGCTCTTCAACCCGGCCGTCCGCGCGTGCCTGGCGGCGGAGGCGGGGGAGGAGCGCCGGGTGGAGGCGTTCGCGCTGTTCAACGCCTACTACCAGGCGGGCATCCTGCTCGGCCCGCTGGTCGGGGTCGCGCTCACCGGGGTGTCGTTCCGGCTGACCTGCGTGGTCGCGGCGCTGCTCTTCCTGGGCCTGACCCTGGTCCAGCTGCGGCACCTGCCCGTCTCGGCGGGCGGCGGCCGGCCGGGGCCGAAGGACGGCGAGGACGGCGGGACCCGGGGCCAGCTGCGCACGGTCCTCGGCAACCGGGTCTTCTGGCTCTTCTCGCTCGCCATGACCGGCTCGTACGTCCTCTCCTTCCAGGTCTACCTGGCGCTGCCGCTCGCGGCGGGCGGCACGGGCGTGACGACCGCGCTCTTCGTGGTCTCCGCGCTCGTGGCGCTCGCCGGGCAGCTGCGGATCACCGCCTGGTGCGCGGCCCGGCTCTCCCGCGAGCGGAGCCTCGTCCTCGGTCTGGCGCTGATGGGCGGCGCCTTCCTGCTGCCCGCCGTCCTCGGCCGGGGCGCGCCGGCGCTGCTGCTGTGCGCGGCGGTCCTCGCGGTGGCGAACGCGGTGCTCTACCCGTACGAGATGGACACCGTCGTCGCCCTCTCCCGGGGCCGCTGGGTGGCCACCCACTACGGGCTCTACAACACCGTGTGCGGGATCGGCATCACCCTCGGGAACCTCGGCACCGGCGTGCTGCTCGACGTCACGGGGTGGACGGCGGTCCCGTGGCTGGCGCTCTGCGCCGTCGGCCTGGGCTGCGCGGCGGCGGTCGCGGCGCTGGGGCGGGGCGGACGGCTCCGGACGGAGTAGGGGTGCGCCACGGGGCCGGGGTACGGGCCCCGTCCGGGGGCACGGCCCGGCGGGCCGGGGCCCGGTACGCCGGTCGGCCCCCC
>NZ_BNBS01000167.1 GCF_014656075.1 Streptomyces hydrogenans
CGTGCCGTCCTGGGGCGAGCCGGTGCCGCCCGCGGACCCGGCCGCCCCGCGCAAGCGCACCGGCGGTCTCGTCGCGGCGGTGCTGGTGGCGGCGCTCGTCGCGGGCGGCATCGGCGGCGGCATCGGCTACTGGGCCGCCCAGCGCGAGGACCGGGGCCCGGAGTCGACGACGGTCAGCTCGGGCGAGGCCCCCGCCTCCTTCAAGCGGGAGCCGGGCACGGTCGCGGCGGTCGCCGCGAAGGCGCTGCCGAGCGTGGTCACCATCCAGGCCAAGTCGGGCGGCACCCAGGGCGAGGGCGGCACCGGCACCGGCTTCGTCTACGACCAGGAGGGCCACATCGTCACCAACAACCACGTGGTGGCGTCGGCGGCGGAGGGCGGCACCCTCTCCGCGACCTTCTCGGACGGCAGGACGTACGACGCCGAGGTCGTCGGACGGGCCGAGGGCTACGACGTGGCCGTCATCAAGCTGAAGGAGGCCCCGAAGGGGCTGAAGCCGCTGCCGCTGGGCGACTCGGACAAGGTGGCGGTCGGCGACTCGACGATCGCGATCGGCGCGCCCTTCGGCCTCTCCAACACGGTGACGACGGGCATCATCAGCGCCAAGAACCGCCCGGTGGCTTCCGGCGACGGCGGCGGCAGCAACTCGTACATGAGCGCCCTGCAGACGGACGCGTCGATCAACCCGGGCAACTCGGGCGGTCCGCTGCTCGACGCGGCCGGCGCGGTGATCGGCATCAACTCCGCGATCCAGTCCACCGGCGGCGGCTACGGCCAGTCGCAGGCGGGCTCCATCGGCCTCGGCTTCGCGATCCCGGTCAACCAGGCGAAGGCGGTGGCCGAGCAGCTGATCAAGACCGGAAAGCCGGTCTACCCGGTGATCGGCGCGACCGTGAACATGAACGACAAGGGCGAGGGCGCGAGGATCGCCGATCAGGGCGCGGGCGGCACGGAGGCGGTGACCCCGAGCGGCCCCGCCGCCAAGGCGGGTCTGAAGCCCGGTGACGTGATCACGGCCTTCGGGGACCACCCGATCGACAGCGGTCCGTCCCTCATCAGCGAGATCTGGACCCACAAGCCGGGCGACTCCGTGAAGATCACCTACGAGCGCGGCGGCAAGACGGCGCAGACGACGGTCGTCCTCGGCGAGCGCACCGGCGACAGCTGACCGACCCACGCGCGCGCGGGACGCGCGGGCGGGGACGCGGAACGGCGCCGGGGGAGCACCCCCGGCGCCGTCTCCGTCGGTCCTGGCGCGCGGCCTAGAGCTCGCGCCCCGGGCTCCCGCTGGTGACGCCCCAGTTGTTGTCGGCGTTCAGGTCGGCCTGGATGTCGCCGATGTCGATGCGCCGGGCGGGTCCGGCGGCAGCGGGCTCGTCGTCGCCCATGATGAGCATCGGGTCGAGCATCACCACGGCGGCGGCCAGGACCAGGAAGATGAGCGGGCCGACGAGCAGCGGCAGTACGTCGATGGCCGAGGAGCCGTCGCCCGAGGTGGCGTGGGCGTCATGGGCGACCTGGACGCCCACGGAGGCCATGCCGGTGTAGTGCATGCCGGTCACGGCGACGCCCATGACGACGCTCGCGCCGAGGCTGGCGAGGAAGCCGCGGACGGAGACGGCGGCCCAGAGGGCGGCGGTCGCGGCGACGACGGCGATGAGGACGGAGAGCGCGACGACGCCGGGCGCGTAGGTGAGGGAGCCGTCCATCCGCATGGCGGCCATGCCCAGGTAGTGCATGCCGGCGACGCCGAGCCCGGTGAAGACGCCGGCGGCGAGCAGCGGGACCGGCCGGGTGCCGCGGTAGCCCACGGTGAAGACGCCGGCGCCGACGACGAACACCGCGACGAGCAGGCTGAGGAAGGTCAGCGTGCCGTCGTACGAGATCGCCGTCTCGCTCACCTGGAAGCCGAGCATCGCGATGAAGTGCATCGTCCAGATCCCGCATCCGATCGACGTGGCGCCCAGCGCCAGCCATCCGGGTTTCCGGGTCCGCCCGGTCGCGAGCGACCGTACGGTGCAGCGCAGCCCCAGCGCGCTGCCCAGGCAGGCCATCACATAGCCCACGAGGGGCGTGACCATGCCATAGCTGAACCCGTCGATCGTGCCCTGCACCGTGCGACCCTCTGTTCTTCTCAAGAAACGTGGAGATGTTGTGAAGGGGACTCTAACCCGGCGTTCCCGGCGTTCCGTCAGCGCCCGTCCCATCTCCGGACGCACCGGACGCCGCCCCGCGAACCCGCCCGACCCGTCCCGCTCTCCCGCACCCCCTCCGCCCACCCGGTACGCTGTAGCCCGCTCCGCCCCAAGCGGTCCGGAGCGAGGGTGGGTTGCCCGAGCGGCCTAAGGGAACGGTCTTGAAAACCGTCGAGGCAGCGATGTCTCCGTGGGTTCAAATCCCACACCCACCGCGGTGCGCGAGAGCCCCCGTCCGGCGAGACCGGACGGGGGCTCTCGGCTTTCCGGGCGGGCCCGGGCCTCAGGGGAGGGGGTGGCTGCGGGCCTGCGGGCTGTTCAGGCAGAGGGCGATGTTGCGGACCGCGGAGGTGAGCTCCTCGATCACCCGGGCCGCCTGCTCCGCGTTGTGGAAGACCGGCGGGGAGGTGAGGGAACGACTCAGCTCCTCCGCGGCCCGCACGACGGGTGTGGCGTCCGGGACGACCATCGGGGCCGTCGTCGGGGCGGCCGTGGGAGCGGGGGCCGGGACGGCGGCGGGCGCGGACGGGCCTGCCTGCGCGGAGTGGGTGACCTGCGTGGAGTGGGTGGCCTGGGCGGGGTGGGTGGCCTGTGCGGGGTGGCCGGGCTGCGCGGGGTGGGTGGCCTGGACGGCCTGAGGGGCCGGGGGCGGTGCCGAGGGGTACGGGTCGGGCTCCGGCCGGTAGTCGTCGAAGGCGGGCGAGAAGGCACCGGAGCCGGTGACCAGGGAGGAGCGCGAATCCTCCTGGGGGTGCGGCGCCGCGGGACCCTGCCCGTGCTCCGCCATGAGGCCCTGACCGTGCGCCGGCGGGAGGCCTTGGCCGTGGGTGGGCGAGGAGCCCTGGCCGTGGGCGGGGGAGGGACCCTGACCGTGCGCCGGCGGGAGGCCCTGGCCGTGGGCGGGGGAGGGGCCCTGGCCGTGGGTGGGCGCGAGGTTCTGGCCGTGGGCGAAGGAGAGGTTCTGCCCGTGCTCCGCCATGAGGCCCTGGCCGTGGGCGGGGGAGGGGCCCTGGCCGTGAGGAGGTGCGAGGTCGTGGCCGTGGGCGGGTGCGAGGGCGGGGCGGGGCTGGGGCAGGAAGAAGTGGTCGAAGCCGGGGAAGGCCGGGGTGGGCGGGTGGACGGCGGGCTGGGGGTACTTGGCCTGCCACTGCGCCCGGTAGAGCGCCACCTGGTCCTCACAGGCGGACCGGGCGTGGAAGACGGCGGTGTCCTCGCCCAGGTCCGGGTACCAGAGGTTGGGGCCGGGGAAGCGCACGGTCCGCATGCGCGGCTTGACCAGCTCGGCGCACCCCATGCAGCAGCCCTCCGGCACGATGAGCGGGATGCCGCCGCTCTGCTCCGGGACGCGGGGGCCGGCCTCGGGGCTGTACTCCCCGTGGTGGCAGGGCGGGAGTTCGCCGCAGGCCCGGCAGACTGCGTAGTGCTCGGGGAGGACCTGCCAGCCCTGGCTGGCGGGGGCGCACCAGTGCTTCGGCGCGGAGCGGGGGAGGTTCTCGTCGCGCAGTGCGAGGACCACCGGGCGCTTGTAGAAGTTGCCGCGGTCCGAAGCCGGTTTGACCGACTGGTTGTTGACCCCCCGCAGCTCGTTGGCGTGCCACCACAGCTCCATGTGGTCGCGCCAGGCCTTCTCGTAGGCGTCGGGCCAGTGGTCGGTGGGGTAGCCGGTGATCTCCAGGACCCGCCACGCGCGCCGGTCGAGCACGACGATGGAACCCGCACGCAGCCGCAGATGGGTTCCCTCGGCTCCCTCGTCCGGCCAGTCGTGGCGGCCGATGAGGGTGGGCTGGTCCGGGAGCCACCTGCGAATCTGCATGACACGCTCCTAGGCGACGAGACGTCGTGGTTTCAACTGGGGCAGTAGGTGAAATTCTGGATAATTTAGGCGCGGGTGCGAGGTTAGACACGCGCTTTTCTCCTTCTGCTTCAGGGTGAAGCACCTGTCGGACCGGCCATTTCGTGCCTCGCGCCCGTCGGGAGGCCCTGGATGTCGAGTCCGGAGGCGGTGGTTCCGGGGGCGGCCGCGAGGGCCGGAACACCCACTCGTACGTGTGACATCGCTTCCTTCGTACCGGCTCGTAGGTATGCATTGCCCCGTGTCCGGGCCGTCCCGGGCCCCGCGGGACGGTGGAGTGGGGTAAAAGCGCTTCCTCCCTCCGCCGGGGCGACGGGAGGATGGAGGGGACGGGAGAGCCGGGGGCCGAGGAGGGTGTCGTGGTCCGGATCGTGCTGGTGCGGGGGGACATCACCGCCGAGGCGGTGGACGCGGTGGTCAACGCCGCGAACTCGTCCCTGCTCGGGGGTGGTGGGGTCGACGGGGCCATCCACCGCGAGGGCGGGCCGGAGATCCTCGCCGCCTGCCGGGACCTGCGTCGCTCGCACTACGGCAAGGGGCTGCCGACCGGGCACGCGGTCGCGACCACGGCCGGGCGGCTGCCGGCGCGCCATGTGATCCACACCGTGGGGCCGGTCTGGTCGGCGAGCGAGGACCGGTCGGGACTGCTGGTCTCCTGCTACCGGGAGTCCCTGCGGGTGGCGGACGAGTTGGGGGCCCGTACGGTCGCCTTCCCGGCCGTCTCCACGGGTGTCTACGGCTGGCCGCTCGACGACGGGGCGCGGATCGCGGTCGGAACCGTGCGGGCGGCGGAGACGGAGGTCGAGGAGGTGCGGTTCGTGCTCTTCGACGCGACCGCGTACGCGGCCTTCGAGGCGGCCGCGAGCGGTGACGGCGGCTGATCCGGAGTTTTCTCGGCCCTGGTGACCTGGCGCCCCTGGTGGCCTGACGACCAGGCGACCTGGCGCCCCAGTGCCTTGATGCCCGTTGCCCCGGCGCCCTTTCGAGCTTTCGTTCGGGAGGGCGTCTTCGCGTTCGGTGGGGATGCGGGGGCGGTGGAGGGGAGTCGTCCGGTTTCCGGGCGGGTGGCGGAACGCTTCCTCTCTTGGGGGGTAAGGGATCCACGGCCCGGAAGCCATGGGGCCGGGCTGAGCTGGGCTTTTCTCGGCTACGAAGGGTTTATCGGCTTGTCCTCACGCTTGCGGGGGAATCGGCCGCTCCGGGGTGGTTCGCCGGGGATTCGGTGGGCAACTCTGGACTCGCGACGTCGAGCAGAGAACGACCGGGGCGGTCGGCCAACCTCCCTGGTCAGGGCCGGAGTTCACGGCCCGCCTTCAGAGACCACCGTTTCCGTGCACAGCAGACTGGCTTCAGTTCCCGGAGGAACAGACATGGCAAGCATCCGTACCGCCCGCATCGCCGCCGCCGTCGTCGCCCTGCCGCTCGCCGCCGCCCTCTTCGGCGGCGTGGCGCAGGCCGACAACGGCGGTTTCGCGGACGACGGATCGAACACGAGCGTCGCCACGATCATCGGCAGCGGCGTGGGTGGCGACAACAACGGCAACTCGACCACCACGCAGCAGGTGGCGACCGGCTCCGGTGCCTCCAACCAGAACAACACGGCGAGTGTGAACGGCTCGGCCTTCACCCACATCTCCCAGGCGAACAACACGGTCAACTTCTACCCGTGGTGGTGACCGCCCCGCGGGTCCGGCCCGAGGGGGAGTGAGCGCGGTGTGAACGGCGGCCCGCGCGCCGGTGCTTCGGTACCGGCGCGCGGGCCGCCTCGCCGTTCCGGGCGGGGGGTCGCGCCGCCCCTCCGGGTCGCGTCGTCGTTTCGGCCGGGGTGCCTTGACAGGGCGAGTAGATCTGACGGACAGTCAGAAACCTTCGTCGTCCCCTCCGGGAGGCCGTCCCGTGCACCTCGCCCCGACCGAGCGCCAGCTCCGGCTGCGTGCCGAACTCCGCGCGTACTTCCGCGAGACGATGCCCGACGGGCCGCCCCCGGCGACCGACGGCGCCGCCCAGCGCCGGCTGCTGCGGCGGATCGGCGCCGACGGCCTCCTGGGCCTCGGCTGGCCGCAGGAGTACGGCGGCCAGGGCCGCGGCTCCGACGAGCAGTTCGTCTTCTTCGACGAGGCGTACCGCGCCGGCGCCCCCGTCTCGATGGTCACCCTGAACACCGTCGGGCCCACCCTCATGCGGTACGGCACCGAGGAGCAGAAGGCCGCCTTCCTGCCGGGGATCCTGCGCGGGGAGTGCGTCTTCGCCATCGGCTACAGCGAGCCCGAGGCGGGTACGGACCTGGCCTCGCTCCGCACCCGGGCGGTGCGCGACGGCGACTCCTGGGTCGTCGACGGGCAGAAGGTCTTCACCTCCAACGCGCAGCAAGCCGACTGGATCTGGCTCGCCTGCCGCACCGACCCCGACGCGCCCCCGCACCAGGGCATCTCCATCCTCCTCGTCCCCACCGACGCCCCGGGCTTCTCCTGGACCCCGATCGAGACCGTCGGCGGGCTCACCACGACCGCGACCTACTACGACGGGATCCGGGTCCCGGCCGGGAACCTCGTCGGCGAGGAGAACGGCGGCTGGGGGCTGATCACCAACCAGCTCAACCACGAGCGGGTCGCGCTGGCCGCGATCGGGATGCAGGCCGAGGACTTCTTCGCCGCCGCCCTCGACCGCGCCCGTACACCCGATCCGGTGACCGGTCGGCGTCGGATTGACGAGCCGTGGGTGCGGATCCGGGCGGCCGAGGCGCAGGCCCGGCTGGCGGCGACGCGCCTGCTCAACTGGCGTCTGGTGGGGGACGTGGGGGCCGGTCGGCTGACCCCCGGGGACGCCAGCGGCGTGAAGTTCGCGGGAACCGAATCGGCGGTGGAGGTGTACCGAATATGTCAGGAGATCGCGGGTGACGCGGGGACGGTGCGGGCGGGATCGCCGGGAGAGCGGGACGGCGGCGAGCTGGAGCGCATGAACCGCGCCGCCCAGATCAACACCTTCGGGGGAGGGGTGAGCGAGGTGCAGCGGGAGATCGTCGCTCGGGCACGGCTCGGCATGCGGGGAAGGGGACGGCGATGAGCGGGGAGGAGCGGGCGCACGACGCCCGGGACGGGCTGTACGACCGGCTGAGGGCGTACGAGGGGAAGCCCGCGGCCATCGCGGGACGGGGCAAGGACCCGGTGAACCTGCCGATGATCCGCCACTGGTGCGAGGCCATGGGGGACGCGCACCCGGCGTACCGGGGGCCGGACGCGGTGGCGCCGCCGACCATGCTCCAGGCGTGGACGATGGGCGGCCTCTCCGGGCACCAGGACCGCTCGGAGGCGTACGGGGAGCTGCTCGGCCTCCTCGACGGGGCCGGGTACACCTCGGTGGTCGCCACCGACTGCGAGCAGGAGTACCTGCGGCCGCTCCGGCCCGGGGACGAGATCACCTTCGACGCCGTCGTCGAGTCCGTCTCGCCGCGCAAGACCACCAAGCTGGGCACCGGCCACTTCGTGACCACCCGGATGGACGTCCGGGCGGGCGGCGAGCTCGCCGGCACCCACCGCTTCCGGATCCTCAAGTACGCCCCGGCCGCGCGTCCCGCGAAGCCCGCGGAGGCCGCGAAGCCCGCGGAGGCCGTGGAGCGGCCCCGTCGGCCACGGCCGGTGGTCAACCGGGACAACGCCGGGTTCTGGGAGGGCGTCGCCGCGCACCGGCTGCTGATCCAGCGGTGCGCGGCCTGCGGCACCCTCCGCTTCCCCTGGCTGCCGGGGTGCAACGACTGCGGCGCCGGGGAGTGGGACACCGTCGAGGCGGGCGGCGAGGGGACCGTCCACTCGTACGTGGTCATGCACCACCCGCCGTTCCCCGCCTTCGACCCGCCGTACGCGGTCGGGCTGATCGAACTGGCCGAGGGCGTCCGGATGATCAGCAACGTGGTGGGGGTGCCGTACGACAAGGTCCGGATCGGGATGCCGGTCCGGCTGGAGTTCCAGCGGGTCGACGAGGAGCTGGAGCTGCCCGTCTTCCGCGCCGTGGAGGACGGACCGGCCGCGGGACCCGGGGAAGGGGAGCGCTGACATGGACTTCACGCCCACCGAGGAGCAGGAGGCCGCGCGCGAGCTGGCCGCCCGGATCCTCGGCGACCTCGCCACGCACGAGCGGCTCACCGCCGCCGGCACCGCCACCGACGCCGAGCTGTGGAAGGCGCTGAGCGCGGCCGGACTGCCCGCCGCCGTCGAGGAGCTCGGCCTGCTCGGCCTCGTCCTCCTCCTGGAGGAACAGGGCCGCGTGACCGCCCAGGTGCCGCTCGCCGCGACCGGGGTGTACGGCGTCCTCGCCGTCGCCCGGCACGGCACCGCCGCGCAGCGCGCCCGCCTCCTGCCGGCGCTGGGGGACGGCACGGCCGTCGCGACCGGGGCCTTCCCGGCGACCGGCGCCGTCACGGCGCGGGACGGGCGGCTCAGCGGGTCCGTCGGCTGGGTGCCGTGGCTGCGCGACGCGACCTGGGTGCTCGTCCCGGACGCGGACCGGGCCCTGTGGCTGGTGCGGGCCGAGGACGCCGGGATCGAGGCCGTCGAGCTGACCGCGCCCTGGTCGGCGGGGCGACTGGTGCTCGACGGGACGCCCGCGGAGCGGCTCGGGGACCGGGAGGGGCCCGGCCCGTACGAGGACGTGCTGGCCGCCGCCCGGACCGCCTTCGCCGGGCTCCAGGCGGGCGTCTGCGCCGGTTCGCTGGCCCGGGCCGTCGCGTACACCTCCGTACGGGAGCAGTTCGGGCGGCCGCTCGCCACCCGGCAGGCGGTACAACTGCGGGCCGCCGACGCCTACATGGACACCGAGTCCATCCGGGTCACCACCTACGAGGCGGCCTGGCGGTCCGACGCGGGCCTGGACTGCGCCCGGGCGGCGCTGACCGCCGCCTGGTGGGCGTCGGAGGCGGGCAAGCGGGTCGTGCACAGCGGCCAGCACCTCCACGGAGGCATGGGCGCCGACCTGGACCACCCCGTCCACCGGCACTTCCTGTGGGGCCGGCAGCTCGACGCGTACCTCGGACACGGCACCCAACTCCTCGCCGAACTCGGCGACCTGCTCGCGGAAGGGGACCCGGCATGACGACCGTCCCGAGGACCGGTGACGCGCTGCCGCCGCTGGAGATCCCGGTGACCCGCACCCTGATCGTGGCCGGGGCCGTCGCCTCCCGCGACTACCAGGACGTGCACCACGACGCGGAGGCCGCCCGGGAGAAGGGTTCGCCGGACGTCTTCATGAACATCCTCACCACGAACGGCCTCGTCGGCCGGTACGTCACCGACCACTTCGGCCCGCGCGCGGTGCTCCGCAAGGTCGCCATCCGGCTCGGCGCCCCCAACTACCCCGGCGACACGATGACCCTGACCGGCACCGTCACCGGGGTGACGGACGGCCCGGACGGCACCACCCTCGCGCTCGTCCGCGTCGCCGGGGCCAACGGGCTCGGCCACCACGTCACCGGCACCGTCACCGTGGAGGTGCCCCGATGAGCCTGCGCCGCCCCGACGCGCTCGGCGGCCGGGCGGCCGTCGCCGGCATCGGCGCGACCGAGTTCTCCAAGGACTCCGGCCGCAGCGAACTCTCCCTCGCCGTCGAGGCGGTGCGCGCCGCCCTCGACGACGCCGGGCTCACCCCGGGGGACGTGGACGGGCTCGTCACCTTCACGATGGACACCAACCCCGAGATCACCGTCGCCCAGGCGGCCGGCATCGGCGAGCTGTCCTACTTCTCCCGCGTCCACTACGGCGGCGGGGCCGCCTGCGCCACCGTCCAGCAGGCCGCGCTCGCCGTCGCCGCGGGCGTCGCCGAGGTCGTCGTCTGCTACCGGGCCTTCAACGAGCGGTCGGGCCGCCGCTTCGGCTCCGGCGTGCAGCGCCGCGAGCCGTCCGCCGAGGGCGCGGCGCTCGGCTGGCAGCTGCCCTTCGGACTGCTCACCCCCGCCTCCTGGGTCGCCATGGCCGCCCAGCGCTACCTGCACGACCACGGGCTCACCCCGGAGGTCTTCGGGCACGTCGCCGTCACCGACCGGCGGTACGCGGCGACCAACCCGGCCGCCTGGTTCCACGGCAAGCCGATCACCCTCGCCGACCACGCGGCCTCCCGCTGGATCGCCGAGCCGCTCCGCCTCCTCGACTGCTGCCAGGAGACCGACGGCGGCCAGGCGATCGTCGTCACCACCACCGAGCGCGCCCGCGACCTGCGCCGGCCGCCCGCCGTCGTCCTCGCCGCCGCCCAGGGGGCGGGCCGCAAGCAGGAGGCCATGACCAGCTTCTACCGGGACGGGCTGAGCGGCCTGCCCGAGATGGGGGTCGTCGCGCGCCAGCTGTGGCAGACCTCGGGGCTGCGTCCGGCCGACATCGACGTGGGCATCCTCTACGACCACTTCACCCCCTTCGTGCTCATGCAGCTGGAGGAGTTCGGCTTCTGCGGGCCGGGCGAGGGCGGGGACTTCGTCGCGGCGGACGCGCTGCCGATCAACACCCACGGGGGGCAGCTCGGCGAGGCGTACCTGCACGGCATGAACGGCATCGCCGAGGCGGTGCGGCAGCTGCGGGGCACCTCCGTGAACCAGATACCCGGCGCGGCCCGGGCCCTGGTCACGGCCGGTACCGGGGTGCCGACCTCGGGTCTGGTGCTGGGCACGGACACCTGACGGGCGCCGCCCGGCGCCCGGGGGCCGGGCGGCGCGCCGGGGGCCGGGGCGGAGCCGGAACCCCGGGCGGACCCTGACCCCGGGGTGACGGCGGCTCCACCCAGAGGAGGTGGGGGCACCCCGAGGACTCCGACCTGAGGGGGAGCCCGGTTCGGGACCTGGGGCCGATCCGCCCGGTACCCCGCCGCTCCTAGCGTGGAGTCATGACTCCGCCACCCACTGGCCCCGTCTGCGCCGGCGCCTCGACGGCCGCCACCCGGCCCGCACAGCGCACGGCTCCGCGCCAGGGCCCGCGCCCGTTCGCGTACCCCTCGTTCTCCTCCTTCGTGAGGGCGCGGCAGCCGCTGCTGCTGCGCACCGCACGCTCGCTGACCGCGAACCCGTGCGACGCCGAGGACCTGCTCCAGACCGCGCTCACCAAGACCTTCGTGGCCTGGGACCGGATCGAGGACCACCGGGCCCTCGACGGGTACGTGCGCCGGGCGCTGGTGAACACCCGCACCTCGCAGTGGCGCAAGCGCAAGGTGGAGGAGTTCGTCTGCGAGGAGCTGCCCGAGCCCGTCGGCCCGGCCGAGCCGGACCCGGCCGAGCGCCAGGTCCTGCACGACGCCATGTGGCGCGCCGTGATGAAGCTCCCGGAGCGGCAGCGGCAGATGGTCGTCCTGCGGTACTACGAGGACCTCAGCGAGGCCCAGACGGCCGAGGTGCTCGGGGTCTCCGTCGGCACGGTGAAGAGCGCGGTCTCCCGCGCCCTGGGCCGCCTGCGCGAGGACCCGGAACTCACGGCGGGCGTCGGGGCCTGAGCCCCGGACCGCCGGCGCCCGAGCCGGCCCCCGAACCCCCGGCCCCCGAACTCCCGGGCCGTCGCGCTCGGCTCATCATCGGCATCTGCCAGTGATCACTGGCAATTTCCGTACTCCCGGGTAGTGACATACCGCGCGGTACGTGCGCAGAATCTGCACATCCTTACTGCCACGTAGCGCCCACCGGGAGGACGCCCCGTGTACAGCACCATGCAGGACGTACAGCTCACCATCAGCCGGATCCTCGAGCACGGCCGACGGGTCCACGGCGGGTCCACCGTCACGACCTGGACCGGTGAGCCGGAGCCGCACCGCCGCACCTACGCGGAGATCGGCGACCGCGCCGCCCAGCTCGCCAACGCGCTCCGCGACGAGCTGGGAGTCCGGCCGGGCGAGGCGACGGCGACGCTCATGTGGAACAATGCGGAGCACGTCGAGGCGTACTTCGCGCTGCCGTCCATGGGCGCCGTCCTGCACACGCTCAACCTGCGGCTTCCCCCCGAGCAGCTGGTCTTCATCGTCAACCACGCCGCCGACCGGGTGGTCCTGGTCAACGGTTCGCTGCTCCCCCTGCTCGCCCCGCTCCTGCCGCACCTGCCGACGGTCGAGCACGTCGTCGTCGCCGGCCCCGGCGACCGCTCCCTCCTGGAGGGAGCCGCCCCGCGCGTCCACGAGTACGAGGAGCTGATCGCGGGCCGTCCGACCACCTACGACTGGCCCGAGCTGGACGAGCGCACGGCCGCCGCCATGTGCTACACCTCCGGCACCACCGGCGACCCGAAGGGCGTCGTCTACTCCCACCGGTCGATCTACCTGCACTCCATGCAGGTGAACATGGCCGAGTCGATGGCCCTCACGGACCGGGACACCACCCTGGTCGTCGTCCCGCAGTTCCACGTCAACGCCTGGGGCCTGCCGCACGCCACCTTCATGACCGGCATCAACATGCTCATGCCGGACCGCTTCCTCCAGCCGGCCCCGCTCGCCGAGATGATCGAGCGCGAGAAGCCCAGCCACGCGGCCGCCGTCCCCACCATCTGGCAGGGCCTGCTCGCCGAGGTCACGGCCAACCCGCGCGACCTCTCCTCGATGAAGCAGGTCACCATCGGCGGCGCCGCCTGCCCGCCCTCCCTCATGGAGGCGTACGACAAGCTCGGCGTCCGGCTGTGCCACGCCTGGGGCATGACGGAGACCTCCCCGCTCGGCACCATGGCGCACCCGCCCGCCGGACTGACCCCGGAGGAGGAGTGGCCCTACCGCGTCACGCAGGGACGGTTCCCCGCCAGCGTCGAGGCCCGGCTGGTCGGCCCCGCCGGCGAGCACCTGCCCTGGGACGGCGAGTCCGCCGGCGAGCTGGAGGTGCGCGGCACCTGGATCGCGGGCGCGTACTTCGGCGGCGTCGGCGCCGACCCGGTCCGCCCCGAGGACAAGTTCAGCGAGGACGGCTGGCTCAAGACCGGCGACGTCGGCGTGATCAGCCCCGACGGCTTCCTCACCCTCACCGACCGCGCCAAGGACGTCATCAAGTCCGGCGGCGAGTGGATCTCCAGCGTCGAGCTGGAGAACGCGATCATGGCCCACCCGGCCGTCGCCGAGGCCGCCGTCGTCGCGGTCCCGGACGAGAAGTGGGGCGAGCGCCCGCTCGCCACCGTCGTCCTCAAGGAGGGCGAGAGCGCCGACTACGCCACCCTGCGGGACTTCCTCGCCACCGAGGGCGGCATCGCCAAGTGGCAGCTGCCGGAGCGCTGGGCGATCGTGCCCGCCGTCCCGAAGACCAGCGTCGGCAAGTTCGACAAGAAGGTCATCCGCAAGCAGTACGCGGAGGGCGAGCTGGACGTCACCCAGCTGTAAGCCGGTACGGGGAAGGGGGAGGGCCGCCGAAAAGGGGCCCTCCCCCTTCTCAGTTGGTGCCGATCTTCGCCAGCAGGTCGACGATCCGGGCCTGGACCTCGGCGCTGTTGGAGCGCTCGGCCAGGAAGAGGACCGTCTCGCCGGAGGACAGCTCCGGCAGCTTCGCCGCGTCGAGGTCGGTCGAGGTGTAGACGACCAGCGGGGTGCGGTTGAGCTGCCCGTTCGCCCGCAGCCAGTCGATGATCCCGGCCCGCCGGCGGCGCACCTGCATGAGGTCCATGACCACCAGGTTCGGCCGGGTCTCGGCGGCCAGCGCCACCGCCTCGGTGTCCGTGGCCGCGCGCACCACCTGCATGCCGCGCCGCTCCAGGGTGGCGGCGAGGGCGTCCGCGATGTGCTCGTTCTCCTCGATGACCAGCACCCGGGACGGGTGCTGCTCGCTGTCGCGCGGGGCGAGCGCCTTGAGGAGGACGGCGGGATCGGCGCCGTACGCCTCCTCCCGGCCCGCCTGCCCGAGCCCGGCCGCGAGCAGCACCGGCACCTCGGCGGCGACGGCCGCCTGGCGCAGCGACTGGAGCGCGGTCCGGGTGATGGGCCCGGTCAGCGGGTCGACGAAGAGCGCGGCCGGGAAGGCGGCGATCTGCGCGTCGACCTCCTCGCGGGAGTGCACGATCACCGGCCGGTAGCCGCGGTCGCTCAGCGCCTGCTGGGTGGAGACGTCGGGCGCGGGCCAGACGAGCAGCCGGCGCGGGTTGTCGAGCGGCTCCGGGGGCAGTTCGTCGTCGACGGGCAGCGGCGCGGGCCGGTTCACGACCTCGACCGCGCCGCCGGGACCGTCCAGCGGCTCGGGGCCCTCGGCCGACCCCTCGGCGGGCGCCCCTATCGCGTACGCGCGCCCCCGCCCCTCCGACGCGGCCGCCGGCGGCAGCCCGAGCGGCTCCGGCGCGGACGCGGGGACGGGC
>NZ_BNBS01000168.1 GCF_014656075.1 Streptomyces hydrogenans
GGCGGCCTCCCCCACAGGAAAGGTGGGGGAGGCCGCTTCGTGCTGGTGCGGGCCGCTTCGGCCGCCCGTCGAAAGGAGCGCCGGGGTGATTCCGGCGCAGGCGCCCGCCCCGGGCGCGAGCCCGTGAGCCCGCTCAGGAGTCGAACCACACGACGAGCCGCACATGGGCGTCGCCGTGGCGCGCCGCGAGCGTCTCCATGGCGTGCCAGACGGGTCGCCACTCGGTCTCGGGGACGGCGTCCCGGCGGCGGAGGGTGACCGACCTGTACAGGGTGTCGCCGATGAGCCACTCGCTCCCCTCGGGCCACTCCCGGCTCTCGCCCGGGTCGAGACGGACCTGGGCCGGTCCAGGATCGACGGCGTCGGCGAACGCACGGCTCCAGAACGACTTGCCCGCGAACCTGGGCCCTCCCGGGGTCCGGCGGTACTGGTGGAGGCGGCTGTCGGGCCTCTCCGCCCGCTCCTCCCAGTCGACCTTCCTCACCTCGGCCCATGTGATCCACGAGGCGTCGTGGAAACCCCTCTCGTCGTACCACTCGATCGTGGAGGCGGAGACGTCGGCGGGCAGGCCCCGGTCCGCTGCGAGGGGGCGGAAGTTCGCGTAGTTGCGCACGCCGAAGAGGCAGCCGAACGCGTCGTAGGAACAGCCGTCGTACAGGGTGCCGAGATCCTGCGCGGTGTACCAGGCCGGATCCCGGCCGTCCCGCGCGGCCCGGTACTCGAGGAAGCCGTTGATGTCGGTGACCATGTCCCCCAGTCTCCCGACCGCGTCAACGGGATTCCGCGGCACCGGCTCCCGGCCTGCGCGCGGGTGTCGCGTACGGCCCCTCGCCCCCGTCCTCGGTATACCGGTGACGCAGAGGCAGCGCGGAAAGCAGCGCCGAACAGAGGGAGAACCGTCATGACGCTTCAACGGATGGACAACGTCGGCATCGTCGTCGAGGACCTGGACGCCGCGGTCGCCTTCTTCACCGAGCTGGGCATGGAGGTCGAAGGCCGGGCGGAGATCGAGGGCCTCTTCGCGGACCAGGCCGTCGGCCTCGACGGGGTCCGCAGCGAGATCGCCATGATGCGGACCCCGGACGGCCACGGCAAGCTGGAGCTCGCGCGGTACCGCCACCCCGAGGCGATCGGCGACCGGTCCCACAACCCGCCGCCGAACACACTGGGCATCCACCGGGTCATGTACGCCGTCGACGACATCGACGCCACCCTCGCCCGCCTGCGGCCTCACGGCGCCGAACTCCTCGGCGAGGTGGCCCGGTACGAGGACGTCTACCGCCTCTGCTACCTCCGGGGCCCGTCCGGCATCATCCTCGCCCTGGCCGAAGAGATCGGCTGACCCCGACACACGCCCGACCGCCGCCCCCTCCACCCGCCCGCGGTGACGGCAGGGGCGGCGCCCGGCCCCCACCGACCGGTGGACGGCCCCGGCCGGGGTGCGGGTGCCGGCGCGGAGGGGGAGACGAGCGCGGGTCGGCCGGCGGCCGCCGTACCGCTGGGACCGAGGAGAACTCCGCGCACGCGAAGACAGTGGTGTTTCGGCCATCCGTGGCATCGGCCACGACCCGCGTGCCACCCGGATCGACGCCCGGCAGCGAACCCGCCTTCGCCTGTACCGGGCTTCGAACAGCGTCCGAATCGCATGTGCTCGGTACGAGGGCTCCCGTCGTTGAGCCGGTCGACACCCCGATCCGCCGGCCCGGGGCGGTCCGTACCCGTCCACCGTTCCCGTCGTTCATCCCTTCGTCCCCCGTCCTTCCAGCCGTTCCACCCTCCCCGGGCACGTGACGTGCGGCGGCATCGTCATCGACGCCGACGGGCGCGTGCTGCACGTCGCCCACCGGGCCTCCGGGTTGCTGCTGCCCCCGGGCGGCCACGTGGAAGCCACGGACGAGTCCCTGTTCGCCGCCGTGCTGAGGGAGATCACGGAGGAGACCGGCATCCCCGCCTCCTCCCTCGTCCTCACGCCGGAGTACGGCCGCACCCCCCTCGACGTCGACGTCCACGCCGTCCCGGCGAACCCCGCCAAGGGCGAAGGGCCGCACCGCCACTACGACTTCCGCTTCGTCTTCCGCCTGGCGCCGGACGCCCCGGACCTCGCCCTCCCGGAGGAGGAGGTCGCCGGAGCCGTCTGGTTGCCCCAGGGCGAGGTCCGGTCGCCGACGCTGCGGGCGAGACTGCGCGACGCGGACCTGGACGGCACGGTCACGCCTGTCGACGCGAGCGTGGTGATCCACGACGGCAGGGGCCGCTACCTGGTGCATCTGCGGGACGCGAACAAGCCCATCTGGGCGGCCGGCCACTGGGACCTGCTCGGCGGGGGCCGGGAGCCGCAGGACGCCACGCTGCTCGACACCGCCGTCCGTGAACTGCGAGAGGAGGCGGGACTGGAACTCGACCGCCTCCGGCCGTACGCGGTCGAGCACGTGACCGGCACCGACGGCACCTCGGTACCCGTCCAGGTGTACACCGGAGAGTGGGACGGCGAGCCGGACGCCCTGCCGCTGACCGAAGGCCAACTCCTGGCCTGGCGCGACCTCGCCCAGCTTCCGTACCTGACGATGCTCCCGTCCACCCGCCGCCTGCTGGAACGGCACGCCGCCGCGCACGCCTCCCCCGTGCGCCCGACCCCCGCGCACCCGGCCGACGGGCCACGCCGCCGGCCGGCGGCGGCCACGACCGGAGCGGCACCCCCCGACACCGAGCCCCACATCGTCGGCGTCCACCTCGTCCTCGAACGGGACGGGCAGGTCCTGCTGGGCCGGCGTCACCCCGACTCGGCGTACGCGGGCGGGACGTGGCACGTCCTCGCGGGCCACTGCGCCCGCGAGTCGGCGACCGCGTGCCTGGTGCGCGAGGCCAAGGAGGAGGCCGGACTGCTCGTTGACCCGGACGGGCTCGACCTCGTCCACCTGGTGCACATGGTCGACCGCCCCGGCGAACTGCCCCGTGTGCAGCTCTTCTTCCGCGCCCGCGCCTGGGAAGGAACCCCGCGGGTACTCGAACCGGACAAGACCGTCGCCTGGCGGTACTGGGACGCCGACCGCCTCCCCGCCGAGCTCGTCCCCTACACCCGCGCCGCGCTCGGAGGCATCCGGGCCGGACGCCCCTACACCGAGACGGGGTGGTCGCGTTGACCGGCTTCGCCGCCGTCGGCGCCGCCTACGCCGCCCACTGCGACAGCGCCCGCGGCCGGCTGCGCCACGACCTGGTCGAGCGCCGCCTCCGGGCCGAGCTGGGCCCCGCCCCGGTGCGGGTCCTGGACGTGGGCTGCGGGACCGGCGAGATGACCCTGCGTCTGGCCGCCGCCGGACACGTCGTGACGGGGGTCGACCCGAACCCCCGCATGCTGGCCGTCGCGGCCGGCCGACTCGCCGCACGGCCCGACCTCGGCGACCGGGTGCGCCTGGTCGGGGCCGCCGTGGACACCCTCCCGTTCCGCCGGGAGAGGTTCGACGCGGTCTGCTGCCACGGGGTGCTCATGTACCTCGACGCGCCCGAGCCGGCGGTCGCCCGACTCGCCGAACTCGTCGCTCCCGGCGGGCTGCTGAGCATCCTCGCCAAGAACCGGAGTGCCATCGGCGTACGGGAGGCGCTCGCCGGCGACTACGGGACCGCGCTCCGCCTCATCGAGAGCGGCGCCACCGTCAGCGTCGGCAACCTCGGCATCGGGAGCCGCGGCGACACCGCCGAGACCCTCGACCGGCTGGCGGCCTCCCACGGGCTGACCCCCCTGCGCTGGCAGGGCGTACGGATCTTCACCGACCACCTGGTGGACTGGCGGCCCGACCCGGACGTGTACGCGGCGGCGGTCGCGGCCGAGTGGGCCGCCTCCTGGAGGTCCCCGGCACGCGACCTCGCGCACCTCGTGCACACCCTGGCCCGCCGCCCCAGGGAGGCCCGTAGATGACGGCCCGCGCCCCCTCGCGCGCCCGGCTCGCGTCGCGAGCGCGGAGTGCTCCGCACCCGCTCCCGCTCCCGCCGAACGCCGCACCCCGCTCCCCGACACCGACCGACGGAGGTACCCGGTCATGACCCGCACACCCGGCCCGCACCCCACGCCCGGTGCCGTCAGGCCGGCCACGCCGGACGACGCCGGTGAGATCACCCGGCTGCGCTCCGCGTACGTCCTGCCCGAGCCCCTCGACGAGGAGTGGCTCGGCCTCTGCCGCGACCAGTTGGCCGGACGGCTCGTGTCCGAGGGCGACGCCCGCGCCTACGTCGTCGACGCGCCGGCCGGAGGGCTCGCCGCCTGCGCACTGGGCCTGGTCCATCCGGTTCTGTCCGGCCCGCGCTACCCGGAGGGACTGGCCGCCCGCATCCACGTCGTGGCGACGGAACCCGGACACCGGCGGCGTGGCTACGCCCGGGCGACCGTGTCCGCGCTGCTGGACCGGCTGGAGCGGGAGGGGGCCACGCTGTTCGAGCTCCACGCGAGCGAGGAGGCGACGCCGTTGTACGCGTCGCTGGGCTTCGCGAGCAGCCCGTCCCTGATGCGGATGACACGGCTCGCCCCGGGGGCCGGGAAGGGAACGGCATGACTTCCGCCTGGCTCCCCACGGAGGACTACGTGGCGACGCTGCCCAAGGCCACGCTGTTCGGCAGCGTGTTCTTCACCGACGAGCACGACCGACCGGTCCAGCTCCACAGCGTCTACAGCCCCGAGCACCCCTGGCAGTGGCCCGGCGGCACCAGCGACCCGGGCGAGCGGCCGTGGGAGACCGCCGTGCGCGAGACGTTCGAGGAGACGGGCCTGGTGGTGACCGGCCCTCCGCGGCTGCTGGCCGCCGTGTTCAGCCTGCCGGGGACGGGATGGCCGCTGGCGACGTCGGGGCTGGTCTTCGACGGCGGCAGGCTCACCGCGCGGCAGCTCGCGGAGATCACGCTGGCGCCCGACGAGCACGACGAGGTCAGGGTCCTGCCCCCGGTCCGATGGCGGGAGCTGATGCCGGAGCGGGACTTCGCCCGGCTCACCGCCGTCATGGAAGCCCGCAGGTCCGGGACGGCGGCCTACTTCGACACCTGGGACTGGGACGAGTGACCGCCCCCTCACGGCCCTGATCCCCCTGCCCGCTCCTCCCGGCCCCGGCAGGGCACGCGGTGGCCGCTGCCGACGTCCCGGCGGCGGCGCGCCGGTCCACAGGCACCGTGGCCACCCTGCACCGCATGAGCATGTCCAAGGGCCCGCGCGGTCCGTGATCTCGACGCACCCCGTGGTGCGCCCGAGCGGTGCCGCCGGACGGTGCGGAACCCCGTGACAGGCGCCGGGCCCGTCAGTGGTGCGTGGACGTCGTGCCGAGGAAGCGGATGTGGGGGCGCCCGTCCGGGTCGGGGTGGGTGACGGTGGCGCGGACGCCGTAGACGTCCGCGACGAGCCGCGCGGTGAGGACGTCCCGCGGTGGGCCCGCGGCCACCACGCGCCCCGCGCGCAGGACCACCAGGTGGTCGCAGTGCATCGCGGCGAGGTTGAGGTCGTGCAGGGCCACGACACAGGTGAGGCGCAGCCCCCCGACCAGGTCGAGCAGGTCGATCTGGTGCTGGATGTCGAGGTGGTTCGTCGGCTCGTCGAGCAGCAGCAGCCGCGGCTCCTGGGCGAGGGCGCGGGCGATCTGGACGCGCTGGCGCTGGCCGCCGGAGAGGGTGCCGCAGGTGCGGTGCGCCCGGTCGGTCAGCCCGGTGCGGGCGAGCGCGGACCGTACGGCCTCCTCGTCGGCGGCCGTCCCCGGCGACCACGCCCTGCGGTGCGGGACGCGGCCGAGCCGTACGGCGTCGGCCACGGTGAGGTCGACCTGGGTGTCGGCGTGCTGCTCCACGACGGCGACGCGGCGGGCCAGCGCCCGGCGCGGGACGGTGCCCAGCGGGTCGCCGCCCAGGGTCACGACGCCGGTGTCCGGAGTGAGGACGCCCGCCAGGACGCGCAGCAGGGTGGACTTGCCGGAGCCGTTGGGGCCCAGCAGCCCGGTGACCGTGCCGGGGCGGGGCGCGAGCGTCACCCCGTCGAGGACCAGCGCGCCGCCGGCGGTGCGCGAGACGCGGTCGGCGCGGAGCCCCGTACCGGCGTCGTCCGTGAGGGGAGGCGGTGTGCCGGTCATCGGCCGCTCCTGGTGCGGTACAGGACGAGGACGAACGCGGGGACGCCGACCAGCGAGGTCACCACGCCGACCGGCACCTCCTGCGGGTCCAGGACGGTGCGGGCGAGGGTGTCGGCCCAGACGAGGAACACCGCCCCCGCCAGGGCGCTCAGCGGCAGCAGCCGGGCGTGGCCCGGACCGGCCAGGGCGCGGACCGCGTGCGGCAGGACCAGACCGACGAACCCGATCGCACCGGCCGAGGACACCAGGACGGCGGTGAGCAGGGCGGTGACCGTGAGGAGGACCAGGCGGGTCCGCGCCACGGAGACGCCGAGCGCCGCGGCGGCGTCCTCGCCGAACGCGAAGGCGTCGAGCGTACGGGCGTGTCCGCCGCAGACCAGCAGCGCTCCGGCCAGGACGGCCGCGCACACCGCGACGTCCGTCCAGGACGCGCCGCTCAGGGAACCCAGCAGCCAGAAGAGGACGCCCCGGGTCGTCTCGGCGTCGGCGGCGGTCATCACCACGAACGACGTGAGGGCGGAGAAGAGCTGCATCGCCGCGACCCCGGCGAGGACGACGCGGTCCGTCGATCCGCCCAGGCTGTGGCTCAGCAGCAGGACCAGGGCGAAGGAGCAGAGCGCCCCCAGGAAGGCGCCCCCGGTGACGGACACCAGGCCGCCGCCGGCGCCGAGGACGACGACCGCCACCGCCCCGGTCGACGCGCCGGAGGAGACGCCGAGCACGAACGGGTCGGCGAGCGGATTGCGCAGCAGGGACTGCATCACCGCCCCGCAGACCGCGAGCCCTGCCCCGCACACGGCGGCGAGGAGGGTACGGGGCAGCCGCAGGTCCCACACGATCCCCTCCCGGATCGCGCTCAGACCGGACGGCTCCCCGCCCAGGTGGGAGGCGACGACGGTCCAGGCGTCGGCGACGCGGATGTCGGCCGGTCCGACGGTGACGGCGAGGGCGACGGAGACGCACAGCAGGACGGCTCCCGCCGCCCCGGCGAGCGGCGGGAGGGCGGGGGAAGGGAGGGCACGGCCGCGCCCGGCACCCTTCCCGGTCGTCCTGGCGACCGGTTCCGTTCCGGTGGCCGGCCCGGTCCCGGCGGCCCGTTCCGTCCCGGCGGGCGCTGCCGTCTCGGGTCCCGTCCCGGAGCCGGTCACTTCGTGAGCCCGTACGTCCGCAGCGCGGCGGCGACCTTCTCGATGCCTTCGACGGTGCGGATCGTGGGGTTCATGGCCTGGCCGCTGAGGAGCACGTACCGCTTCTTCCGCACCGCCGTCATGTTCCGGGTGACGGGGTGGGACTCCAGGAACTCGATCTTCTTCGCGGCGCTCTCGGCCGACTGGGCCCTGCGGGTCAGGTCGGCGATCACCAGCACGTCGGGGTCGCGGTCGACGACCGTCTCCCAGTTGATCTGCGGCCACTCCTCCTTCGTGTCGTCGAAGACGTTCTTCACGCCGAGGGTGCCGCTGACGATCCCCGGCGCGCCGCAGCACCCGGCCATGTACGGCCCCTGCGAGTCGGAGAACCAGTACAGGACGGACGCGCCGCCGAAGTCGGCGCCGGCCGTGGCCCTCTCCACCCGGGCGCGGAGCTCGCCGACGAGCTTCTCGCCGCGCTCCGGCACGCCGAAGACCCGGGCCAGGTCGCGGACCTCGCCGTACACGGACTCCATGGTCAGCGGCTCGGTGCGCACGCCGTCGCCGTCACCGCTGTTGTCCTTGCCGACGCAGTCGGCGGGGGAGACGTACGTGGGCACGCCGAGCTTCGCGAACCGCTCGCGGGGCGCCACACCGCCCTTGCCCAGCGTGTAGAGGAAGGAGGCGCCGACGAAGTCCGGCTCGGCGTCGAGGACCTTCTCGAACGACGGGTAGCGGTCCGCGAGCCGGGGGACCTTCGCGTTGGCCTTCTCCAGGCCCTTGAGGACGGGGTCCGTCCAGGTGGCGGTGCCGACCATGCGGTCGGCGAGGCCGAGCGAGAGCATGATCTCGGCCGAGCCCTGGTCGAGGGCGACGGCCCGGCGGGGCGCGCGGTCGATCTCGACCCGCTGCCCGCAGTTGTCGAGCCGTACGGGGTAGCCGGCGGCGGTCCCCTCCGCCCCGGGCGAGGCGGGCGCCCCACCGGAGCCGCAGCCGGTCACGAGAAGGGCGCCGGCCACGAGCAGCACGGCGGAACGGGCGGGGTGTGCGAAGGGCACGGGTGAGTCCTCTGCGTCACGGCTCATGCGCGGAGCCTGTCGTACGGTGCTCCCCGGGCGGCGGTGCCCGCCACCCGGGCCGCCAGCAGGTCTTCGGACTCGGGATCGTCCGGACGGAACGCCTTCCCAGGCCCCTCGGGGCCCAGTGGCCGATGCTCCGCCCGTCACCCTCACCGCTGCGCGTCAGCTCCGGATTCCCACCGGATTCCCTGACCGTGCACATACCGTGTCGATACGTACACAGGTGCGACTGGCCCGGGCAAGTTACCACAGACGGATCTTGGAGCCGCCGGGCCGCCCCTCAGAAGGAAGTCCGGTCCGCGGGCACGTCGTCGCGGCCCCGCCGTCCGCCGGGCCGCCCTACCGGTCCGCCTCGCGGAGCGTCGCGACCGCGCCCCGGAAAAGCAGCCGCGCCGGCCATGGCGCAACTGGCACCATGCGGAGGCATGGCAGACGACAGCACCCGCGGGTTCCAGGCGGGACAGACGGCCCTGGTCGTCCGGGTCCCGGAGGCGGAGGCCTCCGTCGGGGCGTGGCGCGAACGGTTCGACCCCGCGGCCGGGGCCGGAGTCCCCGCCCACATCACCGTGCTCTTCCCGTTCCTCGACGGGAGTCGAACGGACGCGGGCGTCCACTCCGCGCTCGCGGACCTGCTGGGCGGCCACCCGGCGTTCGACCTGCGGTTCGAGCGGTGCGGACGGCTGCCGGGAGTTCTCTACCTCGCCCCCGAGCCCGACGGGCCGTTGCGGCGGCTCACGGAGGCGGTCGCCGGACGATGGCCGGAGGCCCCGCCGTACGGCGGACGGCACGCCGAGATCATCCCGCACCTGACGGTCGCGCAGGGTCAGGACGACGCCGTCCTGGAGGAGATCGAGGCCGACCTCGGCACCGGGCTGCCGCTCACCGCCCGCGTGTCGTCGGTCGCGCTCCTCGTCCACGACGGCACGACGTGGCGGGAAGGGGCGTCCTTCGCGCTCGGACGGTGAGCCCGCCCTCCTCCGTGCCGGGCCGCCAGGACCGTCAGGCCGTTCTGCCGGGCTCCTTCTCCGGCGCCGGCGTGCCCGACCGCTGCAGGGCGCGCAGTGCCGCCAGCAGGATGCCGATGTCGTCGAGGAGGATGGGGTCGGGCAGCAGGTCCGCCGGGCTGACCAGGTACAGCAGGGCGCCCCAGAAGAGCACCTTGCGCGACATCGGGATGCCCGAGTCGCCCAGCATCCTGCGCGCGCGGAACAGGCGTACGGCCAGGACGACGGCCAACGCCAGCGTCGCGGCGAAGAGCACCGCCGCGATCACCCACCAGTAGCCGCTCATGCCGTCCATCCGGGCCTCTCCTTCTCCGTCTGCTCGAAGAACGTGTAGCCCGGATCCGCGGTTCCGAACCGTTCCCGCCCACGGTCTCGCTCGCCGGGCGCGCCGGGGACCACGTCGGGGAATACGGCCCTCCGGCGCGTCGTTGGTGGCAGCACGCAGGTGCCGCCCACGCCCAGGTGGTCGAGAGCCATGATCCGTACCCGTCGTACCCGCCGAGCCGCCGCCGCGACGGCGCTCCTGGTCCTGCTCGGGGGGTGCGCGGCCGCCCAGGACGCGGGCGCCCCGGCCGTGTCCTCGGACGCCGCTCCCTCGAAGCCCGCCCCCGCTTCGACCGCGCCTCCGGCTCCGCGTACCGCCGAGGCGGCCGTACCCGTCGCCGTCACCCCGACTCCGCGCCCCCGTCCCGCCGAGCTCGACATTCCCTCGATCGGGGTGGTGGACCTGCGGGTCCTGCCGTACGAGGGGCGGACGGACGACCGGGCGGGCACCCGCATCCAGGACCGGGGCGTCGCGGCCAGTCCGTACGGGAAGCACGGCGGCGTCGGGCCGGGCGACATCGGCAACTACCAGGTGACCGCGCACCGGCTCTCGGCCGGCGGCCCGCTCCGCGACCTGCCGGACGTCGACGTCGGCGACGAGGTACGAGTGACCGCCGGAGGCACCACGTACACGTACCGGATCGTCGAGACCCGTTCCACCTCGTTCCGCTCCGACCGCTCACTCGCCGAACAGCGGGCGGCCGTGCCCGGAGAGCCCGGCGAACGGCCGACCCGCGCCATGATCACGCTCTCCACCTGCGCCACGCCGGAGGACGACGCCGCGGGCAACCACTGGCGAGACGCCCAGGGCAACCCCGAGCACCGCATCGACAAGATCGGCGTGCTCACCGCGACCGACGCGCCGCCGCCGGGCGGGGGCGGCTGACCGGCGGGTGCTTCCGCCGAGGCGGGCCCCGAGGACGTCCTACGGCCGGGCCAGCAGTCGCTCCCTGACGGCGGCGAGCACCTCGGAGCGGGGGCGCGGGCCGTTGTCGGCGGCGATGAGGTGGTCGCCGATCCGCAGGGAGAAGGTGATGAGACAGCGGGCCTCGACATCGTCCTCGTCGAGGCAGAAGGCGCCGTAGAGCCCGCGGAGGTAGTCCATCCGCCGGTTGTCGGCCCGGCGGAGACGGGCCGCGACTGCCTCGTCGCGCCGGGCCCAGTCGCGGACGGCCAGTTCGACGCCCGCGGCGGTCACGGGGGAGTCGGCCCTGCCGACGACGTCGAAGAGCCGCCCGAGGCGTTCGCGGGCGTCGCCGCCGTCGCGTTCGATCCGCGCGATCACGTCCTCGGTGACCCCGCGCTCCCAGGTGTCGAGCATCTCGTCGAGGAGGGCGGCGCGGTTGCGGAAGTAGCCGTAGAAGCCGCCCTTGCTGACGCCGAGGGCCTGGGCGAGGACCTCGACCCGGACGGCCTCGGGGCCACCGGCGGCGAGCGCCCGCAGCCCTTCCTCGATCCACCTGGCCCGCGGCGTGCGGATCGCACCCATGTCGGTCTCCCCTCGCTTGTTCCGAACCGAAGTATACGGCGCCGTATAGAAAGGGGTTATGCTCGATCTATACGCCACCGTATAGACAGGGGTCCGTGATGAACGCACTGCGCCTTCCCCCGACCGACCACACGGCCAGGCCCTGGCGCGTCCACGAGATCGCCGGCGACTTCCGGCTCGAGGACCTCTGGGCCCTGCCGACGCCCGGCGGCCCGGACGACCTGCGCCATCTGGTCGAGCAGATGGCGGGCGGCGAGGGCGGCCCGGACGGCGGCAATCCGGTGGGCCGCTTCCTGTTCGCGGTGCGCTGGAAGCTCGGGGCGCTGCTCGGCTGGGACACGCCCGGCTCGGGCGTCGGCGGCAGGGTGCCGACCCTGCGGGACCGGCTCCCGGACGACCTGCGCGACGGGCCGCGCGGGCCGGAGCTCGCCTCGGCCCCCTTCACCTCGGTCTTCCAGACGCACGACGAGTGGGCCGCCGAGTACGCCAACAAGACCATGCACGGGGTGATGCACATCGGTTGGGTTCCCGACGGGAGCGGCGGCTACCGGGGGCAGATGGCCGTCCTGGTGAAGCCCAACGGCCGCCTCGGCGCCCTGTACATGCTCGGCATCAAGCCGTTCCGGTACCTGGGGGTCTACCCGGCGCTGATGCGGTCGATCGGCCGGGAGTGGCGCGCGAACGCCGGCCGCCGCACCGCCCGCTGAGCCGCCTCGGGGCGTCAGTCGAGGCGAATGGCCAGCATGCAGGCGTCGTCCTCCAGGCCCGACTGCTCCGGGTCGGCGAGGATGCGGCCGATGAGGTCCTGGGGCGTCGGGTCCGGGTCGCGGGCGACGAGGGCGGCGAGGCGGTCGATGCCCTTGGTGACGTCCTCCCCCCGGCGCTCCACGATGCCGTCGGTGTAGAGGAGCAGGAGGTCCCCCCGCCGCAGCGGCGTCGTCGTGGTCTCGTACGCGTACCCGGGCAGGGCCCCGAGCAGCGGGCCGCGCTCACTCGTGCGCAGGGGCGCGGCGTGGCCGTCGCGGAGGAGGAGCGGGGCGGGATGGCCGGCGTCGGCCCAGTGGAGGGTGCGTTCTGAGTCGATGTGCCCGGCGACGACGGTGGCGGTCTGTTCCGCGGGGTCGCCGCAGATCAGGTCGTTGAGCCAGGTCGTGATCTCGCCGGCGGACGCGCCGGTCTGGGCGAGGCCGGCCAGGGCGTGGCGCTGCTGCGACATGCGGGCCACCGCCTCCAGGCCGTGCCCCGCGGCGTCGCCGATGACGACGAGGACCCGGCCGTCGGGCAGGAGCCTGCACTTGTACCAGTCGCCTCCGACGGCCGCGTCCTCTTCGGCGGGCCGGTACGAGGCCGCGACCGTCAGCCCGACCGCCGCGAGGGCCTCCGAGTGCGTCGGCACCAGCGCCTCGCGCAGGGCGTCGGCCACCCGCCGCTCGGCCTGCGCCTGACGGCGCAGCCAGTCGGACTCGCGCTCCGTCTCGGCGATCCTGCGGCGGCTGCGGATCTGCGGGGTGAGGTCGCGGGCCACGAGGTTCACGGCCCACGGCCGCCCGTCGGTGCCGGCGACCGGCCGCCCGAGGAGGTCGAGCGTGCGGACCTCGCCGAGGACGAGGAAGCGGATCCGAGTCCAGGCGGGCTCCTCCCCCGCGAGGACGGAGGCGAGGAACTCGGAGAACGCGTTGAGGTCGCCCGGCAGCAGCGCGTCGCAGAGCTGGTCCAGCGTCCAGGGCATCCGGATCTCGGCGTGGAAGATCCGGCTCAGCCCCTCGGACCAGGTCACCTTCCCCGACAGCAGGTCCCAGTTTCCCCAGCCGAGGGAGGCGAGGTACTGGGCGTCGATCGTCAGCAGCTCGGTGTGGCTCTGTACGGGCCTCCAGGTGGCGAGGACCTGCTCGCCGCAGCGCGCGGCGGAGTAGAGGAGCGGGGCGCGGTGGAGCCGGCCCAGACGCTGCTCGGTGTAGTCGACGACCCGGCCCTCCAGAGGCCCGCCGCCCGCGACCACGTCCGCGAGGCCCGCGAGGAGCCCGCTGGCCGCCGCGCCCGGCCGGGCTTCCAGGAACCGCTGTCCGACCTGCCGGTCCGGCGCCTCCAGCCATTCGGCGGAGCGGATCCTGTTGCCGGCCACGATGCGGAAGTCCCGTACCGCCCCCGTCTCGTCGTGCACCGGCTCCAGCAGGACGGCGGAGGCGGGGATCGCGTGGAGGAGGGAGCAGGTGCCGGTGGCGTCGGAGTCGTGGGTGCTGCACAGACAGCTCGGGTCGGCCGCGTCGCGCACGGGCAGTGTGGGCGCCGGGGCGAGGGTCTGCACCGGGGCGGTGACCTCGGAGCCGGGGGTGGGGGCCGCGGGCCGATCCGCGGTGCGGCGGACCGCCGACCTCAGGCTGGAGATCTCGTTCCCGATGAGGCTCTTGAGCTCTTCGACGGTGTCGGGCAGCGGAAACCCCATGATCGCCTCCCGGGGCCGGTGGGCATGTTCCTGGACCGGCGGCCCGGGCCCTGCCACCACCGGCCCTCCGCCCCTGCCCGCTCGCGGTGCCATCATGCGGACGGGCGGGAAGTCGCGAGATCGCCCCGTGAGAGACTGCCGCGGCGGCGACCGAGGTCGCGTTGCCGCCGGGGGTCGTGGCCCTCCCTCCCGGACAGCCGGCGGGTGTCGCGCCGATGGCTCCGCTCGGCCCGTTTTCCAGGAGGATGCGCGTGTTCAAGGTCAACGAGTACTTCGACGGCACGGTCAAGTCGATCGCGTTCGAGGGCGAGGAGGGGCCGGCGACGGTGGGCGTCATGGCCCCCGGTGACTACGAGTTCGGCACCGCCAAGCGGGAGGTCATGCACGTGGTCTCCGGCGCGCTGACCGTCAGGCTCCCCGGCTCCGACGACTGGGAGCGGTTCGAGGCGGGCACCCGGTTCCAGGTTCCGGCCGACAGCACGTTCCAGCTCAAGGTGGCCGTGGACACCGCCTACCTCTGCGAGTACCGCGACTGAGCCCGCCACGCGCACTCCGGCGGCCCGCCCGCCGGACGCCGCCGCGGACGTGAGGGCCTCCGCCACCGGCGGAGCTTCCCCGCGGCACGTCGCCCCACGGCCACGCGGCCGTGG
>NZ_BNBS01000169.1 GCF_014656075.1 Streptomyces hydrogenans
GTGACGGTCCGTCCGCTGCGCTCCCGGACCGGTGGGACTTCGTCCCACTACCA
The DNA here is from genome assembly GCF_014656075.1 of Streptomyces hydrogenans. Classification (GTDB taxonomy): domain Bacteria; phylum Actinomycetota; class Actinomycetes; order Streptomycetales; family Streptomycetaceae; genus Streptomyces; species Streptomyces hydrogenans. The sequence continues at coordinate 54 of NZ_BNBS01000169.1, forward strand.
GGCTTCCGCTTCGCTCCAGCCTGGCTGGCGGGTCCGCTGCGCTCCCCCGCCCAACGGTTCTTCCGGCTGCGCCTCCAGAACCGTTGGGCCCGCGTTGCGGGCCTGGCTGGTTAGGGGGAGGGTGGGGGTCGCTCGTTCGTGTGGGTTTCAGTGTAGCGGGTGCATCGGATTGATGCAGCATGTACCGTTGGCGGAAACACAGGACACCCCCAGACCGATCCAGGCGGGCGCAGTTTTTAAGGCTGCATCAGCGCTGATGCTCGGCCCATCACTTAGGCGAGGAATTACGAATTGGGAAGGCCGGGACCTCAGCCGCAGAACGGTACCCGGAAATGGGAAAGTCGAAATTCCGGCGGGCGGAGGTACCTGAGCCGAACGGCCCGCCGGGGCCGGACGGCGAAACCCGCCACGAAGGCCAGCCACGCCGCTTGGTGCTTGTTCGTCACGGGCGGCACCACCCGAGACTCAGAGCCGTTGGTGCCGCCCGCGGCCTGCGCGGGCCCAGGGGCCCGCACGCGAAGCCGCCTCAGCCACGAACGGTCCGGCTGGCGCCTACGGGTCGACCTCAGCCACCTAATACTTACGCAGATCAAGAACCCGCTGGTCAGCGGCCTGCACATCCGGCGATCTGTCACCCCAGGAGGTACACAACGCCTGCGATGTGTACCTCCTGGGTAGTCACATCGACGGCAAAACGTCAGCCAAGCCGACATTTTCAGGCGCGAAACGTCAGCGAGACCGACATCTGGGACAGCGTTCCGCCGAGCGGTCCGCGCTCGCGTGCAGGGGGGAGATCTGTCCCCCCCTGGGGGGACACAACACGCCGGAACGTCAGCCACGCCGACATATATGTCGGCGTGGCTGACATACTGCTGGCATCCAAGATCAGCGAAGTGGAGAGCAGCCTCGTGACACCCGAGCCACAGCGCCGCCGTCCCTCACCGAAGCGCGTGCCGCGCCGTACGGAGCTGCCCCTCGGTGAGGAGATCCAGGCGTGGTCCAAGCCGGTCCAGCCGGTTGAGGACCTCGACTCGGTCGCTCGCCGCTACCCGCGCCGGAAGCTCTCGCTCAGCAGCGAGCGCAAGCCGATGGAGTTCTACGAGCACCCGGAGCGCCCCAAGGCGTTCTCCATGGACTCGCTGGAGTTCTTCTTCCTGATCGCGCAGTACTTCCGTGAGGCCCTGCCGCTGCGGCTGATCCTGTTGCTGATCGCCTGCCAGAAGGCCGGCGGGCAGATTCGGCTGACGCAGGAGGAGATGGCGACGGTTCTGGACGTGCCCCGTGCGAAGACCAACGAGGCTCTGCAGGAGGTCATGAGCCATGGCATCGTCTTCAAGGTGCGCCGTGGTGTCTACCAGTTCAACCCGCCCTACTCGTACCGTGTAGCGGAGTTCATTCCGGGCACGGAGCTGGTCGAAGCTGAGTACGTGCAGGTCGACCAGGACAAGACGATCGCGAAGATCCGCAGGGACGAGAGCCTGCCGGATCTGGTGCGGTTCCCGTCGCTGGAGCACATGCGCGAGGCGATCGAGGAACTGCGCAAGAAGCGGGCCGAGGAACGCGCTGCACGCCGACTGGCCCGTGCGCAGCGCAAGGAGGAGGGATCAGCCCAGTGAGTACTTTGAAGTGGTCGGCGACCAACGCCGACGGTCTTCTCGCCGACCTGGACCTGCCGCCCGCCGCCTACCGGGCGCTGCTGAAGCTGCGGGCGCGCAGCGAGGCCGGCGGTCGCATCGCAATGGACCAGGGCACCCTCGGTGAGCTGCTCGGCCTCAGCCGCCCCAGTGTGAACGCCGCGCTGCGGGAGCTGGAGCTGGCCAAGCTGGTCAAGAAGGTCCGCAACGGCGTCTACCAGATCAACCCGATGCTGGCCGGCTACAACTCCCCCGAGGACGCTCTGGACGCCGTCAAGGCGATGCCCAAGGCGGACCGGCTGGACAGCAAGACCTACGTGAAGGACTACCACCGGGCCGTCGCCGCCTACCAGGACCAGCTCGCCGAGCAGCGCAAGAAGCGCGCGGCCGTGGCCGCTGCCAAGAAGGCCGCGGCAGCCAAGAGGCGCGGTTCGCTGCACGCTGTCAGCTGATCCGGCCGGCACCCTTCCACGGGCATCGGCGCTGCACCCTTCACGGGCGCAGCGCCGTTCGTGTTCCCGGTGCCGCTGTCGACGCCCAAGGGCCCTGTCTGGGTGGACAAAGGTTCCCCCGCACAGGGCAAACCGGTAGCCGTCAGCTCGGTTGGCATAGCTGGGGCGATCAGTGGAAACGGCGCCCAGATTTCCCAGAGAATCGTCTGGCCCGAGACGATGCGGATAGGGCCATGGTGAGGATGAGAAAACTTTTGATCGCCGCCGGCGGGGTGATTGCCACAGGATGCGTCGCGGCCCTCGCCTTCGGGTGGGGCCCGTTCGCCCCCGGCACTATCACCACAGACCGGCTGGCCGGAGCCTGGAAGGGTTCCGGCGGGGAGTCCCTGGAGTTCCGCAAGGACGGAACGTTCTGCGCGGCTCATTTTCCGATCGAGAGGTCCCCGGAGCAGCGAGTCGATACCTGCGGCACGTGGTCGCTCAGTGACGACCACGGCACCGACCAGGGGATCGACCTGGACTTCACAACGCCGTCGTACGCCATGATGGGCATGGTGCGGGTCTCCGGGCCCGAGGGGCGCAATGGCCTCTACGTCGACTGGAACGTCGACGACGCATCCGACCGCCTGGAACTGCACAGGGAGTCCTGAGCCGGGCCCAGGGGCCGACGGTGACACTTGCCGGGCGGCTCGCAGCAAGAGGGCGGTAGCACCAGGTAAACCGGTTCGTTCTGGAGCAGCAGAACAAACGGCGGTGGCCCCGGCGGTCTCGCTGCATCTCTTGCTGCACGAGTAAGGCCGGCCTTGCTACCCGAGCAGCACCCGTGTGCCGTCTGGGCCGTGCGAATGCTGCGCTGCACTCCTCACCGGGGAGCAGCAGACCTCTTGCACCCTTCACCACCAGGAGCAGCAGGACGTCGGCGGCCGAGCAGCACGAGGTGCTGCACCCGTCCGGTGACGGCCGCCGGCGGTCGCGGCCTGGCGGGGCGGGAGGCGTCTTGCACCCCATTGGTAGGTACTACAGGTAGTACCTATGTGCGGGTTGAGTCTCCTTCCCCCTGAGGCGGAGCTCGGGGCGGGAGCAGCGGGAGACGGCGTCCGAGGAGGAGGGTCTGGCGGCCGTCGTGGAGCCGGTGCCGAGGAGGCAGGGTGCTTCACCGCCGCTCGAAGCGCTGTGCGTCGCCGTGAGCGCCTTTCGGGGCCTTGATCGTCTCTCGGGAGCCGGGAGGGCGTCAGAGCGCCGCAGGCGGCCGTACAGCGCGGGGAAGGATCATGTGCGCCGGGGCGGGTGGAGCCGGTCTCGGTAGAAGCGGGGGCGGGGGATGTGAGCCCGCGCGGCGAGCTTCGCCCTCAGGGGGAAGGATCTACAACCCGCACATAGGTACTACCTGTAGTACCTATTAATGGGGTGCAAGGCCCGTCCGGGCCGGGGCGCAGCGGGGCCTGCAACGCAGAGTGCAACGCGAGCCTGATCCGTACCGTGCGGGGTGTTGCCACAGGTCACGGCCGCAACGCGGACTCGTTGCACTCACGTGTTGCACGGGCGCGTTGCGGGACGTGCCCTCGGCCCGGGAGCTCCGGGCAGGCCGGCGGCGCGGAGGTGAGTGCAAGGGTGCAAGGCGGGTGGCGAGCCCGGCGGCGAGGGCCGGCTGTGCTTCCGGTACTTCGCCTGCGGCGGGTGGGAAGAGCGCGCTCGTTCCCTGGTCAGTCAGTCCTAGGTCTTCCTTGTACGCGAGCGATCCCTCACCAACCGACGAACACGCGGAGAGGCCAGCCGCGCCATTGGAAAGGGATCCACGTACGCGAGGGGAGCCAGCCTGGCCGACGAAGTTTCCGGAAGGCTTCGCACCAGGCTGCTGTCCGGGAACCGAACGAGCCGTCCCAGTCTCTCAGCACATGTGACTTCTTGGCTTGCCTTCGGTGGGTACTGCGTCGCGGTGGTGTGGGCGGGGTGGTCGGCGTGGCGTGTCCGGGCCGCCGTGGCGAACCCTCCCGTTCCCGAGCGTGAGCTCGACGTCTACGAGCTGGGCTATCTGCGAGGGCGTGAGGCGGGAGCGGTGGCGGCCAGCGTGGGCTTGCTGCTCATGCGCGAGGCACTCCTGGCCCGTGAGGGCGGCATCGCCGTCAATCGCATCACCGCCAGAGGCGGTGACATCGTTGCTCCCGAGCCGCTCCCCGACGCTCTGCTGAGGCCGCTGGATCGTTCGGTGATGGCCGCGGCACGGGCGCACCAGCAGGCTCCTCGCGGGCGGTGGGACGTCCAGCCCGTGCAGTCGATCCACTCGCTGGCCGAGACGCGTCCTGTCCGGGCGGAGCTGGCACAGATCCGCGAGGCACTGGATCGGGACGGCTTGCTCGACGGCCTCGCGGCGCGGGCGCGGTTCCGGAGGGGCCTGCTTCCGCTCAAGATTCTGATCGGGGTAGGGGCCGTCGCGGCGTTCACGATCGGGCTGGGCAATCCGATCCCGCTGGTCCTCGCCACGACGGTCGCTGCGGTGACCGTCGTGGCGTTCACTCCGCCGTCGGTCAAGACCTCGGGGCGACTGGTCAGGCAGGCAGCTGAGCAGCATCCGGCCTACCGGCCACGGATGAACCCGTCGGGGGACGCCAACGATGCTGACGTGTTCGCGCTGGGCATCGCCTTGCACGGAGTATCCGTGCTCCACAGCCGCTATCCGCAGCTTGCCCCGCCCCCACCGACCCGGCAGGTGCGTCGCCGCGCCGGCTCGTCAGGGTCTGGTGGCGGTTGGTGGGGCGACGACGGGAGCGGCGGCGGATGTGGTTCGGGCGGCGACTGACTGAGCACGCACTCCGGCAGGCCCACGCCACCGTCGAAATGCCTCCGTGCGTGCGGCCATGCGCCCAGTCCAACTTCGTTGGCAGATAGTCCAAGTCCACTGTCAGCGGACAGCGCGGGCGAGGAACGCGGCGAGGTCCCCGGCGGCTTCGGGCTCGGTGGCGGCGAGCCGGGCCGCGAACGCCAGCTCGTCGGCGCGGGCGCCGGGGACCAGGCGGGCGAGTTCGGCGAGCAGCGCGGCGTGGGCGAGGACCAGCGGGGTGAGAAGGCCGGCGGCGGCTTCGCGGGCGGCCGGGTCGCGGTAGTGCCCGCGGTGCGCGGCCAGGGCACGGGCGAGCCAGGCGTCGACGTCGGCCTGGGCGCACCCGCCGGCTCGCCGGGTCAGCTCGTCCCGGGCGGCTTCGTCGCCGTCGCGGGGCTCGGTCTGCTCCAGGGCGCCGAGCTCGCGCAGCGCCTGGAGCTCGTCGGCGCGGGCGGCGGTCCGCTGCGCTTCCCGTACGGCGGCCTCGCGGTCGGCGGCGGCCGAGGCTTCGGCGGCGAGCTCGTCCTGGACGGCGGGGTCGGTGTCCGGGTCGTAGGCGGTGCCCGCTGGCGCGGCGGCGAGCAGCTGGCCCAGGCGCTCCCACTCCGCGAGCTCCGCCCGGCTGCGGACGTCGTCGGCCAGGTCCTCGTGGCGGGAGTCCTGCCGGGCGTCGAAGCGGGCGTCCTCGAGGGCCGTCGCGACGGCGGTGGCGTCCATGCCCTTCGCCCGGCGCCGAACGGCGCGGCGGCCGATGCGGGCGGGGTCGACCGGCTCGCGGGGCGCGGCGACGTGCGGGGCGAGCGGGCGGCGGGCGGTGCGCCGGGGCGGCCAGGGCGTGGTCATCGTCGGCCTCGTCTTCGTGGTGCGGATTCCGGGAGCGGGCCGCCGCCAGAGCGCTGTGCGGCGGCCCGCCGGATATGTTTCTAGCAGGTCGTGAATTCGGCCGGGTCAGAATCGGAATTCTATTTTCAAGACCTGTGTGAAATCTGCGCGTAGGCCATCGGCGCGGGTGCCCCAGTCGGTGAAATACGACTCCGTGATGGCCTCCGCGACGATCGGATGCAGGTCCTCCTCCGTCGCACCGGCCTCCTGGAGCTCCAGGATCTGCTTCGCGTAGGTGGGCGAGATTTCCGTGGTGACCTGGCGCTCGCGGCCGTCGTCCGAGGTGCCCTTGCACGTGAATCCAAAGAAGGCTGTGACGTCCACCATCATTCCTCTGGAGGTGGCCGCTGCCGCGCGCACCTGGGCCCTGACCTGCGGTTGCCACTCCGATTCCGTCTCCTCCACCAGGGCGGCCCGCAGGCGCTTCTGCGGGGTCGTCAGGGTCCCGGCGCGGTAGCGCTCCACCGTGCGGCGCGAGACGCCCAGGCGCTCCGCCAGGGCTTTGGTCGAGCCCTTCGCTCGCGTGAGGAGGAATTTCACCTGAGCCTTTGCGGATTTCGGCGCGGGCCGGGTGAACGCCCGCCGCTCCGCCCGCGTGAGGGCCTCCAGGACCTTGCCGCGGCGAGGGGCTGGCTGCTGCTGCTCGTGATCGTTCATGGGACCAGTCGGCCACGGTGTGCCTGTGGACGGAGGCAGACGCCCGCGCCGATCGTCGTCGGCCCGGCGCTCGTGTGACGTTACGTTTAACTTGGCCTCGTTGCCTGGTAAATGGCCATTCGTATGGTGGGAGCGATCCCGACGTGCCGTGTTGTGATCAAGCCCGGAGATCTGTGCGTGTCGTGTACGCCGTGCTGGTGCGGTGGTGGCACAGGACCGGGTACGGATCCGTTCGGATGTCTGCGGGCTGGAGGAGCTCGTGGACTCGTAAGCCGGACGGTTCTACTCTTCCCCCTCGAATGTGGGGCGCTGCTCCTCGAGCACTTCAAGGACCTCGACCTTGTCCGTGGGGACGATGTGAGCTGCGGGGATGTACTGGTTCGTCGTCCACCATGAGCCGGTGTCGATCTCCTGGCCCGCTCTCCCCCACTGCACCATCTCCACGACCTCCCCGGCCCGGAAAACTCTGAGCTCCTGCTCCAGCGAGCGGGCGTGGTGCTCGGCGCGGACACGCACCCGGGCCCGCACGAACCAGTCCCGCTCCGCGACACCCCCATGGCTCTTGCGAACGGTCATTCCTGACATCTACCCCAGTCGGCCGGCTTCGTCATCTCACCGTCTCGTGCGCCGGTTGCCGCGCTCATCCAGGCTCGTCGAGCCACTCGGGAGCGACCCCGATCAGCGCCACGTGTGGGGCTCAGGAGGATGGTGGTGCGAGTGTGGGGGCCCGCGGGCTGGCACGGGGACCCCCACACCTTCCCGTGTCTACGCCGAGGAGCTCAGGAGCGGGAGCGCCAGGCGGCAGTGGATCAGGGTTCTACGGGGGGTGGGCCGGGGAGGTCGGGCGGGGCGTCGGCGTCGTGCTTCCCAGGGTTCCCCGCGCACAAGGAGGAGTGTCGCGAGCATCGGGCCGCAGGTCAGGGGCATGAACGTCATGACGTCGCCGCCGTTGTCGGTGATCCGGCCCGGGTCGACTGTCGGCCTGCTGCGGCGGACGCGTTCAGGAGGCGCTGAACGGCCCGGGAGCGGTTCGCGAGTCTGAGGCGGCGTCCGTGCCGGGGCCACCAGCGAAGGACGGCGAGGAAGCCGGAGTCGCAGAAGGTGACCCGCGAGGTGTCCAGGACGAGGCCGGTGCAGCCGTGGTCGGCGGCCGAGGCCAGCAGCGCCCACAGCGGTGCGGCGCTGTAGTGGTCGATCTCCCCGGCGAGGTGGATGACCAGGGTGCTGCCGAGGGTGGTGCAGGAGTGGATGACTATGACGCCGGGCGCGGTGTCCGCGCCCGAGTCGTGCACGACGGGAGGGGCGGGGGCGGCGAGGGGCGCGGACAGTATCGGGGCGGTGGTCGAGGTACTCACGTCCCCATCAACGCCTTCCGCCCGGGGCCGGGAAACGAGCCATGCGGCTCTTTCACCCCATGTGACCAGCACCGTTCCCCGGCAGGAGGGAAAGATTCCACCCGGACGAGGCATACGGGCGTCCGTGACGCGATCAGCGGTTCCGCGATCACTAGTGCGGCTTTGCGGGCATGGACGCCTTACGTCGTCTTTGCCGCGGTTGGCGCGGCTGATCGACGGCCTCGCCTGCGCGTTCGGTCTCGAGAGCCGACGCGAGGAGCCGCTGTCCAGAAGCCGACGGCTCGGTGGATCCTTGATTCCCTCAGGCATCGCGCATGGGCGGTGCTGAATGGTGCCGAGCAGCTGAAGGGCCCCCGGGACGACGTGACAAATCGGGGCGGGGGCCCTTGCTCAGCAGCCCCGAGGGGGGCGCCTGGAAGCACCCTGTCACGCCGTCGTCGCGGCGGCCCGGAAAGCGGGCACCGCGCGTGAAGAATCACCCGGCCGGCTGCGGTTCTCTGCGTCCGTCCGGTGCGGTCGCGCAGGCTTCCCTCGGGGTGTACGAAGGCCCACTGCGCCGAGCGGTCACAGCCTTGGTGCCGTCGGGGTGTTGTCCGGCTCCAGGAGAGGGTCAGGACGCGGTGGGCGTGACGTGAGTGAGCGGCTGAAGGTTTCCGTACAGGGCTGCGTGGAGGGCGGCGGCGATTTCCCGGGCCCGGCCTTCGGCAGGCACACCGTGCAGGACGTAGTAGACCGGGCCTGCGTAGGCGTCCGCGCGGACCTCGTTGGCGGCGACCAGGCGCATCACGGCATCTCGGGCGGCCTCGCTGACGGCGTCATCGACGGTGTGCCCCGGGCCGGCGGTGAGAGTGTCCGCCTTCACCGACCACCACGGTCCCTGGCTCTCGATCGCGATGAACACGGCGCGCTGGACCTTGGCCTGGTGGTAGGCGGCGTCGAACCCCCCGGCGCCGGTGGCATCGGGGACGAGGTGAGCGGGGCAAGGGGTCGGCAGCGGCTCCATGGAGGCATGGTGCCAGGCGGATCGGCCTGGTACGAACAGATGCCGTCCGCCCCGAGGGACGAGTGCGGTGCGACTGGGTTCCAAGGGCGCGGGCGCCCTCCGGCTCGCCGCGCACCATGCTGGGCGCCGCGAGCCGGGGCGGTCAGGACACGGCGGGGGCCGCCGGGCCTGGGCCCGGCAACGGCAACGGCCCGGAGCCGCTGGCGCGTATGGCACGGGTGGCAGCCCCCACCTTGCACTCAGCGAGCGGGCCAGGGGGAGCGGCGGGTAAGGGCTGTCCACTCCTCGTCCGCCCGGCCCGGCACCAAGCGACCGGCGGTCTGCCACTGCTCGGCGAGTTCGGTATAGATCGGCTCCAGCTCGGTGAGCGGAACCGTTTCGCTACTGGTGCGCTGCACGCCGACGTGGGGCGTGAGCCGCAGCGTGGTGGTCACGCGGGATTCAACGGCATTTGGACTGTAAGGGTTACTCACGCGACGGCCCGGAGGTGAGGGACCGCAACGCGACGCAGGCCTGGTCGGCGTCGATGAGGAGCGCGAACTCCTCCAGCGCGACGGCCATGACCGCCTCGGGGGTGGCCCGCTGCCCCTCGGGAGCACGGCGGGTGGCGAGCTGAGCAGCGCCGCGGGCCACGATCGCTCCGCGCTCCGCGTCGTCGAGGGAGGTGTCCTTGAGTGCGGCAAGGACCTGCCGCCACAGCGTCACCGTCCACCCCCGGCCAGGGGCGCGGACAAGATGCCGGTCGGCTTCCGGGCGTCCACACCGGTGCCACCGCGGGCCCGGACGGGTTCGCCCTCGTCAGCGGAGAACAACTCCAGCAGGGCCCCCACGGACAGGAGGGCCTCCGCCGGATGCCGCAGCCTTCCCTCCGGACGGAGGGTGCAGTGCGTGCGCCGTCCATCCCGTTTTCGGCTGAGGTAACCGGCCTCTTCGAGGTCACCGACGATGCGCTGGGCGGCGCGTTCGGTGATGCGGCAGGCCGCGGCGATGTCACGGATACGCACGGCCGGATCGCGCGCGATGACCAGCAGCACACGCGCATGGTTGGTGAGGAAGCCCCATCCTGCGGCCTGCTGGCCCACGATCACCCCTGCCCCTCCGACGCTGCCATGCCCGGTACACCGGCTGGAAACCCCGGAAATCCGCTTCAACCATCATTTGCGGGGAAGCCGCTTCCGTGGTGAAGGCATCAGGCCCTGCCGGCCACACCGGACGGGCCGTGCCGCATACGCCCGGCGGTATCTTCTCAGGTCTCGGGCGAGACGGTTGGGCAGGCGGTGTGGAAGATCTTCCCTCGGTCGAGACGACCATGGCGGGCCCCTGCGTGGTGGCGAAGGTGCACGGAGCCATGGACTACACCTCCCAGCAGGAGCTGCGTGAGCAGCTGAAGCAGGTGATCGCTCACGCCGAGAGGGCCGTCGTGGTGGACCTGGCAGAGGTGTCGTTCAGCGACTCATCGGGTCTGAACGTGCTGCTGCGAACCCGTCACGAGGCGGAAAAGCCGGCGTGGCGCTGGTCCTGGCCTGCGTGCCGGGCCATCTGCGCCGGATTCTGGAGATCACCGGAGCCAGTCAGGTCCTGCGGATCTTCGCTACCGTCGCTGACGCCGCGACTGCCCTGAGTATCTGACAGCACCTTCCCGCGAAGCGCCGCCGGCCCGGGGCAAGCGCCTTGGTCGATCCCTGCGGTGGCCGAGTCCTCGGCGCAACATCGTGGTCAACCCCGTTGCAACACCAGCCGCCGACCACCGATCTCGCCAAGCGCGCTGGCCAACTGCCACGCAACGTCACAGCTGCTCGTCCGAGATGGTCTGCCGGTTCGTGCGCGCTGACGTCAGCGGCGGGTGACGGTGTAGCCCGCGTCGTTGACGGCGCGGGTCCACACGTCGCGGTCGAACCACTTGGTGATGTTCGGCTGCAGCTCGGTGATGGTGCGCATCCGCGTCTCCCAGTCGTGTCCGGCCGGCCCGCGGCTGCCGTCACAGCCGGTGCAGCCGTCCTCGCCGTGGATGTGGCCGGCCATCCAGGCGTTGACGGCGACGTTGATGATGACCGCGTACAGGTCGCCGCCGGTCTGCGCCAGGGAGTCCGGCACCCCGGCCAGGACCAGGGCGAGCTCCGGGTTGTCGATCGGCGGCATCGGGGCCTGCCCGACCCCCTTCTCGCTGCTGCTCTCCTCGTACGACGCCACGCTCTGCGCGAGCCGGTCGGCCGTGACGGAGGCGTCGAAGTACCGCCAGGCGGAGCGCACCTGGATCCCGAGCCGTTCCGACACGGTGGTGATCTGCTTCTCGATCGTGTCCTCCACGGTCGCCGGCGCGAAGGTCACCCCCCGGCGGGCCAGCTCCGCGAGCGTCTGGGCAACGGCTTCCTTGAACGCCTTCGTGTTCCGCACCACCGCATCGTAGGGGCGCCGACGACGCCTCCGGACGGCTTCACCGGCATCAACCGCAGCCCTGGGGCACGGGGAGCAGCGGGAAGACGCGGAGCCGGCGGTGAGGCTTCGGCCGAGAAGGTATGGCGCGGCCGGAGCGGGCCGGGAAGGAACTTCGGTGGACAGCAAGCCGGCGCCCGGGACAACCGCAGGAACGCGTTCGAGTGTGCGATCGGTCTTTCGCGGCCTCGTACGAATTGGTGGAGGGCGTTGTCAGAGGGGTCTGCAACGCTCCCGCCCATGCCCATGATCAGCCCGAAACTGGCGTGCACCGTCTTCACGGACGAGACCCGCGACGCCTCGCTGCCCCTGCGCCCCGAGGCCCTGCTGAAGACAATGTCGCACCACCTGCGCTGGCACGGGCACGTCGTCGTCGGCGACGTCGCCCTGCGCCTGTACAAGCACAAGGGGCCGTGGCGGTACGACGAACGCGACGTGCGCCGGGCCGCCCGGGACCTGTCCGCCGTGACCGTCGATCACGACGACCTGGTCGAGGTCGTGCTCCCCGGACAGCGGTGGCGCGAGGAGGGCCGCGGCGAGGATGAGGACACCTGGAACCGTGCGAACTGGCGTGGTCAGATCGCCGGCTGGATGTACCACGAGGCCCTGTCCAAGGAGCTGGCACGGGACCGGCCGTACACCGAGCGCAGCGACTGGGCGCGGATCGGGGAGAACGGCCTGCCGGGCGAGCTGACGTGGGAGGAGTTCGTCTCCGCGCGGGCTGACTCTCGCCTCTCGTCCACGATCGCCAGCACCTACCCCCTGGAACTGCTCACCTGGAGCGAGGGCTGCTGGTGGCTGCCCCGCGCCTACGCCGACCTCCTGGACCGATGGGAGGCGTTGGAGGACAAGCTCCTCGAGCGAGCGCGGGTGTGCTCGCGGTGCGGAGCACGGGGGCCGCGCTGGAGCGGCTGGAGGACGCCGACCACGACCGGGTACGTGACGATGTGCCCGCCGTGCTCGGGGGCGGAGTTCACCGCGTACACCGGGCACCTGCGCGGAGTGCCGTACGGGCAGATGCGGGCCAGGAAGCTGCGGGCCGACGACTACCTGTGCCGACTGTGCCAGTCGAGCAGGGCCTCGGTGTGGGACCACTGCCACGGGCACGACCTGGTCCGCGGCCCGGTCTGCGCCAGCTGCAACACCTTCGAGGGCAAGGGCCTCCCGGAGCTCCTGCTGCGGCGGGAGGAGGTCGTGGCGCACCTGCTGGAATGCAGCCGCTGCCGCGAGGAGCGAACCCTTCCCCCGCGGTTCCACGCCGCGGTAGCCGGGCTCCACCTGGAAGCCGAGGCCCGGCACGCCAGCTGCCTCGTGCAGCCGGCCGTGCGACACCGGGGCACCACTGCGGGCGGGCACGTCTTCGACCTGTACTGCGACCGGCACTGGACCAAGAAGTGGAGCAAGGAGGTGTCGGCTACCGAGGCGCACGAGTTGGTGCGTGCCTTCGTCGACCAGGCGCTCGCGGCCGGACAACCTGGCGCTGGTGTGCCGGGCCCGCGAGCGGCTTCCGAGACGAACGCGCGGACGTGACGAGGTCCCTGCCGGGCGGTGTGCGAGAGGACGGCGCGTTGGGTTGTCGGACCGGTCTGGCACGATGCGGGCAGAACTGGCCGGCGGCTGGCCGACGGCCCTGATGGCAGGAGGACCCGGATGCTGCTGCGACCCGGCAGGACTTGTGATGAGGCGCTCGAACTCCTGAAGAACGTGACGGATCAGGGCCTGAACGACGTGCAGAACTCCGTGCCGCACTTCTTCCCGTCCGGAGGCGAAGAGGACGCTTCACGACGCACCGAAAAGATCAAGCACCTGCACCATGTGGTGAACCAGTACGACCAGTGGACGCTCCAGGCGACCAAGAGCCTGCTGGAGGTCTTCGCCAACCGGTCCATAGCGACCCGGCTGCGCGGCGAGCGCTACGCCAGCGTCGTCTTCGGCGACCACACAGCGAACCGGCTCGCCCAGCTGCTGAACTTCGAGCTCAACGAGCTGCGCACGTACTTCATGGACCTGGGCAACGAGCTGTACCGGATGAAGGCCGCGCACGCCCATCACCAGGGCCGGACCGTGGTTCTGGACACCAACGACCTGCTGCACTACTCCCGGTACGACAAGATCCCCTGGGCCAAGCTCTACGGCAAGAACACGGTCGTGGTCATCCCCCACGTGGTCGTCGACGAGATCGACAAGAAGTCCTACGCCACGAGCGACACCATCCGGCGGCGGGCCCGGGGCGTCTTCGCCCTGCTGGAGCAGACCCTCACGGAGCAGCGCCAGGGCGAGGCAACGGCTGGCGGGGTACGGATCGAGGTGCTCCTGGACGAGCCCCAGCATGTGCGGCTGCCGAACAACGACGACGAGATCGTGGCCCGGGCCTGCGAGCTCCAGCAGGCCATCGCACCTGTTCAGGTCACGGTCCTGACGGGGGACAACGGCATGAGGGCGCGAGCGCTCGCCTGGGGCCTGGAAGCCGAGAAGCTGCCGGAGAAGTACAGGATCGAGCAAATCACAGCCCGGCAGAAGGACGAGTACCTGCAGACCATCACGGCGCCGGAGGAACCGGAACCCGTTTCCGCGTCTTGACCGCACAGACCGAGCGGGCCCGGACCGTCTGTGACTGAGCGCTTCACTTGGCCGTTTGAGCGTTTGGTCAACCGGACGCGGGTGCCAGCGGTCGCGCGGACGCACCCGGTGCGGCTGCTCTAGGCCGTGTATCGAAAGAGACTTGCCGGATGCCGCGAGCCGGTATCGACGACG
>NZ_BNBS01000170.1 GCF_014656075.1 Streptomyces hydrogenans
CGGTGGTGGCGAACTTCTGCATGATGACTGCTCCTGCTGGTGTGCGTTCCGTCGGTGTTTCCGACATGGGAAAAGCTACGTTGCTTTCCAAGTCTCGACAACACCTTCGTTGCACCAGAACTGCATCATCCCAGCTCAAGCCCACATTTTCATTGCAATGAATCCAAATTTGACGCAACGGCATATGCCGTGACATTGCAATGACAGCACAGTGAACGCTCTGCCGCGCACACGAAGAAGCGCTCCGGAACGATCCGGAGCGCTTCGGGCGGGCGACAGAACGGCCGGGCGGCCTACAGGGCGGCGGCGGCAGCCCTCTGGGTGCGGACCGCGCCCATGCTCGCGGCGATGACGAGGGCGATCGCGAGGCCGTCCGTGACGGAGAGGGCCTGGTGCAGGACGAGGAAGCCCGCACCGGCGGCGATGGCGGGCTCCAGGCTCATCAGGACGGCGAAGGTGGGGGCGGGCAGGCGGCGCAGGGCGAGGAGTTCGAGGGTGTACGGCAGCACCGACGAGAGCAGGGCGACGCCGAGACCCAGCGCGATCGTCGACGGGACGAGCAGCGCGTCGCCCGCCTCCGCGATGCCGAGCGGCAGGGTGAGGACCGCGCCGAAGGCCATCGCGAGCGCCAGCCCGTCGGCCTGCGGGAAGCGCCGGCCCGTACGGGCGCTGAAGACGATGTACGCGGCCCACATGGCGCCCGCCGCGAGCGCGAAGCCCGCGCCGAGCGGGTCGAGCCCGTCGAAACCGCCGCCGCCGAGCAGGGCGACGCCACCGAAGGCGAGCCCGGCCCAGAGGAGGTTGACGAGCCGCCGGGAGGCGATGACGGAGAGGATCAGCGGGCCGAGCACCTCCAGGGTGACGGCGGCGCCGAGCGGGATCCGGTCGATCGACTGGTAGAAGAGGACGTTCATGCCCGCCATGGCGGTGCCGAAGGCGACGACCGTCCCCCAGTCGGCGCGGCCGTAGCCGCGCACCTTGGGCCGGCAGACCAGCAGCAGGACGAGCGCGGCCAGCACGAGCCGCAGCGTGACGACCCCGAGCGCGCCGGCCCGGGGCATCAGCAGGACGGCGACGGCCGACCCGAACTGCACGGACAGCCCGCCCGCGACGACGAGCGCGACGGGCCCGAACCGCCGCGGGCCCCCGCCGGGAGCCACCGGCCCCGCCGCCGCGGCCGGGGCCGAGGCCACTGCCTTCGCTCCCGCCACCTGGCTGTCCACGGCCACGACACCACTCCTCCCCGACCCTTCCGGGCCGGACCATAAGTCCACTCCACTAAACTCTCAGTCCAGAGTAGTGCACTCCTCCGCACTCGCGCCCCGCACCCTGACGACCGAATTCCGCTTCCACGCTACGAAGCCCCGTGCGTCGACGGAAATGCCGATCACCCTGCGGTTATGCTCCAGAGACATGACCGTGAGCATCGAGCTGCGCCACCTCCGCTGCTTCCTCGCCATCGCCGAGGAACAGAACCTGACCCGCGCCGCCGCCCGCCTCCACCTCACCCAGCCGGCCGTCTCCCGCACCCTCGCCGCGCTCGAACGGCACCTCGGCACCCGGCTCGTCGACCGCTCCACCCACCACCTGGCCCTCACCGCCGAGGGCCGCGCCTTCCGCGAGCGGGCCGCCGCGGCACTCGCCGCCTTCGAGGCGGCGGTCGACCCGGCGCGGCTCCGGCACCGCCCCCTGCGCCTCGGCCACGCCTGGTCCGCCTTCGGCCCCTACACGACCCCGCTCCTGCGCCGCTGGCAGCGCGAGCACCCCGAGACCCCGCTGGAACTCCTCCGCGTTGACGACCGCACGGCCGGCCTCGCGCGCGGCCAGGTCGACGCGGCGCTGCTGCGCGGCACGGTGGAGGCCCCCGGCCTGGTCACGGCCGAACTGACCACGGAACCGAGGGTGGCGGCCCTCCCCGCCGACAGCCCACTCGCGGACCGCCCGGGCCCCCTCACGCTCCTCGACCTGGCCGACGAGACGGTCGTCCTCAACACCGTCTCCGGCGCGACCACCCTCACCCTGTGGCCCCTGCCCGCCCGCCCCACGAGAACCCTCACGGTCGCCAACACCGACGACTGGCTCACCGCCATCGCCGCCGCCCGGGGCGTGGGCGTCTCCTCCGCCTCCACGGCGGCCCTCCACCCCCACCCCGGCGTCGCCTACCGTCCCCTCCCCGACGCCCCGCCCCTCCCCGTCCTCCTGGCCTGGCGCGACGCCTTCCCCCACCCCGCCACGGAGGCACTGGTCACGATGGCCCGCGAGATCGTCAACGGCACCTGAGGCTCCCGGGGCGGCCCGGCCGTTCGCGCGCCTCCTCCCCGGACCCGCCCCGCTCAGACGGAGGCCGGCCCGTCCTCGTACTCCCGCCGCAGCGAACGCCAGACGTGGCGGGCCCAGGGATGCTGCCCCGCCTCCTCGTACGAGCAGTACAGCCCCGCCGCCGCCCCGTCCGGCTCCACCACGTACGCGGTCAGCTCGTGCCGCGCCCGGCCGGTGTCCTCGGGCGTGAACCAGAACGCGTACCGGATCCCGCCGCCCGCCGGCCGCTCCGTGTGCTCCTGCCCCTCCGGCACCGGCGGCGTCTCCCCGACCAGCAGCGGCAGGAAGTCCTCCGCCGACCGCCCCGGCTCGTCGTCCTGGAACGTCACCAGCGCCACGGTGCGGTCCCGGGCCCCGAAGTGGTCGACGCCGTCCTCGAACCGCGCGGCGAACCCGGCGGTCCGCTCCACCGACCACCCGTCCCCGAGATCCGTCCGCACCGCGACCGGCAGCGGGTGCGGGAAGCGGGCCAGCACGTGGTCCCGGTCCCAGGTCTCCCCCAGCAGCCGCGCGGCCACCTCCCCGTGCCCCTCGACGAGGTACGGCAGCTCCTCCGCGTCCACGATCCGCCCGGTGAACTCCGCCCCGAGCACCTCCTCGCCCCACGGCATCACCGCGTTCGCGAGCCGCCCGCGCACGACCAGCTCCGGATACGCGACCTGGTCCTCCCACACGGCGGCGGCGTGCCGGAACGTCTCCTCATCGGTCTCCACCCACGCCCCGAGCACCAGCTCGGTCTCCCCCGTCAGCCGCACCGGCAGCAGACACCGCACGAAGAACCCGCCCCCGTCCAGCGCCAGCAACGCACTCGGCCCCGGCGACCGCCGCGCCTCCTCCGGCAACTCGAACGCGAGATCCGGCAACCCGAACCGCACATCGACCCGCCGCTCGTCGGCGAGCGCGTCACCGCAGCAGGAACAGGCGGAGGGGGCGGGGGCAGCCGCGAGGTCGTCCATCCCCGCACCCTAAGCCGCTCGCACACGCCCCCGCGCGGCGGCGTCGACGGCGGGGGCCGACAGGCGCCAGGCGAGTGTCCGTGCCCGACCGACGGAAAGAATTCGACACGCTCGAACCTCAAGTAGGGATCAAATCTTCGCGATTCGGCGAAGAGTTCTCGCGGAAGCGACCGATCCGCGGCCCTGGAGTGCTTGAATCGATGCCGACCACCAGAGAAACCACCATCCGACACCAGCAAAACCAGGGGGAATCGGAAATGAATCGACCTCACAAGGCGTCATTAATGCTGACCGCCACCGCGATCGCGGCGACCATGCTTTCCCCGGCGGCCGCGGCGGCCGAGGAAGGCCCCGAGCCCGCCCCGGAAGGCGTCTGCTCCGGGGGCTGGCGCAGTAACGTGTACGGCTACAAGGCCACGCACATCGGCAAGGGCCCTGTCTACAAGAGCGGCCCCGGCGGGAAGATCCGAGTCACGTCGATCACGGCCGAGACCGCGAAGACCTCGTTCACCGGGACCGCAGGCGTCACCGCCAAGTTCGCGGTCGCCGAGGCGAAGGTCGAGATCAGCCGCGAGTCCGCCACCGAGGTCAGCTGGGGAACCAACTACCAGTTCGAGCACGACATCACCCGGGGCAAGTACGGAAGCACCCAGTACGGCTCCTGGGGACACAACGCCACCTGGGAGAAGTACTACGAACTCCCCAGCTGCGCCAAGTCGCAGCGGACCTCGGGTGCGGTGAAGATCGTGAACACGTCCATGGGGTTCCGCTACTGGGAGACCAGCAGCTGATGAGCCGATTCCACCGGTCGGCGGCGAACGCCGCGGCCGTCGCCATGGCAGCGGCCCTGGTCGGCTGCTCGGGAGCGGAGAAGCCCGACCCCCGGCCGTCCGCCACGTCACCGGCCCCTGTCGTGAAGCTGACGGCTCCCGAGATCCGTCCCGGGCATCACAGGATCGCCTCGGAGGGGCCCCGTCGCGGATCCTGGGACCTGGGGGACGTCCAGCTCGCCAAGGGGATCTCCTGGGTGAACGTGAACTGCGTCGCCTCCGCCGGAAAGGGCCAGATCACTCTGACTGTCGACACGGTTGGCAAGTTCTCGATCGACTGCCCCGGCAACGAGGTCCGGATCAACGTCAACCAGCTCGACCTGGCAGAGGGAAGAAAGGGGCGCTTCCACATCGAGACCACAGATCACGTCCAGTGGATCGCCGACATCCAGGCCCCTGACTGACACACTCCCCAAAGGCGCGCAGAGCGCGGGTGATGAAATCGGCCATGCGCTCGCAGGGATTTCCCCGAGGGTTTCGCGACGCCCGAATCGACATTCGCTTCCCCCGTCGAAATCCCCTTCTCGCACGTGCTGTGCGCGCCTCACCAGTGACGACCGAACAACCCCACGGCCCCTTCCCGCACCCGCGCAGCCCGTCAGCCCTCGTAGAAGAAGGACTCCAGGTCCTCCATCGTGCCCGGGCCGCAGAAGCAGCACTCGGCTCGGGTCATGTCCTTCTCCGGTGGGGGGTGGCCCTCCTCGATGAGGCGTCGCATCCATCGCTCGGCGGGCTCGGCCATCGCGTAGATGGCGGACAGCAGCTCGGACATGCCCGCGGCCGGCGGCGGGGTGCGGCCCGCGACGGGCTGGAGGGTCCAGCCGCCGGCCCTCGCGGCGAGGCGGATCACGCCGGCCCAGTTGGAGATCCGGCCGATGCGGACGTACCAGTTGTCCTCGGTGAAGGGGGGCAGGCGGCCGCCGTGCAGGGCGTTGGTCGCGGCCGTGATGTCGGCGACCACCGCGCGTTCCGTCTCGTCGCGGACCCAGCGGCCCTCCTGCGCCTCCTCGATGGCGGCGCCCCACCATTCCCACGCGTCGTCGATCAGGGCCAGGTGGTCGTCCATCCCCGCACCCTGTCACGTCCCCCTCAGCGCGGCCCGTCCAGCCCCTCCGCGAGGACCTCCGCCAGGTGCCGGGCCCTGCGCCGGGCCAGGTGGTCGATCTGGGTGCGGCAGGAGAAGCCGTCCGCGAGGATCTCCGCCGTGTCCGGGGCCGTGCGCAGGGCGGGCAGGAGCTGGTCCTCCGCGCAGGCCAGCGACACCGCCTCATGGCCGGGTTCGAAGCCGAAGTTGCCGGCCAGGCCGCAGCAGCCGCCGGCCAGGGCGCCCGTCAGTCCGGCCTTCTCGCGCAGTCTGCGGTCCGCCGCGTCGCCGAGGACGGCGTGCTGGTGGCAGTGGGTCTGGCCCGCCACCGGGCGGTCGATCCTCGGCGGGGTCCAGTGGGGGGCGAGGGTCTCCAGGGCCTGGGCGAAGGTGAGGACGGACGCCGCCAGGCGGGTCGCTCTCGGGTCGTCGGGGAGGAGTTCGGGGAGGTCGGTGCGGAGGGTCGCCGCGCAGGAGGGTTCGAGGACGACGACGGGGCGCGTCTCACGCTCCATGACGTCCAGCGTCCTGCGCATCACCCGGCGCGCCGCGCCCAGCCGGCCCGTCGACACGTAGGTGAGCCCGCAGCACACCCTTCCGGGCGGCAGGGTCACGCCGAGGCCCGCCTCCTCCAGGACCCGGACCGCCGCGGTGCCCACCTCGGGGGCCAGGTGGTCGGTGAAGGTGTCGGGCCAGAGGGTGAGGGCCGGGGGGCGGGAGGAGGCACGGTCGGCGAACCAGGCGGTGAGGGTGCGGGCGGCGACCCGGGGCAGGGGGCGGGTCGGCGTCACGCCGGCCAGCCGGGCCGCGAACGGCAGGCGCGTCGCCACGTTGACCGCCCGGCCGAAGAGGTCCAGCCAGTGCGGCAGGCCGCCCATCGTCCAGTGCGAGCGCGGGCGCCGCCACCGGCCGACCGGGCCCGCGTAGTGCCGTTCCAGGAACTCCGCCTTGTACGCGGCCATGTCGACGCCCACCGGGCAGTCGCTGCGGCAGCCCTTGCAGGAGAGGCAGAGGTCCAGCGCCTCGCGCACCTCCTCCGAGCGCCAGCCGTCGGTGATCACCTCGCCGAGGGCCATCTCGTGGAGGAGCCGGGCCCGCCCCCGGGTGGAGTGCTTCTCCTCGCCCGTGGCGCGGAAGGACGGGCACATCACCGCGTCCCCGGTACTCGGCCCGGCCACCCGGCACTTGGCGACGCCCACGCACCGGGCGGCCTCCCGGCCCACCCCGACCAGCGGCAGGCCCTCGAAGCGGAGGCCCTCGTCCAGCGGTCTCGGGCGGACCAGCATCCCCGGGTTCATCCCCCCGTCCGGGTCCCACACGTCCTTCACCGCCCCGAAGAGGGCGACCAGTTCGTCCCCGTACATCCTCGGCAGCAGTTCGGCCCGGGCCTGGCCGTCGCCGTGCTCGCCGGAGAGGGAGCCGCCGTGGGCGACGACGAGGTCGGCGACGGCCTCCGAGAAGCGGCGGAAGTCGCGTACGCCCTTCCCCGTCCACAGGTCGAAGTCGACGCGGACGTGCACGCAGCCGTCGCCGAAGTGTCCGTACGGGATGCCCCGGAGGCCGAACTCGGCCAGCAACGCCCGGAACTCCCGCAGGTACGCGCCCAGCCGGGCGGGCGGCACCGCGCAGTCCTCCCAGCCGGGCCAGGCGTCCCCGCCGCCGGGCAGCCGGGTCGCCGTGCCGGCCGCGTCCTCGCGGATCCGCCACAGGGCGCGCTGTCCGGCCGGGTCGCGCACCACCGCCGCGTCGACGGCGTCGGCGGCCCGGACCAGGGCCCGCGCCGCCCCTTCCCCGTCCACCTCGCAGAACAGCCAGGCCCCGCCCCTCGGCAGCCCGGTCGCGCCCCGGACGAGGTCGGCCGCCATCCCCTCGACCGTCAGCGGCCCGTACGGCAGCAGTCCCGCGGCCGCGTCCGCCGCCGCCGTCTCGTCGGCGTAGCCGAGGACGACGAGGACGGGCTCGGCGGGCAGCGGGACGAGGCCCACCGTCGCCCCGGTCACCACGCCGAGGGTGCCCTCGCTGCCGACGAAGGAGCGGACGACGTCGGTGCCCCGCTCGGGGAGCAGCGCGTCGAGGGCGTAGCCGGAGATGCGGCGAGGCAGTCCGGCGGGGTAGCCGGTCCGCAGGAGGGCGAGGTGGCGGCCGACGAGGTCGAGGAGGCCGGGCGGGGCGCCCTGTCCGCCCGTCCCGAGCGTCAACCTCTCCCCCCGGTGGGTCACCACATCCAGTGAGCGGATGTTGTCGGCGGTCGTGCCCCAGGCGACCGAGTGCGCGCCGCAGGCGTTGTTGCCGATCATGCCGCCGAGGGTGCAGCGGCTGTGGGTGGACGGGTCGGGGCCGAAGGTGAGGCCGTACGGGCGGACGGCCTCCCGCAGGCGGCCGAGGACGAGTCCCGGCGCGACGACGGCGGTGCGGGCCTCGGGGTCGACGGAGAGGAGGCCGTTCATGTGCCGTGTGAGGTCGAGCACGACGCCGGTGCCCGTCGCCTGGCCCCCGATGGAGGTGCCGGCGCCGCGCGCGACGACGGGGACGCCGTGGCGCCGGCACACCTCCAGGGCGGCGGCGACGTCGTCGGCGTCGCGCGGCGCGACCGTACCGGCGGGCACGCGGCGGTAGTTGGAGGCGTCCATGGTGGCGAGCGCCCGCGCGGAGGCGCCGAAATCGACGTCTCCGGCGAGCGCGGACCTCAGCTCGGCGGCGAGTGCTCCGCCCTTTCCCGCGACTCTCTCGTCTGTTCCCACAACGCAAGGATGTCTCGTTCCTCGTCTCATCCGGCGGACATCGCGCGCTCCGGGCCTTCCCGACCCGATACTCTCCGGCTCGTGGCCGATATCCAGATTCCCGCTGACATCAAGCCCGCAGACGGTCGTTTCGGCGCGGGCCCCTCCAAGGTGCGGACGGAGGCGCTGGACGCCCTGGCCGCCACCGGCACCTCCCTCCTGGGCACGTCCCACCGCCAGGCTCCGGTCAAGAACCTGGTCGGCGAGGTCCGTGCCGGCATCTCCGCGCTGTTCTCGCTGCCCGAGGGTTACGAGGTGATCCTGGGCAACGGCGGCTCCACCGCCTTCTGGGACGTCGCGACCCACGGGCTGATCGAGAACAAGTCGCAGCACCTCACCTTCGGCGAGTTCTCCTCCAAGTTCGCGAAGGCCGCGAAGCTGGCCCCGTGGCTGGCCGAGCCGACCGTGATCTCCTCCGACCCGGGCACCCACCCGGAGCCGGTGGCCGAGGCGGGCGTCGACGTCTACGCCTACACCCACAACGAGACCTCGACCGGTGTCGCCGCCCCGCTGAAGCGGGTCGCGGGCGCCGACGAGGGCGCGCTGGTCCTCGTGGACGCGACCTCGGGCGCGGGCGGTCTGCCCGTCGACATCACCGAGACGGACGTCTACTACTTCGCCCCGCAGAAGTCCTTCGCCGCCGAGGGCGGCCTGTGGCTGGCGGCGTTCTCGCCGGCGGCGCTGGAGCGGGCGCAGCGGATCCACGCGTCGGGCCGTCACGTCCCGGAGTTCTTCTCCCTGCCGACGGCGATCGACAACTCGCTGAAGAACCAGACGTACAACACCCCGGCGCTGTCGACCCTCTTCCTGCTGAACGAGCAGCTGAAGTGGATCAACGGCCAGGGCGGTCTGGAGTGGGCCGTGGCCCGCACGAAGGAGTCCTCGGACGCGCTCTACACGTGGGCCGAGGAGTCGAAGTACGCGTCGCCGTTCGTCACCGACGCGGCGAAGCGCTCGCAGGTCATCGGCACGATCGACTTCGCGGACGAGATCGACGCGGCCGCGGTCGCGAAGGTGCTGCGCGCGAACGGCATCGTGGACACGGAGCCGTACCGCAAGCTGGGCCGCAACCAGCTGCGGATCGCGATGTTCCCGGCGGTCGACCCGGCGGACGTGCGGGCGCTGACGGCCTGCGTCGACTACGTGATCGAGAAGCTCTGATCACCGCCCCTCACCTGTACGAAGGGCCCCGCACCGGTCGTGACCGGCGCGGGGCCCTTCGCGTCGGTCCGGTCACGGGGCGGGTCAGCCGCCCGCCTGTGCCTTCACGTGGTCGATGACGGCGTCGAACTCCGCCGTCGGCGAGAACTCGACGACGTCGACGTCCTCCAGCGCCTCGGGGGCGTGGCCCGGGCCCCAGTAGTAGGCCTGGCCGGCCTCGTAGACCTCCTCGCCCGTCGCCGTCCGCATCCTGATCCGGCCCTTGAACACGTACCCCCAGTGGGGGCACTGGCACAGGTCGCCGTCCAGTCCCTTGAGCGCGGGCGCCAGGTCGGTGCCCTCGGGGAGGTGGATGAAGGCGACGCTCATGCCGCCGCCCGCCTCCCGCTTCCGGAAGTCGAGGCCGCCGCCCTCCATGGCGACCGGGGTGCCGTCACGCGTGAATGCCGTCATACCGCTTCACCTCTCCGGTTCTTCGGTCTCCTTCCAGTCTCGACCCGGGGCGGCCGGGCGGCGAGGGCGGAGCGGCCGGGGCGGGTCAGCGGCGGAGGAGGCGCTTGATGCCGAGGACGAGGACGGTGCCGCCGGCGAGGACGAGGAAGCCGGTGGTGGCGCTTCCCTGCGCGCCGGCGTCGGCGGGTCCCGCGGTGGCTCCGGGCGCCGGGGTGCCGGTGCCCGTGCCGGGCTGTGACGGGGCGGAGCCCCCGCCCTCCGGACGGTCCCCGGCGTCCTCGCGGTCGACCCGGACGACACGGCTGCGCACGCCCTCCGAGCCGAACATGAGGGCGGAGCCGTCGGTCGTGTACGTCACGGATTCCGCCTGGCCCTGGAAGGGGGCGCCGGGGGAGGTGCCGTCGCCCTCGATGCGGCCGTTCTTCCAGTCGTACTCGCGGGCGCTGAAGTAGCTGCGCAGGAGGAGCCGGTCGCCGTCGGGCGAGAAGGCGCCGTCGGTCACCCAGGGGACCTCGCCGATGCGCCGGAAGGTGTTGGTGCCGGAGGTGGAGAGGCGCTCGGGGCCCTCGTACAGGCCGCCGCCGTCCTCGTTCTTGCTGGCGATGTAGACGCGGCCGGTCTTCGGATGGACCATCAGCGCCTCGGCGTTGCGGGGGCCGTCGGCGTACTTCACGTCGTACTGCTTCGCCTGGACGGTCCGGTCGCCCAGGGTCTTGGGCTCGGGGAAGCGGTAGATCCAGACGTGGTCCCAGGAGCCGTCGAGGTTGTCGCCGATGTCGCCGACGTAGATGTCGCCGTCCGGGCCGACGGCGATGGCCTCCATGTCCCGGGGGGTGCCGACCCCGGCCATGGTCAGGGTCGCGACCGTCTCGCCCGTACGGGAGTCGACGCCGAAGATCCGGGGCTGGTCCTGGTCGTTGTGCGTCCAGTAGATCCCCGGGTGGGCCCGGCTCGCGGCGAGGCCGCTGGACTCGGTGATCCGCTGGTCCTGGATCGTGAAGTCCTGGTCGGCGGGGCCGGGGTCCGCGTACGCGGGGCCCGCGGACAGGGCGAGGGCCGCGACGGCGGCGAGGACGGCACGGGATCCGGTACGCATGCCCCCCAGCCTGCCACGCCCCTCGCGGCCCCGCCGGGTCCCGGGGTCCCGGCCCGCTCCTCCCCCGGCCGGTCGAAACGTGGTTGACCTGCGGTGAGGGCGCTGTCATGGTCACGGCCATGCCTACCTTCTCCGCGCCCGACGGCACCCTCCTCGCCTACCACGAGTCCGGATCGGGGGCCGGTGCGCCGCTGGTCTGCCTGCCCGGCGGCCCGCTCCAGGACTCCGCCTACCTGGCCGGGCTCGACGGCCTCGGCGGCCGCCGGACCGTCCGGCTCGACCTGCGCGGCACCGGCGCCTCCGCGGTGCCGGCCGACCCGGCCTCGTACCGCTGCGACCGGCTCGTCGGGGACGTGGAGGCGCTGCGGGTCCACCTCGGGCTCGACGCCGTCGACGTCCTCGGCCACTCGGCGGGCGCGAACCTCGCCGCGCTGTACGTCACGCGGCACCCGGAGCGGGTCCGGCGGCTGGTGCTCGTGACGCCGGGCGCGGCGGCGGCCGGGATCGACACGGCGCCGGAGGAGCGGCTGGCGGCGGCGCGGCCGCGGGCCGGGGAGCCGTGGTTCGCGGAGGCGTACGCGGCGCTGGAGGAGCTGACGGCGGGGCGCGGGACGGCCGAGACGTTCGGGAAGGTCGCGCCGTTCTTCCACGGCACCTGGGACGACGCGGCGCGCGAGCGGCACGCGGCCTCGCACCGGGAGCGGAACGGGGAGGGCGCCGCCGTCTACGGCAGCGAGGGCGCCTACGACCCGGCGGCGACGCGCGCGGCGTTCGCGGGGTTCGGGCGCCCCGTGCTGGTCGTCGCCGGCGAGGGCGACGCGAACACCCCGCCGCCGACGGCCGCCGCGTACGCGGAGCTGTTCCCGGCGGCCCGCCTGGAGGTCCTGAAGGGCGGCGGGCACTTCCCGTGGCACGACGACGCGGCGTGGTTCGCGGACCGGGTGGCGGAGTTCCTGGACGCGTAGGCGGCACGGCGCGCCCGGATGCGGGAGGCGGGAGGAGCCCTGTACAACCTTCCGGGCGGGCGGCGGGTCTGGGGGGTGTGGCGCTGGGGCGCCGCACCCGCTCATCCCTCGTACGAGGAGGCCCCGCCTTGTCCCGTGCCCACGCCCGCGCCCGCGCCCGCCGCATCCATCCGTCCCGGCTCCGCCTGACCGCCGCCCTGGCCGTCACCCTCGCCGCGACGACCGCCGTCACCGTGGCGGGGCCGGGGATCGCGGCGGCGGTCTCCACCGCCGTGGCGCAGGAGACCGCGTCCGGGGCGACGCTGCCGGTGCTCACCGCGCAGAGCTTCACCGACAGCGTCGGTGCCACCGGCTTCCTCACCGAGCACAGCTACTACCCGGCCTACGCCGCCACCTGGACGCGGTACGACGGCACCTCCGTCCGTCTGCCGGCCGACGGGTCCCACTACTCGGGCGCCGCCGAGAGCGACGTCGTGGTGGGGTACAAGGACTCCCGTTACACCGTCCATGACATGGCCGGGGGCGGCGACCCGGTCGTCATCGACAGCCCGTACGGCCTCTACCAGGTCAACGGCTCGACTCTCGTGATGGTCGACAAGGCCACCAAGACCCTCCACCTCGTCAGCCGGGAACCGGGCGGCCAGATCGTCGACCGCAAGGTCACCGGGCTGCCTTCCGGAACAGTCAACGCCGCCTACTCCTCGGCTCCCGGCACGATCGCGGTCCGCCTGGTCACCGGCGACGCCACGACCCGGGACGCGGTGATCGACGTGCCCACGGGCACCGTCACCGGGCTGTACGACACGAGCCACGAACTCGACGGACCCCAGGTGACACCGGATCACATCGCCTGGCAGACCTACGACAGCGGCACCACGATCGTCGACCGGCACACGGGGGTGTCCGAGACCGTGCCCGGCCAGGCCACGCTCGCCTTCGGCGACGAGTGGCTCGCGGTCAACGACGCCGGCCGGTTCACCCTCCGGTCGCGGAAGGACGGGCACACGGTCGCGCCCTTCCACTCCGCGGGCCAGGTCACGCCCGGCCCCGACGGCACGCTCCTCGTGGGCGGCATCAGCACGGCGGGCGACTGGGGCTTCTTCCACGTCGCCCTCGGCGCGGACGGCGAGCCGAAGGTGACCATGGTGGCGGACGTCCCCGACGGCCAGGAGCTCACCCTGCGGAGCCTGTCGGTGCCGAGCCGGACCAGCGGCTACACAAACTTCAGCTGGGACATCGGCGACGGGTCGGCGAGCTTCGGCTTCAAGCTGACCCACACCGCCACCGGCCTGACGAAAACCATCTACAACAATCACCCCGATCCGTTCGTCACCTGGGACGGCCGGCTGCGCGAAGACTTCGGCGCCTACAACGGCACGTACACGTGGAAGATGCGCGCCACCCCGGTGCGGGAGCCCTTCGGGCCGTCCATCGAGCGAACCGGCACCTTCACCATGGCCCGCCCCACGGAGCGGCGCGACTTCAACGACAACGGCGCCGCCGACGCGCTCGTCCGCGACGGCTCCGGCAGGCTCCTCGCTTATGAGATGAGCGAGTTGACGGCCATGCGGACCGACGAGGAGTGCTACGAGACGGTCTGCCAGGCCCCCCTCACCAAGCCGACCCCGGAGCTCCTCGGCACCGGCGGGTGGAACATCTACACCCTGCTGGCCTCCCCCGGGAATCTGGCCGGCGGAGCGGCCGACGACGTCATCGGGCGCGACCGCGACGGCGTGCTCTGGCTGTACCAGAGCGAGAAGCAGAAGCTGCTGCCCCGCACGAAGATCGGCGGCGGCTG
>NZ_BNBS01000171.1 GCF_014656075.1 Streptomyces hydrogenans
ACCGTCCCGTGGGGGACGGTGCCGCCTCTCTCGTGCGCGGACGGCGCCGGGCTCAGCCCAGCAGACCGCCGATCGGGTTCTTCGGGGCCTCGCCGCCGGTGGTCGACCCCTCGGTCGGCGGCTGCTCGCCGGTCGAGCCGGTGGAGCCGTCGCCGGTGGTGCCGCCGGAGGTGCTCGGGGTGTCGCTGGTGGACGGCGGCGGGGCCGGCTGGGAGCGGGTCGGCGTACGGCTGCCGCTTCCGCTGGTGGCGCCGCCGGTGGTGCGCGGCGCGGTCGGCTGCCGCTCCTGCGTCGGGGAGGAGCTGCCGGTCTCGGTCGGGCGGCTCGCCTCGCGGGTCTCCTCCGGCTCCTCGCCGCGGGCCGCGCCGGTCGTCGACGCGGAGGGCTCGGGGCGCTCGCCGCGCGGCGACTCGGAGGGGGTGCGGCGCTTCTCGGGCTCGGTGGGGAGCGGCTGGCCCGGCAGGTGGTTGATCGGGTCGTCGTTGGGGCCCGGGACGGTCACCATCTCGGTGGAGCGGACGGCGCCGCCGAGGACCGAGCCGATCAGCAGGGTGAGGCCGACGACCACGGAGGCGAAGAGGGTCGAGCGGCGCGCCACCCGGCGGCGCAGCTCCCACAGTTCGGCGCGCGGCCCGAGGGTCCGCCACGCCTCGCCCGCGAGCCGGCCGTCGATCGAGTAGACCGGGGCGCCGGCGATGATCAGCGGCGACCAGGCGGCCAGGTAGATGATGTCGGGCGCGTCGTAGACCGGCACGGTCCGCCAGCTGACGGTGAGGATGAGCGCGGCGGACAGCAGGGCGCCGACGACGGCGGCGACCCGCTGCCAGAGGCCGAGGACGGTGAGGACGCCGACGACGACCTGGAGGAAGGCGACGGTCAGTCCGGCGCCGACCGGGTGCTGGAGCGCGAAGTCCCGCAGCGGCTCTGCGAGCGGCCACGGGTGGAGCTGGGTGAGCCACTTGACCATGGAGCCGCGCTCGCCGCCGTCGAAGTAGACGGGGTCGCAGAGCTTGCCCATGCCGGCGTAGATGGAGATGAAGCCGAGGAAGACGCGGAGCGGGAGCAGCACCACGCCGAGGTTCATCCGCCGCCCCGGGTAGTAGGCGTGCCGGACGGGGTCGGAGCCGTGCCGCGGGGGCGCCGTCCGGTCCTCGTCGTACGCCGCCGGCTCCGGCCGCATCTCGTACACGTCGTCGTAGGCGCCCTCGGCCCGCCGCATCGGCGGCAGGAGCGGGACGGCGGCCTCGGCGGGCACGACGGGGGTGGGCATCGTGTCGTCGATGCGCGGGATGGTCTGGGTGGTCGGCTCCAGCGTGGAGACCGCGGCGGCCGACGACTCGCGCACGGCCTGGAGGAGCCCGGTCGCGCCCGGCGTGGCCTTTCCGGTCCACACGACGGGGCGGCGCCGCGGCGCCCCCGCGTGGGCGGCCACGCGGGGGTTCGCGGCGAACTTCGGCTGCGGGGCGGGCGCGAGCCGCACCCGGAAGCTGGCGTGGTTCACGATCACCTGGGCGGGATCGGAATCCACCTTGACCATGCTCAGCGCCGGCTGATCGTCGAACCCCGGCCGGGGCGTTCTGGTGTCCACACTCATCTAACCGAGTGACGCGGGGTTAGGACACTGCCTTGACATGCTCGGAATGTCCGAGACCCGTCAAGATCACGGCCGGGGTGCTTGACCCGTACGGGGCAGGCCGACGATCAGGCCATGCGGCGGCGGGCCGCCTCGTACAGCACGACACCGGCGGCGACACCGGCGTTGAGGGACTCGGCGCCACCGGGCATCGGGATGCGGACGAGGATGTCGCAGGTCTCGCCGACGAGGCGGGAGAGGCCCTTGCCCTCGGAGCCGACCACGATGACGACGGGGCCTTCGAGGGCCTCCAGCTCGTGGACCTCGGCCTCGCCGTCGGCGGCGAGGCCGACGACGGTCAGGCCCGCCTTCTGGTACTCCTGCAGGCAGCGGGTCAGGTTGGTGGCGCGGGCCACCGGGGTGCGGGCGGCGGTGCCGGCCGAGGTCTTCCAGGCACCGGCGGTCATGCCGGCGGCGCGACGCTCGGGGACGACGACGCCGTGGCCGCCGAAGGCGGAGACGGAACGGACGATCGCGCCGAGGTTGCGCGGGTCGGTGACGCCGTCGAGGGCCACGATCAGCGGGTCCTCGTGCTCGTCGTAGGCGGCCGCGGCGAGGTCCTCGGGGTGCGCGTACTCGTACGGCGGGACCTGGAGGACGAGGCCCTGGTGGTTGAGGCCGTTGGTCATACGGTCCAGCTCGGGGCGCGGCGCCTCCATGATGTTGATGTTGCCGCGGCCGGTGGCGAGGTTGAGGGCCTCGCGCACGCGCTCGTCGTTGTCGATGAACTGCTGGACGTACAGGGTCGTGGCGGGCACGCCGTCGCGCAGCGCCTCGAAGACCGGGTTGCGGCCGACGACCATCTCGGACTGGCCCTTGCCGCCGCGGCGGGCGACGGGCTTGCGCTTGGCGGCGTTCCGGGCGATCGCGTTCGAGACGCGGAACGCCTTGTGGCCCTTGCGGTCCTCGGCCTTCGGCGTCGGGCCCTTGCCTTCCAGGGCGCGGCGTCGCTTGCCACCGCTGCCGACCGTCGCGCCCTTCTTGTTCGACGTACGACGTCCCCTGCGCTGGCTGTTCCCGGCCATGACTGCTACCTGTTTCCTCTAACTGCGTGCGTACAAAGTCTGTATGTGAAGTGTGCCGCCCGGGGCTCCGGGCGGCACGTCTTCGGCGTTCTATCGGTTGGCGATGGTCCAGCGGGGGCCGTCGGGGCTGTCCTCGATGACCAGGCCCGACTGGGTGAGCTGGTCGCGGATGGCGTCGGCGGTGCCCCAGTCCTTGCGCTCGCGGGCGGCCTCGCGCTGCTGGAGCACGAGCCGGACCAGGGTGTCGACGACGCCGTGGAGCTCCTCGCCGCCGCCGGACCCGTCGGCCCACTGCGGGTCGAGCGGGTCCAGGCCGAGGACGCCGAGCATGGCGCGGACCTCGGCGAGGCGGGCGATGGCCTCGTCCTTGTCGTCGGCGCCGAGCGCGCTGTTGCCCTGGCGGACGGTGGTGTGGATGATCGCCAGCGCGTGCGGGACGCCCAGGTCGTCGTCCATGGCCTCGGCGAAGGCCGGCGGCACCTCGGCGGCCGGCGCGACGGTCCGGCCGGCCTTCTCGGTGGCGCGCTGGACGAAGCCCTCGATGCGGCCGAAGGCGGCCTCGGCCTCGCGCAGGGACTCCTCGCTGTACTCGATCATCGACCGGTAGTGCGGGGTGCCGAGGTAGTAGCGCAGGACGATGGGGCGCCAGTTCTTCACCATCTCGCTCACGAGGACCGAGTTGCCGAGCGACTTCGACATCTTCTCGCCGCTCATGGTGACCCAGGCGTTGTGCACCCAGTACCGGGCGAACTCGTCTCCGAAGGCCTTGGCCTGGGCGATCTCGTTCTCGTGGTGCGGGAAGATCAGGTCGAGGCCGCCGCCGTGGATGTCGAAGGCGGAGCCGAGGTACTTGTGGGCCATCGCCGAGCACTCCAGGTGCCAGCCGGGACGGCCGCGGCCCCACGGGGTCTCCCAGTCGGGCTCGCCGGGCTTGGTCGCCTTCCACATGGCGAAGTCGCGGGGGTCGCGCTTGCCGGAGACGCCCTCGTCGGGCTGGCGGAGGTCGTCCAGGTCCTGGTTGGAGAGCTCCAGGTAGCCGGGGAACGAGCGGACGTCGAAGTAGACGCTGCCGTCGGCCTCGTAGGCGTGACCGCGCTCGATGAGACCGCGCATCATCTCGATCATCTCGGGCACGTGGCCGGTGGCGCGGGGCTCGTACGTGGGCGGCAGGCAGCCCAGCGCGTCGTAGCCGTCGTTGAACGCGCGCTCGTTCTCGTAGCCGATCGACCACCAGGCCCGCTGCTGGTCCCGGCCCTTGGCGATGATCTTGTCGTCGATGTCGGTGACGTTGCGGACGAACGTGACGTCGTAGCCGCGGTAGGCGAACCAGCGGCGCATGATGTCGAAGTTCAGCCCCGACCGGATGTGCCCGATGTGCGGGGCCGCCTGGACGGTGGCACCACAGAGGTAGATCGAGACGCAGCCCGGCGTGAGCGGGGTGAAGTCACGGATCTGCCGGGCGTTGGTGTCGTACAGGCGAATAGTCACGGGTCCAGGGTAGTGGGCGTGTGGTAGTGCCCCGCGACCGATTCCCGGTCGCGGGGCACGTTTTTCGCGGGCGTCAGCGCGCCACCGGGTAGACCAGGGCGGTCGCGAGGGCGGCGAGGCCCTCGGCGCGGCCGGTCAGGCCGAGCCCGTCGGTGGTGGTGCCGGAGACGGAGACGCGGGCGCCGGCCGCCTCGCTCAGCGCCTTCTGGGCCTCGTCGCGGCGCTTGCCGATCTTGGGGCGGACGCCGACGACCTGGACGGCGATGTTGCCGATCTCGTACCCCTCGGCGCGCACGATCCGGGCGGCCTCGGCGAGGAGGGTGACGCCGGAGGCGCCGGACCACTCGGGGCGGGAGGTGCCGAAGTGGGCGCCGAGGTCGCCGATGCCGGCGGCGGAGAAGAGCGCGTCGCAGGCGGCGTGGGCGGCGACGTCGCCGTCGGAGTGGCCGGCGAGGCCGTACGACTCGTCCTCCCAGAGGAGGCCGGCGCACCAGAGCTCGCGGCCCTCCTCGAAGGCGTGGACGTCGGTGCCGACGCCGACGAGCGGGACGACGGGGGCGGGCTGCGGGTCAGAAGCCATCGTTGACCCTCCTGCGGGCGAGTACGGCCTCGGCGAGGACGAGGTCGAGGGGGCGGGTCACCTTGAACGCCTCTTCGTGGCCGGGGACGACGACGACGGGGGCGCCGAGCTTCTCGACCATGCCGGCGTCGTCGGTGGCGCCCTCGCCGGCGAGGGCGATGGTGGCGTGCGCGTCGACGAGGGTGGCGCGGTCGAAGCCCTGGGGGGTCTGGACGGCGCGGAGGCGGGCGCGGACCGGGGTGGCGACGACCTGCTCGGGGTCGCCGGGCCGCGCGGCCGGCTCGACCTCCTTGACGGTGTCGGCGACGGGCAGCGCGGGGACGACGGCGACGGCGCCGTCGCGGACCGCCTCGATGACGGCGTCGACGGTGTCGACGGGCACGAGGGGGCGGGCGGCGTCGTGGACGAGGACGGTGGTGACGTCCTCGGGGACCGCCTTGAGCCCGAGGTGGACGGACTCCTGGCGGGTGTCGCCGCCGGCGACGACCAGGTAGTCGGTGCGCTCGGGCAGGGCGTGGGCGTCGAGGAGGTGCTTGACCTCGGCGACGCCGTCGGCGGGGGCGACCACGACGACGAGCGAGACCGCGCGGGAGGCGGCCATCGCGCGGACGGCGTGGACGAGCATGGGCGTGCCGTTCAGCGCGCGCAGCGCTTTGGGGGCGCCCGGACCGAGGCGTACGCCCCGCCCGGCGGCCGGGATCACCACGGCGGTACGGCTAGGACGCGCTTCGTCTGACATCGGTTGCACTCCGGCAGGTTTGTTTCCGCGGGCGACGTGGGTATGGCGTCAGCAGGCTGTGATGCGACGCCTCGACCGGGCCCTTTCCGTGACGACGGTCGAGGCGTCGCCATGCGAGCCGCCGCACGTCGTACGGCTCATGGGCGCATGGGGAGGGAAGTTAAGAGGAGACGGACATGCCGCGGTGCCCGGCGACGGCACTGCGGGATCCTGGACGTGAGTCCGGGATTCACAGCGCGTCGACGGGCACCGCGGCATTGCTGCTGGGCATGGCAGGTGCCATGCGTCAGGACGCGAGCACCTCGTCGAGGAGGGCCTCGGCCTTGTCCTCGTTGGTGTTCTCGGCGAGCGCCAGCTCGCTCACCAGGATCTGCCGAGCCTTGGCGAGCATGCGCTTCTCACCTGCGGAGAGACCGCGCTCTCGCTCGCGACGCCACAGGTCGCGGACCACTTCGGCGACCTTGATGACATCGCCGGAGGCGAGCTTCTCAAGGTTCGCCTTGTAGCGGCGGGACCAGTTCGTCGGCTCCTCGGCGTACGGCGCGCGCAGCACCTCGAAGACCCGGTCCAGCCCGTCCTGCCCGACAACGTCGCGCACGCCCACGAACTCCGCATTGTCCGCCGGCACGCGAACCGTCAGGTCGCCCTGCGCGACCTTGAGCACCAAGTAGGTCTTGTCCACGCCTTTGATCTGGCGAGTTTCGATGGCCTCGATCAGCGCGGCCCCGTGATGGGGATAGACCACGGTGTCGCCAACCTTGAACGTCATGTGACAGGTACCCCTTCCGTGGCTATCCAGGGTAACACGGAAACTGCTTCTTCTGAATGGCGTTTCCGCAGGTCAGGGCATATCTCGGGGCTTGACAAGTGCGTCGCCCGCGTGCTGCGGAGGGCTTCCGGAAGGCGGTATTCGCAGGTCGGAGCGGCTACGTCGACGGAGAGAAACGCGCACGTTACACACATCCGGGACCTGCCGGAGCGGGCGTTATGTCCCGTTTCGCCCCGCCCGGGGTGGCCCTCTTCACGTACTCCGTTCGAGGATCGACCACTCGTACGGAGTGATCACGCCGAGAATCCGGAATTGATCAGCGGGCGCCCCGTCCGTGCTTTTCCGTAAGGGAAGGGATGCGGAATGCGACGCGACCGTCAGAATTGATCACGTCGGTTATGTGAACGCCAGGCCAATGAGATGTGTTCCGGCCACGCGCGGAACCGCGCGCGGGCGTCTCCCACAGACGCGCGGCCACGGGGTGCGGAGCGGCGCGCGGTACGGGCCGGGGCGGGGCGCCCGGCGGGGCTCCCGACCGGCTCCCCGCGGGGTTCCGGCCGCGGCTCCGGCACGGCGGGGGGCGCTAAGGGGCGGGTCGGGTGCGGGACGGAGAGTCAGGCTCGGTAACCTAAGCGCGCTGACGCACCTTTAGCTGGTCCTTAGTCCCTCTCCCGTCCGTACGTCCTAGGAGTTGCCGCCGCCGTGAGCCGCAGCCTTCGACGCGGCGCTCTCGCCGCCACCGCCGTCGTGTTCTCGATCGCCGCGCTGTCCGCCTGTGGTGCGGGCAACGACGCCCAGACGCTCGGCGTCCGGCCGGACAACGCCGCCGTCACGGTGGACGACGTCAAGATCCAGAACGCGCTCGTCATCACCCAGCCCACGCCCGGCGCCAAGGGCCCGGCCGTCGTCTCGGCCACCGTCTTCAACAACGGCAGCGCCCAGCAGACGCTGGAGTCGATCAGCCTGCCCGGCAGCAACGCGGCGGTCGTCCTGAAGCCCGCGAAGGGCACCGGCCCGGTCGTCGTCCCCGCCGGCGGCTCCGTCGTCATCGGCGGCGAGGGCAACGCCACCGCCACGATCGAGAACGGCCACGAGGCGGCCAAGAACGGCGACGCGCAGAAGGTCGTCTTCAAGCTGAGCGAGACCGGCGACGTCGCCCTGAGCGCCTTCGTCGTCCCGTCCACGAGCTACTTCAAGGACTTCGGCCCGTCCGAGATCCCGCTCCCGCCGTCCGCCACCCCCACCGCCGACGCCACGGCGGAGGCCGGCGAGCACGGCACGGAGGGCGAGCACGGCACCGAGGGCGGCGAGGCCGGCCCGACGGCCGGCCACTGAGCCGCACCGCACACACGCCGGAAGGGGCGCCCCCGCTGGGGGGCGCCCCTTCCGGCGTACTACCGCTCCGGTGCTCCGGGCTCAGTGCCCGGGGCCCGGAGCGGCGGTGCTCTTTACGGCTCGAACTTGTAGCCCAGACCGCGCACCGTCACCAGGTAGCGCGGGGCCCCCGGGTCCGGCTCGATCTTGGCGCGCAGGCGCTTGACGTGGACGTCGAGGGTCTTGGTGTCGCCGACGTAGTCCGCGCCCCAGACGCGGTCGATGAGCTGCATGCGGGTGAGGACGCGGCCCGCGTTGCGCAGCAGCATCTCCAGGAGGTCGAACTCCTTCAGGGGGAGGTCGATCTTGCCGCCGCCGACCGTCACCACGTGCCGGTCGACGTCCATGCGGACCGGGCCGGCCTCCAGGGCCGCCGGGGTGACCTCCTCCGGCTCGCCGCGCCGGCGGAGCACCGCGCGGATGCGGGCGACCAGCTCCCGCGAGGAGAAGGGCTTGGTCACGTAGTCGTCGGCTCCTATCTCCAGCCCGACGACCTTGTCGATCTCGCTGTCCTTCGCGGTCACCATGATGACCGGGACGTTGGAGCGTCCGCGCAGCTGCCGGCAGACCTCCGTGCCGGGCAGGCCCGGCAGCATCAGGTCGAGGAGGACGAGATCCGCTCCGTTGCGCTCGAACTCGTCGAGTCCGTCGGGGCCGGTCGCCGCCACGGCGACCTCGAAGCCCTCCTTGCGGAGCATGTACGACAGGGCGTCGCTGAAGGATTCCTCATCCTCGACGACAAGGACTCGGGTCACGGAAGGACCTCCGGTGCAGGAAGCGGTTCGGTCATGAGATCGGGGGTGAGGGAGGCGGGCGTCCGGCGGTCCCGCGCGGAGCCCGCCTCGGGCAGCCGCAGGGTGAACGTGGAGCCCTGACCCTCGGTGCTCCACACCGTGACCTCTCCGCCGTGCGAGGCGGCCACGTGCTTGACGATCGCGAGCCCGAGCCCCGTACCGCCGGTGGCACGCGAGCGTGCCGGGTCGACGCGGTAGAAGCGCTCGAAGATCCGCTCGCGGTCCTTCTCCGGGATGCCGAGTCCCTGGTCGGTCACGGCTATCTCGATGAGGTCCCCGCCGGGGGCCGCGACGCGGCGGGCGGCGATGCCCACGCGGGTCCGGGCCGGCGAGTAGTTGACGGCGTTCTCCACGAGGTTGCCGAGGGCGGCGGCGAGCTGGCCCCGGCTGCCCCAGACGAACAGGTCGGCCGAGCCTCCGGAGGCCATGGTGATCTGCTTGGTGGAGGCCGGGTGCCGCGAGCGGTCGATCGCCTCGGCGACCAGCTCGTCCACGGACACCGGCTCGGAGTCCTCCAGCGGGTCGTCGTTCTGCACCCGCGAGAGGTCGATGAGCTCCTGGACCAGGTTGGTCAGCCGGGTCGCCTCGATCTGCATCCGGCCCGCGAAGCGCACGACGGCCTCGGGGTCGTCCGAGGCGTCCATGACGGCCTCGGAGAGCAGCGAGAGCGCCCCGACCGGGGTCTTCAGCTCGTGGCTCACGTTCGCGACGAAGTCGCGCCGTACGGCTTCGATGCGCCGGGCCTCCGTCAGGTCCTCGACCAGGAGCAGCACGAGCCGGGAACCCAGCGGGGCCACGCGCGCGGAGACGGCGAGGGCCTCGCCGCGTCCGCCGCCCCGCCGGGGCAGGTCCAGCTCGACCTGTCGTATCTCCCCGTCCCTGCGGGTGTCGCGGGCCATGTTGAGCATCGGCTCCACGGCCAGCTTCCCGCCGCGGACGAGCCCGAGGGCGTACGCCGCCGAGCTGGCCTTCACCACGGAGTCGCTCTCGTCGAGCACGACCGCGGAGGAGCGCAGCACGGAGAGCACGGTGTCGACGCCGGGCGGCAGCACGGCGTCGGTGTGCAGAGAGGTACGGGTGGGTCGCGCCTGGTCGCGTTCGCTCCAGCGGAACGCCAGCATGGCGATCACGCCGGTGCACACGCCGGCGATCGCTGCCAATGCGGCGACCGCCGCGTTCACGTCCATGCCGTCCAGGTTATGCGTGGTCACGGACACTCTCCCAGCCGTCCGAGTGGCTGCTCGAACACTCGTCGCTCAGAGTTCACCCTGGGGACGGGGCCGGTTCATTTGCCCCGGGAGTCACGGGCCCCCGCGTCGCCCAGAGTTCACCTTCAGGCCAAGACCGGTTCACGTGAGGGGATGGAGCCGGACGCACAGGGGGCCGAACGTGGGAGCGTGGGGGCCGGAGAGCGGCCTCCCCCGTCGCAGAACCCTGTGAAGAAGACGAGCACTGCCGGAGAGAGGGACATCCATGCGGGACGCGTACCACGAGGAACTTGATTCGATCGGCGAGGGCCTGGTCGAGATGGCCCGCCTGGTCGGATCGGCGATCGGGCGCGCCACCACGGCGATGCTCGACGCGGACCTGAAGCTCGCGGAGAGCGTGATCGCCGCGGACCAGAAGGTCGACGACCTCCAGCACGACCTGGAGGCGCGGGCGATAGCGCTGCTCGCGCGCCAGCAGCCGGTGGCGACGGACCTGCGGATCGTGGTCACCTCGCTCCGCATGAGCGCCGACCTGGAGCGCTCCGGCGACCTCGCCCAGCACGTGGCCAAGCTGACCCGGCTGCGCTTCCCGGACCGCGCGGTCCCCAACGACCTGCACGCGACCATCCTCCAGATGGGCCAGCTCGCGCAGCGCCTCATGGCCAAGGCCGCCGAGGTCATCATCACCAAGGACGTCGACCTGGCGATGCAGCTGGAGCAGGACGACGACGAGATGGACCTGCTGCACCGGGCGCTCTTCCAGCACCTGATGGACGACCGGTGGAAGCACGGCATCGAGACGGCCGTCGACGTGACGCTGCTGGGCCGCTACTACGAGCGGTTCGCCGACCACGCGGTGTCGGTGGCGAAGCGCGTGGTCTACCTGGTGACGGGCGAGCACGCGGACGAGCTCCAGCCGCAGGACACCCCGGTCGAGGGCGCGTAGGAGCGGGGCGGGGCAGCCCGGCGCGAGGGGGCGCGCAGGGCGCACGGGGGCGCTTCGGCGCACGGGGCTCCCGTGCGCCGTTGATGCGCCGGTCCCGGTGGGCATGGAATGGGGGACGAGGGACGATCCGCGTCCCGCGAGGGAGGGACCCCCATGGCCGATTCCCCCACCACGACCGAGTCCCCGGCACAGGCCCCGCACGAGCCGGCGCACCTGCCCGTCCTGGGCGCCTGCGGCTGCGGCTCGGGCTGCGGCTGCGGCTGCCAGTCGGGCGCGCCGTGCCAGTGCGGCGGCTGCTCGGGCTGACGCAGAGGGAGGGGAGGAGGCCGGCGGCCCCCTCCCCTCCCTCACGCGCGCGTCCTCACAGGTCGAGCACGCCGACGACCTGGCCGCCGCTCTCCTCGCCGGTCGTACGGAAGCCGAGCCGGCGGTAGAAGTCGCCGGGACCGTCCTCGCCGGGCTCCCAGGTCACGTACATCCGCCCGGTGCCGCGCCGGCGCAGCTCCTCGGCGACGGCGTCCACGGCGAAGCGGCCGTACCCCGCGCCCTGGGCGTCGGCGGAGATGTTCAGCCGCCACAGTCCGCTGCGCCGGTCGTCGGGGTCCTTCTTCTCGTCCCAGACGATGTCGAGAAAGGCCATGAGGAAGCCGACGAGCCGGTCGCCGTCGAAGACCAGCCGGGGCCAGGCCGTCTCGCCGTACGCGTACGCCTCGGCGAGCGACTTCACGACGGGCGCGACGTTCCGCTCCTGATGGGGATGGACCCGCAGGGCGAGAGCGGCGTCCACGGTGGCGGGGGTGACCGGCTCCAGGCGCGGTGATCGTGTCATGCACGGGACGGTATCGAGCCACGCGGCCGGGGCGCGCCCGGATACCGCCGACTGTCGGCGCTCACGCAGCGCCGGCGTCCCGGCACGGCCCGCTCACCCGGCGCGCCCGGTATCCCCGGCGTCCTGGCGCGCCCGGATACCCCCCGCCGCCGTCAGCCCGCACCACCGGCGTCCCGGCAGCCCTCGCTCCTCCGCACCCCCGGCGGCCCCCACTGACCCCCGGCGCCCGGCCTCCGCCTCCCCCGCGCCTCGCCCCCGACGCGTCGTCTCCACGTCCCCGGCCCTCCCTGCTCCCCCTCTCCTCCGCACACCCCCTCCCCTCCGTACGCCCCCAGTCCCCCCTTCACCTCGGATTACCGTGGGTCACCCCTGGGCATCGCCGTCTCCGGCCGCCAGAATTGCGGCCATGCCCTCCGCGCGAGCGACCCTCCTGACAGCGGCGGCGGCCGGGACGGCCGCGCTGCTGCTCACGGGCTGCTCGCCCGCGCCCGCGGGGCTCGCTGGGGTGTCGGTGGCGGAGGACGGCACGCCGCTCGGGGTGCTCCTGATGTGCCACGACCACGTCGACGGGGCGATGCTCTACCCCGACGACGTGCCGAAGGAGTCCCGGGAGGTCACCGGCGACTGGCGCCACGACGGCCCGGTCACCGGCTTCACCTCCTGGCCGCTGCTGCAGACGGCGGGCGCGCCCGCGGCGGAGCGGTGGACGCCCCAGACGCAGGCGGAGCGTCTGGAGAAGGGCCGCGGCTACCGCCTCGCGGGCTGGACCGAGGACGGCTCCTGGTCGGCCGTCCCCGTCCACTTCACCCCGGAGGACCTGGCCCGCCTGAAGCCGGGGCAGGTGCGCTACACCCTGGACGACGAGACCCTCACGAGTTCGCTGGACGACTTCCGCGATCGCGCCTGCGACGAGGCGGCGGGCGGCCGCGAGGAGCACTGAGCCCGCGCCGCCGAAGAGGCCCCGGGCCGGGCGGGCGACGGACCTCCCCTCTCACCCTGCGTGACAGCTCCCCGGGCGGCGGAGGCATTGCTTCCGCAACCCGTGGTTCACCCGCGTACAACCCTCCGTCCGGCCCGGAGGTCTCAGAGGACGGCGCTCACATGCTTCACGCGTCGAACCGACTTCCCAAGGAGGAAGATTTGATCTCCGCCAGCACACCTCGTCGGGGTGTCTCCGCCGCGATCACCACCGTCCTCGCGATCACGCTCGGTGCCGGCGTCCTGTCCTCGCCGGCCGGCGCCGCTCCCCTGCCCGCCGCCGTGACGGCCGAGGCGGGGACGCAGGCCGCGCCCGTCCCGTACCCGGATTCCGGGATCTTCACCGCTGCCGGAAAGACCGGATTCCTGGCCCACAGCTGGGTGGGCGGCAAGCGGGTGTTCCAGTGGACCCGCTTCGCCGACGGCGCGGTCACCTCGGTCGACGCCCCGGTCGCCGACGGCTCCGGGACCGACGTGATCATGACCGGCAAGGGGTCGAACCCTGCCCGGTCCCTGGTCCTGCAGCTGCGCGACATGGCCCCCGGTGGCGGCACCGTCACGATGGACCTGCGCCCGCTGAACGCGACCTACCTGAAGGTCGTCTCCAAGGACACGATCCTGGCGCAGGTGACGAAGACGGACGGCTCCGTGGAGCTGCACCTGGTCACCAGCGCCGGCGGCACCCTCACCCAGCGGAAGGTCGAGGGACTTCCGACCGGCGCCGGGTACCTCGCCTCCACTCAGGCGAGCGACGGATCGGTCCTGCTCACGTACTTCCTGAAGGACGGGACGTCGTGGCAGCGCAAGCTCGCCATGGTGGACCTCGCCGCCGCCGAGGTGGTCTCCACCCAGGACGCCGGCGACTCCGGCCCCGGGGCGCCCGCGTTCTCCGCCACGCACCTGAGCTGGGAGGGCGGCAGCAAGGTCTACGCCCTCGACCGGGCCACCGGTGCGCAGACCGTGACCGACCTCGGCGTCGACCCCGACGAGAACAGCTTGATCACCGGCCTGCTGGACTCGTGGCAGCTGTACGGAACCTGGGGGACCCTGGA
>NZ_BNBS01000172.1 GCF_014656075.1 Streptomyces hydrogenans
GCCGGCCGGGCCGTGGCCGTGCGCACCGAGTTCGCCGACGCGGCGAAGGCGGCCGAGGGCCGGCTGCGGGTGCTGCGCGCGGCGGGCCTGTGCGACCTGGCCGACCTCGCGGCCCCGTCCGACGGCACCTCGGACCCGGAGGCGGTCCTGGACGCCCTGGAGACGGCCGACGCCGTCCGCACCGCCCTGGGCGTGCCGGTCATGCTCAGCGGCTTCCGGGCCCGCCCGGACCAGATCGCCACGCACGTCCTGGCCGGCCGGATCGACGCCTGGCGCGTGTCCGGCGCGGAGTGACGCGCCGTCACCGGCGGGGCTCACGGAACCACATCACCGAGAACCAAGGGAGAGGGACAGGATGATCAGCCGCAGGACCTTACTGGGAGCCGGCGCGGGTCTCACCGCCGCCGCAAGTGGAATCGTCACGGCCGCCTCGGCCGGAGCCCGCACCTCGTCGGGCACGGAGGCGAAGTGGGAGTCGCTCCGCGCGTCGCTCACCGGCGACGTCGTCCTGCCCGCCGACACCGCCTACGACGGTGCCAGGAAGCTCGCGAGCGCCCAGTTCGACTCCATATACCCGCAGGCGGTGGCGCTCTGCGAGACGCCGCAGGACGTCAGCACCTGCATCCGCTTCGCCCAGGACCAGGGCATCCACGCGTCGGTGCGCAGCGGTGGCCACAACTACGGCGGCTGGTCGACCACCGAGGGCCTCGTCATCAACCTGACCCGGATGAACCGGGTCCTGCCCGGCGCCGGCGAGGTCCGGCTCGGCCCCGGCGTGCAGACGGTGGACGTCGTGCCGCGGCTGAGCCCGTACGGCCTGACGGTGCCCGCCGGCTTCTGTCCCACGGTCTGCCCCGGCGGCTTCATCACCGGCGGCGGCACCGGCTGGCAGTACCGCAAGTACGGCCCCGCGTCCGACCGGCTGCTCTCGGCCGAGGTGGTGCTGGCGGACGGGCGCGTGGTCACCGCGTCGAAGACGCAGCACCCCGACCTGTTCTGGGCGCTGCGCGGGGGCGGCGGCGGCAACTTCGGGGTGATCACCGACTACCGGATGAGGCCGACGTCGATCACCCGGGTCGGGCACTACACGCTCACCTGGACGTGGGACAAGGCGCAGGCCGCGATCGGCGGCTACCTGGAGTGGACGGCGCAGGGCTCCGCCGACCTGGCCTGCGGCGGCGTCCTGCGGATGCCCGACGCCCGCCCGGGGGCCGTCCCCGTGTTCGTCGTCTCCGGCGTCCACTTCGGCTCGATGGAGGCGCTCGACGCCGAACTGCGCACGCTGTCGGGGCTGATCGGCAGCGAGCCCGCGACGCGCGTGGTGCAGGACCTCACGTACGAGAAGGCGATGATGCGGGTCTTCGGCTGCGAGGACAAGACCGTGGACGCCTGCCACACCACCGGCAGCACGCCCGAGGCGTCGCTGCCGCGCACCGCCTACGTCAAGAACCGCGGCCGCATGTTCAGCCGGGTGCTTCCGCAGGCCGGGGTGGACGAGCTGCTCGCGGCCTTCGACGCCGACCGCAGGGCCGGACAGTTCCGGGTCGTCAGCCTGCTCGGCCTGGGCAAGAACGCCAACCTCCCGGCCGTGGACTCCACGGCCTGGGTGCACCGCGACGCCCTGTACAGCGCGACCATCACCACGAGCCTGAACGGCGCCTACCTCACCGACGAGGACAAGGCCGCCGCCGGGCTGTGGCTGGACGGCGTGTTCGGCGCGGTCGACCCGTACTCCAACGGCCGTTCGTACGCGAACTTCCCGGACCCCGACCTCACGGGCTGGGCCGACGCCTACTACGGCTCGAACCTCGCCGCGCTCGGCCGGGTCAAGAGCGCCTACGACCCGCACGGCTTCTTCCGCTTCCCCCAGTCGGTGCCCGCCGCCTAGACGCGGCCCGCGGACCGGCCGCCCCGGAGTCCGGCAGCCCTCAGGGCGCGCCCGGGCCCGGGGCGGCCGCCGTGCGCAGGGCGGTCAGCACGGGGGCGATGAGGGGGTGGTCCTCGGCGCCCCGGCGCACGGCCGCGAAGACCCGGCGGGTGGGCGCGACGCCCTCGACGGGGCGGTTCGCGACGTCCGTGAGGTCCATGCCGCGCAGGGCCGAGCGGGGCACCAGTGCCGCGCCGGCGCCGGCGGCGGCGAGCGCGACGACGGCCCTGAAGTCGTCCGAGACGTGCTCGAAGCGGGGTGCGAACCCGGC
This sequence comes from Streptomyces hydrogenans, assembly GCF_014656075.1. Classification (GTDB taxonomy): domain Bacteria; phylum Actinomycetota; class Actinomycetes; order Streptomycetales; family Streptomycetaceae; genus Streptomyces; species Streptomyces hydrogenans. The sequence continues at coordinate 2,199 of NZ_BNBS01000172.1, forward strand.
GTACTCGCAGGCCAGGACGGTCACGTCGTGGCAGGGGTTGCCCGCGGACTGGCCGATCCAGGCGTCCTTGGCCAGGTCGCCCAGCGCGACCCGTTCCCCCGCGGCGAGCGGGTGGTCGGGCGGCAGCACCGCGTCGAAGGGCTCCGCGTAGAGCGGGACGCGGGTGAGCCGGTCGTCGTCCTCGGCGGGCGCGCCCCGGTACTCGACGGCCACGGCCACGTCCACCTGCCGGTCCAGCACCATCAGCAGGCTCTCGTCCCCCTCGGCGTCCCGCACCCTGACCCGGATGCCCGGCGCCGTCGTGGCCAGCGCCGCGATGGCCGGAGCCACGACGAGTCCGATGCCGGTGGCGAACGCGGCGACCGTGACGGTGCCCGCCTCGCCGGAGCCGTACGCGGCCAGCTCCGCCTCCGCCCGCTCCAGCTGGGCGAGGACGGCGTTGGCGTGGCTCAGCAGGATCTCCCCGGCGGGCGTCAGGCGCGCGCCCCGGGCGCTGCGGTCGACGAGCCGGTGGCCGGTCTCCTGCTCCAGGGCTGCGAGCTGCTGCGAGACCGCCGAGGGGGTGAGATAGAGCGCGGCGGCCGCCGCCGTCACCGTGCGGTGGTCGGCCACCGCGCGGAGGATGTGCAACCGCCGTGCTTCGATCATGTGCCCAGTCTCCCAGGCCGGGAGGGTGACTCAGCCCTGGAGCTCGGCCCGGGCCGCGACGAACGCGTCCACCGCGCGGTTCACGTCCTCGGTGGAGTGGGCGGCCGAGAGCTGGACGCGGATGCGCGCCTGGCCCTGCGGGACGACCGGGTACGAGAAGCCGATCACGTAGACCCCGCGCTCCAGGAGCAGCTCGGCCATCCTTCCGGCCTCCGACGCGTCGCCGATCATGACGGGGGCGATGGCGTGGTCGCCGGGGAGGATGTCGAAGCCCTCCTCGGTCATCCGGCCGCGGAAGAGCGCGGTGTTGGCGTTGAGCTTGTCGCGCAGGTCGCCGGCGGACTCCAGCAGGTCGAGGACCTTGAGGGAGGCGGCGGCGATGACCGGGGCGAGGGTGTTGGAGAAGAGGTACGGGCGGGACCGCTGGCGCAGCAGGGCGACGATCTCGGCGCGGGCGGCGACGTAGCCGCCGGAGGCGCCGCCGAGGGCCTTGCCGAGGGTGCCGGTGATGATGTCGACGCGGTCCATGACGCCGTGCAGCTCGGGGGTGCCGCGGCCGCCGGCGCCGACGAAGCCGACGGCGTGCGAGTCGTCGACCATGACCATGGCGTCGTAGCGCTCGGCCAGGTCGCAGATGTCGGCGAGCGGGGCGACGTAGCCGTCCATGGAGAAGACGCCGTCGGTGACGATCAGCTTGCGCCGGGCGCCGCCTTCGGTGGCCTCCTTGAGCTGCTGCTCCAGGTCGGCCATGTCGCGGTTGGCGTAGCGGAAGCGGCGGGCCTTGGAGAGGCGGATGCCGTCGATGATGGAGGCGTGGTTGAGGGCGTCGGAGATGACCGCGTCCTCGGCGCCGAGGAGGGTCTCGAAGACGCCGCCGTTGGCGTCGAAGCAGGAGGAGTAGAGGATCGTGTCCTCCTGGCCGAGGAAGGCCGAGAGGCGGGCCTCCAGCTCCTTGTGGACCTCCTGGGTGCCGCAGATGAAGCGGACGGAGGCCATGCCGTAGCCCCAGCGGTCGAGGGCCGCGTGGGCGGCGGCGACGACGTCGGGGTGGTCGGCGAGGCCGAGGTAGTTGTTGGCGCAGAAGTTGAGGACCTCACCGGGGCGTCCGCCGGCGGTGACCTCGACGGTCGCGGACTGGGGGGTGCCGATGACGCGCTCGGGCTTGTGGAGGCCGGCCGCCCGGATCTCGTCGAGGGTGGCGCGGATGTCGTCGCGTACGGAATCGAACATGGGTCAGGCTCCCGCAGTCCAGTCGAGGATGATCTTGCCGCTCTTGCCGGAGGCCGCGTCGTCGAAGGCGGTCTCGTAGTCGGTGAAGTCGTACCGGCCGGTGATGACCGGCGAGAGGTCGAGCCCGCCCTCCAGGAGGACGGACATGGCGTACCAGGTCTCGAACATCTCGCGGCCGTAGATGCCCTTGATGGTGATCATCGAGGTGACGATCTTCGCCCAGTCGACGGCGAAGTCCTCGCTCGGCAGGCCGAGCATGGCGATCTTTCCGCCGTGGGTCATGTTGGCGATCATGTCGCGCATGGCGTGCGGGTTGCCCGACATCTCCAGGCCGACGTCGAAGCCCTCCTTGAGCCCGAGGGTGCGCTGGCCGTCGGCGATGGTCTTCTCGGCCACGTTGAGCGCGAGGGAGACGCCGGTCTTGCGGGCCAGGTCGAGGCGCTCCTCGCTGACGTCGGTGATGACGACGTTGCGGGCGCCGGCGTGCTTGGCGACGGCGGCGGCCATGATGCCGATCGGGCCGGCGCCGGTGACGAGGACGTCCTCGCCGACGAGCGGGAAGGAGAGCGCGGTGTGGACCGCGTTGCCGAACGGGTCGAAGATCGCGGCGACGTCGAGGTCGACGGGGACGCGGTGCACCCACACGTTGGAGGCGGGCAGCGCCACGTACTCGGCGAAGGCGCCGTCGCGGCCGACGCCGAGGCCGACGGTGGCGCGGCAGAGGTGGCGGCGGCCGGCGAGACAGTTGCGGCACTTGCCGCAGACGAGGTGGCCCTCGCCGCTGACGAGGTCGCCGACGGCGATGTCGGAGACGTCACGCCCGACGGAGACGACCTCGCCGACGAACTCGTGGCCGATGGTCATCGGGGTCGCGATGGTCTTCTGCGCCCAGCCGTCCCAGGAACGGATGTGCAGGTCGGTGCCGCAGATCCCGGTCCGCTTGACCTTGATGAGCACGTCCCCCGGACCGGTCTCCGGCTCGGGCACGTCCGTGAGCCAGAGTCCCGGCTCCGCCTTCAGCTTGACCAACGCCTTCAATGCCACGGCTCCCGACGTGCGTGTCCTGTGATGTACGGGTCAGGGCACGCGCGCGCGCCCAAGATCCTCGGAGACGAATCTTCCGTACCGGGGGCCGGCGGTCCATCGAGGATTTCTTAAGCGCGCTCGCAGTTCAGCTTCACGCCGGGACGTCGCCGCTGATCAGGAGGGTTCGCCGACGCCGGCGGCGGTCACGAAGGAGGCCGGAAGCCAACTCGTACGGACGCGTCCCATGGGGCCCCGGACGGCGACGGCCGCCGCGTGCCCGTCGGCGGTGGGCACGCCCCGGACGTCCCAGCCCTCGGGGAGCGCGGAGGGGTCGTGCTCGCCGAGGTAGTCCTTGTCGAGGGAGCGGGCCATGCCGATGCCGATGCCCTTGAGGTACGCCTCCTTGCGGCACCAGATCCGGGCGAAGGCGTCGGGCGCGTGTCCGGCGGCGGCGATCTCGGCCCGTTCCGCCGGGTGGAGGGCGGAGGTGACCTCGCGGACGGTGGCGGGCCTGGGGAAGCTCTCGACGTCGACGCCGACGGGCCGGGCGGCGATGCCGATGAGGACGACGTCCCCGCTGTGCGACAGGGAGAAGTGCGGGGCCCCGGGCGGGCCGTCGAGGGCGGGGCGACCGTGGAGGTCGCCGCAGCCGGGGCAGGGTTCGCGGCGGTACGCGACCGCGGCCGGGCCGACGCCGAGGCGCCGGGCCAGGAGGCGGCGCAGGGCGACGTGGCCGATGCCGTACCGGAGCCGGTCCGCGACCCGCAGGGGGCTGCCGAGCCGGACGCGCTCCTCGGCGTCGAGCTCGGAGGGGTCGAGGTCCTCCTCGGCGAGCTGGTCCACCCGCAGCTGCCACAGGTCGACGTCGACCGGGGCGGGGCCGGCGGCGGCCTGTCGGGCCGCGTCGTCGGCGGGCGGGCGGGACTCGGAGGCGGGGTCGCCGGGGCGGTCGATGATCACACCGGTCATTAAATCAGCGCGGCCCGGGCCGACTCGGCGCGTACCGGAGGCGGTCGGTCAGCCCGGACCCCGGCCGTCCGGAGCGACGGCGCCGCCCCGGCGGACGGCGTCGGCCTCGGTGTGGCGGCCGAGCCGGTCCAGGCAGTGGGTGAGGTCGGCGAGGGCGGACAGGGTGTCCGGGTGGAGCGGGCCGAGGGTCCGGGCGCGGGCCTCCGCGAGGGACCGCAGCGGGGCGAGGGCCTCGTCCCAGCGGCCCAGCCGGCCGAGGACCACGGCGGCCTCGCGGCGGCTGCGCAGGGTGTCGGGGTGATCCGGGCCGAGCACCCGGCGGCGGGCCGCGTGCACGGCCTGGGCGGTGTCGAGCGACTCCTGCCAGCGGCCGAGCCGTGCGAGGTGGAGGGCGAGGGCGTGCCGCACCCGCAGCGTCTCGGGGGCGTCGGCGCCCTGGGTGCGGGTGCGCACGGCGACCAGGTCCCGGCAGACGGCGAGCGCGTCGGCGGCCCGGCCGAGGCGGCCGAGGCAGGCACTGGTCTCGTAGCGGGCGGCGAGGGTGTCCGGATGGTCCGGGCCGAGCGAGGACGCCCGCCCCTCGGCCACCGCGCGGTACTGGTCGAGGGCCTCCTCGGCGCGGCCCAGGCGGCCGAGGGTGTGGGCGAGTTCGTGCCGGGTGACGAGGGTGTCGGGGTGGTCGGCGCCGAGCAGCCGGGTCCGGGTGTCGGCGACGGCCAGGCCGGTGCGGTACGACTCCTCCAGGCGGCCGAGCCGGGCGAGGGTGTACGCGAGGTTGTGGCGGCAGCGCAGGGTGTCGGGGTGGTCGGGGCCGGCCGTGCGCTCACGGATGGCGAGGACCTCGGCGTACAGCGCGTGCGCCTCGGCGTGGCGGCCGAGCCGGCCGAGGGTGAAGGCCCCCTCCTGGCGGGCGGCCAGGGTGTCGGGGTGGTCCGGGCCGAGGACCCGGGAGCGGGCGTCGGCGACGCGCTCGAACGCCTCCAGGGCCTCGGCGGTGCGACCGAGGCGGCCCAGGGCGAAGGCGACCTCGTAGGCGCTGGCCAGGGTGTCCGGGTGGTCGGGGCCGAGGACCCGGGTGCGGTCGCCGGCGACGGAGCGGTGCAGGTCCTCGGCCTCGGCCCAGCGGCCGAGCCGGCCGAGGCCGAGTCCGGCCCGGTGGCGGGCGGCCAGCACGGCGAGCAGTTCGGGCGTGGCGTCCGTGGTGGGGCGGGCGTGGCCCTCGGTGGGCGCCCCGGCGGTCGTCCACTCGGTGGTGAGGACGTCGGCGGCGGGGTCGTGGGCGGCGACGCGGGGCGTGCCGGGCGCGGCGGGGCGCGGCCCGCCGGTGACGGCCCGGGCGCACGCGCGCGTGGCGCCGGGTTCCGGCAGCGGGACGGTGTGGCCGAGGCCGTCGGTGGGGTCGGCCGGGATCGGCGGCGGGACGTGCGGCCCTCCGCCGAGGGTGCGCCCCGTGGTGATGCGGCGGCGCAGGTCGGAGGCGTCGCGCGGGCGCTGGTCGGGCACCTTGGCGAGGAGGTCGACGACGAGCCGGTCGAAGTAGTCGGGCAGCTCGGAGCGGAGCACGCGCGGCGGGCTGGGCACGGTGTCCCGGTGGCCGACGAGGACGGCCCAGGAGTCGTCGAGGTCGAACGGCGGCGCGCCGGTGGCGAGTTCGTACAGGACGCAGCCGAGCGAGTAGAGGTCGCTGCGGTGGTCGATGTCGCCGCCGCCGATCTGCTCCGGAGACATGTAGTGGGGGGTGCCCATGGCGATGCCGGTACCGGTGAGGCGTGAGGTGAAGCCCATGTCGGCGCCGAGGCGCGCTATCCCGAAGTCGCAGATCTTCACGGTGCCGTCGCTCAGCCGCATGATGTTGGCGGGCTTGAGGTCGCGGTGCACGATGCCCATGCGGTGGGTGTATTCGAGGGCGTCGGCGACCTGGTCGGCGATGTCGACGACCTCGTGGACCGGGAGCGGGTTGCGGGCGTTGGCGGCGAGGAGCTGGCTGAGGTTCTGGCCCTCCAGGAGCTCCATGACGAGGAAGAGCACGCCCTCGTACTCGCCGAAGTCGTGGACGACGGTGATGCCCCGGTGCTGGAGCGCGGCCGCGACCCGGGCCTCGCGGCGGAACCGCTCGCGGACCACGGTCTGCACGCCGGCGTCCTGGTGCGGGCCCAGCGGCTTGAGGCACTTGACCGCGACCCCGCGGCCCAGCGCCTCGTCCGTGGAACGCCACACCTCGCCCATCCCGCCGCGGCCGATGACCTCGTGCAGGCGGTAGCGCCCCTGGATCAGTCTGATGTCCCCCATCGTGTGCCGTCGCCCCCGTCGATTTCGTGCACGCTCTCCGGCCTGTCCAGTATGGCCGCAGGGTCGGACAGTGTGTACGGGTCGGGTCGGGTGTCCGGCCCGAGGCGTTCCATGGCGCGCAGGATGTGGCCGGGCGGCAGGCGCCAGCGGAGCGTCGCGGGGACGCGGCGGAGCAGGCGGGCGGTGGACGTCAGGCGCCGGGTGACGGCGGCCGCCGGCGGGACCGGGCGGCCGTAGAGGTCATGGGCCCATTCCGGCAGCGTGTCGTACGCCAGGGAGCTGACGCGCCGCCACACCAGGGCGCGCCCGGCGAGCAGCGCGGGCGGGACGGGCGGCCTGCGCAGGAAGTCGAGCACGGCGCGGGCGTCCTCGCCCGCGGCGAGTTCGCCCCGGACGGAGGCGAAGTAGGCGGCGAGCCCCGCCCGGGTGGCCGGTACGTCCGCCGGGTCGAGCCCCACGAGCCGTGCGGAGGCGCGCTGCTCGTCCACGTAGCGGTCGGCGGTCCCGCCGGTGAGCGGCAGTCCGGAGCGGCGGGCGACGGAGACGTACGAGTCGATCTCGGCGCAGTGCACCCAGAGCAGCAGCGCGGGGTCGTCGACGCCGAGCAGCCGGTGGATCCGCCGCACCCGGGCTCCGGCCGCCTCGGCGGCCTCCCGGGTCCCGTAGCTGAGCGTCCCGACGAAGCTCGCCGTCCGCATGAGCCGCCCCCAGGGATCCTCCCGGAAGCTGCTGTTGATCATGACTCCGCGCACGGCGACGGGGTGCAGGGCCTGGAGGTACAGGGCCCGCACCCCGGCGATCCACATCACCGGGTCGCCGTGCAGCTGCCAGGTCACGGAACGGGGCCCGAAGAGCCCGGGATCGGCGTCCTGCCTCATGGGGTTCAGGCTACGCGGCCGGATCCGGGAGGGTGGATGTGCGATCCGGCCACCTCAGCCGATCTCCACCACCCGCGCCCACGACGGCGGCCGCAGCAGGTGGTCGTCCTCCTCGTCCCCGCCGTCCTCGGAGTCCGGGGCGGGCGGCCGGGGGAAGAGACCGACGATCGTGCGGCAGGGAGGGGCGCTTTCCGGCCATGGGGTCTGGCCGTCGGTGAAGACGACGAGGACGTCGGGGCGGGGGCTCAGACGCAGCGCCCGGGAGAAGCCGGCGCGGAGGTCGGTGCCGCCTCCTCCGAGGAGCGGGATGTCGGCGCCGGCGCAGAGCCGCTGGGCGGAGTGGGCGGCAGCGTCGCAGGCGATCACCGAGACGAGGTCGCGGCGGCCTCCGACGGCGCGGGTGAGGGCGGCGACCTCCAGGAGGGCGCTGCCGAGTTCGGTGTCGGAGACGGAGCCCGAGGTGTCGATGACGACGGCCACGTGCGGCGGGGTGCGGCGGAGGCTGGGCAGGACGACGCCGGGGAGGGCGGCGGCGCGGCGGGAGGGACGGCGGTGGCTGTAGTCGCCGCCGGCCCCGGCCGCGACGGCGGCGCTGATCGCCGCGCCGAGGAGTTCGCGCCAGGGCTGCGGCGGGTGGCAGACCTGCTCGGCCCAGCGCTCCCAGGCTTCGGGGGCGGAGCCGGGGCGGCCCTTGATGCCCTGGGCGACGCGGTGGACGACGGCCGCGCGTTCCTGCGGGGTGAGGCCGTCGGCGCCGTCGGGGCCCAGCTCCCAGGCGCGGTCGCGGCCGTCGGCGCCGCTGCCGCAGTCGAGCCAGGCCATCGCGGGGCCGTTCGGCGTGATCCGTACCGCCCGGACGTAGTCCTCCATGAGCAGCCCGGGTGCCAGTTCGAGCATCTCGGGGCGCAGCGCGCCGGCCGGGCGCGGGAGTCCGTCGCCGTAGACGTCGTCGTTGATCTCGAAGTCGCCGGCGATGTTCATGCGCAGCCGTTCGGCCTCGCCGTCGAGGCCGAGGTCGCGGGCGAGGCGGTCGCCCCGGCCGTGGTGGTCGCGGAGCAGGTGGGCGACCTCGTGGACCCAGACGGCGGCCAGTTCCCGCATCGGCGTCCGGTCGACGAAGCCCGGGGAGACGTACATCCGCCAGTGCCGGTCGACGCCCATGGTGGGGACGGCCCGGGACGGCACCACGCGGAGGGCGAAGAGGGCCGTGGCCAGGTAGGGGCGGACCCGGACGGCGTAGAGGCGGGCGGTGTACAGCTTGTCGTGGTCCAGGGCCCGCTCGGCCGGGACCCCGGCGGCGCGGGCGGGGTCCGGGGTCTCCCGGGACGGGGCCGCTGCGGAGGGGGCGGGAGCGGTGTCCGGTTCCCGCTCGGCCGGGCGCACCGCGGAGGGGGCGGTCGGGTGGTTCATCGGCGTCCCCCGGCCACGACGGGGCGGACGGCGCGGCGGGAGAGGTCGACGGCGCCGGCGAGGCGTTCGATGGCGACGGGGACGTCCCAGTCGTCGCGGCGGAGCGCGGCGAGCGTGGTGGCGGGCACCACGACGAGGTCCGGCGGGCCGGTCTCGGCTGCGCGGGCGAGCAGGGCCCAGGCGGCGTCCCAGCGCTCGCGGGCGGGGCGTTCGCGGACGGCGGCCACGACGCCTTCGAGGGCGGCCTGGCGCCGGTCGCCGCGCTCGGGCAGCGGGGCGCCGGACGGGTCGGCGAGCAGGTCCTCGGGGTCCGGGAGGTCCATCCGGTCGAGCCAGGCGAGGAGTTCGAAGCCGGGGCCGTCGCCGACGGTGCCCCGGACCAGGAGGGAGAGGACGTCGCGGGAGGAGCCGGCGACGGTGGCGAAGGCGATCAGCCGCAGGGTCATGTCCCAGCTGCGGGGCGAGGGCCAGGGACCGCCCCGGCGGGTCTCCTCCCCCGGCAGCCGGTGGACCAGCGTCGGGCGGCTGCCGAGCAGTCCGCAGACCGCCCGGCGGGCGTGGTCCACGGCGTCGGGCAGGCGCTCCGGGGCGAGCCGGGGCAGGGTGGCGCGGGGCCAGGTGCCGCCGAGGCCGCGGACGACGACCTCGTGTTCGTGGGTCCAGCGCAGGTGGACGAAGCGGTTGGCGAGCGGGGCGCTCAGCTCCCAGCCGTCGGCGGCCGAGGCGCGGGGGTTGGCGGCGGCCACGATCCGTACCCCCGGCGGGAGGGTGAGGGCGCCTACCCGGCGTTCCAGGACGAGCCGGAGGAGGGCGGCCTGGACGGCGGGCGGTGCGGTGGACAGCTCGTCGAGGAAGAGCAGGCCGCGGCCCTCCCGGACGAGGCGGACCGCCCAGTCGGGCGGGGCCATCGCCACGCCCCGGACGGCCGGGTCGTCGCCGAGGATCGGCAGCCCGGAGAAGTCGGTGGGTTCGTGGACGCTGGCGATGACGGTGGTGAGCGGCAGGTCGAGTTCCTCGGCGAGCCGGGTGAGGGCCGCCGTCTTGCCGATGCCGGGCTCGCCCCACAGGAGGACGGGCAGGTCGGCGGCGACGGCCAGGGTCAGCGCCTCCAGCTGGTCGTCGGCACGGGGTTCGGTGCGGGTGTCGCCGAGGAGCGCGAGGAGGTCGGCGGCGACGTCGAGGGGGGCGGGGTGCGGGGCGGGGCGGGTGCGCATGGGTGATCACCTGGGGTGGGTGCGGGCGTGCCGGGGCACGGCGGCGGAGTGGGAAGGGCGTGGCGTACGGGGGGAGGCCGTCGGTGCGTCGAGCGGGCGTTTCTGGGAAGGCGTAGTGCCGCGTAGGCGGCTGGTGCCGCGGTCAACGGGCCCGGGCGTGGCGTACGGACGGAGGCCGTCGGTGCGTCCGGCCGGGGTTCGGGGAAGGCGTCGTGCGAAGGGGGCGGCGGGTGCCGCGGGTCGACGGGCCAGGGTGCGACGTACGGACGGGTGGGCGGCGGGTGCGGGCGTCAGCGGGCGAGGGCGTGGCGGGGGTGGTCGCGGTGGCCGAGGGCGCGGCGGGTCTCGCGGGCGTCGAAGTCGGTGCCTCGGGGGCGTCGGAGGGGGCCGCGGTCCGGGTCGGGCAGAGGTGCGGGCGGGGGTTCGGCGACGTTCGCGGGGCCGGTGGCGCGCAGGCCGGTGCGGTAGAGCCCGTGCAGGACCTTCCGCTCGGCGGCCCGTTCGAGGGCCTCGCGCAGGGGGCCGTCGCGCAGGGCCGCGCCGGGGCCGAGGAGCGCCTCGACGACGGCGAGCGCGCCGGCCGTGTCGCCGTGGGCTAGACGTTCGCGGACGCCGGTGAGGCAGTCGGGCCTGCGGTGGGTCTCGTCGATCACCCGCAGACAGGGCAGGGGCGTCCCGCCGAGGGCGACGAGGAGTTCCTCGCGGCGGAGTTCGGCCGGCGCGTGGTCGAGGGGCACGAGGACGCCGTCGACGAGGCCGATGCGGTGCCGGCCCCCCTGGCAGTCCACGAGCCGCCGGCCGTCGTCGGGACCGGTCCGGCGGGTGGTCCGGTGGCCGGGGACCAGCGCCTCCGCGACGAGCGGGTGCAGGTCGTCGGGGGTGAGGAGTCCGGCGCGGAGCAGCGCGAGGTCGGGCGGGGTCCAGGTCGCCGCGTCGGGGAGGAGGGCCGGTCGGCCGTCCCCGCGCTCGCCCCGGGGTCCGTACGGTCCCCGGCCCGGCGGCGCGGGCACGCTGCGGAGGGCCCCGTCGGGTTCGGGCGTGAGGAGGATCCGGTGCCGGGCCCCGAGGCGTACGAGGACGGGGCCGGCGGTCCGTCCGTCGGCGGCGAGCAGGAGGCGGACCTCGGCGGCCCAGCGGTCCACGGCCCAGCCGGGGCCCGGCGGGTCGTCGGGCGCGGCCGGGAGGGCGGGCAGCAGGTCCGCGCCCGACCGGTCGCGGAGCTCCCCGGCGCGGGTCGCGTCCCACAGGTGCCGGTGGAGGTCGAGCCGGAAGCGGGGGCCGGGGTGCGGGTGGGGGTGCGCGACGGCCGGGTCGGGGGAGCGCCGCCGGGGCGGCTCCGGGCCGGCCGGGTCGGGCGCGC
>NZ_BNBS01000173.1 GCF_014656075.1 Streptomyces hydrogenans
AGGGCGCCGGCCCTCCTGGCCGCCCTCGCGCTGTGGCGGCTGCCGGCCGCGACCCGGACCGCCCGACGGCTCCTCGCCGAGCTGCGCGAGCGGCACCCGCTGCCCGCGCACCGGCGCGAGGTGACGGACGGCCGCCTGGTCCAGCTCTACGTGGCGCTGTACGGCGACCCGGCGCTGGCCCTGTTCCTGCCGCGCTTCTCCCGTGACGGGGGCCTGCTCGGCCACCGGACGCCCGAAGGGCGGTGAGGCGGGGGCATACTGGCGTATGCGCATCAGAGCGGCCGCACCGGCCGAACTCCCGCTGCTCCAGTCCATCGAGCGCGCTGCGGGCGAACCCTTCCGCGCCCTCGGGATGACCGCGATCGCCGACGACGATCCCCTGCCGCTGGACGTGCTGGAGGGGTACCGGTCGGCGGGCCGGGCCTGGGTGGCGGTCGACGGGGCCGACCGGCCCGTCGCCTACCTGCTCGCCGACACCGTCGACGGCGCCGCCCACATCGAGCAGGTCTCCGTCCACCCGGACGCGGCCCGCCAGGGCGTCGGCCGGGCGCTGATCGAGCACCTGGCGGAGGCCGCCCGGGAGCAGGGCCTGACGGCCCTGACCCTGACGACCTTCACCGACGTGCCGTGGAACGCCCCCTACTACACCCGGCTCGGCTTCCGCCCCCTCGCCGACACCGACCCGGCCCTGACCGAGGGCCTGCGCGCCATCAGCCTCGCCGAAGCCGCCCACGGCCTGGCCACCTGGCCGCGCGTCTGCATGCGCCGCGAATTGATGGTGCGTCACCTGCCTTAGCGGACCGACTGGTTCACCTCCCGGCTCCCGCCAGGAAGCCCCCTCGCGACGCGGATATGATGCGACGTCAGTCTCAGGGCGAGGGGGTTCGTTGGCACCGAACGAGCAGCAGCAGGAACAGTCGGCGTTCGAGGCGGAGGTGCTGCGGATCTCCCGCGCGCTGTTCGCCGGGGAGAACGAGTTCCAGGGATCCACCTACATCGGAACCGCGGAGCGGGACGGCGTGTTCATCACCGCCGACTCCGTCGTCATCGTCGAATGCACGGTGTCGCGCCGCAAGGACAAGGCCGAGAAGGACGGCAGGAAGCTCTACGAAGCCTGTCTGGCGAAGGCCAGGGAGCACCCCTTCAAATCGGTCAAGGGCTACTTCGTCACCCGCGAGGAACCCACCGCCGACCAGCGGCTGGCCATCAAGACCCTCGGCCAGCCCCTCGTGGCGTGCAGCTTCACGCAGCTGCGGGGGCAGCTCGTCGACTCGGCGAAGTACCTCGAACTGCGCCCGTTCTACCCCTTCGGCAGCGCGCGCGAGCCGAGCAGCGGAGACTACGAAGCGCTCAAGCCCTACGTCGCCGTGGACCCCACGGAGAGCGGGACCGGGGACCCCTACTCCGTCACCAGCGTGTCCGACGAGGTCAAGAACGGCCGGTCCGTGCTCCTCTACGGGGACTACGGCGCCGGGAAGAGCATGTTCCTTCGCGAGCTCTACCGGCGTCTCGCCAAAGCTCACCGTCAGGACCCCTTCAAGCCCTTCCCGATCCTCCTGAACCTCCGTGACCACCAGGGCCAGGTCCGCCCGGTCGAGGCGCTGGAGCGACACGCCCGCGAGATCGGCTTCCCGCATCCCGCCCAGCTGGTCCGCGCCTGGCGCTCGGGGGACGTCACCCTCATCCTCGACGGCTTCGACGAGATCGCGACGCCCGGCTGGCTCGGCAGGACGTCGGCCATGCGCGACATCCGGCGCCGGTCGGTGGAGCTGGTGCGCCGGTTCTGCAGCGACTCACGGCCGACGACGTCCGTCGTGCTGGCCGGCCGCGCGCACTTCTTCGACAGCGAGAACGAGATGCGCATGGCCCTGGGGGTGCGCGACGACTCGCTGTTCCTCATGGCCGGTGAACCGACCGACGACCAGGCCCGTCGGATCCTCGACGCCTACGGCTGGAAGGAGTCGCTGCCCGACTGGCTGCCTTCCCGCCCTCTGCTGCTCAGCTACCTGGGCTCGTCGACCTCCTTCCAGAGCTCGATGGAAGAGACCTTCGGCTGCTCGGCGGGCGAGGGCTGGCACATGATGCTCGACCGCATCGCCGAACGCGAGGCGAGCATGGAGATGGGCGTCGACGGCTTCACCATCCGCAAGGTGCTGGAACGGCTGGCCACCCAGGCGCGCCGCTCCACCGACGGACTGGGGCCCATCTCCCAGGAGGAACTGACCTCCGTCTTCCAGTCGGTGTGCGGCTACGCGCCGGACGAGGGCTCCTACCAGCTCCTCCAGCGGCTGCCCGGGCTCGGTGCCATGGACAGCGTCGACGGCTCCCGGCGCTTCGTCGACGTCTCGCTGGCCGACGCCGCCAGGGCCGGCGACGTGGTCGCGTGCGTGATCGAGCCGAACGCCGCGAGTCCCCTCATGGAGATGACCGGCAGTGTCGCCTGTCTGGACGAGGTGGGCATCGACGTGGCCGCCGTCCAGCTCGCCCAGGAGGCCGGCGCGAGTTCGGGGCGGGCCTACGCCTCCGCCGCCGCGCTCCAGCGAGGTGGCGTCTCGGACGCGATCGTCGCCGACATCGTCCGCGTCACCGCCCGGCTCTGGCCCGGCGACGAGGCCCGCAGCCCGATCTCCCTGCACGAGATCGAGCTCCGCAGCTTCGCCCTGTCGGCGGACGCCAAGGGCTACGACTGGCTCGCCTTCCACGACTGCGTGATCCAGGAGCTGGACCTCACCGACTACGACGGCTACGCGCTTCCGCACTTCCAGAACTGCCTCATCGGGCAGATGACCGGGGTCGCCGGCTGGTCGGCACTGCCCGACGAGCGGTTCGTCGAGTGCGAGGTCGCGCAGTTCGACGCGCAGATGTCGACGGGCAAGGGCATCCTCGCGCTCAAGACGACGCCGATGAACAAGGTGGTCCTGACCATACTCAAGAAGGTGTACGCGCAGCGCGGCACGGGCCGGAAGGAGTCGGCCCTCTTCCGCGGTCTCGACGCGAAGCACCGTGAACTGGTCCCCGACGCCGTCCAGCGCCTCACCGGTGCGGGCCTGGTCACCACCGCCCGGGCCAACGGCAACAGGATCTACCTGCCCGTCCGCGGCATGACCCCTCGGGTCCGGCGGATCCTCCAGGCCCCGCAGGTCAGCAAGGACAACGTCCTGGACCCGTGACCCCTCCACCCGGGGCGCGCTCGGCGACGAGCGCGCCCCGGCGAGGACGGTCCCGCCCCGCCCGTCCCGGCGGGGCCGCGACCCGTCCGGACCGCGACCTAGGATCCGTACCGCTCGCGCAGTTCCACCTTGCGGACCTTGCCGCTGACCGTCATCGGGAACTCGGTGAGGATCTCGACGCGGCGGGGGACCTTGTAGTGGGCGAGGCGGTCGCGGCAGAAGGCGGCGACTTCTTCGAGGGTGGGCGGGTCGGCCGGGTCGCGCGGGACGACGCAGGCCAGGATCTCCTCGCCGTACCGCTCGTCGGGGACGCCCACCACCTGGACGTCGGCGATCTTGGGGTGGCCGTACAGGAACTCCTCGATCTCGCGCGGGTACACGTTCTCGCCGCCGCGGATGATCATGTCCTTGATGCGGCCGACGATCTCGACGTAACCGTCCTCGCGCAGCACGGCCAGGTCGCCGGTGTGCATCCAGCGGCCCGCGTCGACGACCTCGGCGGTCTTCGCGGGCTCGTCCCAGTAGCCGAGCATCACGCTGTAGCCGCGGGTGCACAGCTCGCCCGCGGTGCCGCGCGGCACCGTGAGGCCGGTGGCGGGGTCGACCACCTTCACCTCGATGTGCGGCAGCGCCCGGCCGACGGTGCCGGTGCGCCGCTCCAGGTCGTCGTCGCGGCGGGTCTGGGTGGAGACCGGCGAGGTCTCCGTCATGCCGTAACAGATCGACACCTCCGCCATGTTCATCTCGGCGACCACCCGCTTCATCACCTCCACCGGACACGGCGAGCCCGCCATGATGCCGGTGCGCAGCGAGGAGAGGTCGTACGCGGCGAAGTCGGGGAGGTTCAGCTCCGCGATGAACATGGTGGGGACGCCGTACAGCGAGGTGCAGCGCTCCTCCTGGACGGCGCGGAGGGTCGCGGCCGGGTCGAAGGACGGGGCGGGGATGACGATGCAGGCGCCGTGCGAGGTGGCCGCCAGATTGCCCATGACCATGCCGAAGCAGTGGTAGAAGGGCACCGGCACGCAGATCCGGTCCCGCTCGGTGTAGGCGATCATCTCGCCCACGAAGTAACCGTTGTTGAGGATGTTGTGGTGGGAGAGCGTGGCCCCCTTCGGGAAGCCGGTGGTGCCCGAGGTGTACTGGATGTTGACGGGCTCGTCGGCGGCGAGGGGTTCGGGGACCAGACCTCCCGACGGGCGGGCCGCGAACTCCTCCCAGCTCGCGTCGCCGAAGTACACCGTCTCCCGCAGCTCCGGGCACGCGTCCCGGACCTCGTCGACCATCGACCGGTAGTCGCTGGTCTTGTGCGCGAGCGAGGCGAAGAGCATCGAGATCCCCGACTGGCGCAGCACGAAGCCGAGTTCGTGGGCGCGGTAGGCGGGGTTGATGGTGACCATGACGGCGCCGACGCGGGCGGTGGCGTACTGGACGAGGACCCACTCGGCGCGGTTCACCGCCCAGATGCCGACCCGGTCGCCCTTGCGGACGCCGCTGCCGAGGAGCGCGCCGGCGATCCGGTCGACGTCGGCGCCGAACTCGGCGTAGGTCCAGCGGCGTCCGGCGGCCACGTCGACCAGGGCCTCGCGGTCGGGCCAGGCGGCGACGGCCCGGTCGAGGTTGCCGCCGATGGTGTCGCCGAGCAGCGGGGTGTCCGCCACCCCGTGGGCGTAACTGGGCTCCGTGCCGGTCATGCCAGGTCTCCTTCGGTGAACTCCGGTCCCGTGACGGCGCCTTCGGCGGTGAGGCGGCGCAGCTCGACCCGCCGGATCTTGCCGGACACGGTCTTGGGCAGGTCGGCGAACTCGATGCGGCGGACCCGCTTGTACGGGGCGAGCACGGCCCGCGAGTGGGCGAAGAGGGCCCGCGCGGTCTCCGCGTCCGGCTTGAAGCCCTCGGCGAGGACGACGTACGCCTTCGGGACGGCGAGCCGCAGCGGGTCGGGCGCGGGGACCACGGCGGCCTCGGCGACGGCCTCGTGCTCCAGGAGCGCGCTCTCCAGCTCGAAGGGGCTGATCTTGTAGTCGGACGCCTTGAAGACGTCGTCGGCCCGGCCCACGTAGTGGATGTAGCCGTCCTCGTCGCGGCTGCCGATGTCGCCGGTGCGGTAGTAGCCGCCGGCCATCGCCTCGGCCGTCTTGTCCGGGTCGCCGTGGTAGCCGGTCATCAGGCCCACCGGGTGGGTGGAGAGGTCGAGGCAGATCTCGCCCTCCTCCGCGCCGGGGTCACCGGTCACCGGGTCGAGGAGGGTGACGGTGTAGCCGGGGCTGGGGCGGCCCATCGAGCCCTCCTTGAGCCGCTGGCCGGGGCTGTTGGAGACCTGGACGGCCGTCTCGGTCTGCCCGAAGCCGTCACGGATGGTGACGCCCCAGGCGCGCCGCACCGCCTCGATGACCTCGGGGTTCAGCGGCTCGCCGGCGGCGACGACCTCGCGCGGCGGGGTGGCGAGGCGGCCGAGGTCGGACTGGATGAGCATCCGCCACACGGTGGGCGGGGCGCAGAAGGAGGTGACGCCGTGCCGGTCCATCTCGGCCATCAGCCGGCCCGGGTCGAAGCGCGTGTAGTTGTGGATGAAGACGGTCGCCTCGGCGTTCCAGGGGGCGAAGAGGTTGGACCAGGCGTGCTTGGCCCAGCCGGGCGAGGAGATGTTGAGGTGCACGTCGCCGGGCTTGAGGCCGATCCAGTACATGGTCGCCAGGTGGCCCACCGGGTACGAGGTGTGGGTCTGCTCGACGAGCTTGGGCCGGGCGGTGGTGCCGGAGGTGAAGTAGAGCATCAGGGTGTCGTGGGCGAGGGTGACGCCGTCGGGCTCGAAGACCTCGGACTCGCGGGCGGAGTGTTCGTACCCCAGCCAGTTCACCCCGTCGCCGCCGATCGAGATGCGGGTGTAGTCGCCGGGCACGTCGGCGAACTTGGCGGTGTCCTCGGCGCGGACGATGACGTGCCGGGCGCGGCCGCGCTCGACCCGGTCGCGGAGGTCGGCGGGGCCGAGGAGGGGGGTGGCGGGGATGACGACGGCGCGCAGCTTCATCGCGGCGAGCATGGTCTCCCACAGCTCGGTCTGGTTGCCCAGCATCACGATGATCCGGTCCCCGGCGCGGACGCCCTGGGCGCGCAGCCAGTTCGCGACCCGGTTGGAGCGGGCGGACATCTCCGCGAAGCTCACCCTGGTCTCGGTGCCGTCCTCCTCGACGATGTGCAGGGCGGTGCGGTCGTTGCCCTCGGCGATGACGTCGAACCACTCCAGCGCCCAGTTGAACCGCTCGGGGCGGGGCCAGGCGAAGCCGCCGTAGGCCGCCGCGTAGTCCTCGCGGTGCCGCAGCAGGAAGTCCCGGGCGGTCCGGAACTCCTCGGTCGCGCTGGTAGCCGTCATGTGTCCTCCTCGTTGCGGGACCGGTCCCGCCCATCGTGTAATCGGTGACCCAGGTCTCACTACCCCCGTTCGGGGGTGAAGGAGTGGTGTTCTTCCGTGTCCGAGCGGATCGAGGCGGTGGAGCTGCGTGCCGCGCTGGTGCGGCTGCGGCGCGGCAGCGGGCTGCCCGTGGTCTTCGGCGGCCTCGTGCAGGAGGGCGGGCTGCCGCTGCGGATCGCCGAGCTGCACGGGGCGGTGACCCCGGCGCTCCGGGGCCTGACGATCTCCCCCGGCAACGGCCTGGGCGGGAAGTGCCTGGCGCTGGCCCGGCCCTGCGCGGTCACCGACTACCCGGTGGCCCGGCACATCACCCACGAGTACGACCTGCCGGTGTCGGCGGAGGGCCTGCGGTCGGTGATCGCGGTGCCGGTCGTCGTCCGGCGTCAGGTGCGCGGGGTGCTGTACGGCGCGCTGCGGGACGCGCTGCCGCTCGGCGAGCGGGTCTTCGACGCGGCGGTGGCGGCGGCCCGTGACGTGGAGCAGGCGCTGGCCGTGCGGGACGAGGTGAACCGCCTGGTGGAGCCGGCGGAGGCGTCCGACCCGTCGTGGGAGGAGGTGCGGCACGCCTACGGCGAGCTGCGCGCGCTGGCCCCGAGGGTGGGGGACGCGGAGCTGCGGGCGCGGCTTCTCGCCGTCTGCGGCCGTCTGGAGTCGGCGGCGGGCGTCCCGGCGCCGGTCGCCGGGGTGGCGCTGACCCCGCGCGAGACGGACGTCCTGGCGGCGGTCGCCTCCGGAGCGACGAACGCGGCGGCCGCCCAGCGGCTCGGGCTGCGCCCGGAGACCGTCAAGGGCTATCTGCGCTCGGCGATGCGGAAGCTGGGGGCGCACACCCGGCTGGAGGCGGTGGTGGCGGCGCGGCGGGCGGGGGCGCTGCCCTGACGAAGAACTCCCGGGCCTCGACGTCCGGGCCGCGCAGGAGCCGGCTCACGGCCTCGTGGACGTCGTCACCGAGGTGGTACGGGCCGGTGTGGTGGAGGAGGAAGAACCGGCCGGTGTCGTCGAGGAGCACCATGGCCCCGTCGAAGGCGGTGAAGCCGACCGGGAAGAGCCGGGTGCCGAGGAGGGCGGCGAGCTCGGCGACGTCCTCGGCGCTCTCCTCGTAGATCCAGTGCGGGGTGAGGCCGACGGCGTCCGGCGGGGTGCCGGGGATCTCCAGGCGCAGTCCGCCGTAGGCCCGGACGAAGGCGCGGGCGGCGGGGAACGCCTCCACGGGGTGGCCTTCCGCGGCGAACCGTCGGGTCACCGTCTCCAGCAGCTCCCGGAGCCGCTCGTCCCCGACGTCACGTCCGGGGTGCCGGCCGGCCCGGACGAGGAGCGCCTCGGCCTCGGCGCGGCCCAGCCGGGGCTCCCGGTCACTCCCCGGCACGGAAAACCAGGTCGTAGGCGTCGCCCTCGGGCACGGTGAGCCGGAGGATCCGTTCGGCCTCGGCGGTGATCCCGGCGCGGTCGGCGCGGGAGATCCGGCCGAAGGGCTCGACGGTGAGGGTGACGCGCCCCTCGGCCTCCGCCAGGTGCCAGAGCCCGGCGACGGTCCCGTCGAGGAGGAGGACGCGGTGGGCCTGGTTGCCGGTCCAGGTGCGGCCCCGGTGCTCCTCGGGCACGAACCGGCGCCGGTCGGCGTGTGAGAGCAGCAGGTTGTCGAACTCGGGCAGCAGGCGGGGCGGGGCCGGGACGGAGGCGTCCGGGCGGGGCGCGTCGGGCAGGTCGAAGAGTTCGGTGCCGTCCTCGTCCCGCAGGACGAGCAGCCGGGGCCGCAGCCGCTCGAAGGCGGGCCGCAGCCGGGTCAGCCCGCACCAGGTCTGCATGTCCTTGACGGAGGCGGGCCCGAAGGCGCCGAGGTAGCGCAGCACGGTCTCGTCGGTGTCGGCGGGCTCGTGGGTCCGGTCGCCGAACCACACGTCGGTGGTGGTGAGCGCGACCTGACCGCTCCTCCCCCACAGTCCCCGCGGGGTGACCTGGACGAGCGGCAGCAGGCAGCGCACGTACATGGTGAGGGCCTCGGGGTCGGCCCCGGGCCACTCGCTCAGCAGCCGCTCGCGGATCCGTCCGGGGGTACGGGGCTCCGCCTCGACGAAGTCGCGGGCGAGGGCGCCGAGCCGGTCGAGGTCGACGCCGTCGAGCCGCTTGCGGAACATGCCGAGCCCGCGGTCGAGGGCACCCGGCTGGACGAAGGCGCGCAGGGCGACGGCGTCGCGGGCGGTGTGGGTGTGGACGGTGGAGCGCAGGGTCGCGATCCGGGCGACGGCCCGGGACTCCATCAGCGCGGACAGCGCCTCGGGCCGGAAGCCGTCGAGGCGGGCGGCGAGGGCGTAGTACGGCGGCTTGGTGTTCTGCGCCTGGAGTCCCAGGAGGTGGTGCACGGCCTCCTCGGGCGCGAGCGGCGAGGGCGTGAGGAGCAACTGGCGGGCGAGGGTGGCACGGCCCAGGGCACGGCGCGAGACCGGGGGGAGGGAGTCCATGCGCAGACGCTACAAGCCCATGAGGACAGATCCTGTCCTCTATGGCCGGCCCGGCCCGGCGGACACCACCCGCCCCCGCCGGATACCACCCATATATCCTTCTCCTCCCGCCCGGACCGCTGTCGGGGAGGTCCCTGAAGCAGCCGACGGAGGCGGAACTCCGCTCCCTGGCGGTCGGGTTCGACCTCCACGAACTCGCCGTCGAGGACGCCCTGGAGGCCCATCAGCGCCCGAAGCCGGAGCGGTACGGCGACACCCTGCTCGGCCCGCCGGGACGGGAAGGTTGCCGGGACCGGCTCGTCCCGGAGCCGGTCCCGGCGCGGGACGCACTGGCGCTTGATCTGGCCCTCCGGTCACGCGCCGTGCCGGGTGAGGAGGGCGGCGTCGCCCCCGCCCGTCACGCCCTCGCCCCCGAACGGGCCTCCGTCCGGGAGAAGATCAGCTCCGGGTCGGCGACGCTGCCGGAGCGTAGGAGTTTCACGTCGTCCCGGTAGTCCATGGAGGTCAGCCACGGCATCCGGTCACCCTGGCGGGGCAGGGAGTCGACGGCGCGTCGGACGTAGCCGGCCCCGAAGTCCAGGAAGGGGCGGGTCGGCATCCCGGGGTCCGTGGGCTCGGGGCGGCAGGTGTCGTGGCCGTGGGCGTCCATGTGGGCGAGCAGTCGGCAGAAGTGCTCGCAGAGCAGGCCGATCTTCAGCGTCCAGGAGGAGTTGGTGTAGCCGATGGCGAAGGCGAGGTTGGGTACGCCGGAGAGCATCATGCCCTTGTACGCCAGGGTGTCCGGCAGGCTCACCTCGCGGCCGTCGACGGTGAGGCGGATGCCGCCGAACGCCCGCACGTTCAGACCGGTGGCGGTGACGACGACGTCCGCCTCCAGCTCCCGGCCGGACTCCAGCAGGAGGCCTCCCTCGGTGAAGGAGGCGATCCGGTCGGTGACCACGGTGGCCCGGCCTTCGCGGATCACCCGGAACAGGTCGCCGTCGGGGACGGCGCACAGCCGCTGGTCCCAGGGGTCGTACGGCGGGTTGAAGTGTTCGTCGACGGGATAACCGGCGGGCAGCTGACGGGTGTTGATCCAGCGGATCAGGCGCCGTGCCGCCTTCGGGAACCGCCGGCAGAAGCTCCAGACGAGACGCTGCTGAGCGATGTTCTTGCGCCGGGACAGGGCGTAGCCGCGCCGCTCACCGAGGTACTTCTTCAGCGCGTTGGCGACCGCGTCGGCGCGTGAGATCGGCAGGATGTACGTCGGCGTGCGCTGGAGCATGGTCACGTGCGCGGCGGTGGGCGCCATCGACGGGACGAGGGTGACCGCGGTCGCCCCGCTGCCGATCACCACCACGCGCTTGCCCGCGTAGTCCAGGTCCTCCGGCCAGTGCTGCGGGTGCACGACCGGACCCCGGAACCGCTCCAGGCCCTCGAACGCGGGCGTGAAGCCCTCGTCGTAGCGGTAGTAGCCGCCCGCGCAGAACAGCCAGCCGCAGGTCAGCGTGGCGCGCTCGCCGGTGTCGGCGCGCTCGACCTCGACGGTCCAGCGCGCCTCGTCGCTCGACCAGGAGGCGCCGAGCACCTCGTGGTGGTACCGGGTGTGCGCGTCGATGCCGTTCTCGGCTGCCGTCTGCCGCAGGTAGTCCAGGATCCGGGGCGCGTCGGCGATGGACTGCTCGTCGCGCCAGGGCTTGAACTCGTAGCCGAAGGTGTGCAGGTCGGAGTCCGAGCGGATGCCCGGGTAGCGGAACAGGTCCCAGGTCCCGCCGGACGCCCCGCGGGCTTCGAGGATCGCGAAGCTCTTCGACGGCAGCTCGGTCTTCAGGTACCGCGCGGCGCCGATGCCCGAGATCCCGGCTCCGACGATCAGGACGTCGAGGTGCTCGGCGGCGGACGCGACAGGGGACGGGGACACGGGCGGCTCCGGACGGTGTCGAGGACGGGTGCGGGTGTGTCCATGCTGCTGGCGCCGCCGCGCGGCGACAACGTGCAAACCGCACCATCAGGGCCGGGCCGGTGTGGCGATCCGCACCCGTACGATGGGCGCATGTCGTGGCCGTCGCCCTCCCCCCGTGTACGGGAACTGATGCGCCGGGGTGCCGAGATCGCCCTCACCCCCTCCCCCGAGTGGCTCGCCGAGCTCGACGCGGCGACCCTCGCCGGCGAGGCCAGGCGGCAGATGGCGGCCGATCCGGTGCTGGCGGCGGGGACGCGCCGGACCAACCGCTCCAACCTGCTGTTCTGGGCGGCCTCCAACGTCCGCGCCCCGGGCGAGCCGGTCCCGGCCAACGACACGGAGGCGCCGCTGGCCGTCGCCCGGGACATGATCCGGCGCGGCCTGGACGAGTCGGCCCTGGACGCCTACCGGGTCGGCGAGAGCGTCGCCGTGCGGATGTGGACGCAGATCGCCTGCACGCTCACCGACGATCCGGAGGAGCTGCGCGAACTCCTCGACGTGTCCCTGCGCTCCATCGCCGCCTTCGTGGACGACACCGTGGACGCGATCTCGGCCCGGATGCGCGCCGAACGGGACGAGCTCACCCGCGGCACCCACGCGCAGCGCCGGGAGACCGTCGCCCTGCTCATCGAAGGAGCGCCGATCACCCGGCAACGCGCCGAGAGCCGCCTCGGCTACCGGCTGGAGGCCACGCACACCGCCGCGATCGTCTGGACCGACTCCCCCGACGCCGACCCGGGCCAGCTCGACCGGGCCGCCGACGCCCTCGCCGAGGCCGCCGGCCAGCTCCGCCCCCTGAGCGTCATCGCCTCCGCCGCGACCCGCTGGCTGTGGGTCCACGGCCGGCCGGATGCCGACCGGACGCGCGCCGCCCTGGAGCACCTGCCCGACGTCCGGGCCGCGGTCGGCTCCACCGCGCCGGGCGTCGACGGCTTCCGCCGCAGCCACCTCGACGCGCTCACCACCCAGCAGATGCTCACCCGCCTCACCTCACCGTCCCGGCTGGCCTTCCACCACGAGGTCGAACTCGTCGCCCTGCTCACCGCCGACCCCGAACGCGCCGACCGCTTCGTCACGCGCACCCTCGGCGCCCTGGAGACCGCGCCGCCCGAGATCACCGAGACCCTGCGCGTCTTCATCGAGGAGCAGTGCAACGCCACCCGCGCCGCCGCCCGCCTCTTCACCCACCGCAACACCCTGCTCCGCCGCCTCACCCGCGCCGACCAGCTCCTGCCGCGCCCCCTCGCCCGGAATCCGATCGAGGTCGGCACCGCCCTCAAGGTCCTCCAGTGGCGCGGACCCCGCTGACGATACGGTCGGGTCCGGCTTCTTCCGGGTTCGACGGCGCGGGGAAGGGGTGTCAGGCCGGGAGGGCCAGGAGGAGGAGGGGGGTGGTGGTGGGCCGGGGCGAGCCCGTCGACGGTTCGAGGGTGAGGCCGACGGCGGTGGCGTCGGCGGGGTCGCCGTCCAGGGGGACCGTGCCGTCGGCGTGGATGAACCCGGCCGGCTGCATGGTGCCGTCCTGGTCGAGCCACAGCTGGTAGGTGGTGCCGGGCGCCGGGGCGGGCAGGCCGGTGGCGGTGAAGACGGCCTTGTTCTGGCGGGCGGAGGAGACGACCGTGGTGAGGGCGCCGTTGGTGGCCCGGCCGTGGACGGCGCGGGCGTCCGGGGCGGCCAGCACCGTGCTCACCTCGTCGAGCTGCTGTTCGGCCTGCTGGGCCTGCTGCATCGCCTCCTGGCTCTCCTGGTGCTGCCAGGCGGCGATGCCGGCGAAGGAGACGGCGGCGGCCAGGCTCGCGGCCAGCGCCAGGGGAACGGCCTTGCGCCTCAGGCCGTGGAGCAGACGCCGGGCCGGACCGTTCGCGGGGAGCCGGGGCGGCAGCTGGCGCACCCCGTCGACCGCGGCCATCGTGCGCTGCTTGAGGGCGGGCGGCGGTTCCTGGGCGGTGGCCGCGGCCAGCCGGGCGGCGGTCGCCCCGAACTCGGCCACGTCCCTGCGGCAGTCCTCGCAGTGCGGGAGGTGCGCGGCGAAGTCGTCCCGCTCGGCGGGGTCGAGGGCGTCGAGGGCGTAGGCGGCGGCGAGGGCGTGGAGGTCGAAGCGGTGCTGGTT
>NZ_BNBS01000174.1 GCF_014656075.1 Streptomyces hydrogenans
CACCTGCCCTGCAAGGCAAGCCAGTTCAGATGTCACCCGATCGTGCGGCAGACCCTTCTGGCCTGCCAGGAGGTGATGGGCGACCAGATCCAGCGACGTCGTCTGAGCTGATTCATGTGCTGCCCAACGAGTCGACCGCACACTCGATACCACTCGAATCAGTCGTTCTCCGCACAAAGCGGACGCTACTGCGTCCGCTCCTGCCTCCGCCGCTCGTTGAACTCGGCCACGTTCGCCTGGTGGGTCGCGTAGTCGGCCGTGAAGCGGGTGTCCCCGGGGGCGACCGTGACGAAGTAGAGCCAGTCACCGGCGGGCGGATGGAGGGCGGCGGTCATCGCCTGGTCACCGGGATTGCCGATGGGGGTGGGCGGGAGCCCGGTGCGCGCGTAGGTGTTGTAGGGGCCGGCGATACGGGTGTCGTCGAGGGTGGTGTCGACCGTGCTGCGGCCCAGGGCGTAGTTGAGGGTCGAGTCCATCTGGAGGGGCATGTCCCGGGCCAGCCGGTTGTGGACGACGCGGGCGACCCGGGCCATGTCGTCGGGGGTGTCCGCCTCCGCCTGGGCGATGCTCGCGACGATCAGGGCCTGGTACGGGTCGAGGCCCTGGGCGCGGGCGGCCTCGGCGATCGCCGGAGTGCCGAAGTGGCGGGCGGCGGTGGCGACCATGTAGCGGAGCAGACCCTCGGCCGTGGTGCCCTCCGGGAGCGGATAGGTGGCGGGGAAGAGGTACCCCTCCGGGTTGCCGCCCGCCGCCGCCGGGAGCCCGAGTGCGGCGGCCGGGGCCGCGGCGGCCTCGCGGGCGGCGCCGTCCGGCAGGACTAGGGCGCGGTCGACGGCCTCGTACACCTGGGCCGCTCGCCGGCCCTCCGGGACGAGCAGGGTCGGGGGCGGGGGCGGGGTGGCGGGCCGGTCGCGCGGGAGGAGCAGCAGGAGGGGGACGGCGATCGCCGCGGCGAGGGCGAGCAGGGCGCCGGCGAGGACGGCCCGCCTGCCCCGGCGGGTGAGGCGGGGACGGCGGCGGGGTGCGTACGGGGAGGACGGCCGGTACGGCATGGCCGCACCGTAACCCGGCGGGACGGGGTTTCCCGGGACCCGGGCACACGGCGGCGCCGCCGGTCCCCTGGGACGGGGAACCGACGGCGCCGGGAACTGCGAGCGTCAGACGAGCCAGCCCAGGAAGTGGAGGACGCCGGCGAGCAGATCGGTGATGACGTTCATGGTGGTGCTTCTCCTCGTACAGATGTTTCGTGGGACAGCGCGATCGCGGTCTGCAGCCCGTCGCTTGCGCACCGTAATCATCCGACGCCGTACGGGAGTTGGGCAACGAATCCAGGAACGATCACACGTTCGTGGGAACAACCGCTCCCACGTTCGCCTGTTCGTCGCGGCGGACCAGGGCGGCGTACGCGCCGTCCCGGACCATGAGCTCCTCGTGCGTGCCGCTCTCCTCGATCCGGCCCGCGTCCAGGACGACGATCCGGTCGGCGTCGCGGACGGTGGAGAGACGGTGGGCGATGGTGATCGTGGTGCGGCCGGCCGAGAGGGCGTCGATCGCCTGCTGCACGGCGTGCTCGGTGCGGGTGTCGAGGGCGCTGGTCGCCTCGTCGAGGATCAGCACCGGCGGGTCGCGCAGGATCGTCCGGGCGATGGCCAGACGCTGCTTCTCGCCGCCGGAGAAGCGGTAGCCGCGCTCGCCGACCAGGGTGTCGTAGCCGTCCGGCAGCGAGGCGATGTGGTCGTGGATCTGGGCGGCCCGGGCGGCGGCCTCGATCTCCGCGTCGGTGGCGTCCGGCTTGGCGAAGCGCAGGTTGTCGGCGACGGAGGCGTGGAAGAGGTACGTCTCCTGGGAGACGACGCCGATCGCTCCGGCGAGGGTGTCGAAGCCGAGGTCGCGGACGTCGACGCCGTCCAGCGTGACCCGGCCCGCGGTCACGTCGTAGAGCCGGGGCACGAGGTAGCTGAGCGTGGACTTGCCGGAGCCCGTGGGGCCGACGACGGCGAGACTGCCGCCGGCGGGGACGGTGAGGTCGATGCCGTCGAGGGTGGGCCGGCCCGCGCTCTCGGGGTCGTAGTGGAAGCGGACCTTCTCGAAGCCGATCTCGCCGCGGACGGCGCCGATGCGGACGGGCTCCTCGGGCTCGGTGATGTCCACCGGCAGGTCGAGGTACTCGAAGATGCGCTGGAAGAGCGCGAGCGAGGTCTGCATCTGGACGCCGGTGGAGAGCAGGCTCACGGTGGGCCGGAAGAGGCCCTGCTGGAGCGAGACGAAGGCGACCAGGGTGCCGAGGGAGATCACGGCGCCGCCGGCCTGCACGGCCAGTCCGGCCGCCCAGTACAGCAGCGCGGGCATGGCGGCCATCACGATGCCGATGACGGACATCCGCCAGCGTCCGGCCATGGAGGAGCGCACTTCGAGGTCGACGAGGCGCTCGGACTCCCGGGCGAAGGACTCGGTCAGCGAGTCGGCGCGGCCCATGGTGCGGCCGAGCAGGATGCCGCTGACGGAGAGCGACTCGGTGACGGTCGCCGCCATGGCGGCCATCTGCTTCTGGCGCTGGGTGGTGATCCGCTTCCGCTCGCCGCCGACCCGCCGGCTGATCCAGACGAAGACGGGCAGCAGGAGCAGGGAGAAGAGGGTGAGGCGCCAGTCGAGGGCGAGCATGGCGACCACGGTGGCGACGACGGCGGTGAGGTTGGAGACCAGGGAGGTGGCCGTGGAGGTCACGGTGGCCTGCATGCCGCCGATGTCGTTGGCGATCCGGGACTGGACCTCGCCGGTCCTGGTCCGGGTGAAGAAGGCCAGCGGCATCCGCTGGAGCCGGCCGTAGACGGCGGTGCGCAGGTCGTGCATGACGCGCTGGCCCACGGTGGTGGAGATCAGGGTCTGGAGCACGCCGAAGACGCCGGTCAGGACGGCGGTGACGATCATGCCGAGGGCGAGCAGGCTGAGCAGCCCGGTGCGCCCCTGGGGGATCGCGGTGTCCAGGATCTCCTTGAGGAGGAACGGGGTGGCGACCGAGACCAGCGAGGCGGCGCCGACCAGCAGGCCGACCAGTGCCAGACGGGCGCGGTAGGGGCGGAAGAGGCCGAGGATCCGCCGCAGCTGGGCGGGCTCCTTCGGCTGCGCGGGATCGCGCGGCGGAGGTGTCCAGGTGGACTCGTCGTGGGGGCGCATGGGCTCCTTCGAGGCATGAGGCAGGAATGCGGGCGATTCGAGCACGCACATCGGACTGTAGCTCACTCTTACCTATGTTCACAATGAACAAGGTCCTGATATTGTTCCCCCATGAACACCCCCGCCGTGAGCGCCCCCGACCCCGACGGGCTCCTCGCCGAGCAGCTGCTGCGGCTCACCCGCCGGCTCCACCGCATCCAGAAGCGCCACCTGGAGCCGGTCGGCATCACCCCCGCACAGTCCCGGCTGCTGCGCCTGGTCGCGCACTTCGGCGACGCCCCGCCCCGGATGGCCGACCTCGCCGCCCGCCTGGAGGTCGTCCCGCGCGCCGTGACCAGCCTCGTCGACGGCCTGGAGGCGGCCGGGCGGGTGCGCCGGGTGCCCGACCCGAGCAACCGCCGGGTGGTGCGGATCGAGCTCACCGACGAGGGGCGCGCCACGCTGCGGGAGCTGCGCAGCGCGCGCCGGGCGGCCGCAGAGGACATCCTGGCTCCATTGACCGTCGAACAGCGCGAGGTGCTCGGAGGTCTGCTGACCGCCCTGGCCGGGCCCGTCCCGGAGAGCGGCTGCTGACGCCTCCGGCGCCCGCGCCGAGGGGAGCCGTGCCATGCCGCTGCTGGAACCGAACCCGCAGGCCCTCAGCCCGGGGCGGAAGCGGACCCCGGCTCCCGACCGGGTCCCGGACCTCCAGGCACGCGGCACCCCACGGCGGCTCCGGGAGGACCTGGCGGCCCTGCTCGGCCCCGGGAAGGTCCTCTCGGGCATCTCCGACCTGGTGCGCTACGCCTCCGACGCGAGCCCCTACCGCTTCCTGCCGCAGGTGGTCGTGGTCGCCGAGGACGTCGACGACGTCTCGGCCGTGCTGTCCTACGCCCACGGAAAGGGCCGAGAGGTGGTCTTCCGGGCCGCCGGGACCAGTCTCAACGGGCAGGCGCAGGGCGAGGACATCCTCGTCGACGTCCGCCGCCACTGGGTGGGCGTGGAGGTCCTGGACGACGGCGCCCGGGCCCGGATCCGCCCCGGCACCACCGTCGTCCGCGCCAACGCGGCCCTCGCGCCGTACGGACGGGTCCTCGGACCCGACCCGGCCAGCGCGGTGGCCTGCACGATCGGCGGGGTCGTCGCCAACAACGCCTCCGGGATGACCGCCGGCACCACCCGGAACTCCTACCGGACGGTCGCCTCGCTCACCTGTGTGCTGCCGAGCGGCACCGTCGTCGACACCGCCGACCCGGCCGCCGACGAGGAACTGGCCCGTGCCGAGCCGCGCCTGTGCGCGGGGCTGCTCGCGCTGAAGGCCGAGATCGAGGCCGACGCGCAGCTCACGGACCGGATCCGCGCCAAGTACCAGATCAAGAACACCAACGGCTACCGCCTCGACGCCTTCCTCGACGGCGCCACCCCGGTGGAGATCCTGCGGGGCCTGATGGTCGGCTCCGAGGGCACCTTCGGCTTCCTCTCCGAGGTCGTCTTCGACACCCTGCCGCTCGACCGGCTGGTCTCCACCGCCCTCCTCTTCTTCCCCTCCCTGCCCGCCGCCGCGGCGGCGGTGCCCCGCTTCAACGAGGCCGGGGCGCTCGCCGTCGAGCTGATGGACGGCAACACCCTGCGGGCCTCGGTGCGGGTGCCCGGCGTGCCGGCCGACTGGGCGGAGCTGCCCAAGGACACCACGGCGCTCCTCGTCGAGTTCCGGGCGCCGGACGAGCCGGCCCTCGCCGCCCACGAGCGGGCGGCCGGCGAGGTCCTGGCCGGGCTCAGCCTGGTCGCCCCGGTGCCCTCCGTCGTCAACGCCTTCACCCGGGACGCGGGCACCATCGGCGGCTACTGGAAGGCCCGCAAGGCGTTCGTGACCGCCGTCGGCGGCTCCCGCCCCTCCGGCACGACCCTGATCACCGAGGACTTCGCGGTGCCCCCGGCCCGGCTCGCCGAGGCGTGCGCGGAGCTGCTCGACCTCCAGGCCCGGCACGGCTTCGACGCGGCCGTCGCCGGTCACGCCGCCCACGGCAACCTGCACTTCCTGCTCGCCTTCGACGCCGCCGACCCCACCGACGTCGAGCGGTACGCCTCCTTCATGGCCGACTTCTGCAAGCTCACCGTCGAACGCTTCGACGGCTCCCTGAAGGCCGAGCACGCCACCGGGCGCAACATCGCCCCCTTCCTGGAGCTGGAATGGGGCCCGAAGGCGACCGAGCTGATGTGGCGCACCAAGGAGCTCATCGACCCCGACGGGGTCCTCGCCCCCCGGATCGTCCTCGACCGCGACCCCCAGGCCCACCTGCGCGGCCTGAAGACCATCCCGGCCGTGGAGCGGACCGCCGACCCGTGCATCGAGTGCGGCTTCTGCGAACCCACCTGCCCCAGCCACGACCTGACGACCACGCCGCGCCAGCGGATCGTGCTGCGCCGCGAGATGCTGCGCCAGGCCGACGGCTCCCCCGTCGAACAGCGGCTCCTGGAGGCGTACGGCTACGACGCCGTCGACACCTGCGCCGGCGACTCCACCTGCAAGCTGGCCTGCCCCGTCGGCATCGACACCGGCGCCCTGATGAAGGACTTCCGGCACGCGCGGCACTCCCCGCGCGAGGAGCGGATCGCCGCCCTCACCGCACGGCACTTCCGCGTCGTCGAGGGCGCGGCACGGCTCGCGGTGGGCGCGGCCGACCGGATGGGCGACGGTCTCCTGGAGCGGGTGACCGGTTTCGCCCGCAAGGCCGTCCGGCCCGACCTCGTACCGGAGTGGCTGCCGGAGATCCCCGGGGCGGCGCCCCGGCGGCTGCCCCGCACCCACCGCCCGGCGGCCGTCGCCGTCTACTACCCGGCCTGCGTCAACCGCATCTTCGGCAACCCCGACGGGACCCCGGGCCCCTCGCTCCCGGAGGCCGTCGTCGCCGTCTCGGCCCGGGCGGGCCGGCCCGTGTGGATCCCCGAGGACGTGGCGGGTACCTGCTGCGCCACCATCTGGCACTCCAAGGGGTACGAGGCGGGCAACGAGGTGATGGCCAACCGGATCGTGGAGGCCGCCTGGGGCTGGACCGCGGGCGGCCGCCTTCCGCTGGTGGTCGACGCCTCCTCCTGCACCCTCGGCATCGCCCACGAGGTGGTCCCCCACCTCACCGAGGACAACCGCGCGCTGCACGCCGAACTGACCGTGCTGGACTCCCTGGTGTGGGCCGCGGACGAACTCCTCCCCCGGCTGGAGGCGCGGCGCCGGGTGGACTCGGCCGTGGTCCACCCCACCTGCTCGATGCGGCACCTCGGCGACACCGGGCAGCTCACCGCGGTCGCGGAGTTCTGCGCCGAGGAGGTCGTCGTGCCGGTCGACGCGGGCTGCTGCGCCTTCGCCGGCGACCGGGGCATGCTGCACCCCGAGCTGACCGCCTCGGCGACGGCCCGCGAGGCCGCCGAGGTCACCGCCCGGCCCTTCGACGCACACCTCTCGGCCAACCGGATGTGCGAGATCGGCATGGACCGCGCCACCGGCCGCCGGTACGTCTCCGCGCTCCTCGCCCTGGAGCGGGCCACGCGCCCCTGACCCGGCGCCTGTCCGGAAAGCGTTCCCCCCGGCGGGTGAACCGCCTGCCGGGCGGTGCGCCGCCGGGCATACCGGGTAGCTCCTCCCCTTCCGTGTCGTCACTCGGACGGGGGACACACCACCGTGACCGCAGAACAGACCACCGACACCGCGGGACAGACCACCGAGCGGGCGGGGCCGGACCCGGCGCCGCGAGCCGAGGAGTACCGCTACCGGACGGGCAAGCTCGCCGCCCTCGAAGGCAGACCCACCTCACCGTGGGTGATGGCCCGCCGGCTGCCGCACCTCGTGCGGCAGGGGCTCGCGCTCGGCTGGCGGGTGGACCGGCGGGCCGTCGCCCTGCTGCTCTCCTGCCAGGCCCTGTCGGCCGTCCTGGAGGCCACCGGCCTCGTCGCCACCGGCTCCACCCTCGCGTCGCTGATCGCCCCCGGCCCCATCCGCGACCGGATCACCGAGGCGCTGCCCTCCCTCGCGCTGATCGCCTCCGCCGTCGGGCTGCGGGCCGTCCTCGGCATCGTGATCTCCGACGTCTCCTCGCGCCTCTCGCCCCGCATCTCCCGCGAGGCCGAGCTGGAGATGCTGCACGCCGCGGCCAACGCCGAGCTCACCGCCTACGACCACCCCGGCTTCAACGACAAGTGGGACCACGCCGACCGGGGCGCCGACGTCGCCAAGGACCTCATCACCGAGTCGCAGATGCTGATGTCCTGCCTCGCCTCGATCATCGCCGCCGCCGGCGTCGTCGCCGTCCTCCACCCCGTGCTGCTGCCGCTGCTCGTGCTCGCGGTGCTCCCCCAGGCGCTGGCCCGGATGAAGGGCGCGCACCTCCAGTGGGAGAGCGGCCGGGCGGTCTCCGCCGAGCGGCGCACCCTCGGGCACCTGCGCTGGTACATCGCCGACCGGCAGATCGCCGACCAGCTGCGCTCCGGCACCATGTTCGGCTTCCTCCTCGGCCGCTACCGCGAGATCGGCGCCCGCGTGGACACCGTCACCGACCGGGCCATCCACCGCGGCTCGCGCTGGGCGATGGCGGGCTCGGTGGCCGGCGGCGTCGCCTCCGCCGTCATGTGGGGCGCGCTGGTGCTGCTGCTCGGCTCCGGCCGGATGACGCTCGCCTCGGCGGGCACCGCGGTCTTCGCCCTCCAGACCGTGGGCACCAACCTGTACGGGATCGTCGGCTACGGCACCCGGATCTTCCGCACCGGGCTGTACGTGGACGACTGGGCCGACTTCATCGCGGAGGCGGGCGGCCACCGCCTGGACCGGGGCACCGTCGTCCCCGACCCGCCGAAGGCGGTCCGCGCCGAACGGCTCGGCTACACCTACCCGGACGCCGAACGGCCCGCGCTCGCCGACGTCACCCTGGAGGTGCGGGCCGGCGAGATCATCGCCCTGGTCGGCGAGAACGGCTCCGGCAAGACGACCCTCTCCCGGCTGCTCACCGGCCTGTACCTGCCGACGGAGGGCACGGTGACCTGGGACGGGCGGGACGTGCGCGAGCTCGACGCGTACGCGATGTGGCGGCACACGGCCGTCGTCCCGCAGGTCTTCGCGCACTGGCCGCTCTCCGCCGAGGAGAACGTCACGCTCGGGCAGCCGCGCGGCGGGCACGGGGCGCTGCGGGAGGCCGCCGAGCGGTCCGGGGCGGGCGAGGTCGTGGACGGGCTGCGCAGCGGCTGGGGGACGCTGCTGGCGCGGGAGTGGTTCGGCGGGGTCGAGCTGTCGGGCGGCCAGTGGCAGCGGATCGCGATCGCCCGGGCGTTCTACCGGCCGGGGGTGCTCGTCCTCGACGAGCCGACGAGCGCGCTCGACGCCCGCGCCGAGCACCGGATCTTCGCCGGGCTGCGGGAGATCGCCGAGGGCCGGCCGGTCGTCCTGGTGACCCACCGGCTGGCGAACGTGGCGGTCGCCGACCGGATCGTCGTCCTCGGCCACGGCCGGATCGTGCAGGAGGGCACCTTCGCCGAACTCTCGTCCGTGCCGGGGCTCTTCCGGGAGCTCCTGGAGCTCCAGAACGACCGGGGCGTCCCCGGCCCGCGACAGTCGCAGGAGCCCCCGGGGCAGGAGTGACGGCGCTGCCGGGGACCGCCGTGACGGCCCGTCCCCGGCGGGTCCGAACGGCCGGAAACGTCCCCCGGGCGCCGGAAAATCCGTTGCCGCGGGGCCCGGCGGAGGGCGAACCTGGCACGGATCCCGCACCCCGGGGTCCGTACCCACGGGGTCCCTCGCCGGGACCCCCGCCGACGCGCGCCCGCGTGCGCCGGCCCACCCCCCGTCCGCCCCCGAGCACCCCTGGGGACGTCATGCAGATCCATCAACTCCCGTACGCCGACCCGGGGGTGCCCGACGTCCGCTCGGGCACCCGGTTCCTGATCTGGCTGGGGCGCAGGCAGCTCGGCGGGCAGGTGAGGTCGCTGCTGTGGGGGTTGGTGCTCCAGCTGTCCATCGCCGGACTCCCGGTCGGCGTCGGCCTCGCCGTGCAGGCCGTGATCGACCACGACGGCGGGCGGCTCGCCCTCGGCTGCGGCGTCCTCGTGGCGCTCGGTGTCGGCATCGCCGTCGGCGACACCATGCTGCACCGCACCGCCGTCACCAACTGGATCACCGCCGCCGCACGGGTCCAGCAGCTCCTCGCCCGCCGGACCGCCGAGCTGGGCGCGCTGCTGACCCGCCGGGTCGCGGCCGGTGAGGTGGTCGCCGTCTCCACCGGTGACGTCGAGAAGATCGGATGGTTCGTCGAGGCGTTCTCGCGCTTCGCCGCCGCCGTCCTCACCCTGCTGGCCGTCTGCGTCGGGATCGCCGTGTACGAGCCGGCGCTCGGCCTCGTCGTCGCGGTGGGCGTCCCCGCGCTCGCCCTCGCCGCGCTGCCGCTGCTGCCGCGCGCGACCCGCCGGGCCGACGAGCAGCGCGAGAAGGCCGGCAAGGCCACCGAACTCGCCTCCGACACGGTCGCCGGGCTGCGCGTGCTGCGCGGCATCGGCGGCGAGGAGCTGTTCCTCGGCCGCTACCGGACCGCCTCCCAGGAGGTCCGCCGGGCCGCCGTCCGCAGCGCCCGCATGTGGGCCCTGATCGCCGCCGTCCAGGTGCTGCTGCCGGGCCTGCTGCTCATCGCCGTGGTGGCGTACGGCGCGCGGCTCGCGCTCGACGGCACGATCTCGGTCGGCGCGCTGGTAACGGTCTACGGCGCGGTGGCGCTCACCCACCATCCGCTGCGGAACGTGGAGGAGATCGCGATGGCCTACGCCTTCTCGCGGCCCTCCGCGAAGCGCGCGGCGCGGGTCCTGGCGCTGAGCCGGGTCACCGAGCCGGCCGGCGGCGACCGGGAGGCGAGGGCGGCCGGTGACCTGTACGACCCGCTGACCGGGCTCATCGCCCCCGCCGGGCTGCTCACCGCCGTGGTGTGCGGCGACCCGGACGCGGCCGGCCGGCTCGCGGAGCGGCTCGGCGGGCATCCGGCCGAGCCGGGCGACGACCACGTCTCCGTGCGCCTCGGCGGGGTGCCGCTCGACGAGCTGTCGCTGGACGCGGCCCGCACGGCCGTCCTCGTCCAGGACAAGGAGCCGGTGTTGCTGTCCGGCACCCTCCGCGAGCTGCTCGACGTGCCCGCGTCCGGCGCGGTCCGGCCGGAGGACGCGCTCGCCGCCGCCCAGTGCGACGACGTGCTCGACGCGCTCGCGCAGGCGTCGGTGGACACCGACGGCGACCCGATGCGGACCCGGATCACCGAGCGGGGCCGTTCGCTCTCCGGCGGCCAGCGCCAGCGCCTCGCCCTCGCCCGCTCCCTGGTCACCGACCCGGAGGTGCTCGTCCTCGACGAGCCGACCTCGGCGGTCGACTCGCACACCGAGTCCCGCGTCGCGGCCGGCGTCCGCAAGCTGCGGGCCGGGGCGACCACCGTGGTGCTGGCCTCGTCGCCGCTGGTCCTGGACCTGGCCGACCGGGTGGTCCTGGTCCACGAGGGCCGGGCCGTCGCCCACGGCACCCACCGCGAGCTCCTCGCGGAGGAGCCGCGCTACCGGGCGGTCGTCACCCGGGAGACGGAGGACGAGCTCGCCGCGACGACGGCCGGACTCGAAGCACTGGAAGGGGAAACCGCATGATCGGCCTGGCGCCGCCCGCGTACGACCCGGCGGCCCCGACGACCGCCACCACCCTGCCCGTCGCCGCCGGCGCGACCGTCCGGGCCTACGTCCGCGAGCTGCTGCGCCGGCACCGCACGGCCTTCGTGCTGCTCGTCGTCGTGAACACGGTCGCCGTGACCGCGTCCATGGCGGGTCCCTACGTGCTCGGCCAGGTGGTGGACCGGCTCGCCGACGGCGCCCGGGAGCTCCACCTGGGGAGCGCGGTGGCGCTGTTCGCCGTGGCGCTCGCGGTGCAGACGTTCTTCGTGCGGCTGGTCCGGCTGCGCGGCGCGATGCTCGGCGAGGAGATGCTGGCCGACCTGCGGGAGGACTTCCTGGTCCGCGCGGTCGGTCTGCCGCCGGGCGTCCTGGAGCGGGCCGGCACCGGTGACCTGCTGTCCCGGATCACCACCGACGTGGACCGGCTGGCCAACGCGATGCGCGAGGCGGTGCCGCAGCTGGTGGTCGGCGTGGTGTGGGCCGGGCTGCTGATCGGCGGGCTCGCCGTGACCGCGCCGCCGCTCGCGCTGGCCGTGGTGATCGCCGCGCCGCTGCTGATCACCGGCTGCCGCTGGTACTTCAAGCGGGCGCCCGCCGCCTACCGCTCGGAGGCGGCCGGGTACGCGGCGGTGGCCGCCGCGCTGGCCGAGACGGTCGACGCGGGCCGCACGGTGGAGTCGCACCGGCTGGGAGAGCGCCGGGTGGCGCTCTCCGACCGGCGGATCCGGGAGTGGACGCGCTGGGAGCGGTACACGCTCTACCTGCGGTCGGTGCTCTTCCCGGTCGTCACCGTGACGCACACGACCGTGCTGTGCGGGGTCCTGGTCATCGGCGGCGTCTGCGTCTTCCGCGGCTGGATGGACGTCGGACAGCTGACGACCGGCGCGCTCCTCGCGCAGATGCTGGTCGACCCGATCGGGATCGTGCTGCGCTGGTACGACGAGCTCCAGGTCGCGCAGGTGTCGCTGGCCCGGCTGGTGGGCGTGCGGGACATCGAGCCGGAGCCCGGCGACGGGTCGGTGGAGCCCGAGGGCCGGTCGGTCGAGGCGGCCGACGTGCGCTTCGGCTACCGGGAGGGGGTGGACGTGCTGCACGGGGTGTCGCTCGCGGTGGCGCCCGGCACCCGGCTGGCCCTGGTCGGCCCGTCCGGGGCGGGCAAGTCGACGCTGGGCCGGCTCCTCGCGGGCATCTACGGCCCGCGCTCCGGCGCCGTCACCCTGGGCGGGGCGGAGCTGGCGCGGATGCCGGCCGAGCGGGTCCGCACCCACGTGGCGCTGGTCAACCAGGAGCACCACGTCTTCGTCGGCACGCTCCGCGACAACCTGCTGCTGGCCCGTCCGTCGGCCGGGGACCCGGAGCTGTGGACGGCGCTGGGCGCGGTGGACGCGGACGGCTGGGCGCGCGGGCTCGACGCGGGCCTGGACACCGAGGTCGGCTCGGGCGGCAAGGCGCTGACCCCGGCGCAGGCGCAGCAGATCGCGCTGGCCCGGCTGGTCCTGGCCGATCCGCACACGCTGGTCCTGGACGAGGCGACCTCGCTCCTCGACCCGCGGGCGGCCCGGCACCTGGAGCGCTCGCTCGGCCGGGTCCTGGACGGGCGGACGGTCGTGGCGATCGCGCACCGGCTGCACACCGCCCATGACGCGGACCTGATCGCGGTGGTCGAGAACGGCCGGGTCAGCGAGCTGGGCAGCCACCACGACCTGGTCGCGGCGGACGGCGCGTACGCGGCGCTGTGGCGCTCCTGGCACGGCTGACCGGCCGGCTCCGCCGGGGGCGGGCCGCGGGCCGGCGGCCCGGCCCGGGACCGGCGGAGGTCAGACCCCCGCGACCGACTGGATCCAGGAGCGGTAG
>NZ_BNBS01000175.1 GCF_014656075.1 Streptomyces hydrogenans
GTGCCCACCGCCAACGCCACCGTCTACATCGTCGACACCGTCCTCATGCCCAAGTTGCACCGCGCGCTCGCGCAGCACCGGGCAGGCCTCGTACCCCTTCCGCAAAAGTAAGGGGTACGAGGCCCTTGTCATGGCCGCACTTCACGCCGGTAGCGCACCGCAGACCCGGGCCCGCGCCCTGGTCCTGGGGTGCGGGCCCGGACGCAGAAGGGCGGGCTACTTCTGGTCGATGGGCAGGGCCAGGTCGGTGACCTGGTACCTGGCGGGGAAGGCGCCCTTGTCGCTGGCCTTGCCCGTGAGCAGGTCAACTGCGTACAGGCGGTAGGAACCGCCGCTTCCGATGGCGGCGAAGCCGTGGTTCATGCCGGTGGTGGCGTTGTAGTAGATGTCGAAGCCGGCGTCCGGGCCGGCGTCCAGGCCGAGGTTGCCGGTCGGCGCCAGGGTGCCGGCGTTGGCGGGGGACTGCAGGGAGACCCGGTCGGCCATCGTGTCCAGATCGAACAGCGTGGTCGCGGTGGCTGCGCTCAGGTCGTTGTTGGTGTACGCGGCTCCGGTGACACCCTTCGCGGTCGACGGCGGCATCGTCGGGTTGGTCAGAGTTCCGTCGACGGTGGTGGTCATCGGGGCGGCCGGATCGTCAAGGTTGTGCCGCAGGTTCTGTCCGGTGTCGGAGATGACCCGGAGCCGGTTGGCGGCGGGGTTGAAGTCCACGCCGAACGCGCTGCCGGCCAGGGTGACGGTCAGCTGGGAGACCTTCACGGCCTTGGCGCTGGTGGTGTTCAGGGTGTACACGCCGCCCTTGTCGCCGACGCCGTACAGCTTCTCGTTCTGGACGCGGAAGTCGATCCCGACGAGCCTGGTGTCTCCGGCCAGTCCCGAGACCTTGCCCAGCGACCAGGTCCTGGACGGCTTGTGCACGTCGAACTCGACCAGGCGCTGGTCGCCGGTCAGTCCGATCGCGTGCAGGGCCTTGTGCTGCTTGGCGGGCAGTGTCTGCGGTGCGACGCCGGACGCGGCCAGCGCGGGCGCCGCGCACAGGGCGGCCAGAACCGCCGCGGACGCGGCGATCAGGGTGCGGTTGCGCACGTTCACTCCTTCATCGTCCCCTGGGCCAGGCAGGCCGAGGGCTTATGAGGGCTTCGGGACCGCAGCCGCAGCGGACCGGTAGTTCCAGCGGATGCCACCCGCATGGCGCAGCAGACGCCGCTCGGGCTGCGCCGGCCGAGTGGGGGCACCGCGCGCCGTCTCGACTCAGGCATGGTGCGCCGTCGCCTGCGGTGACGGTGTGCTCATGGCTACAGATGCGCGAGGGCAGCCGACGGACTGCGCGGGGCTTGAGATCTCCCGGGTCGGAAGAGAACTGCACGGCCTGCGGCTGCTGGGCTGGCCCGAAGCCCTACCCCGCTCACTGGCTGCTGTTCCGGAGACGCCTTCAGCTCTGCCGTCTGAGCACCACCAAGGATCCGCACCGCACGCGGGCTGGTGGAGCCACGAGGGCGGAATTCCCTGATTTCAGCCGACATGCGCTTTTGCAACTCATGTGCAAAAAGGGGGGGGTGTTGTCTCATCCGGGCTAACGCCGCGTCGCGTGTCGCCAGGGTCTCCACACCCGCCGTCGCGACCGCGCCCACGCCTCTGAGCTGCGCATTCGCTGAACCTGTCGAGCGCTGGTACGCCGGTGGCGGGCGGTGGACGTACGCACGGCGACGCCCGGGCATGGTTTTCTTCGGCCTGCGCAGCCCTGCGTGATGGTGTGTTCCGACCTGGTCAGTCCCCGTTGCCTTTCCTGACCACGCCTGAGCAGTGCGAACCCCGGTTCGCCGCGGTGCCGACCGCCACCCGTACAACCCGTGGCGACACCGCCGCCCGCCCGATCAGGCGAGTGGTGCGCACCCAGGTGGGAAGGAAGCACTCTTTCGTGAAGGCAACACCCACGGCACCCGGCCGCCGCCGGATGCTGGACCACTCCCTGCTCGTCCTCGGCTCCGGCGCCCTCGCGACCGCCATGGCCGTCCTCGCCCTCGGCCCCGGCGTCAGCTCCGCCTCCAGCCACCGCGAGGCCCCGCTGATCGCCGGCGACCCGCGCGCCGACAACACCGACGTCTACGCGTTCACCAGCCCCGACAAGTCCGACACCGTCACGCTGCTGGCGAACTGGATCCCCTTCGAGGAACCCAACGGCGGCCCGAACTTCTACGCCTTCGGCGAGGACCTCCGCTACAACATCAAGATCGACAACACGGGTGACGGCAACGCCGACGTCACCTACACCTGGCGGTTCAAGAACCAGACCCGCGACGCGGCCGACCAGTTCCTCTACAACACCGGCCAGGTGACCACCCTGGACGACCCGGACCTGAACTTCCGGCAGGTCTACGACCTCACCGAGACCCGCGGCAGCAGGACCAGGGTCCTGCTCGCCAACGTGCCCGCCGCACCCTCCCGCGTCGGGCCGGCCTCGATGCCGAACTACGCCGCGCTGCGCGCCCAGGCCGTGCGGAGTCTGCCCGGAGGCGGGAAGGCGTTCGCCGGACAGGCCGAGGACCCGTTCTTCGCCGACCTGCGGGTCTTCGACCTCCTCTACGGCGGGAACCTGTCCGAACGTGGGCAGGACACCCTGGCCGGCTACAACGTCAACTCCGTCGCCCTGCAGATCCCCAAGAAGTACCTGGCGCTGAACTACACCCCGTCGCGCAATCCGGTCGTGGGCATCTGGTCGACCACCGACCGCAAGGGCGTGCAGGTCTCCGACTCGCGCACCGGGCACGGCGACAAGTGGAAGCAGGTCTCCCGCCTGGGCAACCCGCTGGTCAACGAGGTCGTCGTCCCGCTGAAGTACAAGGACGCCTTCAACACCCTCAACCCCGACCAGGACCGCACCGTCCAGCCGGTCGTCGACAAGGTCCTCGACCCGATCCTGCCCAAGCTGATCCAGCAGGTCTACGGCGTCCCCGCACCGCCCGCCCCGCGCAACGACCTCGCCGAGATCTACCTCACCGGCATCTGCAAGGCGTGCGGGCCGATCCAGGCCGACCTCAACGCCCACCGCCTCAACCGCGACGCCAACCTCCGCCGCATCGTGCCCGCCGAGGAACTGCGTCTGAACATGGCCGTACCCCCGGCCTCGAACCCGAACCGGTACGGCGTCCTCGCCGGCGACCTGGCCGGGTTCCCCAACGGACGCCGTCTGACCGACG
Source organism: Streptomyces hydrogenans (assembly GCF_014656075.1). Classification (GTDB taxonomy): domain Bacteria; phylum Actinomycetota; class Actinomycetes; order Streptomycetales; family Streptomycetaceae; genus Streptomyces; species Streptomyces hydrogenans. The sequence continues at coordinate 3,198 of NZ_BNBS01000175.1, forward strand.
ACGTCATCGACATCTCCCTGCAGGCCGTCGAAGGCGCCGCCCAGACCGGACAGCTCATCCCCGCCCTTGCCGACGGCGACAAGGTCAACACCAACGAGGTCCCCTTCGGCACCTCGTTCCCGTACCTGGCCCTGCCCCACACCAAGTCCGTCAACAGCGGACCGTCGGGCATGACCACGAGCAAGGAGAGGTCGGCGGCCTCCCTGGGCGGGGCGGGAGCCGCCCTGCTGGCGGCGGCAGCTTGGCGGATGCGCCGCCGCAGCCGCGCCTGATGTGACGCCACCGCATGCTCCCAGCTCTGCGGCCGGGCCCCACCGGTCCAGCCGCAGGGCGCGTCACCTCACGCCGGAAAGACAGCTCCGATGCACTCTGATCCACGCCCTCCCGCCCGCCGCCGCTCGAGGGCTGTCGCCGTCACCCTCGCGCTCGCCACCACCCTGTTCGCCGCCGGGGCCGTACTCATCGAACCCCTCGCACCCGACACGGACAGCCGACCCGAAGCCGCAGCCTCCAGGCCCGTGAGCACGACCGCGGCCCTGGCCGCGCGGCTCCGACGACTCCCCGGCGACTGGAACACCTGGTCGGCCCTCGGCATGGCCCACATCGAGCAGGCCCGCACCACAGGCGACCCCGCTCTCCACGCGAAAGCCGAGAAGGCTCTGCGCCGATCCCTGGCGCTACAGGCCCGGGGCAACAGCGGCGCCGAAACCGGCATGGCCGCGCTCGCAGCCGCCCGCCACGACTTCGCCACCGCCCGCACCTGGGCCGACAAGGCCGTCACCAGCGACCCCTACGCCTCGGCCGCATTCGGCGTCCTGGCCGACGCCCACACCCAGCTCGGCCACTACCGCGAAGCCGAACAGGCCGTGCAGAAGATGAACGACCTACGCCCCGACGCGGCCTCCCTGGCCCGCGCCTCCTACGTCTTCGAACTACGAGGAGACACCGGGCGGGCCGCCGAACTGATGCGCCGCTCCCTGACGGCAGCCACTACCGACAGCGGGCACGCCTTCGCCCGTGCATGCCTGTCCTCGCTGGCACTCGAGGACGGCAACGCGGACCTGGCACTGAAGGAAGCCGGCCAAGGCCTGCGCAGAGCCCCGAACGACCCCGCCCTCCTCGATGCCCAAGCACGCGCCCACGCTGCCCTGGGCCACGCGGAACAAGCCCTCGCCACCTGGCAGCGGGCCGCGGACATCGCACCCTTGCCCCACCTCCTGCTCGCCCTGGGCGAGATGCACCAGTCCCTCGGACACGACGAGGAAGCCAAAGCCCCCTACGCGCTGCTCAAGGCCCAGGACACCCTTCGCGCCGCCGCCGGAACCCCGCCCGACACCGACGCCATCCTCTTCGAAGCCGACCACGGAAGCCCCGAACGCGCCGTGACCATGGCTGAACAAGCCCTCCGTACACGCCCGTTCGTCGCCGTGCACGACGCCTACGCCTGGGCCCTGCACCGCGCCGGCCGAGATCGCGAAGCCCTCGAACAAGCCGACCGAGCCCTCGCCCAGGGCACCGCGAGCCCACTGTGGCACTACCACCGCGCCGCCATCCACCACGCACTCGGCAACAGGCAGGCAGCCGCTCGCGACCTGGACGTGGCCCTCACCCCGGCCCCCGCACTCCACCCGCTGCACGCCGCCCAAGCACGTGCCCTGCTCGAACGAATCGGCACCCGCCCATGATCCGTGCCCATCACACCCTCACCTCAGCCGCCGGCCTGCTCATCACGGCATGCTGCCTCGTCACCCCGGCCACGGCAGCCGCACCGGCGCATCCGCTGGGCAACTTCACCGTCAATTACCACACCGGCCTCGCTCTCCACCCGGACCGCATCGACGCCACCGTCATCGTCGACCGCGCCGAGATCGCCGCAGTCCAAGAACGTCCACGCATCGACACCGACCACGACGGCACCCTCAGCGATGCCGAAACCGTTCGGTACGCGACCACCAGCTGTGCGGTGCTGGCCGGCCAACTCCGCCTCAGCACCCCCGCCGGCCCGGCCCGCTGGAGCACCCAGACCGCCCGGCTGACCTGGCAACCGGGCGAAGCCGGTCTGAAAACCAGCCGTCTCACCTGCGCATACACCACCGCCGCCCCCCTGGCGCGCGGCGGCGACATCAACGTCCGCACGGGCTACGACACCACCCGGATCGGCTGGCGTGAGATCACGGTCAAGGGCACCGGGCTGGCCATCACCGGCACCCAGCTGCCTGCCGTCTCACCCACGAACGAACTCCGCCGCTATCCGCCGGACCCGCTTGCCACCCCACTGGACCAGCGCACCGCCGAACTCCACACCACACCCTCCACCGAAACACCCGGCACCACCGTGCTGCCCGGCGCCCCCGCCGTCGGGCAGGCAACCGACCGGATCGCCGCCTGGTTCGACTCCCTGGTCGCCCGCCGCGAACTCACCATCCCCGTCGGGATCCTGGCACTCCTGCTCGCCCTCGTCCTGGGCGCCTCCCACGCCCTCCTGCCCGGCCACGGCAAAACACTCATGGCCGCCTCCCTCGCCGGCCGCCGCGGCACCCGCCGTGACGCCGTCACCGTCGGCGCGACCGTGACCCTCACCCACACCGCGGGCGTCCTCGTCCTCGGTCTCGCCCTACCCGCCGCCACTCACCTCGCAGGCGAAACCGTGCTGGCCTGGCTCGGCACCGTCAGCGGACTGGTCATCACCGGCATCGGCCTGTGGCTCCTGACCAAAGCCCTGCGCAACAAGCCTCACCACCACCATCATCATCATCACGGTCATCACCATGGACCCGGGCACCACCACCATGACCACGACCATGACCACGACCACGAGAAGCATCGCTCCGGCGATGAAGCCCCGCCCATTGCTCCTGTGCCCACCACTCGTACCGCCCCCTCCTCCGCGGCATCAGGCAACACTCGCACCCTGACGGCACCGGCACCTGCACCGGGTGAACGACACGATCACGCGCCACCCGGTCACGCCCACGTCCACCGCCGAGAGGGACGGGCGACCTTGATCGGCATGGGCATCGCCGGCGGCCTCGTACCCAGTCCCTCCGCGCTCGTCGTCCTGCTCGGAGCCGTTGCCCTCGGCCGCACCGTCTTCGGAGTTCTTCTCGTCCTCGCCTACGGCCTGGGCATGGCAGCCGTCCTCACCCTCGCCGGACTTCTCCTTCTCCACGTCAAGCACCGCCTCCAGGCCGTCAGCAATGGACACCCCCGCGCCCGCAGGCTCGTGAACACCGCCGCCCGCGTCGGACCAACCGCCGCCGCACTGCTCGTCGTCGTGGTCGGCATCGGGCTGACCCTACGTGCCCTTGCGACCTGAAACCCCCGGCAAGACGGTATGGGCTGCCTCGCCCCTCGACACCGAGCCTTTTTCGAAGCCAGGGCTGATCACGCTCCCGAAGAGGTCATGGGACCGCGCCTTGGAGCCACGCGGCTTCCTGGAGGCGGGTCCACTGGGCTGATACAAGGTGATCGACCGCTCGCATCCACCACGTACAACCCAGCCCCATCAACGCCCCGATGAAACAGCCGGGTTGGATAGGGATTACCTTCTCGGGTATGGATCATCAGGGAGATCTTCGTCGGGCAGCGCTTGAGTTGGGCATCCCGGACGACGAGATCAGCAGGTTCAGCCGGCACCTTCGTCTGGCGATCGGACTGTCCGGGGGCGGCGACGGTTCTCCGGTCGGGCACATCGGTGGGTTGCCCCGGCTGCCGGTGGGAATGAAGTGGCCGTCCACCGGGGGCATTCCGTTGCCGTTGCTCCTTTCCGTCGATTGCGGGGCGCTGCCGAGGGTCGAGGGCTTGGACCTGCCGGCGGACGGGACGCTGCTCTTCTTCGTCCACCAAGAGATGGACTCCGGCACACCGCGGGCCGATCCGGGCCAGTACGCGCGAGTCGTGTACGTACCGGACGGCACCGAAACCGCGGTCGCGGAACCTCCCGACTCCGCGTGCGCCGGCGGGCGGATCGATGTCTGCGCCGAGCTCAGAGCCGATCTGCCCCTTTGGCTCGAGGAGGGCGACGAGGAAGAGGACTGGCACGAGTTCTGGGAGGATCTCGAGTGGGACGACATGTCACCCTTCCAGCAGCAGTTGGCCCGGTACATCGAGCGTGAGCTACCGCACCTGGACGAACTTCGGTCTCTGGCCCACGGCCTCTGGTCGTCCGGTGCTTACCTCGTCATCGGCGGGTACGCCGATGACGAGGCGACGGTCGGCAGCATTGCGGCGAATACCCTCGCGGAGGGGGAATGGCTTTCCTGTCCGGACGAGGACACGCTTCGGCTGGCGAGCGAATGGATACCACTCGCCAATGAATCCCGGGTTTACGGGGAGTACTACACGAAATTTATGATCCGGCATGACGACCTGGCCGCCGCTCGGTGGGACAAGGCGCTGACCGTGACCATTTCCGAGGCCCCGTGACCAGGTTCGACGCACCTGTCCCACTGGGGCCGGCGAAGGCCGCTCAGAAGGCTGTCCAGGCGTCCGCGTCAATGGTTACGACCGGCCGGTGGGGTTCTTGCCGTCGCGGACGTGAGCAGTGTTCCCCATCCGGCCCGTGCCCATTCCGCCGCAGTTCGCGCGCATCCTTCGTGCACACATCGACCGCTTCGGCGTGGCGCCGGACGGGCGGCTGTTTCGGAACAAGGACCGCGATTATGTGGACGCCTCGGCCTATGGTGCAACGTGGGCGCAGGCGCGGGAGTACGTGCTGACACGCGTGGAGGTCGGTTCCGGGCCGGCCAAGCGGCCCTACGACCTCCGCCACGCGGGCATCTCGTTCCGGTTGTACGCCGGGGCGGACCCGGCCGAATGCGCTCGTCGCGCGGGCCGGAGCGTCGGGGTCCTGTTTCGTCACTACGCCAAGTCCCTGGGCGGCGTCCGGGAGCGCGCCGACCGCCTCAGCGCGCAGCCCCTGGAGGAGTGGGACCGCGTCAGCCGGGGCGAGGCGCCTGGGGGGTGAGCCGGGGCTGTGGTTCGTGACCGGTCCGGAAGAACCGGTCAGGAGCGGGATGCCGGTGGGATGAAGTGGGAGCCTCAGGGTAAACGCGACCCTCCCTCGGGAAGGGAGGCGAGAGGCGCCTGCCGGGCGAAACCCCAGGTCAGGCGCCTCTCTTCGTGCCCCTGGAAGAAGCCAAGCTTCTTCGGCGAGTAGCTCTGGAGGATGTCCTTCGTCTGCTGGTAGTGGTCCAGCATCATGCGGTGGGTCTCGCGGCCGATGCCGGACTGCTTGTAGCCGCCGAAGGCGGCGTGGGCCGGATAGGCGTGGTAGCAGTTGGTCCAGACGCGGCCCGCCTGGATCGCGCGGCCGGCGCGGTAGGCGGTGTTCGTGTCGCGGGTCCAGACGCCGGCGCCGAGGCCGTACAGGGTGTCGTTCGCCGTGCGGATCGCGTCGTCGAAGTCGGTGAACGAGGCGACGGCCACGACCGGGCCGAAGATCTCCTCCTGGAAGATCCGCATGCGGTTGTCGCCCTCGAAGACGGTCGGCTGGATGTAGTAGCCGCCCTCCAGGTCGCCTCCGTGGCCCACCTGCTGACCGCCCGTCAGGATCTTGGCGCCCTCCTGCTGGCCGATCTCCAGGTAGGAGAGGATCTTCTTGAGCTGCTCCGCCGACGCCTGCGCGCCGATCATCGTCGCCGGGTCCAGCGGGTGGCCCGCGACGATCGCCTCGGTGCGGGCGACCGCCGCCTCCATGAACTCGCCGTAGCAGCCGCGCTGGACGAGCGCCCGCGAGGGACAGGTGCAGACCTCGCCCTGGTTGAGGGCGAACATCGTGAAGCCCTCCAGCGCCTTGTCGCGGAAGTCGTCGTCCGCCGCCCACACGTCGTCGAAGAAGATGTTGGGCGACTTGCCGCCCAGCTCCAGCGTCACGGGCTTCAGGTTGGCGGAGGCGTACTCCATGATCAGGCGGCCGGTCGACGTCTCGCCGGTGAAGGCGACCTTCGCCACCCGGGGCGAGGAGGCGAGCGGCTTGCCGGCCTCCTCGCCGAAGCCGTTGACGACGTTGAGCACGCCCGGCGGGAGCAGGTCGGCGACCAGGCTCAGCCAGTAGTGCACCGAGGCCGGCGTCTGCTCGGCCGGCTTCAGCACGACCGCGTTGCCCGCAGCCAGCGCCGGCGCGAGCTTCCACACCGCCATCAGGATGGGGAAGTTCCACGGGATGATCTGCGCCACGACCCCCAGCGGCTCGTGGAAGTGGTACGCCACCGTGTCCTCGTCGATCTGGCTGAGCGTCCCCTCCTGCGCCCGCAGCGCACCCGCGAAGTAGCGGAAGTGGTCGATGGCGAGGGGGATGTCGGCGGCGAGGGTCTCCCGGACCGGCTTGCCGTTGTCCCAGGTCTCCGCGACCGCGAGGGCCTCCAGGTTCGCCTCCATCCGGTCGGCGATCCGCAGCAGCACCCCCGACCGCTCCGCCGGCGCCGTGCGCCCCCACGCCGGGGCGGCCGCGTGCGCCGCGTCGAGGGCGCGCTCGACGTCCTCGGCCGTACCCCGGGCGATCTCCGTGAACGGCTTGCCGTCGACCGGGCTCGGGTTCTCGAAGTACCGGCCGCCGGCCGGGGCGACGTACTCGCCGCCGATCCAGTGGTCGTAGCGCGGCTTGTACGCCATGAGCGCGCCCTCGGTACCGGGTGCGGCGTAACGGGTCATGGGCGGACCTCCCTGCGGGTCGGACGGATCCGGTCCCCGCGCGCCACCGGAGGGGCGGGCTCGCGCGGAGGGCCGGACGGTGCGCGCCGTCGTCACGACCGGCGCTGTCTCACCGCCGAGTGTGCGGAAGCGGACGTTGCAACCCCGTTGCACCGGCCGACAGTTCCGCCTCCAGCCGGTCGAGCCCGGCCAGCACGGGCGCCAGCTGGGCGGCCGGCACCGCCGCGCTCAGCGCCCGCCACACCTCCACCTCCTCCTCGCCCCACGCGCTGTACGCCCAGTCCGCGAGCAGCAGCGGGTCCGCCCGCGCCACCAGCGCCGCCCGCGCCCGGTCCGCCAGCCGCTCCCGCAGCCGTACGACCCCGGGCGCGGCCGACCCCGGCAGCAGCGGGCCCGCGTAGTCACGGGCGGCCGCCGCCACCGCCCCCGAGGCGAGGCGCCGGTCCACCGCGGCGAAGTCCGCGTCCACCGGACCGGCGAACCGGTACGGACGCGAGCGCAGCAGCTCCGGGCCGAGCAGCGCCCGCAGCCGGGACAGCTCCGCGCGCAGCGTCACCGGCGGGACCGACTCGTCCTCGTACAGCAGCGTCAGCAGCTCCTCGCCGGTCACCCCCTCCGGGCGGTGCGCGAGCACCACCACGATCTCGCTGTGCCGCCGGCTCAGCCGCAGCCGCCGTCCGTCCACCGCCAGCAGCGCCTCGTCCCGGCCCAGCGCGGTCAGCAGCGGCCGCCCGGGCGCCGGGTCGGGGGCGAGCAGCGCCAGCTGGGCCTCGGCCGCCCGCGCCACCGCCCGTACGAGACCGAGGCTGTGCGGATGCGCGAGCCCCGCGCCTCCCGTCAGGTCCACCGCGCCGAGCAGCCGCCCGCTGCGCGGGTCGTGCAGCGGCGCCGCCGCGCACGTCCAGTCCCGCACCGGCGGCCGGAAGTGCTCGGCCGCCACCACCTGCACCGGCCGGCCGACGGCGAGCGCCGTCCCCGGCGCGTTGGTCCCCGCGGCCGCCTCCGCCCAGCCGGCGCCGGCCACGAAGTTCATCCGCCGCGCCTCTCGCAGCGTCGCCGGGTCCCCCTCCACCCACAGCAGCCGGCCGCCCGCGTCGCACACGGCGAGCAGATGCCCGCCGTCCCGGGCGTCCGCGCCCAGCAGCTCCCGGATCACGGGCATCGCCGCCACCAGCGGATGCCCCTCCCGGTACGCCGCCAGCTCCTCCTCGTCCAGCTCCATCGGCGCCGCGCCGTCCCGGCTGACCCGGGCCCGCTCGGAGCGCCGCCACGACTCCGCCACCAGCGTCCGCACCGCCTGCCGCGCGCCCGGCCGTGCCGGGGCCCCCGGCTCGCGCCGCCCGCCCCTCCGCGTCGTCGCTTCGCTCAATTCGGCCTCCTCGTCGAGGTCGTACGGCTCCCAGGCGCACATCGTCGTGTCCCGGACCGCCGCCGACAAGCACCCGGACGGGGGCGCATATGCCGCCTGTCCGGGAGCGGTCGCCCCGGCGACGGACCGACGGGCGCGGACGTGTCGGAACCCCCGGCTGTCCCTCCTGGCGCGCGGAGCTGACCGGCCCCGTGGCGGCGGACGCCTTCTCCGCCCGGCGGCTGTCCGAGTGGACCCTGCTGCGGGCCATGACCCTGGGCGAGCCGTGGGACCCCGCGGCCCTGCTCGCGGCCACGGACCGGCTCCAGCTCCGCACGGCCGGGACCTGCCCGTCCGCCCGGGCCCTGACCGCCCTGGCCGCCGACGGCCGCACCCGCCGGATCCGTGCCGCCGCGGCTTCCCGCCTGCCGACGGTCGGCGGCTGACGACGGACCGCGGGCGGCCTTGACCTCAACCAAACCTGAGCTTCTACGGTGACCGTGTTCCGCCGATCACCCGAACGCGAAGGAGACGCACGTGAACGCGACGCTCAAGGACTACTCGCGGCAGCAGCTGGCCGCCCAGCCCATCGGTGCCTGGACCGGCATGGCCTTCCGGCTGGTCGTCGGCGCCCTGCGCGAGCAGCTGGCGGTGGAGGGCCTCACCCAGCCGCACTGGTGGATCCTCAACCACGCCGCCGGCTCTCCCGGCCGGTGGAACCGCGAGGAGCTGACCGAACGGCTGGTGCCGTGGGACGACGCCCGGACCGACTTCCCGCGCGTCTTCGACGACCTCGTCGCCCGCGGCTGGCTGACGGAGGACGAGAGCACCGGACGCATCGCGCTGACCACGGAGGGGGAGGAGGGCCGGGCGCGCGCCCGGGAACGCAACCTCCGCGTCCACCGGCAGGTGCACGAGGGCATCGACACGGCGGACTTCGCGACCACGATCGACGTGCTGCGCCGCGTCGTCGCGAACATGGGCGGCGACGGCAACCTGCCCGATTGAGGCAGGACACCCGGTCGGTGACGGGATCCGGCCGACGGAACGGTCGTGCTCGGTGGGCGCGGGATCCCGGCCGAGCTCTAG
>NZ_BNBS01000176.1 GCF_014656075.1 Streptomyces hydrogenans
CTGGGGCCACCCCGTGGTCCGGCCTGCTGCCGCCTACCGGAACGTGTCATAAGGGGAAGCCGGTGACGTGGATCCCGGGCATCGGCGCGCCCCGTACAGTGGTCTGATGTTCGACTGTCTGGAGATCAAGGCGCTGCCGCCGGGACCCCGGTTCGCTGCCACGCTGCGATTCTGGGTCAATGGTGAGGACGTCGTTCAGGAAGCGGTCGACGACGGTGGCCGCGGACCGTACGCGGCCCAGATGCTGCCGGCGGGGCTGCCCAGCCCGTTGCGAGCGACCGGCGAACCGCGCCGCCTGGAGCTGGGGGAACCCGAGTGCACGGGCGGCTGCTGCGGCTTCCTGACCGTGGTCGTACAGCGGTGCGGGGAGATCGTCCAGTGGTCGGACTGGGAGGTGCCGTGGTCGTCCCCTCTCACTCCCGCCCCCTCCCCGCCGCCGGAGCTCCACTTCGACGCGCATCAGTACGACGCCGAAGTGGCTCGCGCCGAGGCGGACCGCTGGTGGCAGGTGTACTCGTAGTCCACTACGACGGGCCTCGCTCGTCAGCAAAGGCCAGGAATCGATGAGTGACCCGATGCCAGTCGGCGTGACGTTGCTGGTGCTGTACTCGCCGCGACTTGAGGAATGCCGGCGTTTCTACCAGAGTCTTGGCCTGGACTTCACCGCGGAGCGGCACGGCCACGGTCCCGAGCACTACGCCGCGGTCCTTCCGAACGGCATGGTGTTCGAGCTCTACCCAGCCCGCCCTGAACGCCAGACGGACGCACTACGCCTCGGCCTGGCCATCGACGGCAACACGGCCACTCCACCACTCACACCAGGACACCACACCCTCACCGACCCCGACGGCCGCACGGTCGAAGTCCACTCGACCTGAGCACGACCCATCACTCTCCAGGCCGAAAGCACTGCCCATCCTCGGGTTCTGGCACAAAGTTGTGTGATGGGCTCACGCAGAGTGACTGCGGCTGTGAGGGCGGGTCAGATCTGGTTCCCCGGATGCCGGGCGTTCCAGGAGCTGATTATTGCTGCTCGCTGGTCGTCGAGATTCACGACATCTCCGGGGGTGCCGGGGCGAAGATGTCGACTATCTCAGAGCCCTCGCTCTGCCGTTCCGAACTCGTCGCGGACCTAGGCGGTGTCGTCAATGTGCCACGCTCACATCAAGAACGAGAGTCACGACTGCTGGTAGAACTGGGCCGTGCCTGCTCCGGAGCCGGCACGTATGACTCTCTTGTCCGGCGGCCTCTCCCCCTCCGCCCGGGCCCGCACCCTGGATCCCTCTTTGCCCCTGCGGACAAGTACCACCCACCCGATATCCCTGCTCCTGTCGACCACGCTTGCGGCTGCCACGCTCACCGGCTGCGCCCTGCTGGAACTCACCAGAGACTGCGAGGGGACTGACGACCGGGTAAAGGAGATGGCGGCGCTCGACATCCTCAACTCCCGGCCCGACGGAGCCACCATCGCCCGGGGATTCGAGGAAGTGGACGCCGGCTGCTGGGCGGACAGCGGTGAGGTCGTGGTGTATGCCGACCGGACGTACACCTTCCCTGGCACACGGGCCGAAGTGACCGCGCACTACTGGACGGCGGTGGTACGGGACGGATGGACTCAGGACCCCGAAGCCTTGCTCGGCGACCTGCGCTTCATCAGAGAGGACATGACCCTGTCGATCGTCTTCCTCACCGCCGAGCGCCTCGCGAAAGACGGTCATGGAAGCCGCCCCGACCTCACCACCGGGGCCGGCTACTCGGTCAGCATCGACTCGTACGTGAACAGCGACGCCAAGACGAGTCGCTAGGTTCTGCCGCCTATGTGATCTCGGCTGGTGAATCATGATCGGGTGATACGACGTCATGAACTGACGGATGCCGAGTGGGATTTCGTGCGGCCATTGCTGCCTCGGACGTCGATGGGGCGACCTCGGCTGGACGACCGGACGATGCTCAACGGGATCGTCTGGAAGTTCCGGGCCGGGGTGGCCTGGCGAGATGTGCCCGAGCGGTACGGCTCCTGGGCCAGCCTGCACACCCGCTTCCGCCGCTGGGCGGCGGACGGCACGTTCGACCGAATGCTGCAGACCGCACAGGCCCGGGCGGATGCAGCTGGAGACATCGACTGGCTGGTGTCGGTCGACTCCAGCATCGTCCGGTCCCATCAGCACGCGGCCGGGGCCCGAAAAGGGGGCACCGCAGCCCGGCGCTCGGTCGCTCCAGAGGCGGTCTGACCAACAAGATTCATCTGGCCTGCGACGGCCTGGGTCGCCCCCTCGCCCTGGTGGTCACCGGCGGCAACACCAACGACTGCACCCAGTTCACCGCCGTGATGAAGGCGATACGCGTACCCCGCCTCGGGGCGGGACGACCGCGTGTCCGGCCCGGCCACGTCATCGGCGACAAGGGTTACAGCTCGAAGGCGATCCGCGCCTGGCTGCGACGCCGGAGCATCCCGCACACTATTCCGGAAAGGGCCGACCAGGTCGGCAACCGGGCCCGGCGGGGCAGCCGGGGTGGCCGCCCGCCGGCCTTCGACAAACAGATCTACAAGCGGCGCAACATCGTGGAACGGTGCTTCAACCGCTTGAAGCAATGGCGCGGCATCGCCACCCGGTACGACAAGACTGCCGAGTCCTACAAGGCGGCCATCACTCTCGCATCACTCCTGATGTGGGCGTGACACTTTGACGACAACTCCTAGCCGAACCCGGCCGTTCCGCCCGGCAGGCTCGCTCGATCCCCCATCCGTGAAGCGGCCGCTTCGATGCCGGATGCCCGCAGCTTCCGCGCCAGGAGTTCCATCTCGGGCAGGGTCCCTGTGTACTGCCCGGTCGAAATCTGCTCCAGCACGGCCCGGACCTCGCCCAGTCCGATGCCGAGTTCCGCCCGCAGGACCCGCATGACGGCGGCGTTCCTTGTCTGCGGGGCCACCCGCAACCGTGCCCGCCCGTGCTCGGAGAGCAGTCGGTCACGCAGCTCCTCCGGCAGGTCACCGCCACAGACCGCCGCAGCGGACCCGCAGGCCGGACACGTCGACTCGGCATCCCAGCGGAGTTCCTCGCCCACCAGGGCCTGAACACCCAGCCACTCCGCCTCGGCACCGCATCCCGGGCACGCCGCGGAATACCTGATGGACTCGACCAAAATCGACTTCTTCATGGTCGCGCCCCTCAGAAGGAGATGTCGAACGGCAGGCGGCGAACGCATTCCGCGGTGGAAGGGTGCATCGATCTAGAGCCCGGGCAGTCGGTCGGCCAGGGTGGGAGAGCGGCGTTCCTGCAGCCAGTAGAGGTAGATCCGCAGGTCCGTCTCCAGGCTTCCGGCGTCGGTGCCGCCGGCGATGTAGGCCGCGAAGTCCAGAGCGCCCTCCACTGCTCGTTGGCTCGGGACCCACCGGTCGTACCGCTCCCACTCGTGCATCTGGTCTCTCAGGTACTCCAGGATCCGCTCCCGGTCCCGCCACCACTCCCGGACCAGCTCCGGTGTCCACCACTGGTCTCCGTCCCAGGCGTAGCCGTCCATGGGGTCCGCTTCGATGGCACTGAGTACGTCTCTCACCTCGTCCGGTGTGCGCGGTTGGCGGTATACGTACTCGGTGAAGTACTGACCGCCGTAGTGGACGTGACGCGGGGCTTCGAGCCGACCTGTCGCGCAGTTGTCCGTCTCGGCGCCGTACACCGGCCCCGGGACGTTGAGCCACAGCCGGTCGCCCCAGCGCCCGTGACAGCTCGGGTGCACTTGGAAGAGCACCGCCGCCGCGTCGAAGTAGAGCGTCATGGGGGCAGGGTACTTTTGCCCCCCGATCCACGCGTCGCGCGAGGGGCCGCTGGGTCTTTGTCTCACCACGGGCATCCACCGGGGGCAACGCCCGCTACCGGCGCCGCCACGAAAGAGGCGCCTGACGCGCCACCGCCTCGCGCTGTGTGCCCTGATGTGAGAGAGGTGCGCCTGAAATCAGCGTGCCAAGGCTACGGGCCTTTGGCATGATCACCCGGTTGTTCGACCGCGCCTGGTTTGGAGGAACATCACGGAAATCGACTACGAGCTCGCTCCGGCCTGGCTGCCGTGGTCTGCCGTCGATCCCGACCGCATCGCCTTCGACTGGGACGAAGCGGAGGCGTCCGAGATGACCGCGGTGATCGCCTCGATGGTGCCTGGTGACGATGCCGGGTGGGCAGAAAGACATCGCTTCACCAACGAGGTCACGGTGCTCCTGGCCGCCCGATACGGTCGATGGACCTGCGGATGGCATTGGGCGGGCGGCGAGGGCGTAGGCGGTGGCGGCGTCACCCAGTGGTGCTGCGCCTCCCATTCCGTGGATGAGCCCGTGGCAACGGCCGCCCTGGTGGTCGCGTCGCTGCTGGAGTGGCGCGATTGGCTGGAGGAGTTGGCGGATCGGTTCGAGCAGTTGGCTCCACCCCATGGAGCGCATGCCGAGGATCGCAGCTGGCATCTGGAACGGGCGGCGACCCGGCTCGTGACCGTGGTCATGGACCGTACGGGTGCCCAGTGCGGCTGGTACGGCCTCTGTCACACGGTGCTGACGTGGTTCCTCTCCTCCACGGGCATGGGAGCTCAGGACGCGAAAGCTGCGGTCGACACCGCGATCGGCGGACGGTTCGAGAGCTGGATCGCGCCATCGCGGACCCTCATCGACACCGTGGGAGAGGACCTCGCCGTGGAACTGACCGGAGTGCAGCCCTACCGTGAACACTGACGCCTTGGCCGCCTGGGGCCGGATCAGGAACGAGATCGACTGGACGTCAGCGGCCGGTGAGGCGACGGCCCCGGTCGCGCCCCTCGTGGACGGCTTTGTCATCTGGTGCCGGGAAGGCAGCCGTTCCGCGGATCCCGCTCGAGGCCGGCGATTGCTCGCGGCGCTGACTCGATCGCGCACCGACGCTTCTCATGGACTCCCGCTCACCTGCACGCTTCTGACCGGCTGGCAGCAGCTGGTCCTCGGCATACCTGGGGTGCGGTTCCGACAAGGCGACGCCTTCGCCAAAGGTGGCCGGGAGCGCTACGCCCTCACCTCACACACCCAGAACGACTTCGAGCGCTGTCTGCGCGACAGCGCCGACCCGCGAGTCCCCCTGGCCGCCCGCGCGGCCAGGGCGTACTTGGACGTGGCCTTCTTCCATCCCTTCCCGGACGGCAACGCCCGCCTCGCCATGCTCACCCTGGCCTACGTCTTGGAGCTGGAGGGAGTCCGTTTGGACCATGTCGGCCCTTTGCAGACCACGCGCTACGCGGACGATGACGCCGGGGCGGCCGACCTGGCCGCTCTGGTTCTCGTCCTCATCCGTTCGACCCATCAACGGGCCACCAGACTCCCCCGCCGAGGCAGCAGCCGTCCTCCGGTTCTCCTGAGCAGACCTATCGGAGGGTGATTCCTCGCCCGATGCTCCTGAGCCACTACTCCGCAGGCAGCCGTCGCCGGCCCTCCGGGGTGAAGGTGAAGGTCTGGCGGAAGGGCCCCCTTCCGAAGCGCACCGCGAGCAGGAGGGGCTCTTCATACGGTGGCGGCCATGTCTGCTCGGCTCCCGGAGCACCGCCGTTCCCTCCGTTCCAGAGGTGGAAGGACACCATCGGTTCCTGCGGGTTCTCGGTCAGGTAGCCGAGGGTCTTGCCGTAGGAGGGGTTCGTACTGCCGAACAGCACGGACGGGGCGCCGAACGCATCAACGACGTCGGTCCACACGCGGTCCTCAGCTGCCCACTGGCGGACCGTACCCTGCATGTGGGCGTGTTCGTCAGGGGCCAATACACGGTCGGGCTTGAGCCAGCCGCGTAGGTGCGCAAACTCGGCATACACCGAGGCAATTCCGTACTCGTAGTAGCGCTCCGGGATCAGATCACGGAACACGCCCGCGACACCGGTGCTCGACCAGGCACCGCGCTCTTGCCACTCGCGCTGCTGCTCGATCAAACCCTCTGGCTGGCACTCCACGACCAGCAAATGATCCACCAGCATCCGCAAGGCCAGCTCCGACTCCCTCCCGAACGCACTGGGACGCCGCACAGCGAGATTCAGCTCATCGATGAGATACGCGCGTATCTCCCCGGAGGCTGCAAGTGATCGGGAAGTAGGCACCCCACAGTCTCCCGCAGCCCGGCCACTGCCGAGTCGCGATCACGGACCGGCACCCAGCCAAAACCGACTGCCCGGATGCGATCCGTCGCCCGCTGCGGGCCAGCCGTGCCAAGCGATCGCCCACACGGCAGACTCGCCTCCAAGGCTCTGAGTTCACGCTACGGAGCGCGCACCGGGGTTGCGAGGCTCCGGTGCCTGTCAGGTGCGTGACTCCGACTCGGTGCGGAATTGCAGGGCGAGCTCGGCCGCCCGGGCAAGGCTCTGCTCGTCCGTCAGCATCACCCGGCCCCACGTACCGGAGTCGGTCCAGGCACACGCGATGGGCCTTCCGGCAGTCGATGCCGCGAAGCCACAGCTGAGCTTGCCGCCCCAGGGGCCCGCCTCGAAGGCCTTGACCTCGGTGGCCTGCGCGCCGGCGAAGAAGGTGCGCAGTTCGTGGGTCATGGTCTGGGAGCTCTTGGTTGCGGCCAGCTCGGCGTCCCATTCGACGGCGTTGATCTGCAGCACTGCGCCTACCGGTCCCTGGCCTGGGCCGTCGTAGAACCACTGCTTGCCCGACGTCGCCTGGCCCGAGGTCATCTGCTCGTACTCGGCGGCCTGGGTGCCGGTGATCAGGCGGTAGGAGCCGACGCGAGGGGCGGCGGCGATGACACGCTCAAGCTGTGCCGGTGCCTTCGTGGCGGTCGGGTCGGTGGTTGCGGAGTCCTGGACGACAGGGGCCGCGTCGGCGGCGGGTGGTTCCCCCTCGTAGGTGAACCCCCGCAGCAGTCCCGCCGCAGCGACGACCAGCAGCACACCCCGGACGATGTTCTCCCGCCGGACGGCAAGGGCCATGGCCCGTTCAGCGGTCACCCCGCCCGTCGGCTTCGGGCCGCGACGCCACGTCCGGGTCGCGACCCAGATGACGATCAGCGCTATGCCGGTCGCGAGGAGCACGCCCATGGCCTGGCCGTCGGCGAAGCTTTCCGAGTGGGGATCTATAGACGACATGATCATGGCGGAATCGTAAAGATCGCTGCACACCGTCTGCATCGCGGCAGGGTCACGGTCACACATCGATCGGCCACCCCGAAACGCCCGAGCACGACTCCGACGCGGCACGAGCGACATCGGCGCGGAGAGGCGCAACGGTGCGCTCCGAGGGAAACGGAGCGACCGCCGCACCCTCACTGAGCAGGGTCCTGGGATCGGTGAACGTCTTCGTCAGGAACACGTCGATGCCGCCTCGGCAAGAACGCTGGCGCCTCCGAACCCGTCGGCACGCGACGTCTCGACCGTCGACCGAGCCAGACGTCCATCACCGCGGGTAGGGGGAACAGAAGACGCCATGGCCTATCGGGCGGGGCTCGCAGCGGGCCAGTGTGGGGCCGCGCCCACAGTCCCCCCTGCCCGGTCGGCACCCGCCTCACGTCCCCTGCCGGCGTGCTGAACTGCGTTCCTTGAGCAGCGCTGGGCAACAGCGCCCATGGACTTTCGCGGAGCGATCGCCAGTGGCCCCTCATACGTCTGCCGGCACATTGTGGGAGCGCTCCCTACCTGGAACCATCACCCGGGTGACAACAACAGCCTTCGTCCGCCGCTACCGCCCCTCGGACCGCGCCGAACTCGCGGACATCTGCGTCAGGACGGCGCACGAAGGCGGGGACTCCTCCGGTCTCTACCCCGATCCCGAGCTGATGCCCGTGATCTTCGCCTACCCCTACGTGGAGCTGGAACCGGACTTCGCCTTCGTACTCGACGACGGCGCGGGGCGGGCCGTCGGCTACGCGCTCGGGGCACCGGACACCGCGGGCTTCGCTGCGTGAAGGTCTCCGCGGGCTCGAAGCTCAAGGAAGCCGCCAAGGGCAAGTAACCCCGCCCCCGCCTCCCGGTCCGCGCCGACCCGATGGCCCGCGCGACTAGATCAGCCGGATCGCGGGCGGCAGGGCACAGGTGCTGGACGTCTCCCCAGCAGGGGAAGGTGTCCTTCTTCTCGAGTGGCCGGGGCTCCCGGCAGGATCGAATGGATACGAGTATGGCCAGCGGTACCGTGAAGTGGTTCAACGCGGAGAAGGGCTTCGGCTTCATCGCCCAGGACGGCGGCGCGGATGTCTTCGCTCATTACTCCCACATCTCCGGCAACGGCTACCGCGAACTCGCCGAGGGCGAGACGGTGACCTTCGATGTGACGCAGGGGCAGAAGGGCCCGCAGGCCCAGAACATCGTCCGTGCCTGACCCTCAAGCCCGCACGGAAAATGCTGCCGGTTCCGCGTCGGACGCTGTGTAGAGTTGTTTCACCGACGCGGGGTGGAGCAGCTCGGTAGCTCGCTGGGCTCATAACCCAGAGGTCGCAGGTTCAAATCCTGTCCCCGCTACTAAAGGACAGGGGTCCGGCAACTGCCGGGCCCCTGTCGCGTATCCCCGCCATCACCGGGGGCGAACCTGGGCCGCGCTGCGTGGGTGAGCGCTGACTACACGCTGGCGGTGCGGCGGGCGCGTCCCGGCAGCGTTCGGCGAGAGCCGGGCGGGGCTGCTGGCGGCCGCGGTGGGCGGGCCTGAACGTCCCGGAACAGCTGGGTGCATGCCGGGTGAGCTGGTCTCACCGGTTCACGCGGCTGGGTAGCGTGCCCGGGCTGCGGGCTTATGGCACATCCCGGCGCCAGAACTGACGAAAGGGGACAGCGTGCTCCCTCTGGGCCAGATCCGTCAGCTCCTCCTGGAGTACGACGACCCCCGCCATCTGGAGCGACCTGAAGCTTTCGATCCGGACGCTGCACGGGAATGCTTCGCCCGGCTCGTGAGCGTCCTGGAGGAACGCTTCGGACCGTCCTGTACAGGTGGCCTGGCTCAGGATGCCAGCTTCTACGGCGTCATCGATGTTCCGGCGGACGCGACGGGTCTCGGCCGGCCTCTACGTGTCGCGATGAGCAATTTCGGTACCTACTTCGTCACCGTGAGAGGGGTGGTCGACGAGAGTGCCCCCGGCAGCGAGGCCGCTCTGACCCAGGAGTTCGTGACGTGGCTCGACGGCGTCTGTACGGCGGTGGGGTGCACCTTCGTCCCGGCGGAGCTGCTCCGTGAGCGCTACGACGGACCGTCGTTTCTGGAAGCGCACCGGGACGAGGAGCTGATCGCGGCGCTGGTTGCTGCCGGCGAGGTGACCGACGGCGAGGACGAAGCCGAGAGCGACGTGGGGGTGGCGTACTGGAACGATCGGTACTTCGCGTACATGTGAGACTTCTGCGGTTCGTTTGCCGCCGGGACACCGGGCGAGGGCAGCGGGCGAGGGCAGCGGCTGGGCACGTCATCCCCGTCGTCCAGGTGCTGGGGGCGGGCGGTGCCGAGCCCTACGGCGTGAGCTCCGCACGGGTGAGGGCTCGTACCCGTCAGGCGCCCGGGGACCTTTCGCCGCATCGCAGGACTGGGCTGGGCTCCAGGAACTCGATGCGAGCAGGGATGATCCATCCCCATGGCATTAGAATTGAACATGTTCAACAATCTGTTCCCGAGGGTGGCCGGGCTGCCCGCGTCCCGTGTTGCGGCGAGGGGACGGCCGACCGTATGCCGGTACCCCCCTTTCCGGCCCTCTGGAGAATGGTGGCGACCCGTCATGAGTGCTCAGCGCACCGCCTGCGCCGGCCGGAAGGCCACCGTGCTCGCCTGCGTCTACGTCGGGCTCATCGCAGCGGCGACCGCGGCCCGCGGGACGGCCGGACTCCACAGCGACCAAACCCAGGCCGTCCTGTTCTTCCTCTCCTTTCCGGGCTCCCTCCTCGTCACCACCTTTCTCGTCCTGCCCCTCGGTGCCCTCACCGGCAACAGCGGCGCCGAGACCGTCAACCCGTACGGACCGATGCTCCACGTTGTCGGCGGCGCCGCCCTCACCGGCCTTATCGCCTGCACGGCGGTGAACGCCTTCCGGCATGCACGGACCGCCCGCCGAAAGAAGCGACACCAGGTCGCACACGCCCTGGCGACGCAAGCGCAGCCGGGACCGTTGACACGGGTCACGCCTTCGAAAGCGGGGACTGAGCCGTTTTCATCCTGAATAGCTGCAGGTCAGCAGGGTGTGGACGGGCTGGACGGCGGTGCCGATGCGGTGAGTGGATCATCTGGCTCGTCGGAGCAGTCGCCAGGACATCAGCAGGGCGAAGGCGCGTTCGACAGATGCCCGGTCAGGCGGATTCGAGGAGGGGGCGGATCTCGACGGTCTCGGGGGTGGGCAGGCTCCTGGCCAGTTCGAGGGCTTCCGCGCGGTCGGCCACGTCGACGACGAACCAGCCGCCGAGGGTCTCCTCACCGGTGTGCGCGGGTCCGTCGGTCACCACCGTCGTCCCGTCGGCCGCGGTGCGTACGGTCGCGGGGGCGGTGTGCTCGGTCTCCAGGGCCTCGCCCCCCACCAGCTTCCCGGCCGCCGCGAGCCCGCCGATCCAGCCCTCGTACTCCTTGCGGTACGCGGCACGGTCGGCCTGGATCCGGCGGCGCGACTCGTCCGTCTCGAAGATCACGAGCGCGTATTTCATGGATGCTCCTCTCAAGCCGCCGTGTGGCGGCCGCTGTCAATTCGGCGGAGTGGGAAGGGGTGGTCAGGTGGTGATGCGGGCGAGCGCGCCGGTTTCGAGCGCGGTCCACAGGGCGCCGTCGGGGCCGACGGCGATGCCGTGGGGTTCGGAGCGGGGGGTGGGGAGGTCGTGGACGGTGAGGGAGCCGTCGGGGGTGAGGGCGCCGACGCGGTTGCCTCCCCATTCGGTGAACCACACGGTGCCGTCGTCGTCGACGGTGACGGCGTGCGGCCGTGCGGTGCGATCGGGCAACGGGAACTCGGTGATCCGCCCGTCGGGGGTGATCCGGCCGATCTGCCCGGCGGCGATCTCGGTGAACCACAGCGCTCCGTGGTGGCTCGCGGCGATTCCCACTGGTGCGGCCTCCTCGGTCGGAAGGGGGTGGAGGACGACGGCGCCGTCCATGCCGATCCGGCCGATGGCGTTGGCCTGGTTGAGGGTGAACCACATCCCGCCGTCGCCGCCAGCGGTGATCGCGGACGGGAAGGCGCCGGTCACGGGGAGCGGGAACTCGGTGACGCGGCCGTTGACGGTGAGGCGGCCGATGCGGTCGGCGGCGGTCTCGGTGAACCACAGCGCGCCGTCGGGGCCCGCCGCGATGCCGAACGGCCCGCAGTCGGGCGTGGGCAGGGCGAACTCGTCGATCACGCCGTCGGTGGCGATGCGTCCGATCCGGTCCGCCCGGTACTCGGTGAACCACAGGGCGCCGTCCGGGCCGGGGGTGATGACGGTCGGTCCGCAGTCGGGGTCGAGCCGGTGGCTCGTCGGTTCCCCGTCGGGGACGAGCCGGCCGAGTCGGCCGCCGTGGACGAGGGTGAACCACAGGGCGCCGTCCGGGCCTGTGGTGAGGGCGTAGGGTCCGGCCGTGGGGTCGGCCACCGTGCGCTCTTCGATGGACACCTGGGTCACAGGGTTCAAAGGGACTTGTCCAATCCGTGTTCGGTGGCGATGCGGGCGATGTCGGTGGGGGTTCCGGCAATGATGGTGCGGGCGTGGTCGGTGACGAGGTCGGCGGGCCACTCCCACCAGGCGGCGCGTTGCAGCCGTTCGACGTCGGCTTCGTCGAAGCGCCGGCGGATCGGCCGGGCCGGGTTACCGCCGACGATCGTGTACGGCGGGACGTCGGCCGTGATCACCGCGCCGGCCGCGATGATCGCGCCGTCCCCGATGCGTACACCGGGCATGACGGTCGCCCCGTAGCCGAACCAGACGTCGTTGCCGACGACCGTGTCACCGCGGCTGGGCATGGTGGTGACGATGTCCAGGGTCTGCTCGGCCCAGCGGCCGCCGAACATGGTGAACGGGTAGGTGGACACCCCCATGGTGGGATGTTCGGCCCCGGCCATCAGGAAGGTGGTCCCCGTGGCGAGCGCGCAGTACCTGCCGATGACCAGGCGCTCGGGCCCGTAGGCGTAGAGGACGTTGCGGTGCTCGAAGTCCGTGGCGCCGCCAGGGTCGTCGTAGTAGGTGTACTCGCCCACGGTGATGGTCGGCGAGGTGACCAGGGGCTTGAGGAACACCACCCGGTCGTGGGCGGGCAGCGGGTGGAGGGCGGTGGGGTCGGGAGACAGAGCTCTACTCCTCAGGAGGGGTGTGACCGGGCTGCGGCGGAAGAGGACCAGGAAACGGCTTCGGTCTGGA
>NZ_BNBS01000177.1 GCF_014656075.1 Streptomyces hydrogenans
ACGCCCTGGCCGCGGCGCGGGCCGCCCGACCCGCGGCGCCCCGGGTCGCCGGCCTCGGGGACCTCGACGGGCTGGAGCCGCTGCTCGCGGGCGTCCCCGCCGACGTGCGGGACGCCTACCGCGCGACGGTCCTCGGGCCGCTGCTCGGCGCGGGGCGGGGGTCGGGCGCGATGCTCCTGGAGACGCTGAGGACGTTCCTGGCGCACGACTGCTCGTGGGCGCGGACCGCCGCGGCCCTGCACCTGCACGTCAACACGGTCCACTACCGCGTGCGCCGGATCGAGGCGCTGACCGGCCGGGACCTGTCCCGGCTCGACCACAAGGCCGACCTGCGCGCGGCGCTGCTCTGCGGCTGACGGGCGCCCCGCCCACCGCGCGACCGGTGACGGCCGCCGGCTCGACGTACCCTCCCTGGCGGACGCCGCCGTGCGTCGGGGCGGGCCGCCCGGGCGGTCACGCCGGGGCTCCGGATCCACCCCGGCGGGCCCTTCGCGCGGATCGCCCCGGCGTGACCGATACGACTGATACGATCTCGAATCGTGTTCGAAAAGAAGTCGACGACCCAGGCACCGGCCCGCCCGGCCGTGGTGCAGCGCCGCGGTGTGGAGCGGCGGAAGGCCATCCTCGACGCCGCCGAGGCGCTGCTGGCCGAGCAGGGGTACGAGGCGGCCACGCTCAAGGCGGTCGGCGAACGGGCCGGCATCCCGGTGGCGTCCATGTACCACTACTTCTCCGACCGCCACGAGGTCGACGCCGAGCTGCTCCAGCGCCACATGACGGCGCTCGCCGCCGCCCTCGCCGCCTCCCTGGAGCGTCCGGGGGCGGACACGCTGGCCGAGGCCGTCGACTCCGTGATCGACCCCTTCCTCGCCTACTTCCGCGCCCACCCCAGCTGCGCCGAACTGTGGTTCAACGGCCGCGCCAAGGCGCTCGACGAGTCGGTCCGCGCCTTCGACGAGGAGCAGGCCGACCGACTGTGGCGGGTCCTGACCGAGCGGGGGCGGATCCGTCCCGACACCCCCGCCCTGGTCCTGCGGATCGCCTTCGAGACCGGCGGCGGGCTCTTCGACATCGCCTTCCGGCGTTCCCCGGACGGCGACGACGAGACGATGGCCGAGGCCCGCCGGCTGGTCACCGCCTACCTGGCGACCTACGCCCCGGGAGCGTAGGAGCGGCCGGGGCGGAACCTCCGCCGCCCCTTCCGTGCCGTCCCCGAACCCTTGACAGCAAGGTCATGCCCCTGACAGGAGTGGACACCACTTCACCCACCCAGGGGGCGATCCGCGCATGACCGAGCCCGACACCACACCGCCCGGACGGCAGCCGGACGGCGCGTACGACGTCGTCGTCGTGGGCGCCGGCCCCGCCGGCTGCGCGGCGGCGATCCTGCTCGCGCGCCGGGGGGCGCGCGTCGCCCTGCTGGAGCGCCGCTCCGACCCCGCGGCGTACAAGGTGCTCTGCACCCACGCCCTCACCGCCTGCGCCTACCCGGTCCTCGACGAGCTGGGCCTCGTACCGGACCTGGAGAAGGCCGGCGCGGTCCGCAACGAAGCCCGGTGGTACACCCGTTGGGGATGGATCGAGCCGAAGGCCGAGCCGGGCGGCCCCGAACTCCCGTACGCCTACAACGTCCGCCGCTCCACCCTCGACCCGCTCATCCGGTCCCACGCCGCCCGGACCCCCGGCGTCGACCTCCTCCTCGGCCACCGGACGACCGGACTGCTCCAGGAGGGCGGGCGGACCGCCGGCGTCCGCGTCGCCACCCCCGACGGCGAACGGGAGCTGCGCGCCCGGCTGGTGGTCGGCGCCGACGGCAAGGACTCCGCCGTCGCCGGACTCGCCGGCATCCCCACCCGGCGGTACGCCAACGGCCGCTTCGGCTACCTCGCCCACTACCGCGGCCTGCCGCTGCCCGGCGGCCTCGGCCAGGCGTGGTTCCTCGAACCCGACATGGCGTACTCGTTCCCCAACGACGACGAAGTCACGGTCCTCGCCGTCCTCCCCGACAAGAAGCACCTCCCCGCCTTCCGGGACGACCTGGAGGGCAGCTTCGAGGCGTTCGTCCGCGCCCTGCCCGAGGCGCCCCCCATCGACTCCGCCGAACGCGTCTCGAAGATCATCGGCACCGTCGACCACCCCCTGATCACCCGGGACCCCACCGCCCCCGGCATCGCCCTGATCGGCGACGCCGCCCTCACCGGCGACCCGCTGTGGGGCGTCGGCTGCGGCTGGGCGCTCCAGACCGCGCACTGGCTGGCCGAGGAGGTGGCCGCCGCCGCGGCCGGCGGCGGCGACCTCGACCGCTCCCTGGCGGCCTACGCCCGCGTCCACCGCCGCCGGATCCGCCCCCACCAGCGGCTCGCCGTCGACTTCGCCCGCTCCCGTCCCTTCAACCCGATGGAGCGACTGATGTTCGCCGCCGCCGCCCGGGACGCGCGGGCCGCCCGCCACATGTACCTCTTCGCCTCCCGGCTGATCGGCCCGTTCGGCTTCCTCAACCCGCGCTCCGTGGCCAGGGCGGCGGCCGTCAACCTCCGGCACCGGGCCCGCCGGTCCCAGCCCGTGGCGTGATTCCCCGGGGTTCCGGCCCCGCCGTTACGATCTGCTCGCGCGCGGCCCGCACCCGGCCCGCGCGATCCGATCGGGGGAGGGACATGCGGTTCGCCGTGCTCGGCCCGCTGGCGGTCACGGACGAGCGGGGGGCCGAACTCACTCCGGGCTCGCCCAAACTGCGGACCCTGCTGGCCGCGCTGCTGCTCGCCCCCAACCGGGTCGTCCCGCTCGACCGCCTGGAGGACGCCGTCTGGGACGGCCGGCCCCCCGCCAGCGCCCGGGCCTCCCTGCACAACCACGTGGCGCGCCTGCGCCGCGCGCTCGGCGACCCGACCCGGGTCCGCAGCCGGGACGGCGGACTCGTCCTCCGCGTCGAACCGGGCGAACTCGACGCCGACCGGCTCGTCCACGCCCTCGACGAGGCGCGGGCGGCCCGCTCCCTCGGCGACTGGGACCGGATCGCGCACGTCACCGAGGAGGTGCCGGCGCTCTGGCGGGACACCCCCCTCGCGGAGTTCCCCGCCCTCGCCACCCGCGCCGCCTCCGACACCGCGCGGTGGCAGGAGGCCCGCCTCCAGGCCCTCGAACTACGTCTCGACGCCGCCGCGCAGGCCGGCCTGCTCCATGAACATCTTCCCGAACTCCGGCTCCTCACACGCGAGTTCCCGCTCCGCGAGCCCTTCCACGTGCACCTCGTCCTGGCCCTGCACCACGCCGGCCGCCGGGCCGAGGCACTGGAGGCGTACCACGCCCTGCGGCACGCCCTCGCCGAGACCCTGGGCATCGAGCCCGGCCCGGCCGGCCGCGCCGCCTTCCAACGGGCCCTGGAGGACGAGCCGTCCGCCACCGCGCCCGCCCGCCCCCGCACCCCCGCCCCGCCCGCCGTCCCCATGGCCCTGCCGCGCGACCCGGTCTCCTTCACCGGCCGCGCGCCCCAACTCGACGCCATCCTCGCGGAGCTGATCCCCCCGGAGGAGGACGGGACGGACACCGTCCCCGCCACCCCCGACGTGCGCGTGTACGCCGTCGACGGCATGCCCGGCATCGGGAAGACCGCCTTCGCCCTCCGCCTCGCCCACCGGGTGCGCGCCGCCTACCCCGACGGCCAGATCTTCCTCCCCCTCCACGCGCACACCGCCGGCACCCCGCCCCTGGCCCCCGAGGACGCCCTCGCCGAACTGCTCCTCGCGGCCGGCGAGAACCCCCGGCGGATACCCGAGGGGCTCGCCGCCCGCGCCGGAGCGTGGCGCAGCCGGATCGCCGGCCGCCGCATGCTGATCGTCCTCGACGACGCGGCCGGCACCGAGCAGATCGAGCCCCTGCTGCCCGGCACCCCCGGCTCCCTCGTCCTGGTGACCAGCCGGCGCCGTCTGGAGGCCCTCGCCGACGCCCGGCCCCTCACCCTCGACACCCTGCCGGAGGACGAGGCCGTCGGGCTGCTCATCGCCCGCTCGGGCCGCGCCGACATCACCCGCGACGACCCGTCCGTCGCCCGGCTGGCCCGCATGTGCGGGCACCTGCCGCTCGCCCTCCACCTCGTCGCCGCCCGGCTGCGCCACCGCCGCCACTGGACCCCCGCCGACCTCGCCGACGACCTCGGCTCCGCCGCCGGCCGGACCGCCGCCCTCGCCGCCGAGCACGTGTCCGTGGCCGCCGCCTTCGAGCTGTCGTACCGCGCCCTCACCGCCGACTGCCGGACGCTGCTGCGCCGCGTCGGACTGCTCCCCGGCACCGACCTCGACCTGTACGCCGCCGCGGCCCTGTACGGCTCCGACCTCACCACCGTCCGGGGACTCGTGGACGAGCTGTACGACCGCCACCTCATCGACGAGCCCGCGCCCGGGCGCTTCACCACCCATGACCTGGTGCGCTCCTACGCCCGGACCCTGGGCCGCGAGGACGACCCGGCCGTCCGCGAGGACGCCGTCGACCGCCTGCTGGCGCACTGCCTGCACACCGCCACCGACGCGAGCCTCCGGCTCGCCCGCCACCGGACGGACCCGCCGGCCCTCGCCACCGCCCGCCCCGCCCGGCTGCCCGCCTTCGCCGACGCGTACGAGGCCACCGCCTGGTTCACCACCGAGCACGCCAATCTGCGCGCCGCCTTCACCCACGCCGCCCGGCACGGCCGGCACGAGGTGACCACCGGACTCTCCGCCGCCCTCCACGACTTCCTGCGCTCCAGCGGACACTGGGACGAGGCCCGGACCGTGCACGGCACCGCCCTCGCCGCCGCCCGCGCCGCCGGCGACCTGCCGGGCGAGGCCACCGCCCTGCACCACCTCGCCGTCGTCGACTCCCTGGGCGGCCGGTACGCCGACGCCGAGGAGGGACTGCGCCGCGCCCTCGCCCTCTTCCGCCGGCTCGGCGACCCCGCACGGGAGGGCATGGTCCTGTCCGGCCTCGGCCGCGTCCTGCGGCTCACCGGACGGTACGAGGACGCCGTGACCGCCCTCGACGAGGCGCTCCCGCTCCTCACCGACGCCCGCGACGACCTCGGCGAGGCCAACGCCCGGGTGGAGTCCGGCCACGTCCTCCAGCTCACCGGCCGCTACCCCGAGGCCGCGTCGGCCGTCGAGGCGGCCCTCGCCCTCTACCGCCGCTCCGGCGACACCCTCGGCCTCGCCAACGCCTGCGCCGCCCTCGCCGACATCTGCCGCTCCCTCGGCCGCTACGCCCACGCCCTGGACCACCACCGCGAGGCCCTGGACCTCTACCGGGGCCTCGGCAACCGCATGGGCGAGGCGAACGTCCTGGCCGACCTCGGCGACGTCCTGCGACTCACCGGGGCCTGCGAGGAGGCCGCAGACGCCCTGACCGAGGCGGCGCGACGCCACCACGACCTCGGCAGCCGCCTCGGCGAGGCCCAGTCGCTCACCTATCTGAGCCGCGTCCTGCTGCGCCGCGGCGCCCCCGCCGAGGCCGCGGAGCACCTCGACCGCGCCCGCGCCATCTGCGCGTCGGTGAACAGCGCGATGGGCCTCGCCTACGTCCGCGTCCACACCGCGGAGGCCGCCCACGTGGGCGGTGACCACGTCCGGGCGGCCGAGGAGGCCGAGGCGTGCGCCGCGCTCTTCCGCGAGCTCGGCGACCCCGGCGGCGAGACCACCGCCACCCACCTCCACGCCCTGGCCCTGCACGCGGCGGGCGCCCCCGCCGAAGCCCTCGCCCGCCACGAGGCGGCCCTGGCCCTGGCCACCCGGATCCGGGCCCCGTACGAGCGGCTGCTCGCCCACACCGGCATCGCCGACTGCCTCACCGCCCTCGGCACCCCCGCCGAGGCCACCCCCCACCTCCGGCAGGCCCTCGACCTCGCGACCCGCCTGGGCGTCCCCGAGGCCGGCCCCCTGCGCGAGCGCCTCGCGTAGGGGAGGCGTCAAGAGCGGCGTCCCGGGCGTCAGGGCGGCGTCAACGACGGCGGCGGACGAGGAAAAAGGGCGTTTCCTCATCTCGTCAGAGAATCCGCTCTTCCTTCTTCCGGGAGTTCACGATGGCCGACGTGGCCTTCGTCGTCACCACGATCGCGGTCTTCGCGCTGGTGGCGTTCATCGCCAAGGGGGTGGCGAAGCTGTGAGTGCCGAGAACATCGTCGGTCTGCTCGTCGCCGCCGCCCTGCTGGGATACCTCGTCCTCGCGCTGGTCAAGCCGGAGAGGTTCTGAGCCCCGAGATGAGTCCTGTCCTGGCTGGAGTCCTCCAGCTCCTGGCGCTCGTCGCCGCGCTCGGCCTGTCGTACCGGCCGCTGGGCGACCACATGGCGCGCGTCTACTCCTCGGAGAAGCACCTCCGGCCCGAGAAGTGGATCTACAAGGCGATCGGCGCGAACCCGTCGGTCGAGATGCGCTGGCCCGCCTACCTGCGCGGGGTCCTCGCCTTCTCCGCCGTGAGCGTGCTCTTCCTGTACCTGCTCCAGCGGGTGCAGGGTTCGCTGCCCGGCTCGCTCGGCTTCGTGTCGATCGACCCGGACCAGGCGTTCAACACGGCCGCGTCGTTCGTGGCGAACACCAACTGGCAGTCGTACTACGGCGAGCAGGCCATGGGCCACGTCGTGCAGACCGGCGGCCTGGCGGTGCAGAACTTCGTGTCGGCGGCGGTCGGCATGGCGGTCGCGGTCGCGCTGGTGCGTGGTTTCGCCCGCTCGCGTACCGGTGAGCTGGGCAACTTCTGGGCCGACCTGGTCCGGGGCACGATCCGGATCCTGCTGCCGATCTCGGTGATCGGCGCGCTGGTCCTGGTGGCCTGCGGCGCGATCCAGAACTTCTCCGGCATCCACGAGGTCGGCCAGTTCGGCGGCGGGACGCAGCAGTGGAACGGCGGCGCGGTGGCCTCGCAGGAGGTCATCAAGGAGCTGGGCACCAACGGCGGCGGCTACTTCAACGCCAACTCCGCCCACCCCTTCGAGAATCCCACCGGGCTCTCCAACCTCTTCGAGATCTACCTGATCCTCGTCATCCCGTTCGCGCTGACGCGCACCTTCGGCCGGATGGTCGGCTCGATCAAGCAGGGGTACGCGATCCTCGGCACGATGGCCGCGATCTGGCTCGGGTTCACCGCGCTGATGATGTGGACGGAGT
Organism: Streptomyces hydrogenans; assembly: GCF_014656075.1. Taxonomy (GTDB): domain Bacteria; phylum Actinomycetota; class Actinomycetes; order Streptomycetales; family Streptomycetaceae; genus Streptomyces; species Streptomyces hydrogenans. Next base: position 7,126 of record NZ_BNBS01000177.1, read on the forward strand.
TCGCGCACCACGGCCCGGCGTTCGACATCGCCGGCGGGGCGATGGAGGGCAAGGAGACCCGGTTCGGGATCGCCGGCTCGTCGCTGTTCTCGGTGGCGACGACGCTGACGTCGACGGGCGCGGTGAACTCCTTCCACTCCTCCTACACCGGCTTCGGCGGCGGCCTCACGATGCTGGGCATGCAGCTCGGCGAGATCGCGCCCGGCGGCGTCGGATCCGGCCTCTACGGCATGCTGATCATGGCGGTCATCGCCGTCTTCATCGCCGGTCTGATGGTCGGCCGCACGCCCGAGTACCTGGGCAAGAAGATCGGCACCCGCGAGATCAAGTTCGCGGCCTGCTACATCCTGGTCACCCCGGCCCTCGTGCTCTGCTTCACCGCCGCCTCGTTCGTGCTGGACACCCCGGCCAACTCGATGACGAACAGTGGCGCGCACGGCTTCTCCGAGATCCTGTACGCCTTCACCTCGGGCGCCAACAACAACGGCTCCGCCTTCGCGGGCCTGAACGCGGACACCCAGTGGTTCAACTCGACCATCGGCATCGCGATGCTGCTGGGTCGCTTCCTGCCGATGGTGTTCGTCCTCGCGCTGGCGGGCTCGCTCGCCGAGCAGAAGCCCGTACCGGAGACGGCGGGCACCCTGCGGACCGAGAAGCCGCTGTTCACGGGCCTGTTGGTCGGCACGATCATGATCATCGCCGGTCTCACCTACTTCCCGGCCCTCGCCCTTGGCCCGCTCGCCGAAGGACTCGCAGCATGAGCACCATCACTCCCACCCGGCCCCCGAAGACCGGGGAGCCCACCGGACGGCCCGCCGGGACCGGACGCGTCGGCGGCGGCCTGTTCGACCCCCGGCAGCTGCTCGCCTCCTTCCCGGACGCGATCAGGAAGCTCGCCCCGCGCGTGATGGTCAAGTCGCCGGTGATGTTCGTGGTGCTGGTCGGCTCGGTCGTCACCACGGTGCTGGCGGTCAGGAACCCGGGGGACTGGTTCGGCTGGGCGATCACCGCCTGGCTGTGGCTCACCACGGTCTTCGCCAACCTCGCCGAGGCGGTGGCGGAGGGCCGGGGCAAGGCACAGGCGGACACCCTGCGCAAGGCCAAGACCGACACCGTCGCCCGCCGCGTCACGAAGACCGGCGAGGAGCGGGTCCCCGGCACCGAGCTGCACGTCGGCGACCTGGTCGTCTGCGAGGCCGGCGACGTCATCCCCGGCGACGGCGACGTCGTCGAGGGCGTCGCGTCCGTCGACGAGTCGGCCATCACCGGCGAGTCCGCCCCCGTCATCCGCGAGTCGGGCGGCGACCGGTGCGCGGTGACGGGCGGCACGAAGGTGCTGTCCGACCGGATCGTCGTCAAGATCACGACGAAGCCCGGCGAGACCTTCATCGACCGCATGATCAGCCTGGTCGAGGGCGCGGCGCGACAGAAGACGCCGAACGAGATCGCGCTGAACATCCTCCTCGCCTCGCTGACGATCGTCTTCCTGCTCGCGGTCGTCACGCTCAAGCCCTTCGCGATCTACGCGGGCGCCGACGAGCAGACCTCCCTCATCGTCCTCACCGCCCTCCTCGTCTGCCTGATCCCGACGACGATCGGCGCCCTGCTCTCGGCGATCGGCATCGCGGGCATGGACCGGCTCGTCCAGCGCAACGTCCTCGCCATGTCGGGCCGCGCGGTGGAGGCGGCGGGCGACGTCTCCACGCTGCTCCTCGACAAGACCGGCACGATCACCCTCGGCAACCGCCAGGCCGCCGAGTTCGTCCCCGTACGAGGAACGACCGCCGCCGAACTGGCCGACGCCGCCCAGCTCTCCTCCCTCGCCGACGAGACCCCCGAGGGCCGCTCGATCGTCGTCCTCGCCAAGGAGGGGTACGGCCTGCGCGAGCGCCACCAGGGCGAGCTGGACGGCGCCGAGTGGATCGAGTTCACCGCCCAGACCCGCATGTCGGGCGTCGACGTCGGCGGCCGGAAGATCCGCAAGGGCGCGGCCGGTTCGGTCGTCGCCTGGGTGAAGGAACGGGGCGGCACCGTCTCCGAGGACGCGCGGGCGCTCACGGAACGGATCTCCCAGGCCGGTGGCACCCCGCTGCTGGTGGCCCTGGAGGACGACAGGGGTGCCCGCGTCCTCGGCGTCATCCACCTCAAGGACGTGGTCAAGGAGGGCATGCGGGAGCGGTTCGACGAACTGCGCCGCATGGGCATCAGGACCGTCATGATCACGGGTGACAACCCGCTGACCGCGAGGGCCATCGCCGAGGAGGCCGGCGTCGACGACTTCCTCGCCGAGGCCACCCCCGAGGACAAGATGGCCCTCATCAAGCGCGAGCAGGCCGGCGGCAAGCTCGTCGCGATGACCGGCGACGGCACGAACGACGCCCCGGCACTCGCGCAGGCGGACGTGGGCGTGGCGATGAACACGGGCACGTCGGCCGCGAAGGAGGCCGGCAACATGGTCGACCTCGACTCCGACCCGACCAAGCTCATCGAGATCGTCGAGATCGGCAAGCAACTCCTCATCACCCGGGGCGCCTTGACGACCTTCTCGATCGCCAACGACGTGGCGAAGTACTTCGCGATCATCCCCGCGATGTTCGCCGTCGCCTACCCGAGCCTCGACAAGCTCAACATCATGGGCCTGCACTCGCCCGAGTCCGCGATCCTCTCCGCCGTCGTCTTCAACGCGCTGATCATCATCGCCCTCGTCCCGCTCGCCCTGAAGGGCGTGCGCTACCGCCCCTCCGGCGCCGACGCGATGCTCCGCCGCAACCTGGCCGTCTACGGCCTCGGCGGCCTGGTCGCCCCCTTCCTCGGCATCAAGCTCATCGACATGCTCCTCACCCTCATCCCCGGAATCGGTTGATCGCCGCCATGAACAACTCCGTAGGAAACACCGGCCGTGTCCTGTGGGCGGGCCTGCGTGCCCTGCTCGTCCTGACCGTCGTCTGCGGCGTCCTCTACCCGCTCGCCGTCACCGGCGTCGCCCAGGTCGCCTTCCCCGGCCGGGCGAACGGTTCCGAGATCGAGGACGCGAGCGGGAAGGTCGTCGGCTCCGAGCTCATCGGCCAGCGCTACGACCTCCCCCTGAAGGACGGTGAGGAGACCCCGGCCCCCGACCTGCGCTGGTTCCAGCCCCGCCCGTCCAACGGCCTCGGCACCAACAGCGTCAACACCCGGTACTCGATCGTCCTCTCCGGAGCCACCAACCGCTCCGGCGACAACGCCGACCTGATCCGGTGGGTCACGGACGCCAAGGCCGCCGTCGTCGAGGACAACTCCACGGACGGCCACCGGGTGAAGCCCTCCGACGTGCCCGCCGATGCCGTCACCTCCTCGGGGTCGGGACTGGACCCGCACATCTCCCCGGAGTACGCGCGCCTCCAGGTCCACCGCGTCGCCGAGCGCAACAAGCTCGACGTCGCGACGGTCGAGAGGCTCGTCGCCGAGCACACCGACGACCGGATCCTCGGCTTCATCGGCGAACCCCGCGTCAACGTCCTCGCCCTCAACACCGCCCTCAGGGACCTGGTGGCGAAGGGCTGACGCGAGGCTCCCCGGTTCGCGTCCGGGTCAGGTCCGGACTCCGCCCGCGTCGCAGGGCAGGGCGCCGCCGGGATGGTCGGCGGCGTAGTCCTCGGAGATGTCCTGCGCGGTCCGCGCCATGGTCTCGCTGGTGATCCTGATCTGGCCGGAGAAGGGCGTGTCGATGTCCTCGATCAGGAGCAGCGAGCCGGTGAACAGCACGGCGAGCACGCACAGCAGCGTGAGGTGGGAGGGCCCCCGGTCGCGGGGGAGGCCGAAGGCGAAGGCGCCGACGGTGGCGGCCAGGGCCACCACCATGAACCAGTAGACGGACGGAGGGATCGCCGGGCTGGCCTCGGAGATCCGGGTCTGGCGGGCCTTGGAGCGTTCGTCGTCGGCCTCGACGAGGAGCTCGAAGGTGGGGTCGTCCCGGTGGGCGAGCTCCTTGAAGTGCGTGCGGAAGCCGCTGGACCACACGGACGCGACGGGCGACTTCTCCCCGCCCTCGGCCATGAGCGGCCATTCGGCGGCCTGGATGGCGCGGGCGTAGCAGACGGCGGCGGCCTGGAGGCGCTCGCGCTGCGGTTCCGGGGCGTAGTCGGCGACCTCGTAGAGCTGGTCGACCCGACCGGCCTCGGCCTCGACGGCGGCGGAGGCGGAGCCGTACGACTCGGCGGCCAGGACGATGACGAAGGCGAGGAGGAGGACGGCGAGGGTCTCCAGGGGGCTGACCAGGTCGCTGACGGACGCCTCCTCGCCGTCGCCGCCGCCGGCGGCCGCGCGGCGCCGGCGGCGGACCTGGTTGGCGAACAGACCGACGGCGAGCGCCGCGGCGATGATGACGACGGTGAGGATCATGGTCATGCGCTGGCCATCCCGGGAGGTCGACGGGGCGGACGCCCCCGCCCCCTCGGTCCGTCCCGGCCCGTGCCGCGCGCGACAGGGGGGTCTCCGGGGCTCCTCGGCGGGCCGACGCCCTGGTCCGGACCCATGCCACCAGGGTGGGGCGGCCGGGCGGCGGGTGCCCCGCCCCCGGCACGCCGGGATCACCCGGTTGCGTCCGCAGGACCGTTTCGGCACTGCGGGAGACGAGTGACCTCGTCGGGACCCCCGCCACCCGGGCTCCGCCGCAGCAGGTCCCGCCACAGCAGGTCCCGCCACTGGAAGATCACGTACGGGCCGGCGCCGACGATCCCCATGCGGCCGACCGGAACAGACGTCCGCCCGCCTCTCCGGATGCCACCCATCCGCCCCGGGCTCCGCTCCGAATGCCGGACATGAGCACCGACGCGACGACCCCGAGCCATCCGGGAGCCCCGGGTGGCGGGCGGGGGACCGCCGGTCGCTCCCCGCAGTCCTCAGCACGTACGCGCACCACCTCAGGAGAGCACCCCATGAACACGCTGCGCTTCCGTCGTTCCGCGGTGGCCGTCGCCGCCGCGGCCACCCTGCCGTTCGCCCTCGCCGCCTGCTCCGACTCCGGGAACGCGGCGTCCGGTGAGGCGACCTCGCAGGCCGCGCCGCCCGCGGCATCGGAGTCCTCGGCCGCGATGGCCTCCGACGGCCCGTTCGGACCGGCCTGTGCCGGCGTGCCGAAGGAGGGCGCCGGCTCGTTCGAGG
>NZ_BNBS01000178.1 GCF_014656075.1 Streptomyces hydrogenans
GACGCCGTTCGTCGGGTCGCCGCCGAAGGCCGCCTCCTGCCGGACGGCGGCCGGATCGCCGCAGGCGGGCCCGCTCGCCGACGTGCCCGCGCCGCTTCCGCGCCGCCGACTCCGTCATGCGCCTGTACGCCCAGGGCGGCGTCCGCTTCGAACTCCGCGGCAACGCTTTCCTCCGCTGGACCGGCGCCGTCCCCCGCCACGAGATCCGCGACTGCCTCGGCGGCGCCACCTGCGTGGCGGACGTGAAGACCCCCCGTAAAGACCGGCAAGGGGCCCGGACTTGAGTCGTGGAGCGGGTGGGCGGGGCGAGCCGGCGTCCGGGTTCCGGTTCGGGCTTGGGTTCCGGTTCGTGTTCCGGTTCGGGGGAGTCGACCGGCTCGGGTTCCCGGCGCCGGTCCTCTCCCGACGGTGTCGCAGCCTCCGCGGCAGGTGGGTGTCAGGGGCGTCGTCCGGGGGGAGTCGGGGCCGGTCTCCGGGTGATCACCTATCGCCGACGACCTGCGGAGAGGGGAGAGTCGGAGTCGTTCGGGAGTGCCACCGCACCTCGCGCCGACGACCTCTGGAGCACCCTCATGCGACACCGCACGACCGCACTGCACCGCCTCGTCGTGGCCGGCACGGCCACGGTCGCCCTCACGCTCGGTGTCGGTGTCCCGGCCGCGACGGCCCGTGCCGCCGACGCTCCCTCCGAGGCCGCGGCGACCGCCCGGGGCCACCTCCCCGGCTTCGACGCGGAGCCGTTGGCGCAGCGGCTCGCGCCGCTGCCCGGGTACCACGCGGGAGCGCTGGTCAGGGTGGACGGGCCGGGTCGCGGGCCTCTGTGGACCGGCACCGCCGGTGCGGTGACGGCCGACGCCCACTTCCGCATCGGCAGCGTGACCAAGGCCTTCACCCACACGGTCGCACTGCAGCTCGTCGCCGAGCACAGGATCGGCATCGACGACCCGGTCCGGTCCCATCTTCCGGACCTGATCCCCGCCGAATACGGCGGGGTGACGGTTCGCCAGGTACTGGACCACACCAGCGGCTTTCCGGCGCCCGCCCCGACGCCCGCGCCGAGGAACGGGCCGGGGTGGTGGCTCATGGGCGTCACGCCGGGCGACGGGGTACGGGACGCCCTCGCGCTCGCCGCCGCCGACGACGCCAGGGGGCGGCACCGGCCCGCGCCGGGCACCGTCCAGCAGTACAACGGGCTCAACACGCTGGTCGTCGGTCTGGTCGTCGAGAAGGTCACCGGCAACTCCTTCCGCGAGGAGCTCGACCACAGGATCCTGCGGCCCCTCCGGCTGCGGCACACCAGCCTTCCGGCCTCCGGCGACGTCTCCATCCCCGGCCCGCACGCCCGGGTGTACGTCGGGGCGGACGAGGTCACCCGGCAGAGCCCGTATCCGTGGGCCGAGGGCGGGATGATCACCACCACCGCCGACCTCGACCGCTTCCTGACCGCCCTCCTGAGCGGCCGGCTGCTGCCGCCCTCCGTGCGGAAACTGGCCTTCTCCGTCCCCGAGGTCCCCAACGCGCCGCGGAACAGGCACTGCGGCACCGCCGGCAAGGCGTGCTTCGCCCCGGTGGGTCTGATGCGCCTCACCCTCGCCGACGGCGTGACCGTCTGGGGCAAGACGGGCTCGCGCCCGGGATGGGAGAACGGGTTCTTCACCACGCCCGACCTCAGGCGTCGCGTGGTGTACTCCCTCAACCCGAACGGCACGGGTACCAGCCAGGAGCACACGGACTACGTCCTGGCACTCGTCGGCGCCGCCTTCACGGGAGTCCCGCCGACCGCGGCGGAACCGGCCGATCCGGGGCACCGCCCCCGCTGACGTGCCCCTGGGCGTCAACAGGACCGCATCCGCGCAGGGTTCGGAACGCGCTCCCCGTTCCTCCGAAACTCCTTGCGCAATGGTCAAGAATCGTTGACCATTGCTCGCATGCCTCCTGAAGACCTTCCCGAGACGATCCACGTCACCACGGACGAGCAGCTGCGCGCCGTCTCCAACCTCACGCGCCACCGGATCATGGCCGTGCTCCGCTTCGAGCCGGCGACGATCACGCAGATCGCCGAGCGGGTCGGCCTCGCGAAGGGGAGTTCCAGCTACCACGTACGGCTCCTGGAGCGGGCGGGGCTGGTGAAGGTGGTGCGGACCCGGAAGGTCCGGGGCGTCACCGAGCGGTACTACGCGATGGCCGCGCGGACGATCGCGCTGCCGGATCCGGGCGAGGGAGCACCGGACGTGCTGATGCGCCACGCGGTGGCGGACCTGGAGGCGTCGTCGGCGCAGAGCGAGCGGCACGTGGGCATGGCGCACCTGCGCCTCACCGACGAGCAGTTCGCGGAGCTGGGGGCGCGGTTGCAGGCCCTGGCGGACGAGTACCGGAAGCTCTCCGATCCGACGCTGCCGGACACCTCCCTCGTCTTCGCCCTCTTCCACCCGGCATCGCGCGCGCGGGAAGAGGGGGACGCCAAGTGACCCTGGACGAGAAGAAGTTGCCCGGCGGGTTCGGACGGCTGTGGACCGCGCAGACGGTGTCCTCGCTCGGGGACGGCGTGTCGCACGCCGCGCTGCCGCTGATCGCCTTGACGCTGACCCGGGATCCGATGGCCCTCGCCGTCGTCACGGCCGCCGGGACGCTGCCGTGGCTGCTCTTCGGGGTGCTCGGCGGTGCGCTGGTGGACCGCTGGGACCGCCGGCGCACGATGTGGGTCGCGGACGCGGCGCGGGCGGTGCTGCTCGCGATACCGGCGGCAGCGGCGGCCCTCGACGCGCTGAGCATTCCCCTGCTCGCGACGGTGGCCTTCCTGCTCGGCCTCGGCGGACTGTTCTTCGACACCGCCGCCACGGCCTATCTGCCGGACCTCCTCGGACGCGACCCCGTGCTCCTGGAGCGGGCCAACTCCCGTCTGCGCGGGGCCCAGACCGCCATGTCCGGGTTCGCCGGGCCGCCTGCGGGCAGTGCGCTGCTCGCGCTCGGGAGGGCGGTTCCGCTGCTCGCCGACGCGGTGTCGTTCCTGCCCTCCGCCGTGCTCGTACGCTCGCTTCCCGCCGCCCCCGCCCGGTCCGCGCCGGAGGCCCGCGAGTCGTTGCTCGGGCAGGCGCGCGCCGGGGCCGCGTACGTCTTCAAGGACCGCCTGCTGCTCGGGCTCGCCCTCCGCCCGGCGGTCGGGAACGTCGCCTTCCTCGCCGTGGAGACCGTCCTCGCCCTCTTCGCGCACGACCGCCTCGGCATCGACACCTACGGCTTCGGCCTGCTGCTCACGGCGGAGGCCGCCGGCGGCCTGCTCGGTGCGGCCATCGCCTCCACCCTCGGCCGACGCCTCGGCACCGGCACCGCGCTGACCTGCACGGCCGCCGTGGAAGGGCTCGCCATCCTGGGCCTGGCCGCCGCGCCGAACGCGTACGTGGCCGGGCTGGCGCTCGCCGTCTGCGGGGCCGCCATGGGCGCGACGATGGTGCTCGCCCCGTCCCTCCGGCAGGCCGTCGTGCCGGCCCACCTGATGGGCCGTGTCGCCTCGACCTCCCGCATGCTGGCCATGTGCGCCGCCCCCCTCGGGGCCTTCCTCGGCGGCTGGCTGGCCGCCACCCACGACATCCGCACCCCGCTCTACGCCGCCGCCGTCCTCCTCCTGGCGATGACGGCCGTCACGGCGTCCATGACCACCAACCGTCGCGTCGAAGCGGCGCTGCGTGCCGCCGCCCCTCCCGCCGCTCCGGACCCCCTGGCATCAGGGGAACCCGCCCGGGAGGGAGCGCCCGGAGCCGTCTAGCGGGACGGACTCCGGTGCGGGGACGTGTCGCCGTCCCGGGGGTGGGAGGCGTTCCGGGGCTGGGGGCGCCGGCGGGGCTCGGGGGCCGTGTCGGCCGTCGGGTCGTCGGTCAGCAGGCCCGTGCGGAGCTCGCCGAGGATGTGGGTCAGGATGCGGGAGACGTGCATCTGGGAGAGGCCCACGCGGCGGCCGATCTCCGCCTGTGTGAGGTCCTGGCCGAAGCGGAGGGAGAGGATCTCCCGGTCGCGTGCGTCGAGGCGGTCGATCAGCGGCCCGAGGGACGTCAGGTCGTCGATGAGGTCGTAGGCGGGTTCGGTGGCCGCGGTGCGGCGGCCGTCGGTGCCCCGTGGGGCGGCGGTGTCGTCGTCGCCGAGAGGTGCGTCGAGCGAGCGGGCGGTGTAGGCGTTGGCGGCGAGTTCCGCTTCGGCGACCTCGGTCTCGGTGAGGTGGAGCCGCTCGGCCAGCTCCGTCCGGCTAGGCCGGTGGCCGGTGTCCTGTTCGAGGCCGTCGGAGACCTTGGCGATCTCGATGCGGAGTTCCTGCATGCGGCGCGGCACGTGCACTGCCCAGCCGGTGTCGCGGAAGAATCGTTTCATCTCCCCGACCACCGTGGGGAGCGCGAAGCTGGAGAAGTCGACCCCGCGATCGGGCTCGAAGCGGTCGATCGCCTTGATCAGCCCGATGGTCCCCACCTGGACGATGTCCTCGGTGGGTTCCGGACGGCCCCGGAAGCGCCGCGCGGCGAACCGGACGAGGCTGAGGTTCAGCTCGACCAGCGTGTTGCGGACGTACGCGTGCTCCGGGGTCCCCTCGTCCAGCTCCCGCAACCGTGCGAAGAGCGACACGGACAGCGTCCGCGCCTTGTCCGTGGGCGCGGCCGCCGGGTTCTCTGGCTCCTGGATGCCGCCGAGGGCCCGTCGCCGGACGGCGGCCGCGGAGCGCGGTCGGAGAGGGGGAGCGGGGCGTGCTGAGCGGCCCATGGCGCTGAGCCTCCTTCGTCGGATCCGGTGGTCCGGCACCGCCCGGACGCGAGGGCGGTACCGCGTTCCGTTCGGTCGAACGTCCTGCCGTGCGTCTGCTCGGTGGGGCGTCCGACGTCGAGTGTCGTGACGGGTGGGCGCGGGGTGTGACGGTCGTTTCAGGGGCCGGCGACGATGCGCAGGGTTCCGTCGGGGTGGGGGAGGGGAGTGAGGCCGGCCTCCAGGAACACCGTCGTCAGCGCCGTCGCGGTCGCGGTGCGCAGCCCCGGGATCTCCGCCGCCCTGTGGACGTCGGGGTCCGTCGCGTGGGCCGCGATGAGGGGCCGGATGAGCGAGTCGGGATGCCAGGAGACCAGGATGTCGGGGCCGTCGGCGGTGGCCGTCAGCCCGTTGCCGGGCTCGTAACCGGCTTCGGCGAGAATGCGCCGGGTCCGGCGGAGCAGCTCGCCGTTCACGGGCCCTCTCGGGCCTTTCGCGTGCCCTCCGGCGCCGTGAGACTCTGCGGTCGGCGCCTTGCCGAACTCGCCGCTCAGACGGAGGGCGGTCCCCGTCCGCCGGCTCGGTCCGGCCCCGCGCCGTCCGGGCGCCCGTCGCCGAACGCCGGGGGAGGTGGGCACGGAAGATGCGGATCGTCGAGTCATGCCTCCTCCTAGAAGTGAAGGGCCTTCTGCATCGAGTGTCCGATTTCTTCGCATATACGTCAATATTTACGTGAAAGGGGCTTCGTATAACGGCCCCGAGGCCGTGCCCCCGCCCCGACGCGCCGGGCGGCAGGCCGGGAGGGCGGGAGGATCCGTCCGGACGGTGCGCGGTCCTCCGCTCGTGGGGGCGGCGGGGCGGCGGGGCGGCGCGCCAGGGCCGAGTCGATGGTGGTGAGGTCGTCCTCGGGACGCCGCCACGCGGCGAGCTGGGCGGTCTCGACCTCGACGAACCTGCGGACCTCGTAGACGTGCGTGACAGCTGCCCGGCGCACTCGGGTGGGCCAGTCCTCGGCCGGTTCGGTGGCGACGACGAACACGCCGGAGCCCTGGCGGGCCCGGACGAGGCCCGCGCCGGCCAGGGCGTACAGGGCCTCCCGGACCGTGGAACAGCCGAAACCGAGTGTCTTGGCCGGGGCGGTCTCGGCGGACAGTTCGGTGCCGACCGGCCAGTGGCCCTACGTGATCTGTGCCCCCGCCGAGGCACGGTCGATGCCCTGGGGAAGCGCCTGGGCCGGGTGGACATGCGCCGACTGCGCTCGCACGTGGGCCACGTGGGCCCCCGGCACCCGCTGCGCTCGCTCCTGACGGTGCGGGACGTGGTGCTGACCGGCCTGACGAGCGGCGTCGAACGAGTCCCCGCTGGTCCCGACGCACGCCGAAACCGCCGCGGCCGAGAGCCTCCTCGGCCTGCGCAGCCTCGGCGGCCTGCGCGAGGCGCGTCGGCCGGTGCTCTCCCGGGGCAGCGGCCCCGAGCCCTCATCGCCCGCTCGCTCATGGCCGGCCCCCGGCCGCTCCTGCTCGACGATCCCGCGACCGGCCTGGACGTCGCGGGCAGGGAGCAGTTCATCGACCGCCTGGAGGTACTCGGTCTCACCCGTCTCGAACCGGCCTCGGTGCCGGTCGACCGCCACCTGGAGGGGCTTCCGCCCGGGACGACGCACGCGATGCTGCTGCGCGACGGCCGCTGCCTCGTCGCGGGACGAGTCGGGGAGATCCTGGCCGGCCTTCAGGCCAGTGCCTGCTTCGACCATCCCGTCCGGTTCACGCAGGTCGACGGCTGGTGGAGCGTACGGACGAGGCGTCCCGCCCCGGCGGGGTGATCGGAGCGGCAGTGACCGGCGGCCCCGACCGCCGCCGCCCGGACGGTGCGCCCACCCCCGTCTCACATGGCCTACCCGTCCAACCGCTCCTCCAGGCGGACCGTCACGGAGTCCCCTTCCGCCTTGCCGATCGCCTTGCGCACCTCCGCCTTCACGGGCAGCTTGTGCGTGCCGTCGCCCATGGCCATGAAGGAACTCCGGAAGGGGTGGCCGTCGATCGTGCCCCGGACCTTCACCAGGCCGCGGGTCCCGAAGAACTCGACCGACTCGGGCCAGACCACATAGGTCCAGCCGCCCTTGTCCGGACTCTTCCGCAGGGTTGCGGTGAACTGCTTGTCCATGATGCCTCCCACCTGTTCAGGAGCCTTCGACGAGAACCGGACCGCCGTCGTGCGGGTCACCCCCGGTGAACGACGACGGCCCGCGGGCCGCATCCGTGCGAGCTCCGCGTGCGCGTCGACGCTCGTGCGCGCAGGTCCGCCCCATGTGCTCACCAGGTACGACCGGGACCGGCGCGGAAACTCATCGCCCGGGCGGGAGGACCGCCCGGTCCGGTGCCGTCACGCGTCGGCCGTCCGACATGAGGAGTGGCCGGCCACCCGCGGCCCGGGTGTTGCCCATCGGGTCGGTGGCCGGCGAGCCGGCCACCGTGCATCACTGTCTGCTCATCGAGACGGACACGGACGGGCTGATCCTGGCCGACACCGGTCTCGGCGCCGCCGATGCCAGCCGGCTTCCCGGCCTCACCGGCTTCGTACTCCATCTACTCCGAGATCTTGACGCTGTGGCAGCCGGGCTCACCCCGGACTGGAGCTCCGCAGCATCGAGGGCGCCATCAACCGCATCAAGAAGATCAAGCGGCAGCTCTACGGACGAGCCGGATTCGACCCGCTCCGAAAAATGATCCCGCTTCAGTGAGACGCAGCCCCCTTCGGCGACCGGTCTACCCTGACGCCGTGACATTGAACGAAGCCGAGTATCTCGACTACCTGCAGTCCGAGCGGCGTGGCTACGCATGGGTAATGCGGCATCACGGCGGGCTGACGCCGGAGGAGGCGAGGGAGGCCGCCCTGGCGCACTACCCGTACGAGTCGGCTGAGGCGTCGTTCCGCGGGCTGATCTTCCACGACGAGGCATGGCACTGGGCAATGCTGTCGATCCACGGCGATCGGTACGTAGTGGAGCACCCCGAGCTGGTTCATCCGTCACCTGACTACCTGGCCCTTGAGTAGCCGATCAACGAGCGCATTCGAACACCGGGGTAACGCTCCGCGACGGCTCCCCGGGTTCTGTGCCAGAACCCGGTGGTTCGGCATCCCCCACGGCGCGTGCGCTGGGGATGCCTGTGAGCTGCTGCTGGTGCCGCTCCCGGGCCAATCAGCCGGACACGCGGGCGTCGCCGTGCGCGACGGTGCCGGGAGGTGGTTCCTGCACGCGGGCGACGCGTACATGTACCACGACGCGATCGAGCGGACCCCACCGTGGTCCCACACCGCCTTCGCTCCCGTCCAGGAAGGGCGCAGACCGACACCGCGACCCGGCGGATCGCCACCCGCGACCCGCTCCGCGCCCTCCACCGCGACCGCGCGGACCAGGAAACCGTCTTCAGCGCGCACGACCCCCGGGAGGTCGCCCGGCCGGCCACGCCTGAGAACGTGCGACCCGGGAGGAGAGCGGGCGGCCGTCGCGGGCTTCGCCGTCGGCCTAGCCGGCGTCGTCGTCCTTCAGCCAGTCGGGCGTGCGGAACGTGCCCCCGTACATGGGGAGTTCGATCGTCGATCCGTAGCGGGCGAGCTGTGTCCAGGGCCGGTTGATGCCGGCGGAGCCGTAACGGCGTACCCGGGTGACGGCGTCGAGGTCGAGGCCGGCGACGAGCACCTCCTCGCCGTGTCCGGCCTGCTGGCGGACGGTGCCCTCCGGGTCGACGACGGTGCTCTGGCCGACGCCGGCCGGGTCGGCGGCGTTGACGTTGACGACGTAGACCTGGTTGGTCCAGGCGTTGGCGCGGGCGCAGACCAGTTCCATCTCGCGGTCGCGGGTGGTGGTCAGGGTCGGCTGGATGACGACCTCCGCGCCCAGCCAGGCGAGTTGGCGCACGGTCTCGGGGAACGAGCCGTCGTAGCAGATGGCCAGGCCCACCCGGCCGACGTCCGGGATGTCGAAGACGGTGAAGCCGGTACCGGGTGTCGCCTTCTCGTAGGGCTGCCACGGGAAGACCTTGCGGTAGCGGGCGACGATCTCGCCCTCTGGGGATATCGCGAGCGCCGTGTTGAAGACGCGTCCGTCCTCGGCGCGTTCGAAGACGCTGCCGGGCACCAGCCACAGGCCCGTCTCGACCGCGAGCGCGCACAGGCGGTCGGTGACTGGTCCGGGTGCGGTCGTCGCGACCTGTTCCGTCCAGCCCGCGGGAGCCGGACCGAGCAGGGGGCCCTCCGCGGCGAGCAGCAGTTCGGGGACGGTCACGAGCCGCACGTGCGGGAACAGCTCGCGGGTGGCGCGGACCTGGTCGGCGAAGCGGGTCCAGGTGGCCTCGGTGTCGTACGGCACGGGGGTGGTCTGGAGGGCGGCGATGGCGAGAGTGCGCATGGTGGTCAGTCCTCGTTGACGGTCGGGTCCGCGACGGCGCTGCGGCCCTCGCGGAAGAAACGGGCGTGGCGGGAGCGGACGAGCGGCAGGGCCGCGGCGCCCAGGGCCAGGGAACCGGTGCCGAGGAGGAAGACTCCTCCGACGCCGTGGAAGGAGGTGCTGCCGTAGGCGGGGTCGTACATGTCGTGGGCGCTGCGGACGAAGGCCGCCAGCATCATGAGCCCTCCGAGCAGCGGCAGGACACCCTTGAGCAGCAGGTCGCGCGGGGAGTCGCGCAGCTGCCCGCGGAAGTGCCAGACGCAGGCCAGGGCGGTCGTGCCGTAGTAGCAGGCGATGAGCAGGCCGATGGACAGGATGGCGTCGCCCAGGAACCGCGGGGACAGCAGCTGGAGCAGGACCAGCAGTCCCGCCGCGGCGGTGCCGAAGAGCAGGGTTCCGGTGGCCGGGGTGCGGTGCCGGGGGTGCACGCGGGCGAACGTGGCCGGCAGGGCGCCGTGCGCGGCCATGGACAGCGTCGCGCGGGAACTGCTGATCAGGGTGGTGAGCAGGGCGGAGAGCGCGGAGACGCACACGGCCAGTTCGAGAACCTTGGCCAGGCCGGCGCCGAGGACGGACCGGCCGCGGCCGGCCAGGACGTGCGTGGCGATCACGGGGTTGCCCAGGCCGAGCCCGGTGCCGCCGGTGCCGGCGAAGGAGAGCGCGGCGAAGGCGGTGAAGAGGTACGTGCCCAGCAGGACGAAGGTGGAGACGAGGACGGCCCTGCCGGGGACGCGGTCGCTGTCGCTGGTCTCCTCGTTGACGGTGATCAGCGAGTCCCAGCCCCAGTAGATGAACAGGCACAGCAGGACCGCCTGGGCGCAGGACCCGAAGTCGTCGAAGGCCAGCGGGTCGAGCCAGGCCGCGGAAAGCGTGGCGGCGTGCGGGCGGAGCAGGGCCGCGGCGCCGAAGCCGAACAGGGCGAGCAGTTGCAGGCCCAGCAGCACGTACTGGACGGAGGCGGCCAGGCGCAGACCCCGCCGGGCGACCGCGGTGACGGCGGCCAGCAGCAGCACCGCGGTCGCGGTCACCACCGCGGGGTCGTCCGCCGCGGCGTCGAGACCGACGGTCTGGAGGAGATAGGTGGCACCCACGCTGGAGAGCGCGGTCATCGCGATGAGCGTGGCGATCTGGACCACCCAGCCCCCGACGAGCCACCCGGCGACCGGTCCGAAGGCCCGGGTGGTCCACACGAAGGTGGTTCCGCAGTCCGGCATGCGCCGGTTGAGCTCCCGGAAGGCGAAGGCGGTGAGCAGGATCGGCACGAAGCCCAGCAGCAGGGCGGCCGGGGCCGACCGTCCGACGGCCAGCGTCACCAGTCCGAGGGTGACGGCGATGCTGTACGCCGGCGCCACCGAGGAGAGGCCCAGGGCGACGGCGCCGAGCAGGCCGACGGAGCCGTGGCGCAGGCCCTTGTCCGGCGGGGGCGAGGGGTGAGGCGGGGCGACGGCTCCGCCGTCGGGCCCGGCCGCGGGGGTCGGGTTCGTCATGTGCGGACTCCAGAGGGAGGGGGCCAGCTTTGTTAAACGTGGATTTAAGAGCTGTCGCGCTGGTCCGTCAAGCGTTCGACGCATCCTGTTAAACTTCCCGGCAGTGAACTCGGGTGAGAGAGGGGCTGCGATGGCGGCGAAGAAGGGCGGAGGGAAGGAGCAGCGCCGTGCCGAACTCGGCGAGGCCGTGCAGCGCGCGCTCCTGTCGCGCGGCCTGGAGGGCCTGCGCCTGCGGGACGTGGCCGAGGAGGCCGGGGTCACCCCCGCCGCGGTGCTCTACTACGGCGACCTGGACGCCCTCGTGCACGAGACGTACCAGCAGGCGATCGAGCGGTACAGCCGGCAGCGCGAGGAGATCGCCGACCGCTTCGACGACGCGCGCGACAAGCTCCGCGCCTGCATCGACCACGGCGTCGCCACCGGACCCGACGACGCGCTGACCCGCCTGCTCTTCGAGTACTGGCCGCGGTGTCTGCGGGACGCCAGGGCGGCCGCGCTCGACAGCGCGTTGACGGAGCGCCAGATCGCGGTGTACTCCGGCATCCTGGTACTGGGCCGGGCCCAGGGCCACTTCACCCTCCAGGACCCACCGCGCCTGCTGGCCGCCACCTTCGTCGCCGTGGAGGACGGCTACCAGATGGAGGTCCTCGCCGGCCGCCGCACCCGCGCCGAGGTGATCGCCGCCCTGCACGCCTACACCCGCGCCGTCACCGGCCACGACCTCGCCGCCGGGGCCTGAGGGGCGCGAGGGCCTCCGGAACGCGGGGTGCGCGCGGGTCCCCACCTCCCCGCCGTCGATTTCCTTGTACGGCAAGGGGTTTGGGGCCTAGCCTCACCGGCGCCCACAAGTTACCGTCCAGTCAATCAACTGCGATGGGTGCCCCCGGGCCCGGAGGTCGACATGAGTTCCGCTCAGTACCTTCTCGAAAACCGCCCGCACTCCGTGGCGCACCTCTTCCTGTCACGCGTCGAGGCCACCCCCGAGCGGGAGGCGTACCGGTTCCCCGTGGCGCGTGAGGACGGCTCCGAGGAATGGCACTCGCTCACGTGGGCGCAGACGGCCCGGCGGGTGAAGGCCATCGCCGCCGGGCTGCTCGCGCTGGGACTGCGCACCGAGGAACGGGTGGCCATCTCGTCCTCGACCCGGGTGGAGTGGATCCTCGCCGACCTGGGCGTGATGTGCGCGGGCGCGGCGGCGACCGCCGTCTATCCGAGCACCAACGGAGAGGAGACGGCGTACATCCTCGCCGACTCCGACAGCCGCGCGATCTTCGTCGAGAACGCCGGGCAGCTGGCCAAGGTCGCCGCGCACCAGGACGCCCTGCCCGGCCTCCGGTACGCGATCCTCTTCGACCCCGCCCCGGAGACGGTGGGCTTCGACGGGCTCGACGTGCTCACCCTCGCCGAGCTGGAGCGGCTCCGCGACGCGTACCTCGCCCACCACCCGGACGCGGTCGAGTCGGCCGTCGGGGACATCGCACCGGAGCAGCTCGCCACCCTCATCTACACCTCCGGCACCACCGGCCGCCCCAAGGGCG
>NZ_BNBS01000179.1 GCF_014656075.1 Streptomyces hydrogenans
ACGGCGCGCCGGTGCCGGGCGCTGCGGCCGGGCCGGCCGCGCGGCCGGCGGGGGTGTCCTCCGCCCCGGCCGTGCCCGGCAGGCTGATCGCGACCGCGACGGCGGTCCCGGTCACCGCCATGGCCGCTCCGGCCACCACCTTCCCCAGGTGGCGGCGCACTATTTCGTACACATTTCCCCCTCTATCCCCCGCTTGGTCTGCGGTCACCCAGTAGGACGGGGCGAAATCCCGGGAGGTTGCGCCTCTTTCGGGCAGGATCTGGCCGAAGAGCACCCCCGTACCCGGACAGAAGAGGAAGATTCCATCCATGCAGGTCTGGCCGGGACAGGCGTACCCCCTGGGCGCCACCTATGACGGAGCGGGCACCAACTTCGCGGTCTTCTCGGAGGCGGCGCACCGCATCGAACTGTGTCTCATCGACGACGACGGCACGGAGACGTCCGTCGAACTGCGCGAGACGGACGCCTTCGTCCGCCACGCGTACCTGCCGGGCGTGATGCCCGGGCAGCGGTACGGCTTCCGGGTGCACGGACCGTACGCGCCGGAGCGCGGGCTCCGCTGCAATCCGGCGAAGCTCCTCCTCGACCCGTACGCGCGGGCGATGTCGGGCTCGGTCGCCTGGGGCGAGGCCGTGTACGGCTACCCCTTCGGGCGGCCCGACGCGCGCAACGACGCGGACTCCGCCCCGCACACGATGACCTCGGTGGTGGTGAACCCGTACTTCGACTGGGGCGACGACCGCCGGCCGCGCACCGAGTACCACCACACGGTGATCTACGAGGCGCACGTGAAGGGCCTGACGATGCTCCACCCGGACCTCCCGGAGGAGCTGCGGGGCACCTACGCGGGGCTCGCGCACCCGTCGGTGATCGGGCACCTGAAGGAACTCGGCGTCACCGCGCTGGAACTGATGCCGGTGCACCAGTTCGTGCACGACCACCGGCTGGTCGACGCGGGGCTGTCGAACTACTGGGGCTACAACACGATCGGCTTCTTCGCCCCGCACAACGCCTACGCCTCCTGGGGCGACCGGGGCCAGCAGGTCCTGGAGTTCAAGTCGGCCGTCCGGGCGCTGCACCAGGCCGGCATCGAGGTGATCCTGGACGTCGTCTACAACCACACGGCCGAGGGCAACCACCTGGGCCCGACGCTCTCCTTCCGGGGCCTGGACAACCCCTCGTACTACCGTCTCGCCGACGACCCCCGCTACTACATGGACACCACCGGCACCGGGAACTCGCTGCTCATGCGGTCCCCGCACGTGCTCCAGATGATCATGGACAGCCTGCGGTACTGGGTGACCGAGATGCACGTGGACGGCTTCCGCTTCGACCTGGCAGCCACCCTGGCCCGGCAGTTCCACGAGGTGGACCGGCTGTCGTCCTTCTTCGACCTGGTGCAGCAGGACCCGGTGGTCAGCCAGGTGAAGCTGATCGCCGAGCCGTGGGACGTCGGCGAGGGCGGCTACCAGGTGGGCAACTTCCCGCCGCTGTGGACCGAGTGGAACGGAAAGTACCGGGACTGCGTACGGGACCTGTGGCGGGGCGAGCCGCGCACGCTGGCCGAGTTCGCCTCCCGGCTCACCGGCTCGTCCGACCTGTACCAGGACGACGGCCGGCGCCCGCTCGCCTCGGTCAACTTCGTGACCTGCCACGACGGTTTCACCCTGCGCGACCTCGTGTCGTACAACGAGAAGCGCAACGAGGCGAACGGCGAGGGCAACCGGGACGGCGAGAGCCACAACCGGTCGTGGAACTGCGGCGCGGAGGGCGAGACCGACGACGTCGGGATCAACGAGCTGCGGGCCCGCCAGATGCGCAACTTCCTCGCCACGCTGATGCTGTCCCAGGGCGTGCCGATGCTCAGCCACGGCGACGAGTTCGGGCGCACCCAGGAGGGCAACAACAACGCCTACTGCCAGGACGGCGAGCTGTCCTGGGTGCGGTGGCCGAAGGAGAACAGCGAGGCCGAGGCGACGCTGCTGCGCTTCACCCGGGCGATGGTGCGGCTCCGGCGCGAGCACCCGGTCTTCCGGCGGCGCCGCTTCTTCCACGGCCGGCCGGTGGAGGGCACCCACGACGAGCTCACCGACATCGCGTGGTTCACCCCGGAGGGCGAGGAGATGACGGCCCGCGACTGGCAGGCCGCGCACGCCCGGGCGCTGACCGTCTTCCTCAACGGCAACGCGATCTCCGAACCGGGCACGCAGGGCGAGCGGATCTCCGACGACTCCTTCCTGCTGATGTTCAACGCCTCCTCGCAGGAGCTGGAGTTCGCGGTGCCGGACAGCCACGGCCGGTGCTGGCGGACGGTGGTGGACACCGCCGAGCCGGAGGGGATGCCGCCGCTGGCGGGGCCGGAGATCGTGGCGGGCGAGCGCGTCACCCTCGCGCCGCTGAGCCTGACGGTGCTGCGCCGTCCGGCGTGAGGGCCCCGCGCGGCTTCCCCGGGCGTGCGGTCCGCACCGTCCAGGAGAGCGCCGCGCAGCCCGCGGCCGCCCCCACCGCCACGGCGAAGGCGGCGGGGGCGCCGTGCTGTTCGGCCAGCCGTCCGGAGAGCGCCAGGGCGAGCGCCTGGCCGCCGACGACGCCGCTGGTGAGGAAGGCCATGGCCTCGGCGAGCCGGCCGGCCGGGACGGTCCGCTCGGTCAGCGCGAAGACCGTGATGAGGTGCGGGGCGTAGGCGGCGCCGAGCACGGTCACCACCGCGTACAGGCCGACGAGGGAGTCGACGGCGAGCAGCGGCAGGGAGAGCAGGACGAGCCCGGCGGTCGCGGCCCGCCAGCGGAGGGTGAGCCCGATCCGGGCGGGCAGCGCGGCGAGCGAGAGGCCGACGGCGGCGCTCATCACGCCCATCGCGGCGTAGACGAGCCCGGCCTGGGCGGGGGCGCCGAGGCCGGCGGTGAGGGCGGTGATCCCGGCCTGGGAGGCGCCGAACATGGCGCCCTGGAGGACCATCGTCACCCGGAGGGCGTAGGCGGAGGCGGGCAGCCGCGTCCGTTCGGCGGCGCCCGTAAGGGTGGTGGACGCGCCGGTCGCGGGGGCGGCGGCGCGGGCGGTCGGGTGGAGCGCGAAGGCGGTGCCGCAGACGGCGAGCAGCAGGGACGCGCCGAGCAGGGCGGCGCCCGGGTGGGCGAGGGCGGCGGCGAGTCCGACGAGGGCCGGGCCGAGGACGAAGGAGACCTCGTCGAGGGTGCCCTCGAAGGAGAGGACCGCGCCCACGGTGCGGTCGTCGGCGCCGGCCCGGCGGGCGAGCGCCACCGAGCGGGTCCGGGCGAGCGGCCCGATCTGCGGGACGGTCGCCCCGGCGAGCAGGGCCGGCGGCACGAGGAGTGCGGTGGGGGCGTCGGCGACGGCGGCGAGGACCAGGGCGGCGACGGCGACGGCGTTGGCGAGGGAGGCCGCGAGGACGGGCCCGCGCTGGCCGCGGCGGTCGGCGAGCCGGCCGAGGAGGGGGCCCGCGACGGTCTGTCCTGCGGCCAGCGCGCCTCCGGCGAGTCCCGCCGTGGCCAGCGAGCCGCTGGTCTCCGCGACCAGCAGCACGCTGCCGAGCTGGCACATCGCGGTGGGCAGCCGGCCGAGGAAGGAGAGGACCGGGAGGGCGGGGCCGAGCAGGGAGAGGGTGTCGCGGTACATCCGGAGCATCGGGCGAAGGTAACGCGATGCACCCGAACGGGTGCATCGGCCGATGACACGGAAGCTTCCGTACGGGGTACGTACGTTCGCATGACGTCCAACCGGTCCGCCCGCCCGTCGTCCCCCGCCGCCACCGCCCCGGTGGTGCCGACCGCCACCTACCGGCTCCAGCTCCAGCCCGCCTTCCCCTTCGCCGCCGCCGAGCGGGCCGTGCCGCACCTCGCCGGGCTCGGCGTCTCGCACCTGCACCTCTCGCCCGTCCTGGAGGCGGTGCCCGGCTCCCTCCACGGGTACGACGTCACCGACCACCGGTCGGTCCGGGCGGAGCTGGGCGGCGAGACGGGGCTGCGGGCGCTGGCCGCGACGGCCCGCGCGCACGGCCTCGGCCTGGTGGTGGACCTGGTGCCCAACCACATGGCGGCCTCGCCGCGGCACAACCACGCGCTGCGGGAGGTGCTGCGGCACGGCCCGGACTCGCCGTACGGCCGCTGGTTCGACATCGAGTGGGACGCCGGGGACGGCCGGGTGCTGCTGCCCGTGCTGCCCGCCCGGCTGCCCGAGGTGCGGGACCGGCTGCGGGTCGAGGACGGCGTCCTGCGCCTGGACGGGCAGGAGTTCCCGCTCCGGGAGGGCACCGAGGGGCTGCCGCTGGACGCGCTCCTGGACGCCCAGTGGTACCGGCTCGGCTGGTGGCGCCTCGCCCGCACCGAACTGGACTACCGGCGCTTCTTCACGGTCTCGGACCTGATCGGGGTGCGGGTGGAGGACCCGGAGGTCTTCGCCGGGAGCCACGCGAAGATCCTGGAGCTGGTCGCCGACGGGGTGATCGAGGGGCTGCGCGTCGACCACCCGGACGGACTCGCCGATCCCCAGGGCTACCTGGAGCGGCTGGCGGCGGCGACCGGCGGCCGGTGCTGGACGGTGGTCGAGAAGATCCTCACCGGGGAGGAGACCCTGCCGGACGCCTGGCCGGTGGCGGGGACCACCGGCTACGACGCCCTGCGGCTGGTCGACGGCGTCCTCACCGACTCCGAGGGGGCCGGTGAACTCTCCACGCTGTACCGGGAGTTCGTGGGCCGTTCGGCGGACCGGGGCGGCGACTGGGAGGCGACCTCCCGGCGTGCCGCGTACGAGGTGGTGCGGCACGACCTGGCGGCGGAGACGGCCGCGCTGACCCGGGCGGCCGTACGGCTCTGCGCCGCCGACCCCGCGCTCCGGGACCACGCGCCCTGGACCCTGCGGACGGCGATCGAGGAACTCCTCGTCCGCGTGCCCGTCTACCGGCCCTACCGGACCGGCGCCGAGCGGGTCCTCACCCCCGAGGCGGCCCGGGGGGCGCGGGCCGCGTTCGCGGTGCCGGAGGAGGCCGCCGCCGTGGACACCGTCCGGGGGCTGCTGCTCGGCGCGCTCGGGGACACGCCCGGACACCGGGCGTTCCGGGCCCGGTTCGCGCAGACCTCCTCGGCGCTGCGGGCCAAGTCCACCGAGGACACCGCCTTCTACCGGTACGCGCCGCTGCTCTCGGCCAACGAGGTCGGCGGCGATCCGGGCCGGCCGGCCGTCGCCGTCGCGGAGTTCCACGACGCCTGCGCGCGGCTCGCCCGCGACTGGCCGGCCACCGGCACCGTCCTCACCACCCACGACACCAAGCGCAGCGCGGACGTGCGGGCGGCGATCGCGGTCCTCGCGCAGTGCCCGGGGGTGTGGGCGGGGCTGCTGTCCGAGGTCGCCTCGGTGCCGGCGCCGGACCCGCACCTCGCCTGGACGGCCTGGCAGACCGCCTTCGGCTTCGGCACGCCGGACCCGGAGCGGATCGGGCCGGCCGTGCTCAAGGCCGTACGGGAGGAGGGGCTGCGGACCTCGTGGACCGAGCAGGACCCGGCGTACGAGCGGGCGGTGGCCGACTTCGTGGCGACCGGGCCCGGACGGGTGCCGCTGCGGGCCGCGTCCGAGGCGGCGTTCGCCCTGGAGCCGCACGTCCGGGCCCAGGCGGACGCCGCGGCGCTGGTCCAGCTGACGATGCCGGGGGTGCCGGAGCTGTACCAGAACACCGAGCGGGAGTACCGGGCGCTGGTCGACCCGGACAACCGGGCGCCGTTCGCGCCGGGCCCGGACGACGGACGGACGGCGCTGGTCCGGGCGGCGCTGCGGCTGCGGCGGGAGCGCCCCGCGGCCTTCGGCTCCGGGTCCGGCGACGGCTCCGGCTACGTACCGCTGGCCGCGGAGGGTCCGGCCGCCGCGCACTGCCTGGCCTTCGCCCGGTCCGGCGAGGTGGTCACCGCGGTGACCCGGCTGTCGCTGCGGCTCGCGGAGGCGGGCGGCTGGCGGGACACCGAGCTGGTGCTGCCGGAGGGGCGGTGGGCCGATGTCCTGGACGGGGTGCGGGAGTTCACCGGTGGCCCGGAGAGCGAGCTGAAGCTGGCGGAGCTGTTCGCCGACCGGCCGGTCGCACTCCTCGCGCGCATCGGGGACTGACCGCATACTGGGCGGTACAACGCTCGGCGAACAGGGGGGAACGAGATGACGCTGTGGGTGTTCTTCGGAGTCCTGGGGGGACTCGTCGTGCTCCTGACGGTGGTGCTGCTGCGCCGCGGCGGGTCCCGCACGGACAACGCCGAGGGGCTGCGGATCGAGGAGAGGGCGCGGGTCCAGGCCGCCCACGACCGAGTGTCGTACAACGCCCGCTCGGTGCACAACGGCCCGCCGAACCAGAGCGATTCCTACCAGCGGCGCCGCTGAACGCGGGACCCGGGGCGCGCGGTCCGTCCGGACACGCGCCCCGGGTCCCGTCCGCCGGTCAGATCCGGCCGGCCCGGGAGACCTCGCACTTGGTGTACTCGGAGCCGTCGCCGGTGCCCGGGTACGGGGTGGTGAGTTCGGTGCTGACCGAGGAGCCCGCGGTGACCGCGATGCCGGTCTTCACGGCCGTCGCCGAGGTGGCGCCGGCGCCGGTGAACTTCATCGTGACGCTGTAGTCGTAGTCGAGCGCGCCGTCGTTCTTCACCGTGATCTTGGCGGTGAGGTTCTTCGTCGCCGCGTCGTAGGCGCACTTGTCGATGGTCACGTCACGGGCGGCCTTGTCGGCGCTGCCGCCGCCGGGCAGGGAGCCACCGGACGTCGCGTTGCTGTCGTTGTCGTTGTCGCTGTGGCTGCCGCTGCCGCCCGAGCTGGAGCTGGAGCTGGAACCGGAGCTGCTGTTGTCGCAGCCGCCGCCGTGCGAACCGCGGGCGCCGGTGAGGGCGAAGACGGCGATGCCGAAGACGGCGATCGCGCGGGCATGACGAAGCTTCACGTGTTTCATTCCCCGTTGGACTTGACTCAGATGAACGGCTCGCTTGACGAGCGCACGTCACCCTAGCAGCGGGGCGGAGCGCCTCCTCTCAGCCGTTCGGCCGGACGACGAGGCTGCGCGGGGCACGGGTGATCAGACCGGTCGACACCGGACGGAAGCCGTCCGCCAGGCGCAACCGGGGCATCGCCCCGAAGAGCGCGCGGAGCGCGTACTCCGCCTCCAGACCGGCCAGGACCACCGCCGGGCAGAAGCCGGAGCCGTAGGTGAGCTGGTCCGCGTCGTCGCGCAGCGGGTCGAAGCGGTCCGGCTCGCGGAAGCGCTCCGGGTCCCGCCCTGCCGCCCCGACGAGCAGCGCCACCGAGGAGCCGGCCGGCAGGACGCCGCCGCTCACCCGCACGTCCTCCCGGGTGCGCCGGACGGCGATCTGCACCGGCGGGTCGAGGCGCAGCGACTCGGTCCACGCCCGGGCCACCAGGCCCGCCGGGGCGTCGCGCAGGGCGGCGGTCCGGTCGGGGTCGGACAGGACGTTGCCGAGGAAGGAGGCGAGCGCCTTCTCCCGGACGGCGATCTGGGCGCCGCACTCCCCGGCGAGCGCCGCCGCCGCCCGACCCCTGACCAGTCGCATCATGTCCCGGTAGGGGACGCCGACGGCGGCGGCGACGGTCCCGGCGGGCAGCCAGTGGCAGAAGTCGGCGACCAGGTCGGCCTGCGGGCGGCCGGCGATCCGGCGCGCCAGGACGTAGGCGGTGCGCTCCGTGACGGCCCGCAGCTCGGCCAGGTCCACGTCGGTGTGGGCGCGGGCGCAGGGCGGGTCGCCGGGCCGGTGGCCGTGGGTGAAGCGCGGGTCGGTGAGGGCGGTGGCCACGTCCGCGTACCGGCTGAGCACCCAGGCGCGCAGCAGCGGGTCGTAGGTGAGCGGGAACTCCTCGCGCAGCCGGCGGTGCACGGGGTGCGGGTCGAGCGCGGCGCCGGGGTCCAGCGGGCTGGGGGCGACGGTCCGGCCGCCGGGCGGCGCGGGCGGTCCGGCGGCCGGGTCGGCGACGGAGCGCACCCGGCCGGGGGCGGTCGTGGCGGTGCGCCCGGCGGGGGCCATGGCGGGCAGCCGGCGCCAGGGGTCCTCGGCGTCCGGGGTTCCGGCGGGTCCCGTCCCGCGGTTCGGCTCGTCGCGCATCGCGCCCCCTGTCGTTCGGCCGGTTCGCCTCGTCGGCGGTGATTGCCGCGGCCGGGATCGTGGCGCGCGTCCGCCCAGCCCACCATCCCGCGCCCGGCACCGCCCGCCACGTGCGGCCGAACGGGTGACAGGGCACCGCGCTGACCTCGGAGGACCCGCCGTCGGAGGCGGGCGCGGCCGGTCAGTCGAGGGAGAGCCGGAAGCTCATCTCGCCGAAGCCGACGACGTCACCGGCCCGGACCACGACCGCGCCGGTGACCCGACGGCCGTTGACGGTGGTGCCGTTGGTGGAGCCGAGGTCCCGCAGCACCCAGAGCCCGCCCTGGAGGGAGAGTTCGGCGTGCAGCCGGGAGGCCGTCTCGTGGCTGAGCCGCAGCCCGTTCACCGGATCGCGCCCGATGCGCAGCGGGTACGGTCCCGGCTGCGGCAGCAGCAGCTTCGGGAGCCGCTCCGAGTGCCAGGCCCGGCCGACGCGCGCGGTGAACGCCGACACGCGCTCGACCGCGCCCACCACCCGCCGGGTCCAGGTGCCCTCGCTGCGCAGGTCGGCGGTGAGCACGGCGAGTTCGTCGGGCCGGCGGGCCTGGAGGGCCCGCTCCATCCGGAAGAGGAAGGTGTCGTGCGAGAGACGCCCCTGCGCCGCGCCCTCCCGGAGCAGGCCCAGCGCGCGGTCCCGCTCGGCGTCGGTCAGCCGGGGGGAGTGCGCCGGGGGCTCGTAAGGGGTCGGGGTCGTCACACGCCGATTGTCCGGGTGTCCGGGCCGCACTGTCCAGAAGCCCCATGTCCCAGGGCTGTACCGGCTCCGCGAGGGGGCCGCGGGGCCGGGGCGCACCGGCTCCGTGAGAGAGCCGCGGGGCTTGGGGGGCGTACCGGCTCCGCGGGAGGGGCGCGGGGCTTGGGGGGCGTACCGGCTCCGCGGGAGGGGCGCCCGCCCCCGGGGGCCACAGGCTCCACGGACCGGCTCCGCGACGGCACCCGCCCCGTGCGCCCGCCCGCTCCGGGCGTTAATTGCCGCGCTCACCTCGGATGATCACTGCTACGGTCTGCGGGCTTCGATCAACCGTACCCCTGGGGGAACCACCGTATGACCGACGACCTCGTCGTCCGCCCGCTCGCCGGGCCCGAGGAGCTGGACCTGTTCCTCGACCTCAGCTACACGCTCGACCACGAACTCGCCGACGACCTCGGCACCGGCCGCCGCCGTCCCGAATGGCTGTGGATGGCCCTGCGCGGCGGCCGGCTGCTCGGCCGGATCGCCTGGTGGACCAACAAGGACGGCGGCGAGCCGCTCGCCCTCGACTTCTTCGACCTCGACCCGGACCTCCCGGCCGGGGAGGCGGCGGAGGTGGGCCGCCGGCTGCTGGCCACCGCCATGGCCGCCGTGCTGCCGGCGGGCACCGTGCCGCCGGAGTTCAACCGCTACCTGCCGCCCGACTGGCGCGAGGTCCCGGAGACCCGCGACCGGGTGGAGCTGCTGTTCTCCCTCCTGGCGGAGACCGGCGCCCGGCCACTGGTCGAGCGGCTGCGCCTGGAGTGGCTGCCCGACACCCCGGTCGCCGGGCCGACGGGCCGGCTGGCCTTCCGTCCGGTGCGGGACCGCGAGGACCTGCTCGCCCTGATGACGCCGGTGATGGAGGGCACGCTCGACGCGCACGGCCGGGCCGACCTCGCCGAGGGGCTGTCCCTGCGGGAGGCCGCCGAGCGGCACTACGACGACGAGTTCCCGCACTACACCTCGCCCCGGGACTGGTGGCGGGTGGCCGAACTCGCGGACACCGGCGAGGCGGTGGGCTTCGTGATCCCCGCCCGCAACAACTACAACCCGATCATCGCCTACATCGGCGTGCTCCCCGCCCACCGGGGCCACGGGTACATCGACGAGATCCTCGCCGAGGGCACCCGGATCCTCGCGGAGGCCGGGATGCCCCGGGTCCGCGCCGCGACCGACCTGGGGAACGTCCCGATGGCGGCGGCCTTCGCCCGCGCCGGGTACGCGAACTTCCAGCGCCAGGTCGACTACGTGTGGGACGCGCCGGGCGCGTCGCGGTCCTGACTGCCAGGATGGGACCGAGGTAGCCGACCGTACCGACGTCTGCGAGGAGAACCGCCGTGCTCTTCGAGGTCTGGGCGCCGCACGCCCGCGACCGGGTGACCCTGGAGCTCAACGGCACCGGGCACCCCCTCGACCGGGACCCCCTGCGGGACGGCTGGTGGACCGGCACCGTGCCGGCCTCCGACGGGGACCGGTACGGCTACCGCCTCGACGACGGGCCCGTCCTGCCCGATCCGCGCGGCCGCAGGCTGCCGGACGGGCCGGACGGCCTCAGCGCCGTCGTCGACCACGCCGCCCACACCTGGCTCCACGAGCCGCCCCGGCTGCGGCTGCGGAGCGGGGTGCTGTACGAGCTCCACGTCGGCACCTTCACCCCGGAGGGCACCCTCGACGCGGCCGCCGCCCGGCTCGGGGAGCTCGCCGGACTCGGCGTCACCCATGTGGAGCTGATGCCGCTCTGCCCGTTCCCCGGGGTGAACGGCTGGGGGTACGACGGGGTGGCGCCCTGGGCCGTGCACGAGCCGTACGGCGGCCCCGCCGCGCTCAAGCGCTTCACGGACACCGCGCACGGCCTCGGCATGGGCGTGGTCCTCGACGTGGTCCACAACCACCTGGGCCCCTCCGGCAACCGTCTCCCGCCCTACGGCCCGTACTTCACCGACACCCACCACACCCCGTGGGGCGCGGCGGTGAACCTGGACGCGCCCGGCTCGGACGAGGTGCGGGCGTACTTCCTCGGCAGCGCGCTCGCCTGGCTGCGGGACTACCGGATCGACGGGCTGCGGCTCGACGCGGTGCACGCGCTCGCCGACGACCGGGCCCTCACCTTCCTGGAGGAACTCTCCGCCGCCGTCGACGAGCTGGCGAAGGAGCAGGGACGCCAGCACTTCCTGATCGCCGAGTCCGACCTGGCCGACCCGCGCACCACCGCCCCGCGCGCGCTCGGCGGCCTCGGCCTGCACGCGCAGTGGAACGACGACTTCCACCACGCCCTGCACACCGCGCTGACCGGCGAGGCGCAGGGCTACTACGCGGACTTCGCGCGCGCCCCGATGGCCGCCCTCGCCAAGACCCTCACCCGGGTCTTCTTCCACGACGGCACCTGGTCGTCCTTCCGCGGCCGGCACCACGGCCGCCCGGTCGACCGGGAGCGCACCCCCGCCCACCGCTTCCTCGGCTACGCCCAGACCCACGACCAGATCGGCAACCGGGCGCTGGGGGACCGCCTTTCGGCCACCCTCTCGCCCGGCCTGCTGGCCTGCGCGGCGGCGCTCGTCCTCACCGGCCCGTCGGTGCCGATGCTCTTCATGGGCGAGGAGTGGGGCGCCCGCACCCCCTGGCAGTACTTCACCGACCACACCGATCCCGAGCTCGCGGAGGCCGTACGCCGGGGCAGGCGGCGGGAGTTCGCGGCGCACGGCTGGGACGAGGCCGAGGTGCCCGATCCGCAGGACCCGGCGACCCGCGACCGGTCGGTCCTCGACCGCGCGGAGCGCGAGCGCGACCCGCACCGCCGGATCCTGGCCTGGCACCGGGAGCTGATCGCGCTGCGCCGCACCCTGCCGGACCTGACCGACCCGGACCTCGGCGGGGTCAAGGTCGCCTTCGACGAGGACGCCCGCTGGCTGGTCTTCCGGCGCGGCGACGTGCGGGTGGCGGTCAACCTCGCGAAGGAACCCGCCGCCGTCCCGCTGGGCTCCAACGGCCGCGACCGCGTCCTGGCCGCCTGGGAGCCCACCGAACCCCCCGCCGGGGACGGACTGCTGCGCCTCCCCGCCGAGTCGGCGGTCGTCCTGGCCGACGGCTGACGGGCGCGGGGCCGGCGACCGCCCGGCCGGGCACCCCGGGCCGGCTGGGCCGCTCGGGCCACGCACCGGCTCCACATGGGCGCACGGCCGGAGTGTTCCGGGCGAGCGGGGGCGGCGGGCCGCCATAGTGCGCGCATGACACCCCCCACTCCCCCGCGCCGGCGGGCCCGCGCCCGG
>NZ_BNBS01000180.1 GCF_014656075.1 Streptomyces hydrogenans
GTCGTCGGCGAGGTCCGCGACGAGCACGACCCCGCCGAGGTCCCCGACCTGCTCCCCGCACCGCCCACCGACGACGGCCGGGCCACCTGGGAGGCCGACGGCGGGGTACGGATCGACCAGCTCGCCCGGATAGGGCTGCGCGCCCCGGACGGCCCGTCCGAGACGGCCGCCGGACTCATCGCCACCCGCCTCGGACGCATCCCCGCGCAGGGCGACGCCGTTCTGCTCGACGGCTGGCGACTCGACGTGCTCGACGTCGCGCACCACCGGGTGGACCGCGTCCACCTGACCGAGCCCGCCCGCGTCCTGGAGCCCGAGAACGCCGGAGTGCCCCGATGACCGCGCTCCAGCTCACCATCGGCTTCCTCACCCTCCTGACGAACGCCTTCTTCGTCGGCGGCGAGTTCTCGATGATCTCCGTCCGGCGCAGTCAGATCGAGCCGCTCGCCCGCGAGGGCGACCGGCGTGCCCGGATGACGCTGTGGGGCCTGGAGCACATCTCCGCGCTCCTGGCGACCGCCCAGCTCGGCATCACCGTCTCCTCGCTCGGGCTCGGCGCCGTGGCCGAGCCCGCGATCGCGCACCTCCTTGAGCCGGTCTTCGAGGCGGCCCACGTGCCGCACGGCCTCGTGCACCCGATCGCCTTCGTCATCGCGCTGACCCTGGCCACGTACGCGCACATGCTCATCGGCGAGATGGTCCCCAAGAACATCGCGCTCGCCGCGCCGGTGCGGACGGCCCTGTTCCTAGGGCCGCCGATGGTGGCCCTCACCCGCGCGCTCAAGCCGGTCGTCCTCGGCGTCAACGCCTTCGCGAACCTCCTCCTGCGTCTCCTGCGGGTCGAACCGAAGGACGAGGTCGCCGCCGTCTACACCGACGACCAGCTCGCCCGCATGGTCCAGGACACCAGCGCCGCCGGACTCCTCTCGCCCGCCGACGGCGAGCGGCTGCGCGACGCCCTGGAACTCGGCACCCGCCCGGTCGGCGAGATCCTCGTTCCCGCCGCACGGATGGTCACGGTCGACCACCGGATCACCCCGGCGCGGCTGGAACGGACGGCGGCCCGCGCCGGCTACTCCCGTTTCCCGGTCCGCGCCGCCACGGGCGCCGTCCTCGGCTACATACACATCAAGGACACCCTCGGTGTCGCCGACCTCGACAAGCCCTTCGCGCGGACCGCCTTCCACGCCGGCACCCGGGTGCGCGTCGACACCCCGCTGGACGACACCCTCACGGTCCTGCGCGCCGCCGGCAGCCACCTCGCCGCCGTCACCGGCGAGTCCGGCACCGTCCTCGGCTACGTGACGATGGAGGACGTCCTGGAGGAACTGGTGGGCCCCGCCACCGTGTGAGCCCCGGTGTCCCCGCCCCGGTCCCGGCCCCACGGGTTCCGTGACCGAGGCCCGCCGCGTACCCGTACACCCCCGACCGATCACCGCCCCACCCGCCTCACGGCCCCACGAAGGAGCACCCGCTTGCCCGCCAGAACGACGCATCCCGCCCGCTCGAAGGGGTGCGACAGCCGATGAACGCCGCTCTCGGCCTGCTGGCCGTCCTCGTCCTGACCGCCGGCACCGGCTACTTCGTCGCCCAGGAGTTCTCGTACGTCGCCGCCGACCGGATCGCCCTCGCCCGCGAGGCGGAGGCCGGCGACCAGCGGGCCGCCCGCGCGCTGAAGGTGCTCGAACGCCTCTCCTTCATGCTGTCCGGCGCCCAGCTCGGCATCACCGTCACCGGCCTGGTCGTCGGCTTCCTCGCCGAGCCGTCCGTCTCCGCCTTCCTCAAGCCCGCGCTGGAGGACACGGGCCTGTCGGACGGGGCCGTGTCGGCGATCTCGGTCGTCCTCGCCTTCGTGATCGCGACCGTGCTCCAGATGGTCCTGGGCGAACTCGCGCCGAAGAACCTCGCGCTCGCCGTCCCCGAACGCCTCGCGAAGTCGCTGGCCTCCTCGACCCTCCTCTACCTGAAGGTCGTCGGCCCGGTCGTCCGGGTCTTCGACGGGGCCGCCAACAAGCTCCTGCGCAAGGTCGGCATCGAGCCCGTCGAGGAACTGCACCACGGTGCCACCCTGGAGGAGCTCAGCCACCTCATCGGCGAATCCCACGAACAGGGACAGCTCCCGGCCGACACCGCCGAACTCCTGGACCACGCCCTGGAGTTCTCCGAGCGGACCCTGGACGAGGTGATGGTGCCGCGCGCCGACGCCGTCTTCGTCCGCAAGGACGCCACGCTCACCGAGGCCGTCGAGCTGATCGCCCGGCACGGCCACTCCAACTACCCCGTCCTCGGCGACCACCCGGACGACATCGCCGGCGTCCTGGGTGTGCGCGACCTCGCGCGGCTGCCCGCGGACCGCTTCGGCACCCTGACCGCGGCCGAGGCCGACCGCTCGCCCCTGCTGCTGCCCGACACGCTGCCGCTGCCCCAGGCGGTCGCGCGGATGCGGGAGGCGGACGACGAGTTCGCCGTCGTCCTGGACGAGCACGGCGGCATCGCCGGCATCGTCACCTACGAGGACATCGCGGAGGAGCTCGTCGGCGACATCGCCGACGAGAGCGACACGGTCGTCGCGCTCGCCGTCCCCGACGGCGACGGCTGGCGCGTGGACGCGGGCCGCCGCCTCGACGAGATCGAGGACGCCACCGGCATTGCGCTGCCCGGGGACGACGACTACGACACCGTCGCCGGCCTGGTCATCGACCGTCTCGGGCGTTTCCCGACCATCGGGGACCACCTCGTCGTCGACGTCGTCCGCATCGACGTCCTCAGCCTCGATCGCCACGTCCCCGGCCGCGTCCGGATCGAGAAGACCGACTCCCAGCCGGCCGAGGAGACCCAGGCATGAGCTTCCCCATGGCCCTGTTCATCACCGTGCTGCTCCTCATCGGCAACGGCTTCTTCGTCGGCGCCGAGTTCGCGCTCGTCTCCGCCAAGCGCCACCGTGTCGAGAAGGCCGTCGCCGACGGCCGGCGCGGCGCCAAGGCCGCTCTCGCCGGCATGCGCGAGCTCTCCCTGATGCTCGCGGGGGCCCAGCTCGGCATCACCCTGTGCACCCTCGGCCTCGGTGCCATCTCCAAGCCCGCCATCTCCCACGAGCTCGACCCGCTGCTCGTGAAGCTCGGCCTGCCGGAAGCGCTCAGCTACGGCATCGCGTTCGCCGTCGCCATGATCGTCGTGGTCTTCCTCCACATGGTCCTCGGCGAGATGGCCCCCAAGTCCTGGGCCATCGCCCACCCCGAACGCTCCGCCATGCTCCTCACCCCGCCGTTCCGGGCCCTGGTCAAGACCGTACGGCCCCTGATCTGGCTCCTCAACAAGGTCAGCAACGCCCTCGTCCGGCTGTGCCGCGTCCAGCCGCGCGACGAGCTCACCGCCGTCCACAACCGCGAGCAGCTCACCCACCTCGTTGAGGAGTCCGAACGCCTCGGCCTGATCAACAAGACCGACTCCCAGCTCATCACCCGTTCCCTCACCGAGCCCCAGACCCCGGTCGCCGAACTCCAGACCCCGGCCGCCGACATCGTCGCCGACCTGGCCGAGGCCGGCCTCGACGCGGTCCTCGCCCTGGCGTCCGAAGCCGACCGCTCCCGCCTCCTGGTCAGGGACGGCGACCGCGTCCTCGGCTCGGTCCACGCCCGCGACGCCCTCGTCGCCCGCACCCGCGGCCGGAGCCTGACCGCGCGGGACCTCGCCCGCCCCGTGCCCGAACTGGAGGCCACGGAGACGGTCTCCGGGGCGATCGAGCAGCTGCGCCGCCGCCGGGCCTCCCTAGCCCTCGTACGCGACGGCGAGGGCACGCTGACGGGCCTGGTGAGCCTGGACGACCTGCTGGTCCGGATCATGGGGCCGCAGACGGCCTGAGGCCGACACCTCCCGTGACCCGGTATCGACGAACGGTTTCGGACGATGTTGGCGGAGAACCGGTCACGCGGCTCGCCGGAGACGCGCCCCCACCTATCCTCTACAAGCGTGTAGAGGCACGGTGGTCGTGTCTCCCGGGTCGCCGGAGGTTCGTCATGGCTTCGACGCCGAGGTACGTGCGCCGGCCCCATGCGCTCGCGGCACCGGGCGCCGCCCCGTAGTCGCCCCCCGCGCGTCCGGCGCCCCGCCCGTGTGGGTGAGGCGCCGGACCTCGTCGCCCCGCCCACGCCCCGCACACGAATCCGAGGTGACCCCACATGGCAGACGACGCTACGGACCGGGAAACGGCACTGCTCGCCGGAGGGCCCGCCGACGGGGTCCGCGTGCGGGTCCGGGGGAGGCCCGGCCTGATCCAGGTGACGTACGCCTGCGAGGTGGAGGAACCCCGGGAGGGCATGCGCGCGACGGCCGTGTACGTCTACCGCCGCGACGGGCGCTCCCCGGAGAGCCTGCGGTACGGGTACGACCCGGCCGCCCCCTGACGCGTGACCTCTTTCCGCGGGCGGACGGGGGAGAGGTGGGCGCGGCGAAGGCCTTGCGGCCGCGTCCGTTTCTCCGGTGCGGGTCGCCCTTCGCGGCGACCCGCACCGATCGCGTTCACCCGCTCTCCCGTGGACCCCTATGCTTCTACACGGCTGTAGATAGTTGGTCGAATCGCGGCCCAAGCGCCGCACCGTACAAGCGATATGAAGGAGTGAACGCCCGATGGTGTTCAAGCGTCTGCTCGGCTCGCTCGGCGTAGGGGGCCCCTCGGTGGACACCGTGCTCGAACCGGGTGCCGTGACACCCGGCGGCGTCGTCGCCGGGCAGGTCCACCTCCAGGGCGGCAACACCGACTTCGCGATCGAGCACATCACCCTGGAGCTCGTCGCCCACGTCGAGGCGGAGTACGACGAGGGCGAGGCGGAAGGCATGGTCGCCTTCCACCAGCACGTCGTCGCGGGCGGCTTCCGCCTCGCGGAAGACGAGCGCCGCAGCGTGCCGTTCTCCTTCACGCTGCCGTGGGAGACCCCGATCACCGAGCTGTACGGGCAGGGCCTCGGCGTCGTCCTCGGCATCCGCACCGAACTCGGCGTCGCCGGCGCCAAGGACAAGGGCGACCTCGACCCGCTCGCCGTCCGCCCCCTCCCCGCCCAGGAGGCGATCCTGGAGGCGCTCGGCCAGCTGGGCTTCGGCTTCAAGTCCGCGGACCTGGAACTCGGCCGCATCGGGGGAACGGGCCAACAGCTCCCCTTCTACCAGGAGATCGAGCTGACCCCGGCGCCGCGATACGCCCAGCGGATCAACGAGCTCGAGGTGACCTTCCTCGCCGCCCCCGCCGGCCTGGAGGGCGTCCTGGAGGCGGACCGGCGCGGCGGCTTCTCCTCCGGGGGACACGACGCGCTGACCCGCTTCACGGTCGGTCACCACGACGTCGAGCAGGCCGACCGGAACGCCGAGATCGACGGCTGGATCCGACGGCTCGTCGAGCACCACGCCCCGGACGGTCCGTACGGGCACGCCGGCGGCGCGCTCTTCGCCCAGGGCGGCCACGGTGGCCACCCCGGTGACGGCCACCGTTCCGGCCCCGGCGTGGGCACGGCGGTCGCCGCGGGTGCGGCGGGCCTGGCCGTCGGCGTCGTCGGCGGCATGGTGGCCGCCGAGGTCGTCGACGAGGTGGGCGACTTCTTCGAGGGAGAGGTCGAGGAGGACGACGAGGTCGACGAGGGCTGAACAGCCCGACCGCACCGCACGGGGACGGGCCCCCGTCCCTTCACATGGGTGTGGCCGCGTGAAGGATGAAGAAGAGCGTCACGGCCGCGTTCGCGGACGAGAACGCCGAGACGGTCGTCCCCGCGGTCGCGCCCCAGGCGGCCAGGCCGACGGCGGTGAACGCCGGTGGCCAGATCCGCGGCGAGGGAGCCGGCCCGAGCAGGGCCGCCACCCGGCGCGGCACCGGCCCGGCCGCCTCGGCGAAGTGGGCCAGCGGCACCACCGGCGAACCCCGCGAGATCAGCGCCGACTTGCCCACCGCCCGCGCCACGGTCCGCCGGCTCCCCACGGCCTCGGCCGCCTCCTCGTCCGCCCACCGCTCGGTGGAGTAGACGACCGCCGTACGCAGCGGCCGCAGGAACGGGTTCGCGCGGGCCGCGAGTCGCACGGTCAGCAGGAACCGGTGATGACGACCGTCCAGATGCGCCCGCTCATGGGCGAACAGCGCCCGTCGCTCACCCGAACTCAGCCCGGCCAGCATGCCCGTCGTGACGACGATCCGGTCGCGCCTGCCGGGCAGGGCGTAGGCGTACGGGGAAGGATCGGGCAGCACCGCCACCGAGGAGCCGGCCAGCCCGCCGAGCGCCCGCTCGGCCCGCCTCCGCACCCGCAGATGGCGCCAGGCGGTCACCGTACAGGCGGCGACCACGGCGACGAGGGCGGGGATCGCGATCCGGCCGGCGACCTCGTCATGGGGCACGGCCGCGCGGACCTCGGGATCCGACCATCCGTCGGGCAGCGGGTTACCGGGCAACTGGGCGGTGCCCACCACCACGAGCAGTCCGAGACACAGCGTGCTGCACACGGCGAGCACCGCCGCCACCGCGCTCAGCAGCCACGTCGCGGCCCGGGGGTGCAGATGGTGCTCGGCGAGCCGGGCGACGGGCCAGGCCGTCAACGGCAGGACCAGCGGCAGGAAGACGAAGACCCCCATGGCCCTAGTCTCCCTCCTCCGAGGGCTCCGCGGCCTCCAACAGCGCACGCAGCAAACGTTCGTCACCCGGCGAGAGCGTGCTGACGAAGCTCGTGAGCACGGCCTCCCGGTCGTCCTCGGAATCCAGCACCCGCCGCATCCTCAGCGCGGCCAGCCCCGCCTCGTCCGCGACGGCCGTCCACTGGAACGAGCGCCCCGACCGCTCCCGCGCGACCGCCCCCTTGACGTGCAGCCGGGTCAGGATGGTCACCACCGTCGTATAGGCGAGGTCACCGCCGATCCGCTCCCGCACCCAGCCCGCGGTCGCCGGCCCCGGCGCCGCCCGCAACGCGGCCAGCACCTGCGTCTCCAGCTCCCCCTGCCCACGCCTGCGCGGAGCCGCCCGGTCGTCGCCCCTGTGCCCCGTCATGCCCTCGGCCTCCCGCCGTCCAGGCGCCGCCTACCGCCGCGAGCGCGGTTCATCGTACTGACCGCTCCACGCCGGCCCCGCCCGACCGTTCCCCGCGTGCGGGCTCCTCGCCGGCGTGCGGGAACGCGCGCGCCGGACCGCGACGGTCAGGCGACGGCGACGTCCGGCTGCGGCCGGGTCCGCATGCCCCAGCGGGCGAGGGAGGGGCCGGCGGCGCCGAGCGCCGCGAAGAACAGCGCCAGCAACAGCCAGCCCGCCGCGCCGAGGCCGAGCACCACCGTGGTCAGGATCGCGGGAGCGAGGGCCTGGCCCGCGTTGAAGCCGAGGCCGAGGACCCCCTGGTACTGGCCCTGGGCGTGGTCGGGGGCGAGCCCGAAACCCAGGGCGAAGCACGCCGAGGACTCCCAGACCTCCGCCAGGCTGTGGACGAAGATCGCACCCAGGACCAGTCCTGTCGCCGCCCAGACCGGGGCGTACGCCGCCAGTGCCATCATCGGGCAGCTGACGAGGAAGAGCAGCCCCGCGACGCGGAACGCCCTGCCGCCGTCGTACGGGGTCTCGACGCGGGAGCCGATCCTGGTCTGCATCAGGACGCAGAAGGCGGAGTTGACTCCGAACAGCGCGGCCACCGTCCAGTTCGGCGTCTCGGTGTGCTCGGAGATCCAGATCGGCAGCAGCAGGGAGACCACCGGGTACTGCAGTCCCATGGCTCCGTAGAGGGCGGTGAACGTCAGGAACGGACGGTCCGCGAAGACGAGCCAGCGGCGCTGTCGCGGTGGCGCCGGCAGCACCGGATAGCGGGGCAGCAGGAGCAGCAGCACCGAACACAGGGCGAAGCTCGCCGCGTTGCCGAGAATCAGCGTGACATAGGCACCGTGGGTGCCCGCGGCGAGCGCCAGCCCGGCACCCACCGTTCCCAGGATGACGCCCAGGTTGACGAAGGTCCGCAGCTTCGCCCGGAACAGGGCCTGCCGCTCACCCCCGACCCGGGCCACCAGTGCGCCCCACGCCGCCCCTCCGACCGCCGCGGCGATCTGGTCGACCGTCGCGACGATCGTGAGCGCGGCCCAGCTCTCGACGAGTACGAGGGTCGCCATCGACACCGCCTGGACCGCGAGGGCCAGCATCATGATCACGCGTGCGCCGCGCCGGTCGGCGAGATGGCCCCCGGGTATCCCCGCGCACAGGCCGACCACTCCGGCGATGGTGAGCGCGGCGCCCACCTGCACCGCGGGCAGGCCCACGACCAAGGTGAAGTAGAGCGCCGACGCCGCGTTGAACAGACCGTTGCCGACCCGGTTGACGAAGCTGGCGGCGACCAGCACGCGCTCCGGACCGTTGTCTCCCGCCCACCGGCCTATGCGGCCCGCCCCATCCCCCTTGATCATGGACCGCAGGCTAACAGTGCCGCGGAATCCGTCGCGGTCGTCCGAAGGCAGCGTGCCTCGGGCGTGACCGGCCGGGCCCGTCCGCGAGACGTGACGCGTCCGTCCGCGCTCTCCTCAGACCGTCGGGTCCCAGAGCCCGCCGGCTTCGCCGTCGGCGAGGTGCTCCGCGTAGACACCGACCTTCCAGGCGATGACGGATCGGCACTCCTCCAGCGCCTCGATCTGTGCGTCGACGCGCAGGCGGTGGGCGTCGAGCAGGCGCAGCCGTTCCGCCTCGTTGCCCGGTCCCTGGCGTACCAGTTCGGCGAAGCGCTGGAGGTCGGCGATCGGCATGCCTGATGCGCGGAGCTTGACGCAGATCAGCAGCCAGTCGACATCGAAGGAGGTGTAGCGCCGCCGGCCGCCCGACGAGCGCCGGACCGGGCCGACGAGCAGCCCCTCGCGCTCGTAGAAGCGCAGGGCGTGCACGCTCAGTCCGGTCTGCTCGGCCACCTCGCCGATGCTCAGCGACCGCGCGGCGGCATCGTCGGTCGTCATGCGGCTCACCCCTGGACTTGATCTAGACCTCGCTCTAGATCGTAGCGTTCACGTCATGACCGCTACCGATCAACAGCCGCTCGGCTCGCCCTTCTCCGCCGCCACCACCGCCGAGGACGTCATGGCCGGCCGTGACCTCTCCGGCACGACCGCGGTGGTGACCGGGGGCTACTCCGGGCTCGGCC
This sequence comes from Streptomyces hydrogenans, assembly GCF_014656075.1. Classification (GTDB taxonomy): domain Bacteria; phylum Actinomycetota; class Actinomycetes; order Streptomycetales; family Streptomycetaceae; genus Streptomyces; species Streptomyces hydrogenans. The sequence continues at coordinate 9,127 of NZ_BNBS01000180.1, forward strand.
TGGAGACCACCCGGGCCCTGACCGCCGCCGGGGCCCGGGTCGTCGTTCCCGCTCGTCGCCCCGACGTCGCCCGTGCCGCCTTGAGGGACGTCAAGGGCAGCGAGGTCGTCCCCATGGACCTGGCCGACCTCGACAGCGTCCGCTCGGCCGCCGCGCACATCAGCGACCTGATCGACCGGATCGACCTCCTGATGGCCGTCGCCGGCGTCATGGCCACTCCGGAGCGACGCGTCGGGCCCGGCTGGGAAGGCCAGCTCACCGCCAACCACTTCGGGCACTTCACCCTCACGTCCGAGCTCTATCCGCTCCTGGCCGCCGCGGGCGGTGCGCGCGTCGTGGTGAACAGCTCCGCCGGCCACACCCTGACCGGCATCCGCCGGCACGATCCGCACTTCCGCACCGGCTACGACCGGTGGCTGGCCTACGGCCAGGCCAAGACCGCCAACGCCCTGTTCGCCGTGCACCTCGACGCCCTCGGGCGGGGCGACGGGGTCCGGGCGTTCGCCCTGCACCCCGGCAAGATCATCACGGGTCTCCAGCGGGAGATGAAACTCGAGGAGCAGATCGAACGAGGATGGGTGGACGAGCACGGCCACGTGGTCGGCGCGGACTTCAAGACCCCCTCCCAGGGAGCGGCCACCGGCCTGTGGGCTGCCACCTCCCCGCTCCTCGACGGCAGCGGCGGGCTCTACCTGGAGGACTGCGACGTCGCCCGCGTCTCCGCCCCCGACACCCCCATGGACGACGGCGGCGTGCGCGCGTACGCCGTCGACCCCGAGGAGGCCGCCTGGCTCTGGGACCTGTCCGTCGCCCTGACCGGCGCCACCCCGATCACCCGGTGAACCCACGCCCGCGGAGGGCACACCGCGCGCCGCCGGGGGGTGTGGGGCGGCCGGGATCGGCGGGTGCCTAGGGTCAGGTCCCATGACGAGGACCACGCCCCCGCGCCCGCTCGACGTCGAGGCGCTCTTCCCGGAGCTGGCTGCTCACCGGGGTACGACGACGCGGCTCCACCCGCGGCCGGGCAGCCCGCTGGTGTCGGACAGTTCGGTGGGCGGTCCGATGTCGTGGCCGGCGGAGGAACCGTGGCCGGTGTGCGGGGAGGCCCATGGCCGCGGGCGGGGCCGGCGCCCGGCCGACATCCACCGCTACCGGCGGACCCTGGCCGCCGCGTGGGCCCGGGAGCAGAACCCGGGGCCCACGGAGGGGGAACGAGAGCTCCTGGCCGAGCTGAGCCTGGAGCACCGGGTCCCGGGGGCTTCGGACGTGGATCCGCTGCCGATGATCGGCCTGGCGCAGCTGTACCGGCGGGATGTTCCGGACCTTCCCGTCGGGCCGGACGGCTGCGACCTGCTCCAGGTGTTCTGGTGTCCCTTCCACGCGCACGGCCCGGGCCGCCACGACCTGGAGCTGTACCTGCGCCGACGGCGGTCGGGGGAGGTCGGCCGCGTGCTGGGCGATCCGCCGCAGCCGCTGGTCGTCGGGTCCGAGGGGCTCGTCCCCGAGCCCTGTGTGCTGCACCCGGAGCAGGTGACCACGTACCCCTTCGCCGGCCTCCTGCCCGAGGGTCTCTGCGCCCGGATCGACACCTGGGAGGAAGCCCTGGAGGAGGCGGCCGAGCGGCCGACCGAGGAGAACGCGGCCCGGCCGGTCTCCTACCAGTACGACCTGTCCATCCCGCCCGGCTGGCGCGTCGGCGGCTACGCCTCCTGGCACAAGACGGACCCGTACCCCATGGACTGCCGGGCCTGCGGGACACCGATGCGCCTGCTGCTGACCATCGACAGTTCGGAGTGGGACGGCGGCAGTGGCAGCTGGAAGCCGCTGGAGGACCGCGACCTGCCCACCCACTTGTACTCCACGCCCACCGGCGTCACCGTGGGCCGATTCGGCGAACTCAACGTCTTCGTCTGCCCCGCCGATCCCGACCATCCGCACGGTTGGAGCATCCAGTAGCCCGTCGGCACGGGATTTCACCTGGTGCGGCCTGACCGCCCTTCAGGTGGGGTCAGTTGAACTGGTCCGGGTGCGGGCCGGTGCGCAGGTCGCGGTCGAGGCCGGCGAGCGCGGCCATCTCGTCGTCGGTGAGGGTGAAGTCGAAGACGTCGAGGTTCTGCCGGATGCGCGCGGGCGTCACCGACTTGGGGATGACGATGTTCCCGAGCTGCAGGTGCCAGCGCAGGACGACCTGGGCGGGGGACTTGCCGTGTCGGCCGGCGATGACGGTGACGGCCTCGTCGCCCAGGCCGGCGCCCTGGGCGAGCGGGCTCCACGCCTCGGTGGCGATGCCCAGCTCGGCGTGCACGGCGCGCAGTTCGTTCTGCTGGAGGCCGGGGTGCAGCTCGACCTGGTTGACGGCCGGGACGAGGCCGGCGCCGTCGATCAGCCGCTTCAGGTGGTCGGGCTGGAAGTTGGAGACGCCCGCGGCGCGGACCCGGCCGTCGGCGACGAGCTTCTCGATGGCCTTCCAGGTCTCCTCGTACAGGTCGCGGGCCGGGGTGGGCCAGTGGATCAGGTACAGGTCGACGTGGTCGAGGCCGAGCTTGGCGAGGCTGTCGTCGAAGGCGCGGAGTGTGGCGTCGTGGCCCTGGTCGGTGTTCCACAGCTTGGTGGTGACGAAGAGCTCCTCGCGGGGGATCCCGGAGGCGGCGAGGGCCTTGCCGATGCCGGCCTCGTTGCCGTAGATCGCCGCGGTGTCGATGGAGCGGTAGCCGGCCTCC
>NZ_BNBS01000181.1 GCF_014656075.1 Streptomyces hydrogenans
GCCGCCGCCGCTCCCGCCCCCGGCGCCCCGCTCGCCGGCGAGGAGGCCGCACTCACCGCCTTCCGCACCGCCACAGCGGCCCGCGCCGCGGCCCGGGCCGCCGCCACCGCCGCCGTCTCCGCCGACCTCGGACGGGTCCGACTCACCACCGCGACCGGCGCCGGCCGGTCGTGGGGACGCTCCCTGCGCTACGGACTGGCCGCCGCGCTCGCCGCCGTCACCGTCGGCGGCGTCGCCGTCGCCGCCGGGACCGGGGTGCTCCCGCTGGGCGACCGGGAACCCTCCCGCACGGTCACCGCCGCCGAGACCGCCACCCCGCCCGACCCGCGCGCGACGCCCTCCGCCGGCATCGAGAGCCACCCGGACCCGTCCCGCGACGCCGGCCACCCCGCCGGCACGTCCGCCCCCGGCACCAGCCCCACGGCCCGGCCCGACGCCACCGCCTCCGGCGGGACCCCCGGCCGCGGCCCGGCCGAGCCCACCGCCGGGCAGCGGGACGACACCGAGGGCGAGCGCAGGGCCAGGGCCTGCCGCGAGTACCGCGCCGGCCGCCTCGACGCGGCCGACCGCCGCCGGCTCTCCGGCGCCCTGCGCGCCGGCGATTCCCTGCGCGCCTACTGCGACCGGCTCCTCGCGGCCGGAACCCCCGCGGACGGGAAGGGCGGCGACAAGGACAAGGACAAGGGCGAGGACACCGGCGGGAACGACGCCGGGGACAAGGGCGACGACAAGAACGACGGGGCCGACGGGAACGACTCGGACCTCGGCCACGGCACCGTCCCCACCCCCTCCGACCCCGGCCGCAAGCGCGCCAAGGGCAACGGCACGGACAAGCCCGACCCGAAGGACCGGCCCCGGCTCAGGCCGAAGGCGGCCCGGTCGGACACCCGGCCGCCCTCGCGGACGGAGCCGGACACCCGCCGGGACACCCGCCGGGACACCCGGCTCACGGCTGCCGCGCCCGCCCCGGAGACCTGCCCGACGGGAGCCCCCGGCACGGGGGTGTGACACTTTCGGGCCCGCCGGCGCAGTAAGGAGTGAGCCGACTGGTCATCGGCCGCGCAGAGAGCCGGGGTTCCCCCCGTACCTACGGCTCCGCGCACCCGGCGCGGGTGGGGCACGTTCCCCCGGTCCCACCCGCGCCCCTTCTCCTCTCCCCGTTCGCTACCAGTGGACGACGACCTTGTCGCCGACCTTCACCTGGTCGAAGAGGGCCGAGAGCTTCGCCCGGTCCCGGACGTTGACGCAGCCGTGCGACGCGCCGTTGTAGCCGCGCGCCGCGAAGTCCGCCGAGTAGTGCACGGCCTGGCCGCCGCTGAAGAACATCGCGTACGGCATCGGCGTGTGGTAGATCGTCGACGTCCACTCCTTGGCCTTCCAGCCCACCGAGAAGATGCCCTCGCGGGTCGGCGTGTTCTCCGAGCCGAAGCGCACGTCCATCGACGACACCACCCGGCCGTCGATCATCCAGGCCAGGGTCCGGCTCTCCTTGCTGATGCAGAGCACCCGGCCCGTCATGCAGCGCGCGTCCGGCGTGTCCAGCTTGTTGGTGGTGGACGGCTTCAGCTCGTCCGCCGTCGGCTTCTTCGTCATCCCGAGCAGCCGCTGCCAGGTCGCCCCGTCCACCGACCCCGTCTCCGGGAGCCCCCGCTTCTTCTGGAAGCCCGAGACCGCCTTCGCCGTGATCGAACCGTAGAAGCCGGTCGGCGCCCGGTCGAAGTAGTCCAGCTGGCGCAGCCGCGCCTGGAGCTCCCGCACCTGCTCGTTCTCGTCGCCGTCCTTCATCAGCGCCTTCGCGGCGGGCGCGGGCGACGACGGCTTCCCGTCCGGCGTCGCCGTCCCGGACGCGGACGGAGCCGGAGGAGTCGCGGACGAGGACGCGGACGGGCGCGCGGACGCGCCGGTCGTCGGCGCCGACGGCTTCCCGCCCCCCGATCCCGCCGCCTGGGCCGTACAGCCCGTGGCGACGAGCGCGACGGCGGCGGTCGCGAGAACGGCTCTGCGTATGGCGGATGAACGCTTCATGGTGGCCCCCCGGGGAATGAACTGTGCCCATAGGGATGCTTCCCGTACCCCTTCGGTTGCGCACCCGTTCGATCGAGTGGTCATGCTGTGAGGAAGGTCCCAGCGTGCTGGCCTCCTCCGGGCCGCACACCCGCCGCTACAGTCCGTCGCGAGGGTCGGTACCGCGAAGAGCGGCAGCAGGTCAATCGGGAGGCACAAGCAATGGCGCGCGAGTCGGAGTCGGGACTGCCCATCGAGCCGGTGTACGGCGCGGACGCTCTGGAGGGCTGGGACCCGGCGGAGAAGCTGGGGGAGCCGGGCGCGTACCCCTTCACGCGCGGCGTGTACCCGTCGATGTACACCGGACGGCCGTGGACGATGCGGCAGTACGCCGGCTTCGGCACCGCCGTGGAGTCGAACGCCCGGTACAAGCAGCTGATCGACAACGGCACGATGGGCCTGTCGGTCGCCTTCGACCTGCCCACCCAGATGGGCCACGACTCGGACGCGGCGATCGCGTCGGGCGAGGTCGGCAAGGTCGGCGTGGCGATCGACTCGGTCGACGACATGCGGGTGCTGTTCGACGGGATCCCGCTGGACAAGGTGTCGACGTCGATGACGATCAACGCCCCCGCCTCGCTGCTGCTGCTGATGTACCAGCTCGTCGGCGAGGAGCAGGGCGTCCCCGCGGACAAGCTCACGGGCACGATCCAGAACGACGTGCTGAAGGAGTACATCGCCCGCGGCACGTACATCTTCCCGCCCAAGCCCTCGCTGCGGCTGATCGCGGACATCTTCAAGTACTGCCGCGCCGAGATCCCGAAGTGGAACACCATCTCGATCTCCGGCTACCACATGGCCGAGGCCGGTGCCTCGCCCGCGCAGGAGATCGCCTTCACGCTGGCCGACGGCATCGAGTACGTCCGCACGGCGGTCGCGGCCGGCATGGACGTCGACGACTTCGCGCCGCGCCTGTCGTTCTTCTTCGTGGCCCGGACGACGATCCTGGAGGAGGTGGCGAAGTTCCGCGCCGCCCGCCGGATCTGGGCCCGGGTGATGAAGGAGGAGTTCGGCGCGAAGAACCCCAAGTCGCTGATGCTCCGCTTCCACACCCAGACCGCCGGCGTGCAGCTCACGGCCCAGCAGCCCGAGGTCAACCTGGTCCGCGTCGCCGTCCAGGGCCTGGCGGCCGTGCTCGGCGGCACGCAGTCGCTGCACACCAACTCCTTCGACGAGGCCATCGCCCTGCCGACGGACAAGTCCGCCCGCCTCGCGCTGCGCACGCAGCAGGTCCTCGCGTACGAGACCGACGTGACCGCCACCGTGGACCCCTTCGCCGGGTCGTACGTCGTCGAGAAGATGACGGACGACGTGGAGGCCGCCGCGCTGGAGCTCATGGCCAAGGTCGAGGAGCTGGGCGGCGCGGTCAACGCGATCGAGCGCGGCTTCCAGAAGAGCGAGATCGAGCGCTCGGCGTACCGCATCGCCCAGGAGACGGACTCCGGCGAGCGGGTCGTCGTCGGCGTCAACCGCTACACGATCGACGTCGAGGAGCCCTACGAGCCGCTGCGGGTCGACCCGGCGATCGAGGCCCAGCAGGCCGACCGGCTGGCGAAGCTGCGGGCCGAGCGGGACCAGGCGGCGGTCGACGCGGCGCTGGCGGAGCTGAAGAAGGCGGCCGAGGGCACGGACAACGTCCTCTACCCGATGAAGGACGCGCTCAAGGCCCGCGCCACCGTCGGCGAGGTCTGCGACGCCCTGCGCGAGGTCTGGGGCACCTACGTCCCCAGCGACGTCTTCTAGTCGGACGGGCCCTGACGGTCCCTCGTAGACGCAGGTCACAGCGGAGTGTCGTACTCGTGTGCGACACTCCGCCCATGCTGGGTGTCACCGATCTGCCGACCTATCTCGCCGGGCTCGTCCTCATCATCCTCCTCCCGGGGCCGAACTCGCTCTACGTGCTGTCCGTGGCCGCCCGCAAGGGCACCAGGACCGGCTACAAAGCCGCCGCGGGCGTCTTCACCGGCGACACGATCCTGATGACGCTGGCCGCCCTCGGCGCGGCCTCCCTGCTCCAGACCACGCCGCTGCTCTTCACCGTCGTCAAGTACGCGGGCGCCGGCTACCTGGCCTGGATGGCGTACGGCATGCTCCGCGCCGCCCTCGACCTGTGGCGCTCCCGCCGCGAACCCGCCGCCGCCACCGAGACGGCGGCCGAGAGCGGCTCCACCGAGCACCCCTACCGCCGGGCGCTCATCATCAGCCTCTTCAACCCGAAGGCGATCCTCTTCCTGATCTCCTTCTTCGTGCAGTTCGTGGACCCCTCCTACGCCTACCCGGCGCTCTCCTTCCTGGTCCTCGGCTCCCTGCTCCAGCTCGGCAGCTTCCTCTACCTCACCACCCTGATCTTCAGCGGCACCCGCCTCTCCGCCGCCTTCCGCCGCCGCAAGCGCCTCTCCGCCGGCGCCACCTCCGCCGCCGGCGCCCTCTTCCTCGGCTTCGCCGTGAAACTCTCCCTCAGCAGCGCCGCCTGACGCCGGACCCGTGCCGTTTGACCCTCACACCATGTGAGGCCGTTCCGTAGGGGGCGTCATGTTTGCCATCGGAGACTTCGCCCGGCACGGGCGGGTGTCGGTCCGGATGCTGCGTCACTACGACGGCATCGGACTGCTGCGCCCGGCCCACGTCGACCCGCACAGCGGCTACCGCTTCTACAGCGCGGACCAGCTCGCCCGGCTCAACCGCGTCATCGCGCTCAAGGACCTCGGCTTCACCCTGGAACAGGTGGGGGCCATCCTCGACGACGAGATCGGCGCGGACGAGCTGCGCGGGATGCTGCGGCTGCGCCGGACCGAGCTGGAAACGGCGCTGGAAGAGGCGCGGGCCCGGCTCGCCCAGGTCGGTGCGCGGCTCCGAGCCATCGAGAGCGAGGGACGCATGTCCACGCAGGACGTCGTCGTCAAGAAGATCCCCGCCGTCCGGATCGCCGAGCTGAGCGCGGCCGCCGCCGGCTTCGAGCCGGAGGACATCACGCCCGTCATCGGACCGCTGTACGGCGAGCTGTGCGGCCGTCTGGAGGCCGCCGGGGTCACCGGCTTCGGGCCCGGGATCGCGTACTACGAGGACGCGGGGAAGGGCGACGGCTCGGTCGTCGTGCACGCCTGCATGACCGTGCCCGACGGCACCGAGGCCGAGGGCGTGCGGGTGCACGTGCTGGCCGGGATCGAGGAGGCCGCCACCGTCGTCCACCGCGGCTCCATGGACGACGTCCTGCCGACCGCGCAGGCCCTCGCCTCCTGGATCGACACCAACGGCTACGCCTCCGCCGGCTACGCCCGCGAGCTGTACCTGGAGTGCCCGGAGGACCCGGCCGGCTGGGTGACCGAGATCCAGGAGCCGATCCGCCGCTCCTGACGGCGGCGGGGCCCGGGACCTCCGCACAGGTCCCGGGCCGGTCGGGGGCTACTTCCTCAGCGCCTTGCGCAGCCGCAGCGCCCGGCGCGCCAGCCGGCGGACCTTCGGGTGCCGGGGGACCGGCAGCCCGCCCGGGAGGTCGAGGACGGTGAGCCGGCGGCGGGTGAAGTGGTGCCGGGTGCGCTCGGCGTACGGCCCGGACAGGTGGCGTACCGCCGCCTCCCGCAGGTCGGCCCGTATGTTCGGCTGCATCGCGAAGCCGACGGCGGCGACCAGGTCGTCCAGGCGGGCGGCGTCCGTCACCGGCGCGTCGTCCTCCGGGCCCGGCACCAGAGGCGGGACGACCGCGTCGACCACGGTCAGCGGGATCCGGTTGCTGTTCTGGAACGGCGTGAGCCGCTGGAGCAGCTCCCGGGTGCCGACCCGGGCGACCGGCAGGCCGTAGAAGGTGCGGGCCGTCATCAGCGCCGTCGAGAAGCAGCCGACGACCAGCGCGGGCCGCAGCTCGCGGTAGAGCACCTCGGCGAGCACCGGGCGGGTCTCCACGGACAGTTCGGCGCCGAGCCGGTCCGCCTCCTCGCCGAGCGAACGCGTCCAGGAGTCGGGCGCGGTGGGGTGCGGCTTGAAGACCAGGCGCCGGTGGCCGCGGGCGACCGCGCCGCGCACCATGTCCAGGTGCAGCTCCTCCTCCTCGGCGGCCGTCATCAGGTTCAGCGCGGCCAGGTACTGGCCGAGGAGCAGGGCGGGGCCCTCGCCGGCGGCGGCGGGCGCGTCGGTGCCCGCCAGCTCCTCGACGACCTCGGTGAACGCCTCCACCGGTACGGTCTCCGGCACCGTGCCGAACTCGCCGAGCAGCAGCGGCCGCAGGCCCGGCACCAGGTCGAGGTGGAGCAGGCGGGCGGCCCGGCCGCCGACCAGCGGGTCGATCTTGTTGCGGGTGGGGCCGTAGCTCATCAGCCCGTCCGCGTAGACGGTGATCGCCGCCTCCGGGAGGAGGGTGGCGAGGGCGAGCGCCGGGGTGACCTGGATGGACTCCAGGACCAGCTCGATCCGGTCGTCGCCGAGGCCCCAGAGCGTGTGGAGGTGGCGCTGGAGCATCGGCACGTCCTGGCCGCGCGGGGTCCAGCCGCCGGGGTGGAGGGGCGAGATCGTCTCGTTCCAGGACAGCACCTCGTCGAAGCGGTCGCGGATCCGGGCGAAGCCCTCGGACGCGACGAAGGCCGGGGTGGTCTCCGGGATCGGCGCGTTGTCGGTGACGAGCAGGATCCGGCGGGCCGCGCTGTCGAAGCAGCCGCTGTCCATGGCGGCGGCCAGGGTGACCGCGCCGTACAGGGTGGACGCGGCGAAGATCTGGGTCGTGTCGCGGGCCGTGCTCACGCGGCCACCTCCGAGGGGGTCGGGCCGGTGGCCGGGCCCCGGCCGCCCGGCGGGGCCGGCGGCGGCGGTGCGGGGCGCCGGCGGCGCAGTCTGCGCAGGACCGCGGCGCGGTCGCCGCCCATCGCGGTCAGCGCCTCGTCGAGGACGTCCTGGGGCATGCGGCGCAGCGCGCCCGCGCTCATCGCCTTCAGCTGCCGGGCCACCTCGGGCTCGAACTTCTCGATGGATCCGACGTGATGGGCGATCACCGCGCAATAGGTGCGGACGGCTTTCGGGAGAAAGCGGTCCGCGTCCTTGTCCCGGGCGGTCTCCTCGACGACCTGGTCGAATGCGCGGATGAAATCCAATTGCCGGACGTCGCCGATCTGGGTGAGCGAGGTCGCCACTCCGCGCCGGTAGAAGACGCCGAGTTCTCCGATGGCCGCGAAGGATTCCGCCTCGCGGTGCAGCCGCCAGATCCACGGCCGGTCCTCGGCGGTGCGCAGCCCGTGCGGGAAGTGCAGCAGGCCCCGGTCGAGGAGCCGGCGGTGGTAGATCCCGGCCCATGCGAAGGGGTAGTCGACGGAGGTGGTGCGGTGGGCGGGGAGGATCGCCCCGCGCGGGTCGAGGACCTCGCCGCGGCGCGGCACGGGCACCCGGCGGACCGAACGGGCGCGGCCGGTGACCGAGGTGTGGTCGGTGCGCAGGAAGTCGCAGCCGAGGTCCTCGGCGGCGGCGACCAGGCGCCCGTAGTAGCCGGGGGAGAGCCAGTCGTCCCCGTCCAGGAAGGTGACCCAGGTGCCGCGGGCCGCGTCGAGGCCGGTGTTGCGGGCGGTCGCCAGGCCCTCGTTCCGCTCGTGCCGGATCAGGACGGCGCCGGGCAGTTCGCGCGCGGCCCGTTCGAGGATGTCCGGGGTGTCGTCGGACGAGCAGTCGTCGACGAGGAGGAACTCGACGTCGTCGCGGGCGTTGGCGCGCAGACTGGCGAGCGTGTCGGGGGCGTATGTCTGCACGTTGAAGAACGGCACGACGACGGAGAGCTTGACCACGCGGCCGACGCTAGGCGCCGCCCCGGCCGCTTCGCCGACCGGCCGGGGGACTTTCGGTGAACACGAAGCGGCGGGATTCTTAACCGCCTTTACCCAAGGGGTTTTCGGGCGGTCCACCGGCTGAATCCCGGGCCGCTTCAGATCGCGGAGAGGTGCTGTTCACCGTTTGTTGCCGCCCAGTTGGGCCGTAGACCGGAATGCCCTTCTAGCGTCCTCGACGTGCCAGCAAGTTCCAGTGAAGCGGTACGGATCGCCGTACTCGCGGATTCCGACACCCGGTGGAAATGGGGTGCGCTCACCGCGCGCCGCATCACCGCGGCGGACGCCGGGACCCCCGGCTCCGGCGACGGGCCCCAGGGTCCCGCCGGTTCCGCCGACCCCGTCCGTCCGGCCGAGCCCGCCGGTTTCGTCCTGCGCGGCCGGGCCACTCCCACCGCCCGCCAGCTCGCCGAGACGGGGGCCTCCACGGCCGCCCCGCGCGAGGTGACCGGCGCGGAGTTCCTGCGCGAGGTGCGGGACGCGGAGATGCGCGGCGAGCGGTACGACGTGATCGTCCTCGCGCTGGTCGGCGGTACGGTCCGGGCCGTCCTCCAGGGCCTCGCCGACCTCGGCCTCGACCGCCGGCCGGTGGTCGTCACCGGCTACGTCGGCGTGGTCTACGAGAAGCTGGCCGACGGACTGCTGCTGCGCCACGGCGCCGACGTGGTCCTCGCCAACTCCCGTCACGACGCGGACCGGTTCCGCGCCGTGTACGAAGGGGTCGGCGCGGGCGCCGGGTCGGTCGTCGAGGCCGCCCTGCCGTTCCTCGGCGGCGCGCCGTACCGCCCCGAGGAGGGCCGCGACACCCTGGTGTTCGCCGCCCAGCCGTCGGTCCCGGTCACCCGCGCCGAGCGGGCGTACGTCCTGGAGCGGCTGGTCCGGCACGCCCGGCTGCACCCCGGGCGCGAGGTCCTCCTGAAGCTCCGCTCCAAGCCGGGCGAGCACACCACGCACCTGGAGGAGCACCCGTACCAGAGGCTGGTGCGCGACCTGGACCCGCCCGCCAACTTCCGCCTCGTGTACGGACACATGGGCGAGGTCCTGGACCGCACCGACCTGCTGGTCACCGTCTCCTCCACGGCCGCCCTGGAGGCCCTGCACCGCCGGATCCCCACCGCGATCCTCACCGACTGCGGGGTCCGCGAGGTGAACGGCAACCACCACTTCATCGGCTCCGGCCTCCTCACCTCCTTCGACCGGCTCGACCGCGGCGAGACGCCCGAGCCCGACGAGGAGTGGCTGTCCCGCCAGGGCGTGGCCTCCGACGGCGGGTACGACTCCGCCTTCGACGCCGCCCGCGCGCGGGTCGCCGAGCTCCTCGCGCTGCCCGAACTCCCCCCGATCAGCCCCTACTACACCGCGGAGACGGCCCCCGGCTACCTGCCCGGGATCCTCGCCCGCCACCGCCTGGACGTCACCGCGCCCCCGGTCCGCGACAGCGGGCTGCGCCGGATCGTCCGCGAGGCGGCGCGCGGCGCCTACCGCCACGGCGTCCAGCGCGTGGCCCCCGTCGTCCGACGCCTGGGAGAACTGTGATGCCCACCTCGAAGCCGAGCCCCACCGTGCTCGCCGTCATCCCCGCCCGGGGCGGCTCCAAGGGCGTCCCCGCCAAGAACCTCGCCCCGGTCGCCGGGATCCCGCTGGTCGGCCGCGCCGTCCGGGCCTGCCTCGGCGCCGTCGGCGTCACCGACGTCGCCGTCTCCACCGACGACCCGGCCATCGCGGCCGCCGCCCGCGCCTTCGGCGCCGAGGCCGTCCCGCGCCCGGCGTCGATCGCCGGCGACACCGCCACCAGCGAGTCCGCCGTGCTGCACGCCCTCGACGCCTTCGAGGCGACGCACGGCCGCACCGCCGACGTGGTCCTCCTCGTCCAGTGCACCAGCCCCTTCCTCACCTCGGGGGAGGTCGCCGAGGCCGCCGCCCGGATCACCTCCGGCGCCGCCGACACCGCCTTCACCGCGGCCCCCTCGCACGGCTTCCTGTGGAGGGAGACCTCCGACGGCGCGACCGGCGCCGTCGGCGTCAACCACGACAAGGCCCACCGGCCGCGCCGCCAGGACCGCGAGCCCGAGTACCTGGAGACCGGCGCCGTCTACGCGATGGACGCGGCCGGATTCCGTACCCACGGCCACCGCTTCTTCGGGCGCACCGCCGTCGTCGTCACCGATCCGGCCCGCGTCCTGGAGATCGACGACCCGCACGACCTGGCCCGCGCCAAGGCCCTCGCGCCGCTCCTCGACGAGCCCGCCACCCCGGCCTTCGCCGACGTCGACGCGGTCGTCCTCGACTTCGACGGCACCCAGACCGACGACCGGGTCCACCTCGACGCGGAGGGCCGGGAGTTCGTCTCCGCCCACCGCGGCGACGGCCTCGGCATCGCGGCCCTGCGCCGCGCCGGACTGCCCGTCCTCATCCTCTCCACCGAACAGAACCCCGTCGTCGCCGCCCGCGCCCGCAAGCTGAAGATCCCCGTCCTGCACGGGATCGACCGCAAGGACCTGGCGCTGAAGGAGTGGTGCGAGGCGGAGTCGATCGACCCCGCGCGCGTCCTCTACGCCGGCAACGACGTCAACGACCTGCCCTGCTTCCACCTCGTCGGCTGGCCCGTCGCGGTGGGCAGCGCCCACGACTCCGTACGGGCCGCGGCCCGGGCGGTCACCGCCACCCCGGGCGGCTTCGGAGCGATCCGGGAGATCGCCGCCTGGCTCCTCGGACCCGAGCTGAACACCCCCACCCCTCTCTCGAACTGAAGGAAGCACCACCATGAGCACCCGTCTGCGCACCCTCGGCCCGAAGACCGCCGGTCCTGGTCGGCCCGTCTACATCTGCGGCGAGATCGGCATCAACCACAACGGCGACCTCGAGAACGCCTTCAAGCTGATCGACGTGGCCGCCGAGGCCGGCTGCGACGCCGTCAAGTTCCAGAAGCGCACCCCGGAGATCTGCACCCCGCGCGACCAGTGGGACATCGAGCGCGACACCCCCTGGGGCCGGATGACGTACATCGACTACCGCCACCGCGTGGAGTTCGGCGAGGACGAGTACCGCCAGATCGACGAGCACTGCAAGAAGCGCGGCATCGACTGGTTCGCCTCCCCGTGGGACACCGAGGCCGTCGCCTTCCTGGAGAAGTTCGACGTCCCGGCCCACAAGGTCGCCTCCGCCTCCCTCACCGACGACGAGCTGCTGCGCGAGCTGCGCGCCACCGGCCGCACCGTCATCCTCTCCACCGGCATGTCGACCCCGGCGCAGATCCGCCACGCCGTCGAGGTCCTGGGCAGCGCGAACATCCTGCTCTGCCACGCCACCTCCACCTACCCGGCCAAGGCCGAGGAGCTGAACCTGCGCGTCATCCAGACGCTCCAGGAGGAGTACCCGAACGTCCCGATCGGCTACTCCGGCCACGAGACCGGCCTCCAGACCACCCTCGCGGCGGTCGCCCTCGGCGCCACCTTCGTCGAGCGCCACATCACCCTCGACCGCGCCATGTGGGGCTCGGACCAGGCCGCCTCCGTGGAGCCGCAGGGCCTGGAGCGCCTCGTCCGCGACATCCGCACCATCGAGGCCGCGCTCGGCGACGGCGTGAAGAAGGTGTACGAGTCGGAGCTCGGCCCGATGAAGAAGCTCCGCCGGGTCCAGGGCCTCGTCTCCGCATGACCGGCCGGCTGGCGTTCGTCGAGAGCCCCGTCCAGCTCCTGAACGTCCTGGAGTGGGCGCACGCGCGCGGCCGGGGCCCCGCCCCGGCC
>NZ_BNBS01000182.1 GCF_014656075.1 Streptomyces hydrogenans
GCCCTGCTCGCCGCCACCGTCTCCGGCGCCACCGCCGCGCTCGTCGCGGCCGGCGCCCCGGCGTCCGCGCCGGCCGCCCTGACCGGCGCCGAGCTCGCCGCCTCCTGGACCGCCCCGCTCTCCACCCGCGACCGGTACGTCGTCGACGCCGACGGCGACCGCTTCAAGCTCAAGTCCGGCAACTGGGCCGGGGCGCAGGGCACGTACGAGGGCAGCGGCGACGTCGGCGACCCGGCCAACCACCAGGCCGACCAGATGTCCCACAACATCCCGCTCGGCCTCGACCGGACCCCGATCGACCGGATCCTCGCCGACTTCCACGCCCTCGGCCTCAACAGCATCCGGCTGCCCTTCGCCAACGCCCTCGTCCACGACACCACCCCGGTGCCCGACGCGGCCGTCGCGGCCAACCCGCAGCTGAGGGGCAAGACCCCGCTCCAGATCCTCGACGCCGTGGTCGCCGAACTCACCGACGACGGCTTCGCCGTCATCCTCAACAACCACACGACCAGCTACCGCTTCTGCTGCGCCCTCGACGGCAACGAACGCTGGAACAGCGGCCAGTCCACCCGCCAGTGGATCGACGACTGGGTCTTCCTCGCCAAGCGCTACAAGGACAACCAGCGCGTCGTCGGCGCCGACCTGCGCAACGAGGTCCGCCGCGACACCTGGGACGACCCCAACTGGGGCTGGGGCGACGACCACGACCTGAACCAGGCGTACGAGCAGGCCGGCAACGAGATCCTCCAGGCCGACCCCGACCTCCTCATCGTGATGGAGGGCATCAACTGGCAGGGCATCCCCACCGACCTGACCCCGCACGGCCGGCCCACCCTCACCCCCGTCGCCACCCTCTCCAACACCCTGATCCACTCCGACAAGCTCGTGTACGCCGCCCACTTCTACGGCTACACCGGCCCGAACCACTCCGGCGCCACCGGCATGGGCGAGACCACCGACCCGCGCTACGAGGACCTCACCCCCGAGCAGCTCGTCAAGGTCGTCGACGACCAGGCGCTGTTCGTCACCCGGCCCGGGCAGCACTTCACCGCCCCCGTGTGGATCAGCGAGTTCGGCGCGGGCGGCCGGGGCGACCTCGACGCCAAGGAGCGCGACTGGTTCACCCGCTTCACCGACATCCTGGTCCGCAACGACAGCGACTTCGCCATCTGGCCCCTGGTCGGCTGGACCGGCACCGACGGCAGGCCCCAGGACTCCTGGGCGCTGATCAGCTACGGCAGGACCGGCGAACGCCTCAGCCTGCTGGAGCCCGGCGACTGGCGCAGCGCCGACTGGACGAAGCTCGTGGGCGCGCCCGCCAGGGCCGGCGCGATCCCGTGGGCCCCCCGCTGGAACATGCTCAACCTGGACCACCGCGACTACGACGTCTCCGCCACCATGCTCGCGAAGCCCGACTGGTCGCCCGGCAACCGCAAGGGCAACTGCCCCGACACCCAACGCCTCGTCGGCCTCGGCCGCGGCGACAGCCGGGGCCTGTGCACCGACGCGGGCCGGCCCGCGAAGGGGAGCGGTGCCTGGACGGTCGTCACCGACGAGCGGTACGTCACCGGCGGCGACTGGGCGAGCGGCTACGACAAGCTCCAGTGCCCCGACCGGAGCTTCGCCGTCGGCTACAGCGTGAGGAACAACGCCATGGCGGCCCTCCTCTGCGCCCCCGCGGCGACCGCCCTGCCCACCACGGGCCGCACCCTCTGGTTCGACCGGGGCGACAACCGGCCCGCCACCGGCGGGTCGAACGCCGGCGACTGGGCCCCCGGCCACTACAAGGGGCAGTGCGCCGACCACGAGTACGTCGCCGGGGTCGCCTCCACCTGGAAGTGGCTCCACTACGGCGTCCCGGACGCCCTGCTCTGCCGTCCGCTGGTCTGACGGCCCCCTCCCGCACCCCCGTCCGGGAGCGGACCGTCGTGTCCCGGCCGGAGATCGCCGGGCCACGCCGGGCGGGGGAGCCGGGCGGGGCGGGCGGCTGATCCCCGGCGGGGGCCGGTGATCAGCCGAGGTAGTCGGCGACGAGGTCGGCGAACGCCTCCGGGGTGAGGACCTCGACGCCCAGCTTCTCCGCGGCGACCGCCTTCGAGCTGGGCTTGCCGGTGGCGGAGGGCGCGGAGACGAGGTAGGTCGTCCTGGCGTTGACGCCGCTGCCCGCGCGGCCGCCGGCCCGCTCGATCAGCTCGTTCATCTGCGAGCGGCCGTAGCCGTCCAGCCGGCCCGTCATCTTGCCGGTGACGACCACGGTCCGGCCCGCGAGCGGGCCTGCGGCGGGCGCGGCACCGTCCGCGCCGGGCTCGCCGGCCGGCTGGGCGGCCCGCTCGGGCTCCGTCATGTTCACGCCCGCCGCGATCAGCTTGTCGACGACGGGGGCGAGGGCGGCGAGTTCGGCGACGACGACCGGGGCCTTCTCCGGGCCGATGCCCTCGACGGCGAGCAGCTCCTCGGCGCTCGCGGCGCGGATCGCCTCCATCGTGCCGAAGTGGGCCGCGAGCCGCCGCGACATGCGGCGGCCGGTGCCCCGGATGCCGAGGGCGCAGAAGACCCGGCTCAGCGGGCGGCTGCGGGCCAGCTCGAACTGCTCGGCCAGCTTCGCACCGCGCCGGGCGCTGCCCGCGGCGACGGTCAACTGCTCCTCGGTGAGCGTGAAGAGGTCGGCCACGTCGGCGACCAGCCCCGCGTCGATGAGTGCCTTGACGTACGTCCTGCCGAGGCCGTCGATGTCGAGGACGTCCCGCCCGGCGGCGTACTCGACGAGCGGCGCGAGCGCGCAGCCCGCGCCCTTCGCGCACCGCCAGCGCTCCTGGCTCTTGTCGATGTCGCCGCCGCAGTTCGGGCAGGCGGCGGGCAGCGGTACCGGGACGGCGCCGTCGGGGCGCAGTTCGACGACGGGCGCCTGGACGCGCGGGATGATGTCGCCGGCCTTGTAGACGGTCACCGTGTCGCCGAGGTGGAGGTCGCGGCGGGCGATGTCCGCCGGGTTGTGGAGCGTGGCGCGGGAGACCGTCGAGCCGTCGATCTCGACCGCGTCGAGGAGGGCGGTCGGCGCGAGGACGCCGGTGCGGCCCACCTCCCACACGACTTCCCGCAGCACCGTCTGGCGCTCCACGGCGGACAGCTTGTACGCGATGGCCCAGTACGGGAAGCGGCTGCCGAGCCCGGCCTCGGCCTGCTCGGCCGCGCTGTTCGCCTTCACGACCACGCCGTCGATGCCGAACGGCAGCCCGGCGCGCAGCGCGCCGATGGCGTCCACTCCCGCCTGCGCCTCGGCGATGGTGTCCACGACACGCAGTCCGGCGGGGGTGTCGGCGGTCGTCCTGACCCCGGCCGCGGCGACGGCTGCCAGCACCTCGGCGTGCGTCCCCCCGGCGGGCAGAAACGATCCGCCGTCCAGGTCCACGGCGCCGTACGCCCAGAACGTCATCTCCAGCCGGTACGGCCGGTCCTTGGCCCGCAGGGTCCCCGCCACCGCGTTCCGCGGGTTGGCGAACGGCGTGCCGCCGTGCGCCGCGCGCACCTCCTGCGCGGTCTCGAACTGCTCGTGGGTGAACAGCACCTCGCCCCGCACCTCGAAGGTCACCGGCTCGGCCAGCACCTCCGGCAGCCCGACCACGGAGCCCACCACATGGCTGACGTCCTCGCCGTGGGTGCCGTCGCCGCGGGTCACGACCCGCACCAGCTTCCCGTCCCGGTAGCGCGCGGCGATCGCGGCGCCGTCCAGCTTCGGCTCGACGGTGTACCCGCCCGCGACCTCGCGGCCGAGGCGCCGCCGGAGCGAGGCGTCCCAGGCGAGGAGCTGCTCGGGGCCGAACACGTTGTCCAGGCTCAGCAGGCGCGTCGTGTGCGCGACGTCGCCCTCGGGCGCGGCGCCGTCGGCGACCAGACCCGTCGGCGACTCCGGCACCTCGCCCGGGTGCGCCGCCTCCCACGCCAGCACGGCCAGCCGCAGCGCGTCGTACGAGGCGTCGTCCAGCGGGCTGTTCTCCCCCGCGTAGTAGGCGCCGGACGCGGCGCGCAGCCGGTCGATCGCGGCCTCGTAGGCGGCGGGGCTGGACAGGACGAGGTGCGCCTCAGCGGCGGGAATCGCGGTCATGGGTCCATCTTGGCGCGGGGGTCTGACAACGCCCCTCCGGCGGGCGGGGGCGCGCGGGACGGCCGGTCGGAGGGGCGCCGGACGACCTGGAGCGCGTATGGACGGCCCGTCAGGAGTTGAGCGGGCGGGCCCGTCGGGAGTTGAGTGGGCCGTCCGTCAGGAGGCGATCGGCCCGGTCCGTCGGGAGCTGAGCGTGCGGGACCGTCGGGAGCTGAGCGGGCCGGCCTCCGGGAGGCGAGCGGACCGCCCGTCAGGAGGCGGTCGGCCCCGCGCGTCAGGAGGCGAACGTCGGGGCCAGCGCGGTCAGCAGGCGGGTGGTCAGTTCCTCGCGCACGGAGCGGCCGGACTCCGCCCCGGGCGCGCCCAGGTCGTCAGGGAAGGCCGACCAGTCGACCTCGTGGGCGGCCTTCTCGAACACGGCGAGGTCCAGGGGCGTGCCGAGGCCGCCCGGCCACTCGTGGGCCTCCCTCAGGACGGTCTCCAGGAGGGAGAGCGGCAGCGCGCAGCTCTCGGCCAGGAGGACGGCGTCGTACAGGTCCTTGGCCTGGGGGTACAGGTCGCAGCTCAGCCACTGGAGCTTCCACGCCAGGGACAGTTCCCGGTCCGCCGCCGGGACCCGCACGCCCGCCACCTCCGCCGGCCGCGGCGGCGTCGGGAGCCGCTCGTGGAAGACGAAGTCGAGCTGGACCTGGCCGCCGGGCAGGCCGGGGGCGGTCCAGGGGAGGACGAGACGGTGGCCGGGGACGCGTTCGTAGGACCAGATGTACTCGGTCACCGCGCCGGCGTCGTCGATGACGATGCCGGTGTCGAGGGTGCGGGCCAGCCGCTCGGCGGCCTCGGCGATGCCGTCGAGCATGGCGCGGGTGCGCGGCTCCTCGATGCGCCAGGTGTCGGGGACGACGACGAAGTCGATGTCCTTGGGCGGGCGGGCGTCCTCCCCGAACCAGGCGGACATCAGCATGCTGCCGCGCAGCACCAGCGCGTCCGCCCACGCCGACCCGGCGACCGCCGCGAGCACCAGGTCGAGTGCGGAGCGGCGTGCCTCCTGCCAGCGGGCGCGGACCTCCGGGTCCCGCACGACGTCGTCCGTGGGACGGAACGCCTCGCGGAAGTGCTTGAGGGCGGGGTCGAAGGCCCGGTGCCGGACGGCGGCCGGCCCGATGCCCGCGGTCAGCGTGCTCGGGGGCCTTTCGTCGCGCCGGTGCCGCTCGGCGGCCGGTTCGCCGGCCGTTCCGGGTCCGTCCGGGATGGGATCCGTCCACGTCGAGCCGGTCATCGGGTCTCCTCCGTTCGTGGCGGCCTCGCCGGGGCCGCGTGGGGGCGGGCGACGGCCGGTTCCAGCCAGCCGTCGTCCACCGACGGGTCGCTGTCCGAGAGCACCAGCTCCCGCTCCTCGCCGACCACGTCGTAGCCGGACGCGGTCAGCGCGGCGAGCAGCTCGTCGCACGCGCGCAGGGCGGCGGGCGCGGGGCCGGGGTGCCGCTGGGTGACGAAGCGCTCGTGCCGGCCGCCGGGCCCGGGCAGGGTGCGCCGGGCGTTCCAGGAGACGTGCGCCCCGTGCGGGACGACGAGGGCTTCGAGCGCGGCGCGGTCGTACGACGCCGGGAGGGCCAGCTTGAGGTGGTGCTCGTGATAGCCGCCGCCCGGCCCCGTGGGCTCCGTGCTCCAGGGCACGGTCTCCACCTTGACCCGCACCGGCGCGAATCCGGCCTCCCGCAGCGCGGCCACGAGCGCCGGGTGCCCCGTCCGGTCGGGCAGCGTCAGCATCGGCTGCACGCGCGTCCGTCCGCGGGCCAGCACGATGGTCGTCACCTTGAGCCCCCGGCCTCCCGCCCACGCCTCCAGCCGAGCCGGTTCGTCCTCGCCCGCGCACTCCACGGTGACGTGCGTCTCGAACGCCCCGCCCTGGTCGACGCCCCCGGCGTCCCTGTTCCTCACGTACACCCGCGAACCCTTCCCCCGGCGGCCCGAGTGTGTCAGACGGGCCCGCGTCACCTCCTCCGGATTTCCGCGCGTGACCCGGCCGTGCGGGTCGGCGGGGCATGCGGCAGGATGCGGGGCGGAGGGGATTTGAATGTGTTCAGAAATGGTGTCGGGTGGGGCGGGAGGCCGCCACGCGCGGGTGGGGGAACGGCTCGACCACGTCCTCATGACCTCGACGGTGGTGCTCCTCGTCGAGGCCGTGGCCGGAGCGTTCGCCTGCCACGTGTGGCGCGAGTCGCTGGAGTCGACCGGCCGGCCGCAGAGCGTGCTCGGCCTGTTCCTCCTCGCCCTGTCCGCCCCGTTCGTGGTGGCACTGGTGGCGATCACCGCGCTGGTGGTCTCGGCCGTGGTCGTGGCGCCGCTCCTGGCGGGGGCGGGGTGGCTCGGCCGTCGGTGCTCGGGGCGGGAGGCGTGGTGGTGGGTTCCGGTGTCGGCGGCGGCGGTGACCGCCGTGGCCGTCGCCGCCGGCGGTCTGGCGGGGAAGCCGGGCCACGGGGCCGCCACCGCCGTCTGGGGGGTGGGAACGGTGGTGCTCGCCGTTCCCGCGCTGATCGCGCGGGGGCTGCTGCTGCCGGGCCGCCCGCGGTTGTCGGACCGCTCCGTCGTCGGGGCACTGGCGCTCTGGGGGACACTCGCCGTGGTCACCGCGTGGGCGGTCGCCGGCGCCGTCCTCGACGCCGGGGTCGCCTACGAGCCCCCACGACTCGACGAAGCGCGCGTCGCGGGCACGTGGTCCGACGGCAGGGGCGGCACGCTGACCCTCGGGGCGGACGGCAGGGCCACGGCCCACCGCGTCGAGGTCCACGCGTTCACGGGCGACGTCGAACCGGTGGTCCGCAGGTGCACCGGCACCGGCACCTGGTGGTACCGGTCGGGCGACGAGCCGTGGTCGCAGAGTGTCCACGTCGCCGTCGAGGGCTGCGCACTGGAGCCGTGGGGCGTCTACGGAAGTCCGGAGCACCCGAAGATCTTCGTGTACGCCGGCGACCCCGACGTCGCGGACGTCTACGTTCTGCGGAAGACGGACGCGCGCTGAGGACGGGTGACCGGCGCGGCGACGGGCGCCGTGGCCGGGACCGTACGATCCGGGAGTGAGCCCCCAGTCGAACGCGTCGCCCCGTTCCCGCCTTCAGCAGCAGCCGTCGCCCTCGCCCTCGTCGGTGGTGGCTCGGGTGGCGTCGTTGCGGGCGGAACTGGTGCGGGACCCCGGGGCGTTGCGGCGGGTGGCGCCGGGGGAGGTGCTGTACCAGGCCGTTCGCGGGGTGGACGGGGGCGACGTCGCGCTCGTCCGGGGGCTGGCCGGGAGTGCGGACGCCGTGTTGGAGGGGGAGGCGCTGCGGCTGGCGCGGGAGGGGCTGCGGGCGGGAGGGCTCGGGCCCGGGGTGGTGCGCAAGGTGCTGCTGGGGCTGCTGAGTTCCCGGTCCGTCGCCGTGGTGAACGGCGCGCTCGCCGAACTCGCCGAACCCTGGGCGGCGGTCGAACCGCTGCCCGCCTCCGTGCTCGCGGGGCCACTGGGGGCCGGGACGGCCGACGCGACGCTCACCGCCGCCGCCGCGCACGGGCACGGGCAGCTGCTGGGGCGGGTCGCCGGGGACCCGAACGCCCCGCCCGGGGTACGGGGGCGGGCGCTGGCCCTCCGCGGGGAGACCGCGCGGCGTGAGGACGTACCGGCCCTGCTGGCGCTCGGCGGGACGGATCCCCTGCTGCTCGCGGGGCCGACGGTGGCGTGTCTGCGCGCCATGCACCGGCGGGGTCACTTCGTCACCGACGCCGACGTCCCGGCGGTCCTGGCGCTGGCGCTCGCCGACCACTCCGTCCCGGCCGACGCCGTGGCGACCGTGCTGTTCACCGCCCGCCACGCGCTGCTGCGCCTGCTCGTCGACACCGGGGCCGACGATCCGGCGTGGCCGCGCCGCCTCGACCTCCTCGTCGCGCTGGACGGGCAGGGGGTCGCGGGCCTGCCGGTCGGCGCGGAGATCGCCCGTGTGCTGCCGGTCGCCCCGGATCCGGGGCCCTTTCTGCGGGCCCTGCGCGAGGTGCGGGATCCCGGTACCGAGGCCGCCGTCCTCGCCGCGCTTCCGGACGCGCCTGCCGAGGCGCTCGCCACGCTGGAGGCCGTGGGCGGCGAGCGGACGGTCCGCGTCCTGGGGGCCGCCCTCGGTCTCGACGGGCCGACCGCGGACGCCCCCGGCGTACCGTCCGCGGCGGCCGTGGAGCGGGCGGTGCGGGCCCACCGGAAGAAGGCCCTGGAGCTGGTCTGGCTGCTGAACGAGGACCCAGAACGGCGGCGACACCTCATCGTGAGCGTGGACGCGGCCGAGCTGCCCGCCCGGATGGTCGCCGATCTCGGGGGGCCCGATGAGCACGAACTCGGCCTTTTGGCCACTCACTTGGAACCGGACGAGCCCGTCGCCGCCCTGCGCCGGCTCGCCGCGCACGCGGGCCCGGGGCTGCTGCCGGTCCTCTCCGACCTGCTGCTGCGGATCGCCGGAGAGGCGGCCGCGGCCTGGGAACCCGGCGGTGCGGGGCCGGTGCCCGAGGCGGAGCCCGTCGTGCCGGGGGAGGCCGTGGACGCGCTGGAGGCGCTCGGGCGGCGGCTGCACGCGCGCGGCCGGATCCGGCCGGTGTGCCTGCTGGACGCCCGGCAGGCCGACGCCGGGTCCGCGCTCGTCACCGACCTGGTCCTCGGGCTGCTGGACCGGCCCGGCCTCACCGCGGGCGAACAGACGGTCCTGCTCAGGGTGTTGCTCGACCTTCCGGAGGCGCCGCACCGGACGATCCGGTCGCGCGCGCACCCGTTCCTGCGCCATCCCGACTGGCACGTGCGCAAGCACGCCGTCGCCCTCCTCGCCCGGGACGCCGACGGCGGCGCCGTCGCCGCCGTGTCGGCGACCCTGCTCGCGCTGACCGGCCCCGACCGGGACCCGCAGACCGTGCGCCGGACGCTCGAAGCCCTCGGCGACGCCCGAGCCCGCTGGGCGTCCGACGCGATCGCCGGCTGCCTCGACCACCCCGCCATGAACGTCCGCAAGACGGCCGCCCGCGCCCTCGCCACCGCCGGTACGGCCCGGGCCGTACCCCCTCTCCTCCACCACCTCGGACGCGCCGACAACCCCGGCCTCCGCGCCCTCCTCCTCGACGCCCTCCGCGCCCTCCTCGGAGCCGCGCTCACCGCCACGGCCACCGCGGCGGCGGACGGCGCGACGGACGCCCGCACCCGCGAGCGGCTCCTCGCCGCGCTCCCCGGCGAGCCCGCCCCCGACCCGGACGAGACCGACCTCCGCTCGCTGGTGGAGGACGGCTGGGACCCGGACACCGGGCTGCGTCTCGCCGCACGCCACGCCGGGGAGCGCGGCTCCCGCGCCAGGGGGGCGCGGCTGCGGGACACGCGGCCGTACCTCTCCGACTGGCTCGCGCTCGCCGCCACGTCGGAGCGGGCGCGCCGGGCCGTGCTCACCGTGCTGCCGGGCGGCATCTGCCCCGCTCCGTGGACCGCCCGGGAACGCGGCGTGTTCGCCCGGCACGTCGGGGTCCTCCTCGACGGCCTCGCGGAGGCCGAAGGGGCGGCGCGCGACGGCCTCGTCGAGATCCTGGAGGCGGTCGCGACCCACCGGCGTCCGGACGTGCGCGAGGACATCGCCCTGGCCGTACGGTCCTTGCCCCCTCGGGCCCCCGGGCAACGCTCCGTGCTGCCGCTGCTGGGGCTCGCCGGCGCCGACGCCGACCGCGCCGACCTCGACGTCGCGCTCGACGCCGCCGACCTCGCCGCCGACCCGCTCGCCGCCCGCGCCCGACTGCTGCGGGAGACCTTCGCGACCGGCGGCCCGGAGGAACGGCCGCCCTGGCACGACGCGGTCGCCGCCTCCACCCGGAGCGCGGCGGACCTCGCCGCCTGCCGGGCGCGGGGCGTCGCCGCCCGGCCGCGGGCGCTGCTCGCCGCCCTCGTCGACGTGCAGGCCGGGGCGCCGCGGGACGTACGGGCCGCGCTCGTCGACTGGATGATTGAGCTCCAGCCGCTGGGCGCGCCTCCCTGGACGCTCGCGGAGGACGCCGCCCGCGCCGCGAGCACGGGGCCGGACGGCGCCCGGCCCGCCGATCCGGACGGGGTCCGGTCCGCCGCGCTGCGGGAGCGGCTGCTCTCCCTCCTGGACTCCGACGAGCCGCCGGAGCGGAACCGGGCCGCGGGCACGCTGCTCGCCTGGCCCGAACCGGACGCGCGCGCCGCCGTGCTCGACGCGTACCTGCGCGGCCGGATCGACGAGCCCGCCGACGGAGGTGCGCGGGCCGCGCTGGGCCGGGCGCTGACGGAGGCCGACCCCGCACGCCTCCTCGGCGGCACGGACGGGGTGCGGGCCGACCGGGTCGCCCGCGCCGCGGCCGCCGGACTCGACACCGGGTGCCTGCCGGTCCTGCTGCCGGTGCTGCTGCACCTGTGGGAGCACGGGCCGCAGGCGGCGCGGCGGGAGGCGTACGACGCGCTGCGGCGGCTGCCCGCCGACGCCCTGGCGGGCCACCTGGAGAGCCGGCTCGCCACCGGGGAGCGGGGACCGCTGGGTCTCCTGGCCGGCCGCCGGCTGCTGCGCACCCCGGTCCTCGAACGGCTCGGCGCGCGCCACCCGGAAGCAGGCCTCGTCCTCGTCGACGGCCCGCTGCACGGCCCGGAGGCCGCCGGCCTGCGGGAGGCCGCGCTCCGCACCCTGCGCGAGCGCGCCCCGGCGCCGGCGTCGTCGTCGCCGGTCCTGTCGTACGAGGAGGCGGTCGCGTCCCTGCGGTCGCCCGAGCCCCGGCGGGTGCGACGCGTCCTGGCCCATCTGACCGAGCACGCGGGCGCCTTCGAAGGGGCCCTGTTCGAGGGGCCGTTGCGGGAGCTGCTGGCGCACCCGGAGACCGGCGTGCGGCTGCACGCGCACCGGACCTCGCGGGTGCTGCTCGACCGTGACGCGCATCTGCGGCTGACCGAGGCCCTGTTGGACGACGCCCGGCCGGACGTGGTGCGCGGGGCGATCCGGGTGCTGTCGCAGGCGCGCCGGGGGTCGGCCGTCCCCCGGTTCGTGGCGCTCCTCGACCACGGGCGGGCCGTCGTGCGGCGGGCGGCGGAAGCGGCCGTCCTGCACGCGGGACCGGAAGCCGTCCCGGCCCTCCGGCGGGCCGCGTCGCACGCCCGCCCGGACCGGCGGGCCGTCTACGAGCGGCTCCTCGCCCGGGTGCGGGAGGAGGAGCGGGACGCGCGCTAGAGGGGGAACGCGGCGGGGGCGGCGTACGCCGACGGCTGTCGGGTACGCCGCCCCGCGGCGGGTCGGGCGTGCGTCAGGAGGGGTCGCGGTCGAACGTCGCCTTGGACCAGAAGTAGCCGAGGACCGTGAGGCCGAGGCACCAGGCGACGGCGAGCCAGCCGTTGTGG
>NZ_BNBS01000183.1 GCF_014656075.1 Streptomyces hydrogenans
GGCACCGCGGCCGCCCCGGCCCCCGCCGAGCCGCCGACCGAGCTCCTGCCGCCGGTGCCCGCACCGACCGGTGTCGTCCCCGCCTTCCCCGACTTCCCGGACTTCAAGGACTTCGCCGACGAGGGCCCCACGGTCGTCGGCCGGTCCGTCACCGTCCCCGCTCCCGCCGCCCCGGCCCCGCGCCGCGGCCTCGCGGCGGGCATCCTCGACGGCACCCGCCGCAACCTCGCGGCCGTCGGCGCCGGCGCGCTCCTGGTCGCCGTCCTCGGCACCGTGGTCACCCTCGGCGCCACCTCCGGCAACGACGACGCGCCCACCTCCGGCACCGTCTCCACCGACAGCACGGCGGACCAGGGCGGCGCCGAGGACCCGGGCACCGACGACGGCGCCCCCGCCGAGGGCGGCGAGTCCGGCGACCCGGCCGCCACCGGCACGCCCACCGCCTCCGGCTCGCCCGGCCCCACCACCTCCGGCGCCACCCCGACGGCGACCGGCACGGACGCCACGGCGACCGGCTCCCCGTCGACCGGCGCCCCGGACTCCCCGGACCCCTCGTCGAGCGCGCCGGGGACCACGACGGCGCCGACGACGACGTCGCCCCGGCCGACGAGCACCCGGCCGGCGCCGACCCGCACCACCAGCCGGCCGCCGACCAGCGTGCCGACCACGACCAAGCCGCCCGTCACGCCGCCGCCCACCACGCCGCCGCCGACCACCCCGCCCCCGACGACCACGCAGCCGGAACCGTCCGAGACGGCCAGCAGCGAGGCCCCCGGCTCCAGCGCCTCCTCCACCCTCGACGGCGCCCCCACCGGCTCCGAGACCCCCGTGAGCTGAGCGGCGGAAGAACGGGAAGGGGACGGCCCCGGGCGCGCGATGCGCCCGGGGCCGTCCCCTTCGTCGTGTTCCCGGACCGTCCGGCTCAGAACAGCCGCAGCTTGTCGTCCTCGATGCCGCGCAGGGCGTTGTAGTCGAGCACCACGCAGTCGATCCCGCGGTCGGTCGCCAGGACCCGCGCCTGCGGCTTGATCTCCTGCGCCGCGAAGACGCCCTTCACGGGGGCGAGGTGCGGGTCGCGGTTGAGCAGCTCCAGGTAGCGGGTCAGCTGCTCGACGCCGTCGATCTCGCCGCGCCGCTTGATCTCGATGGCGACGGTGGCGCCGTCGGCGTCCCGGCAGAGGATGTCGACCGGACCGATGGCCGTCGGGTACTCGCGGCGGACCAGCGTCCAGCCCTCGCCCAGGGTCTCGATGCGGTCGGCCAGCAGCTCCTGGAGGTGCGCCTCGACGCCGTCCTTGATGAGACCCGGGTCCACACCCAGTTCGTGGGACGAGTCGTGGAGGATCTCCTCCATCGTGATGATCAGTTTCTCGCCCGCTTTGTTGATCACCGTCCAGATGCCGGCCTCACCGTCGGCACCTTCCTTGAGCGTGCACGGCGGGGACATCCAGTTGAGCGGTTTGTACGCCCGGTCGTCCGCGTGGATGGAGACGCTGCCGTCTGCCTTGATCAGGATCAGACGGGGTGCGGAGGGCAGGTGGGCCGTGAGCCGGCCCGCGTAGTCCACGGAGCAACGGGCAATGACGAGACGCATGGTCGGCAACGCTACAAGAGGAGCGCCCTTCTACGCGATTCGGGCACCTGTGTGAGCCGAACACCCGTCGGTTATCGGCCTGTTGTGTGCCCAATCGCCTGGTGCGGGCCGGACCGCGCGCTTACCGTGGAAGCTGGAGGTCGTCGTCCGTGCACGCTGCGTGGCGTACGTCGGCCCTCGTCCCTGCCCGCACAGACCCCGTCCGCGGGGTCGCGAGAGGAGAACCCATGTCGCTCGACGTCTCACCGGCACTGTTGGAACAGGCCGAGCGAGGCGAGGTCGACGAAGCCGCCTTCGTCGACTGCGTCCGGACCTCCCTGCCCTTCGCGTGGGAGATGATCAGCTCTCTGGTGGCCCAGCTGGAGGTGGAAGGCGGAGAGTTCGCCGACAACCAGACGCCGCCGCCCGACGAGCAGGCACGCGGCCAGCTGCTGCGCGCGCTGGCGAGCGACGCGATCCGCGGTGCGCTCCAGCGCCACTTCGGGGTGCGTCTGGCCTTCCAGAACTGCCACCGCGTGGCCGTCTTCCCGCTGGACCCCGCGGTGGACGAGCGGCTCGCCCGCTTCACCTCGATACGGGGCCAGCTGCTCAACCAGTCGCCGGAACTCCGCGACTGCTGAGGTCCGACCGTCGCCGCCGGGACCCGTCGGGACTCGAATGCCGCCGCCCCGCGTCGCGGGAGCCGCGATCGGTGCGTGTCGACGCGCACCGATCGCGGGGACGCCGGGGCGGCGGCACGGCCCTGCCCTCAGCCCAGCCGGGGGAGGACCTCGGCGCCCAGCCGCCGCAGGTTCTCCTCCGTCGCGGCCAGGTCGCCGGAGCCCTCGGCGAGCAGCGCGAAGCGCGTGATGCCGGTGCGCTCCGCGGTCGCCGCCAGCCGGTCCGCCGCCAGCTCCGGGGTGCCCACCGGGTGCAGCGAGCAGAGCAGCTCGGTGTACGCCACCGGATCCCGCATCGCGCGGTGCCGGCCGTCCACCGTCACATGCGCGTCCAGGCCCTGTTTCAGCCAGCCGGGCATCGCCTTCACCAGCGTCTCCGCCGCCTCCCGGGTGCGGTCCGCGAGCTGCACCACGCCCGCCGAGACGTGGCCGGCGGCGATCCGCGCGACCTCCTCGGGATCCCGGCCCGCCTCCCGCGCCCAGCGCGCCCAGGCGGTGACCATCTCCGCCTTCTCCTCGTCCCCGCAGTGCATGCCGAGGAGCATCGGCAGCCCCCGCTCGGCGGCCAGCCGCACGCTGTTCCGCGAGGTGCAGGCGACCACCACCTCCGGGGACGCCGGACCGCCGATGAGCTCGCCGGCCCGGGGCACCACCGCCACCTCGCGGAAGGAGAATCGTTCTCCCGCGGCACCGACCCGGGCCTCGGTGAGCCACCGCAGCAGCAGGTCGAGGGCCTCCGGGAAGCCGCGCTCGTACGCCTCCAGGCCCGCGCCGAACACCTCCAGGTCCACCCACGGCCCGCCGCGCCCCACCCCGAGGGTGAATCTGCCGCCCGAGACGACGTGCAGCAGCGCCGCCTGCTCGCCGAGGGCGACCGGGTGGACGCTCGGCAGCACGCTCACCGCCGTGCCCACCCGCAGCCGACGGGTGCGGCCCAGCAGCACCGCCGCCAGCGTCACCGCCGACGGGCACACGCCGTACGGCACGAAATGGTGCTCGGCCAGCCAGACCGAGTCCAGGCCCGCCTCCTCGGCCACCTCGGCGGTCCGCACCGCCCGGTGCAGCGCCTCACCCTGCCCCTGGCCCGGAAACTGGGCCGCCAGAACGAACGTTCCTACGCGCATCGCCTTCTGCCTCCTTGCGGCTGGCGCGTTCACTTCCCCTCGTTACCGGCAACAACGCCTGACACGTGCCAAAGGCAACGGCCCCGTATGAAGTTCTTGCGATTTTCGGTCCGGGGGCCGGGACCGGGGCTCCGGCGCCCCTGTCGCGGCCCGTACGCTGGAGGGAACGGTCCGTGTTCCCCGACCCCGTGAGGTGTGCTGTGTCCCCGCGTCACCACCGTTCCCGCCGCGGCGCCAAGCCGACGGCGCAGGAGGACCGCGACGACCGGTACGGCGGCTCGCAGCGCACCGAGTCCTGGCAGGGCGAGGAGTGGTACGTCCGCCTCGTCGCCGGCGCCAGCTCCCCGGGCAAGCGCTACCGCTGCCCCGGCTGCGACCAGGAGATCCCCGGCGGCGCCCCGCACGTCGTCGCCTGGCCCGAGTACGGCGGCGTCGACGACCGCCGCCACTGGCACAAGGCGTGCTGGAACGCGAAGGACCGCCGCACCCCCGGGGTGCAGCGGTCCCGCAACGCGCCGAAGCACTGACCCCGGCGGAGCCTCAGACGTCCCGGCTGTTCAGCAGCGCGTAGGCGCCGCCCACCGCCACCGCGGCCACCCCGACCAGGGTGAAGAGGGCCTCCCAGCCCGCCGGACCGCTGTCGCCGAACGGCGGCTGCGCGCTGTACAGCGCGATCATCTGCGAGGGCACCGAGTAGGTGAACAGCGCCTCCTGGACCCCCTTCAGCGCCGGCGCGAACATGAACAGCGCCGCCACCAGCGGCAGCAGCAGCACGCCGATCATCACCGTGATGGCCCCGGCCGAGTGCCGCACCAGCGCCCCGACCCCCATCGACAGCAGGCCGAGCACCGCCATGAAGCCGGCCGCGCCGACCGTGGCCCGGGCCCACTCCGCACCCGTCGGCTCCGCAGCCTCGACCATCGCCACCTGCGCGGTCGCCACCACGAAGGCGACCACCAGGGTCACCGTGAAGACCAGCAGGAAGAAGACGATCGCCTTCGCGGTCAGCACCCGGGCCCGGCTCGGGCACGCCGTCAGCGTCGTCCGGATCATGCCCGTGCCGTACTCGGACGAGATCGTCAGCACGCCCAGCGTGATCACGCAGATCGACGCCGGCAGCATCCCGAAGAAGCCCAGCGGCAGCGCCGACTCCTCGCCCATGTTCCCGCCCTCGCCGGCGGCGATCGCGGCCACGCCCAGACCGATCACCAGCATCAGCAGGACCATCGTCCCCAGCGTCCACACCGTGGAGCGCACCGAGCGGATCTTCGTCCACTCCGAGGCGAGCGCGTCGCCGAGGTGCGCCCGGCGGACCGGGATGGGGGAGACGTAGCCGTACGGCGGCGGAGGCGTCGGGGTCGGCGTCGGGGCGGTCATCGGGCGTCCTCGGTGGTGTCGCTCGGCTTCTGGAGGCTCTGCTGCGGGGCGGCCGACGGAGGCGGTGCCTGCGGCGGGGCCGGCGCGGCCGCGGGGGGCTGCGGGGCGGCGGCGTACGGGTTCTGTCCGGGCGGCGGCGGGGCGTACCAGCCCTGCTGCGGCACGTCCGCCGGGACCACCGGCTGCGGCGGCAGGCCGTACCCCGGCTGCCCGGGCTGCGGGGGCGCCTGGAGGTGCGCCAGCTTGTCGTCGCTGGAGCGGTAGTCCACCGCGCCCTGCGTCAGCCGCATGTACGCCTCCTCCAGCGACGCCTGGTGCGGCGACAGCTCCCAGAGCCGTACGTCCGCCCCGTGCGCCAGGTCGCTGATCCTCGACAGCGGCAGACCGGTGACGCGCAGCGCCCCGTCCGTCTCCGAGAGGACCTGGCCGCCGGCCTCGGCGAGCACGCCCGACAGCTTCTCCCGCTGCCCGGGCTCGGTGTCCGGGGTGCGGACCCGGGCGAAGTCCGCCGAGTTCGCCGAGATGAACTGCTTCACCGGCATGTCGGCGAGCAGCTGCCCCCGGCCGATGACGATCAGGTGGTCCGCCGTCAGCGCCATCTCGCTCATGAGGTGGCTGGAGACGAAGACCGTGCGGCCCTCGGCCGCCAGCTTCTTCATCAGGTTCCGCACCCAGAGGATGCCCTCCGGGTCGAGGCCGTTGACCGGCTCGTCGAAGAGCAGCACCTGGGGGTCGCCGAGCAGGGCCGCCGCGATGCCGAGCCGCTGCCCCATGCCGAGCGAGAAGCCCTTGGAGCGCCGCTTGGTCACGTCCTGGAGGCCGACCACGCCCAGCACCTCGTCCACCCGGCGGGCCGGGATGCCGGCCAGCTGGGCCAGCGAGAGGAGGTGGTTGCGGGCGCTGCGGCCGCCGTGCACGGCCTTGGCGTCGAGCAGGGCGCCGACCTGCCGGGGCGCGTTCGGCAGCTGCCGGAAGGGATGGCCGCCGATCGTCACCCGGCCGGACGTGGGCGCGTCCAGTCCCAGGATCATGCGCATCGTGGTCGACTTGCCGGAGCCGTTAGGGCCCAGGAAGCCGGTGACGACACCCGGCCTCACCTGGAAGGAAAGGTTGTACACGGCCGTCTTCGCGCCGTAGCGCTTGGTCAGGCCGACTGCCTCGATCATTCTCCAGCCCCATCGACAGGTCGGTGGTGTGCGATCGGGGCATGACGGCGCGCGGCCGGAAGGCCCCCGTACGAGTCAGGAGCTTATCCAGCCGTTGACGGTTCCCGCGCCGGAGATGCGAGACCGAAGCGAGACCTCCGGGAGAAATCCGGGACGCCCCGGACCCCGTTTCGGGGGTTCCGGGGCGTCCGGTACGGCCGGGCGGTGCCTCAGGCGTCCCGCCGCTTCAGCACCAGATAGCCGCCGAGCAGCGAGGCCGCCACCCAGACCAGCATGATCCCGAGCCCGCCCCACGGCCCGTACGGCGCCTTCTCCGATCCCAGCGCGTCCGGCACTACCTGCATGATCTTGGAGCCGGCCTGGTCGGGGAAGTACTTCGCGACCTCCTTCGCCTTCGGCACCGCCGACAGGATCTGGGAGATCAGGAAGAAGAACGGCACCAGGATGCCCAGCGACAACATCGAGGAGCGGAGCATCGTCGCCACGCCCATCGAGAAGAGCGCGATCAGCCCCATGTAGATCCCGCCGCCGACCACCGCCCGCAGCACGTTGTCCGCGCCGATCGTCGTCCGGTGCTCGCCGAGCAGCGCCTGCCCCAGGAAGAACGACAGGAAGCTCGTCACCAGGCCGACGATCAGGGCGAGCGCCCCGGCCACCGCGACCTTGGAGAAGAGGAACGTGGCCCGCTGGGGGACGGCCGCCAGCGAGGTGCGGATCATGCCCGAGGAGTACTCGGTCCCCACCACCAGCACGCCGAAGACCACCATCGCCAGCTGGCCGAGCACCATCCCGGAGAAGCTGACGAAGGTCGGGTCGAAGGTCGCCCGCTCCACGTCGGACAGGTCGTCGAAGGTCGACTTCAGGAGCGCCGAGAGCGCCGCGCCCATCGCCACCGTGACGATCAGCGCGCTCGCCAGGGTCCAGAGCGTCGACGAGACCGTCCGGATCTTGGTCCACTCGGACTGGAGGACCGCAGGTACCGCCGCCATCCTCAGACCCCCTCGCTGTTCGGGCCGGCCTCCGGGGTCCGCGCGGGACCCCAGCCGGACTGCGCGCCCCACCCGGGGCCGGGCGCGGCCGGCCCGCCCTCGGGCACGCCGCCGCCGTGGACGTCGGTGCCGTGCGCGTGGTACTCCACCGCGCCCGCCGTCATCTGCATGAACGCCTCCTCCAGGGAGGCCCGCTGGGAACTCAGCTCGTGCAGCGTCAGCTGGTGCGCCGCCGCCAGCTCGCCCAGCTTCTCGGTCGTCGCCCCGTCGACCTCCAGGGTGCCGTTCCCGGCCTCGACCACCACGAATCCGTCGGCGTGGAGCACGTCCCGCAGCCGTTCCTGCTGCGGAGAGCGCAGCCGGACGAAACTCCGGGAATTCTGCTGGATGAAATCCGCCATCGACATGTCGGCCAGCAACTTTCCCTGCCCGATGACGATCAGATGATCGGCCGTCAGCGCCATTTCACTCATGAGATGACTGGAGACGAAGATCGTTCTTCCTTCCGCCGCCAGCGACTTCATCAGATTGCGGATCCAGTGAATTCCCTCGGGGTCCAGACCATTGACGGGTTCGTCGAACATCAGGATCTCGGGATCGCCGAGCAGTGCCGACGCGATCCCGAGCCGCTGGCCCATGCCGAGCGAGAAGCCCTTCGACTTCTTCCGCGCCACCGCCGTCAGACCCACCAGGTCCAGCACCTCACCCACCCGGCGCTCCGGGATCCGGTTCGACTGCGCCAGACACAGCAGGTTGTTGTACGCCGACCGGCCCCCGTGCATCGCCTTGGCGTCCAGCAGCGCCCCGATGTACTTCAGCGGCTCGTCCAGCTCGCGGTAGTGCCGGCCGTCGATCCGCACCGTCCCGCTCGTCGGGTTGTCCAGATCGAGCATCATCCGCATCGTGG
This sequence comes from Streptomyces hydrogenans, assembly GCF_014656075.1. Taxonomy (GTDB): domain Bacteria; phylum Actinomycetota; class Actinomycetes; order Streptomycetales; family Streptomycetaceae; genus Streptomyces; species Streptomyces hydrogenans. The sequence continues at coordinate 7,817 of NZ_BNBS01000183.1, forward strand.
TCGACTTCCCCGCCCCGTTGGGCCCCAGGAAGCCGGTGATCATGCCCGGCCGGACCTGGAAGGAGAGATGATCGACCGCCGTCTTCGTCCCGTACCGTTTCGTCAGTCCGTCAAGCTCGATCATGCGTACCAAGCTAAGGGCGCGCGAAACCCCCCGCCACCGGAGTGACGGGGGGTCCGGAACGCACGCGCTCCCGGCTCGGCCGGGGCTTACCGGGTCTGCTGCGCGGGGACGCCCGCCGAGCGGTCCTCGTCCAGCGGGGAACCCGCCGCCGCCACCGCGGCACCGGTCAGCGTCGCCAGCATCTCGCGGACGTTGGTCAGCTGCGCGTTGATGGAGTCGCGGCGGTTCGTCAGCGCCGCCAGCTCGCGCTCCGATTCCGAACGGATCCGGTCGGCCTTGGCGTTCGCGTCGGCCACGATGTCCTCGGCCTGGCGCTGCGCGGTCTCCACCGTCTGGCGGGCCCGGCGCTCGGCGTCCGTGCGGAGCTTCTCGGCCTCCAGGCGGAGCTGCTCGGCGCGGTGCTCGATCTCGGCGAGGCGCTTCTCGGCCTTGGCCTGACGGGAGGCCAGGTCGCGCTCGGACTGCTCGCGGCGCTTGGCCAGGTTGGTCTCGAAGTCCGCGGCGGCCTGGGCGGCCTTGGCGCGGGTCTCCTCGAAGAGGGCGTCCGCCTCCTCGCGCTTCGACTGCGCGTCCTTCTGCGCCTCGGCACGCAGCGAGTTGGCCTCGCCCTGCGCCTTCTCGACGATCCGGACGCCCTCGTCCTCCGCCTTCGACTTGCGGTCCGCCGCGAACGACTCCGCGTCGTTGCGCACCTGCTGGGCGGCCGACTCGGCCAGCTCGCGGTGCTGCTCGGCGGCGCGACGGGCCTCCTCGCGCAGGTCCTTCGCCTCCTCCTCGGCGAGGCGGAGGATCTTCTCGACCCGCGCGCCGAGTCCGGCGTACGACGGCTCCGCGTCGCTCACCTGGGCCTGGGCGTTCTGCGTCTCGAGGTGGAGTTCCTCGATGCGCTTCTCCAGAGAGGTGATGCGGCCCAGTGCGCTGTCACGGTCGGCGACGAGCTTGGTAATGCGGTCGTCCACCTGACCGCGGTCGTAACCACGCCGCACGAGCTCGAAGCCGAAGGGGGAGGATGTGTCGCTCATGGGGTTCCTGTCGAATGAGACCGGTGAGGTGTTAGAGGGAATCCTAGGGGCCGAAGCGGCGTGTCATCGAGCGTATGCCCGTTTGATCTGGAGAATGTCCAGCCTTTTGAGTGGCTAGCCGTCCTGGGACTTGCCACTCGAACGGGTGGACCCCGAGGAAGCGCCCGCCTTGAGTCCGTCCTTCGTGCCGGCCGACGGGGTCTCGAAAGACTCCAACGCCTCCAGTACGTCCTGGACACGGGAGATCTCGGCATTGATGTCGGTCCGACGCCGGGTCAGCGTCTCCAGCTCGCGCCGGCCCTCCTCGACCAGCCGCTCCGCCTCGGCCTCCGCCTCCGCCTTGATCCGCTCGGCCTCGGCCACCAGCGAACTCTTCTTCTGCTCGGCCTCCTTCAGGAGGGCGTCGGCCTTCCTGACCGCGGCGATCCGGACCTTGCTGGCCTCCGAACTCGCCTCCGAGATCATCTCCTTGGCCTTCTCGTCGGCCTCGACGCGCTGCTCCTCCGCGGCCTTCACCAGCTTGTCGACGCGCTCGCCGGCCGTCTTCATCTGCTCGGCCGACTCGCGCCGCGCCCGCTCGTGCAGCTCCTCGATCTCGCCCTCGATCCGGCCCCGCAGCTCCTCGGCCCGCTCCCTTATGGCGGTCGCGTCCTGCCGCGCCCCGACCAGCAGCTCGTCCGCGTCGGTCCGCGCCTTCTCCACCAGCGCGTTGCCCTCCACGGTCGCCTCGGCGACGATCCGGTCGGCCTCCTTGCGGGCCGCGCCGACCATCGTGTCGGCTTGGGTCTCCGCCTCGGCGGTGGCGCGCAGCGCCTCCTCCCGGGCCTTGGCGATGAGCTGGTCGGCCTGCTCGGCCGCGTCCGCGCGCTTCCTGGCACCGGCCTCGCGGGCCTCGTCCAGCGTCCGGTCGGCCTCGTCGCGCGCCTCGGAGCGCATCTGCTCGGCGGCCGCCTCGGCGTCCTCCTTGACCCGCGCCGACTCCGTACGGATCCGCTCGGCGTCCTGACGGGCCGACTCCAGCTCCTCGGCGCCCTCGGTCCGCAGCCGCTCCGCCTCGCCGGCCGCGTCCGCGAGGGTCCGCTCCGCCTCCGTCCGGGCGTCGGCGGTCACCGACTCGGCCAGCTCGACCGCCTCGTCGGTGATCCGGCCGGCCTCCGTCGTCGCCTCGCCGACGAGGGCGTCGGCCTGCTCGGCCGCGTCCTGGCGCCGCTTGTCGGCGGCCTGACGGGCCTCGTCCAGGATCTGCTCGGCGTCCGACAGGGCCGCCGTCCGCAGCGCCTGGGCGTGCGCCTCGCCGTCCGTCTTGACCTGCTCGGCCTCGGTCCGCAGCCGGGTCGCGTCCCGCTCGGTGGTCTCGCGCAGCTCGGCCGACTCGGCCGCGATCCGCGCGGCCTCCGTCGTCGCCTCGCCGACCAGGGCGTCGGCCTGCTCGGCCGCGTCCTGCCGCCGCTGGTCCGCGTCCTTCCGGGCCTCGTCCAGGACCCGCACGGCCTCCGCGCCGATCCGCTCCGCCTCCGTCGTCGCCTCGCCGACCAGGCTGTCGGCCTGCTCGGCCGCGTCCTGGCGGCGCTGGTCGGCGGCCTTGCGGGCCTCGTCCAGGACCTGCTCGGCCTCGGCCGCGATCCGCTCGGCCTCCGCCGTCGCCCCGCCGACCACGCCCTCGGCCTTCTCGGCCGCCTCCGAACGGATCCGGTTGGCGTCCTCCCGGGCGTCCGCCCGGGTGCGGGCCGCGTCCTGCTCGGCCGACGCCAGCGCGTCCGTCGCCTCGGTCCGTACCCGCTGCGCGTACTCGGCGGTGTCCGTCCGCAGCTTCTCGGCCTCCGCGATCGCGTCCCCGACCGTCCGCTCGGCCAGCGCCTTCGCCGCCTCGGACTCCTCCTGGGCACGCGCCCGCGTGCGAGCCGCGTCCTCCGACGCCCGCTCCCGCTCCCCGTGCGCGTCGGCACGGACCCGGTCCGCCTCCTCCTGCGCCTCGGTACGGGTCCGCTCCGCCGCGTGCTCCGCGGCCGAGCGCAGCCCGGCGACCTCCTCCTCGGCCTGCTCGCGCAGCCCGGCGACCGCGTCGCGGACCTCCTGCGCGGTGTGCTCGGCGGCGCCCACCATCTCGGTGGCCCGGGCGTCCGCCTCCTCGACCAGGCGCTGCGCCTCGGCCTGCGCCTCCTCCACCCGCTTGCGGGCGGCGGCCAGCAGCTCCTCGGACCGCTCGCGGGCGTGCTCGCGCTCCCGGCCCGCCTCGGACCGGGCCGACTCCAGGGTCTCCTCGGCCTCCCGGCGGCGCCGGACGGCCTCCTCCTGGGCCGCGGGCAGGGCCTCGGCGGCCGTCACCACCGCGTCGCCCTCCTCGACCTGCGCCAG
>NZ_BNBS01000184.1 GCF_014656075.1 Streptomyces hydrogenans
CGTGCCGCCCCCGCACGCTCCGCACGTGCCCGGCCATGCGAACCGCAAGGTGTGGGTCTGTCGATCGAACGGCTCTTCCAAGGTTTTCGTAGGCGTTGATCGTCCGTGACCGTACGTCAGTTGAGCAGGGCGAATTCGTCGATCCCGGCCACCACGGGCGGCGGCCGCGGCCTACGCAGGGGAGGCCGGCGACAGCGCCGTCCCGATGATGATCGCCCCCAGCGGCCGCACGCGGCGCGAGCAGGGCTTCAGCCTCGTCTCCTCGATCTTGAGGCCGGATCGCACGACTTCCCCGAAGGCCCGCCGCCACGTCACGGGTGCCCATTCGGCCCTGACGCCCTGCCGCGTCGCCCTGGTCGAGGTGCGGCAACCGGCGGGCAAGGACGCCTCTCACACGGCCCGCTGGCCGGGCGCTGCCACTGCGGACACTGCTGAACGTCCGCCGTCCGCCGTCCGCCGTCCGCCGTCCGCCGTCCGCCGTCCGCCGTCCGTCCTCCGGGCCGGAGCGCGGGCGATCGTTGTCGGTTCGGGTCCGGCCGGAGCGCGGCGATCGCCCCAGCCCTGTCCGGGGAAACAGGGGGTACGGCGGTCCCGGCCTCCTACCGCTTGTGGCCGTTCCCGTGTCCGTTCGGATGCAGGACCACCTTGGTCCAGCCCTCGTCACGGGCGTCGAAGTGCTCGTAGGCGGCGGGGGCCTCGTCGAGGCTGAGCTCGTGGGAGACGACGAAGCCCGGCTTCGCCTTCCCGCCGACGATCAGATCCCGAAGCGCCCGGTTGTACTTCTTCACCGGCGCCTGCCCCGTGCCCATGCGCTGCCCCTTGAACCACATCATGCCGAAGTCGATCGGGACCTTGCCCTGGGCCTCCAGCTCGCCCTGAGCCTCGGCGCCGCCGGGGTCCTGGGGCAGGAACACGCCCACCACGCCGATGTCGCCCGTGAACCTGACCGAGTCGATCAGGCCGTTGAGCGTGAGGCTGGCGTCCTCCTGTCCCTGGGGGTCGTGGGCCTGGTAGCCGACGTATTCGCAGCCGTTGTCGGCGCCCAGACCGAGGGTGGCCTCCTTGACGACCTCCGCCGGGTTCTGCTCGGTGGCGTGATAGCCGGTGGGGAAGATGTCGGCCAGCATCACGTAGTCGGTCTGCCGCTCGGCGGCGTCCTCGCCCAGACGCAGCGCGTTGAAGTCGCCGTAGGGCACGCGCAGCAGCTCCGCCTGGCCGCCCTGGTAGGGGCCCATGTCGGCGAATCCGTAGGCGGCTCCGGCGAGGGCGGGTTTCGGCTGCATGGTCAGGCAGTAGTTGGTCAGACCCTGCTCGCACTGCTTGAGAAGCCGCAGGCGATGTTGAAGGGCAGGACCACGTACTCGCCGACCTCGACCTTGCGGACGGCCGAGCCGACCTCCACCACCTGGCCCATGTTCTCGTGTCCCAGGGTGCGGCCGGACGCGAACGAGGTGCGGCCCTCGTACATGTGCAGGTCCGAACCGCAGATGTTGGTGGTAGTGATCTTGACGATGATGTCGCAGGGGTGCTCGATCTTGGCGTCCGGTACGTCCTTCACCGTGACCGTTCGCGGTCCTTCGTATACCGCTGCTTTCATGATGGCTTCCCTCGGTGTCGCGGCATGACCGCGGCACGGCGGTGATGAGACGGCGCAAAGAGCCTGACTCTCGGAAGCCGCCACGACGGCGTCCGTGGCTCCGGCACCCCTCTACAGGCCGTCCACCCGGATCGGATGGAACGGTGGTGCCGCCACCGGCCCGCCAGACGGAGCTTCGGCGCTCCGGCGGCGCGCCGTGCGGGTACCCGTGGGAGCCGAGGCGAAACAACCACGCACCGATCGATCAGGGACCCCGGAACCGGACGACCACCGATCGACGGCACATCTCCTACCGAGGCCACCCGCTAGTCACCGCGGTCGTCCCGCAGCACGCTGCGACGCTCCTGTTCGCGCTTGGAGTAGGCGGCTGCCCGGATCGCCTCATCGCTCTCCAGGCCTGATCCCAGCGCGCCGCCCACCGTGGCGACCGAAGCGACGAACCAGGACAGCGTCCAGTACTCCGTGGCGTGCAGCGGCGTTCGTGTCAGGGAAGCGAACAGCCGGTCGTTGAGGATGAACAGCGCCCACACCAGGTTGATGACCACCAAACCCGCGTAGCAGACGACCACCCCGATACCCAGGGTCAGGACCGTGGACGCGTTGTAGAGAGCCGCCCTCTTCCTCGCCTCCGGCGAAACCTCATCCGTTCGATGCCACAGGTTCGCGTCCACGATCAGCCAGCCGATCATGAGCGCGACGGACCCGACCGTGGCGATCACCAGGCGTGGCGTGCTCAGAGAGGTGGCCAGGCTCCAGACGGTGGAGTTCACGGTGGCGACCGTTCCCGTGGCGAGTGCGGCCGCCAGGGCTTTCGACAGACCCGGCACCAACCGCCACGGCCGGTTGGCGCGGACCATACCGAAGAGCACTCTCAGGTAACCGCGCGGCCCACTGACGACGTACCGGAGATCGGCGATTCCTTCCTCACCCACCTGGTCCGGATGGACGGGCGCGAGACGACCGATGAAGGGCCCCCGCAGTGGCTGACCTCCCGGAGGTCCCTCAGGCCCGGTGGCCTGCGGGCCCGCCAAGCTGAGCACGACTTCTTCCACGGCCTGCCGGGCCCTGGTCTGCAGCCGGAAGCCCCCCAGCGCGGGGAGGGACAGCAGCGCCAAGCCGTGTTCGTGACTCAGACCCACCACGAGCTTGTGCCCATGTGAGTGCAGCGGAAGGTCGGTGAGGGCCACGACGACGTCCCAGTTCCCCTCACCTCCGCGGTCCATGATCCGGCGCGTCAAGGTGGACAGGTCCTCGGTCCCTGCGGTGAAGGGCTCACTGACCACCTCGACGTGGAACCGTCGTCCCCGGCCTGACCTCTCGGCGAGCCGATCAGGAAGCGTCCGGGCCATGCGCCGCGCGATCTCCGTCGGCGCATCCGGGTCCGCCAGAAGAGCCACGACCGTAACGTCCTGAGACGACACCCGCATGACTCCTTGTCGTCGGCTCCCCCCGTCGCACGTGGTCACAGGATGCCCCCGAGGTGACGCCGACGCCGTGTGACACGCTGGCTCCCGCCGGCAGGTACAGGCGGCTCGGTCGGATCTCCTTGTGCTCCCCTCTCCTTGTGCTCCCCGTGCCGGAACCTGTCCCACCACCGGGCCACACGGTTGCGTGCGCCATCACGAGAAACGGCCCGGTGCCCCCGGTCAGGGCACATCCACGGTGAAGCACCCTCGAACGTTCCCTGGAACCAGGGCCTGGTGGCGGCGCCTGTCGCGCGGTTCGCGGCGCGATCGGGTAATCAGGAACGGTGAACGAGGACGCGACCGACCCCTTCGTGCATGTCCGGGGCGCCGGCGAGAACAACCTGCGGAACATCGATGTCGACGTTCCGCGGGACGCGCTGGTCGCCTTCACGGGTGTCTCCGGTTCGGGCAAGTCCTCGCTCGCGTTCGACACGATCTACGCCGAGGCCCAGCGGCGCTACTTCGAGTCGGTGGCACCGTACGCCCGAAGGCTGTTGCACCAGGTGGGCGCACCGCACGTGCAGGAGATCACCGGGCTGCCTCCGGCCGTGGCCCTGCAGCAGCGACGTGGGTCGCCCAGCTCGCGCTCGACGGTCGGAACCCTCACCACGCTGTCGAATCTGCTGCGCATGCTGTACTCCCGCGCCGGCACCTATCCGCCCCGGGCCGCACGGCTGGAAGCCGAGTCGTTCTCCCCCAACACCGCGGCCGGCGCCTGCCCGGAGTGCCACGGACTGGGCGTCGTGCACGACCTCGCCGAGGAACTGCTCGTCCCGGATCCCTCGCTGAGCATCCGCGAGGGGGCGATCGCAGCCTGGCCGGGCGCCTGGCAGGGCGCCAACCTGCGCAGTGTCGTGAGCGGCCTGGGGATCGACATCGACCGGCCGTGGCGCAGGCTCAGGAAGAAGGACCGGGACTGGCTGCTGTACACGGACGAGCAGCCCTCCGTGTACATCGAGCCGGAGGAGGGCCGCATCGACTACGGCTACCAGGGGAAGTTCTGGAGCGCCCGCAAGCACGTCATGCACGTCCTCGCCGACTCCAAGAGCGAGAAGACGCGCGAACGGGCGCTGCGGTTCGTCACGAGTGTTCCCTGCCCCGCGTGTCACGGCAGCGGACTGCGGCCCGAGGCGCTCGCCGTGACCTTCGCCGGACGTTCCATCGCCGAGATCAACGCGATGCCGCTCACCGAGGTCGTGGCGTTGCTGCGGCCCGTCGCGGGACGGTCCGAGGCCGACGCCACCACGTCGACCGCCAGATCCGGGGAGACGACCGAGGTCGCGGTCCGGATCTGCGGCGATCTTGTCGCGCGGGTCGAGGTGCTGCTCGACCTGGGTCTGGGATATCTCAGCCTCGGGCGCCGCTCGACGACCCTGTCGCCGGGCGAGGCGCAGCGCCTGCGGATCGCCACCCAGCTGCGCTCGGGGCTGTTCGGCGTCGTCTACGTCCTCGACGAACCCTCCGCGGGCCTGCACCCGGCTGACGCGGAACCGCTGCTGGAGGTGCTGGACCGCCTCAAGGCGGCGGGCAACTCGCTGTTCGTCGTGGAACACGACATGGATGTGGTACGGCGGGCGGACTGGGTGGTCGACATCGGTCCCGGTGCGGGCGAGGGCGGCGGACGCGTGCTGTACAGCGGCCCGGTCGCCGGTCTTGAGCGGGTCGGGGAGTCGGCCACGGGCCAGTACCTGTTCGGGCGCGCCCAGCCGCTCGATCACCGCCCGCGCGCACCGCACGGCTGGCTGCACCTGCGCGGCGTCTCCCGACACAATCTGCGCGACGTCTCCGTCGACGTACCGCTCTGTGTGCTGACGGCGGTGACCGGCGTGTCCGGCTCCGGCAAGTCGACGCTGCTGACGCAGGTGCTCGCCGAGGGCGGCCGCGGCCACCTCGGACTCGTACCCGAGGAGCCCGACGAGGCGCGGCTGGAGGTCGACGTCCAGGACGCGTCGGGGGTCGAGTCGTTCGACCGGCTGGTCCGGGTCGACCAACGGCCCATCGGTCGAACGCCCCGGTCCAACCTGGCCACGTACACCGGGATGTTCGACGCGGTGCGCAAGCTGTACGCGGCGACGGACGAAGCCAGGGCACGCGGCTACTCGGCCGGGCGGTTCTCCTTCAACGTGCCCGAGGGACGGTGCGAGACCTGCCAGGGCGAAGGATTCGTCGCGGTGGAACTGCTGTTCCTGCCCGGCACCTACGCGCCGTGCCCGACCTGCGAAGGCGCCCGGTACAACGCCGAAACGCTGGAAGTCACCCACCGCGGCAAGAACATCGCGGAAGTACTGGCGCTGTCCGTCGACGCCGCCGGCGAGGCCCCGGCCGCCGTCCCCGCCGCCTCCCGCAGTCTGGAGACGTTGCGCGAGGTGGGGCTGGGGTACCTGCGGCTGGGCCAGCCCGCGACGGAACTCAGCGGCGGCGAGGCGCAACGCATCAAACTGGCCACCGAACTGCAGCGAGCCCGCCGCGGGCACGTGCTCTACGTGCTCGACGAGCCGACGGCGGGGCTGCACCCCTCGGACATCGCGCTACTGCTGCGACAGCTGCACCGGCTCGTCGACGCCGGCAACACGGTCGTCCTCGTCGAGCACGACCTGGACACGATCGCCACCGCCGACTGGGTCATCGACCTCGGGCCGGGCGGCGGCGACGCGGGCGGGCGGGTGGTCGCGGCGGGCCCGCCGGCCAAGGTGGCGAGGGCCCGGCGCAGCGCCACCGCGCCTTATCTCGCGGCCCGGCTGGCGCGCTCCTGACGACAGTGAGAGCGGCCCAGCGGCAGGGGGCCGTCTTCATCGCGCTGGAGCGCGAGGGCCCTCGGCGGAGGATCAAGGCCGACACGCTTACCGCTCCGGGGCACGCCGTCGAGTCCGGGGTGTACGACTCTGTCCAGGAGGCCATCGGCCGACTGATCCGCACCGGTCAGGTCCGTCCCGACTCCTGCGCGGGCCCGGTCTGCTTCGTGCTGCACGATGTGGACAGCGAGCAGCGGGCGCGTGAACTGGCCGCCGCTTTGCACGCCGCCTTCTACGGCGATCCGGCCCCCCTGGCCCACGCCGTTCCCCCCGGCCGTGAAGAGGCGTCGTCGGCGGCTTCGGGCAGGCGGGTACGGGCCGGCCGTATCCGCGGGACATGCCGGGTCGGGTTGCTCATCGCGCCCCGGCCCGCTTCGGGACTGCGCGGGAGGTGGCGAGGGCCCGGCAGCGCCGCCCACTCCCAGGAGCTGGGCGCCGGCGTCCTCCAGCAGGAGCCTCAGCGCCCGGGCCCTGACGTCCTCCCGTGCCTCGCTACGCCGCCATCGCGGTGTCGAGGAGGTCCTCGCCGGCTGCCAGAGCCGGTACGCCGTCGGTCGCTGGACCGTGTGGGGAAACCTGCCCCCGGCCGACGTCTGGCAGCTCCGCCGCCCCGCCCGTGTGTCCACCCCGGCATCGCTGGACGTCACGGCCGGGGTGCCACGGTGAACACGCTGACCGCCTTCCTCGGTCACGTTCCCCGCCCGGTCTCCTACGGGATCCTGGCCGCCGCGGTGCCGGCCGAGTCCGTACTGCTCGTCGGCGCGTTCATCCCCACGCCGACCCTGCCGCCGGCCTCCGGCGCCCTGGCCCGTACCGGCGACCTGAACCTCGCCCTCGGCATCGTCACCGCCGCGAGCGCAGTCGTGGCCGGAGACGCCTTCGGCCATCGCACCGGCCGGCTGCTCGGAAGCCGCCTGCGCACCGGGCGCCTCGGACGGCGCATCCCGGCCGCCGCTCGGCAACGTGCCCAGACGCTCATGGCCCGCTGCGGAGGACAAGCCGTCCTCCTGGCCCGCTTCGTCCCCGTGATACGCACCTTGATCCCCCACCTGGCAGGGGCAACCCGTCTGCCCTACCGCCGCATCGCTCCATACAGCTTGATCGCCGCACCCTTGTGGGCCGGCGTCGAATCCACGGCCGGATACGCGGCAGCCGACTTGCTCCGCCGGCTCATCACCTACGGCGCCCCCGTCCTCGCCGTAGCCGCCTTCCTGATAGCCGCAGCCGCATGGATCGGCATCACCCTCCGGCGTCGCACCCGCACCCGCGAAGTTTCAAGGGCCCCTCTCGTCGTCCCGCCCCACACGGCGGACGTCGCCACCCCTGTCACCAGCCACGAGTGCCCGCTCCGAACCTCCAAGACGCGACCCTGAGGCGGGGCGTCGCGCCGGGCTCGCGCCGGTTCGAGCGAGCCGAAAGGCGGACGTGCCCCCTGGAGGACAGGTCTGTTCCGTCGAACCATGACGTCGGCTGCGGACTTCGAAAGCCGGTCGACGGTGGGGGGATGCCCTCCTGTCGGACGTGGGCAGCTCCTGCTGAACGGCACCGCGGGCGACTACGGCGTCCTTCGTCAGCCCCCTCGACCTGCGCGAGGGCGGCCCCTACACTCCGCGATCATGATCGATCCCATCGGTGCGGACACCGACCCCCGCCTCTTCGCCACTATGTCCACCATGCGCGCCATGCGCCGCATCAAGCCCGAACCGGTCCCCGAGGACCTCGTCGAGCGGCTCGTCCAGGCCGCCGTATGGGGTCCGAGCGGCGGCAACATGCAGCGCTTCGAGTACGTCGTGGTCACCGACCGGGACGTCATGACCCGTCTCGCCCCCTTGTGGAAGCGCTGCGTCGATGCGTACCTCGCCACCACGGGCGCGCTGGCCCCGGAGGGGATGGACGAGGCGGCCTACGGTCGCATGGTCGCCGCGATCGAGTACCAGCGTGATCATTTCGCCGACACCCCCGTCCTGGTCGTCCCCTGCTACCGGTTCCCCGCACCGCGGGTGACCGAGGAGGGCTATCTCGCTTCCGCGCAGGCCCTGGGCCCGGCCGCGACCCAGCGCATGGTGGACACGCAGGAGCGCTTCATGGCTCTCGCGGAAGGTTCCTGTGTCTACCCCGGGGTGCAGAATCTGCTGCTCGCCGCCCGCGGCCTCGGCGTCGCCGCGAACATCACCATCTGGCACCTGATGCTGGAGGAGGAATGGAAGGAGGCCCTCGGCATCCCCGAGGACATGCGCACCTTCGCCGTGATACCGGTCGGCTGGCCGATGGGCAACTTCGGCCCCGTGCGCCGCCGCCCCGTCTCTGAGGTCGTGCACCTCAACGGCTGGTAGGCCTGAAGGGAGTATGCGATTCCACCTGTGAGGGAGTCCCAGGGGAAGAAAGCCCGGAGGCGCCGAAGCGAATGAACGGGGACGGTGGCCCAGCCGCCATAACGGGGGGCTCTGGCCAGCGGCGTGGTGCGCCAGGTCCCAGGGGGTGTGAGCGCTGGAGGGCCCCCGCGAAGGGACCGGCGTGAGCAAACCGCGGCGTGAGGCTGCTCCTCCCGTGGCGTGCACACCGGCTGGATTCACCACGCCGCGCGTCAGCCGGCTGGGGGCGCGGGTTCCGTGGTGAGGGTTTCGTGTCCCGTGCGGAGCTCGGCCAGGAGGCGGCCGATGTCGGTGAGGAGGGTTCCCTGAAGCGTGTGCACCTTTGGGGAGGCCTCGGCCACTGCGCGCTCGTGCCGCTCGACGCGGTCCAGGTCGGCAGTCGCCTCCTCGATCAGCGTGGCGAGGCGTGCGGAGTCCGTCAGGGAGGTGCGGCCGATCTCCTGCAGTGCGTCGGCAGATCTGCACAGCAGGGAGCTCGCAGCGGTCCGGAAGGACACGGGCAGATTGTTGATCTCTCCACTGTTCTGGGCGTGGTCAAGTGTGCGGGTCAGGGACCGGAGATGGTCCATGGCGCGCTCGGCGACGGTGATGGCGTCCCGTGCGCGGGGCAGGGCCGTGTCCGCGGTGTCCTTGGCGTGGCGGCTGGGACGGGGGTGGAGGCGGCTGTTCTCCATCTCGGCGTAGATGGTGGCGCGGATGCGGTCGCAGTCGGCCGCGAGGCCTCGCCAGTCGCGGCGCCAGTGCCTGAGCTGTTCGGCGTCGGAATCCTCTCCGCCCAGGAGTTCGGCGAGCCTCTTCAGGCGTCGGCTCATTGCGGAGTGCAGGTCCGCGACGGCCTGCTGCCGGTGGTGGACGTGGCGGGCCGGGGCAAGGACGAGGTGGGCGGCGAGGCCGCAGATGGCACCGAGGACCACCGAGACCGCCAGGTGGCCGATGTAGTCGATGCGCCCCTGCCCTGAGGAGAACGCGAAGAAGGCGACGATGGCCACCTGGGTGCCCTGCTGGCCGAATCGCTCGATCCTCCCCACCCAGAGCGCAAGCAGGGTGAGGAGTCCGAAGGTCCAGCCGTGGATCCCCGCCGTGGCGGCCAAGGAGGCAGCGAGTGCGGCCCCTGCCGCCATGGCGAGCAGGTACTGGACGCATTCGCGCAGCGAACGGTAGACCGTGGCCTGCAGTGCGACCAGCGCGGTGAAGGGGGCGAACGTGGCGACGGTGAGCGGCAGGAGGTAGCGGGCGAGCACCCACGAGACCATCGCTGCGACCACGGACTTGGCGCCGAGGAGCAGAGCATCCCGCTCGCTTCCGGCGCCTCGTAGGGCACGCCGCAGGTATTCGGTTCTGCCGGCTCCGGCCTCCCGCAGCCGCCGGCGCGCTTCGCCCCATCTGGTCATGGCTGATCACCCCAGCACGCTCGTGACCCCAGAGGGCGGAATCAAACGCCGACGGGGGCTGAGGCCTGCGGGAGGGGCTCCTTCTGGTCGCCTTCGATCTCGGCGCGTTCCTGCGCGATCTCGCGGGTGAGGAAGAAGTTGAGGATGGTGCGAATGGCGGCGATGGCCGCCAGCTGGCCGATCTCGGTGAAGCTGGGAGCGACCGCCGTACGCAGGACGTCGCCCGCCAGCTGAAACTCCAGCCCCAGGACGAGGAAACGGCCCAGGCCGAGGCGGATCTCGTTGAACTCGCCGATCAGGGAACGCCTGCGCAGCCCGGTCATGGCGAACCGGGCGAAGGCCCAGACGGCGCCGACAAAGATGATCAGCGCGCCGCCCGCCTCGATGAGGTGCACCACCCACCCGATCAGTTCCCGCACTGCGGCCCCGGTCACCAACTCCCCTGGCATGTTCATGGGGCCGCGTGTACCCGCTTCACCCGCACACACCCGGTGGCTCCCGTCACTCACAGAGAACTGGACAGACTTCGACGGCGGACGCATGAAGCGCGGATGCCGAAGCATGCGGTGGGGATGGAATGCGTCATTTATGAGCAGGACTCGGGCCGGTCCGAGCGTGTGGAATGTGAGCTGCCGGACGACACCTGCCGTTCGACACTCAAGAGGTTGCGGGACTTGGACGAGGGCACGTTCGCCTGGGTCCGGCTGGCAGACCCCTCGGAGAGCGAACTGGTCCAGCTGGCCGGGGAACTCGGCCTGCACCCGCTGGCCGTCGAGGACGCGCTCCACGGGCGGCAGCGCCCCAAGCGGGAGCAGTTCGGCGACGTCCTGGCCGTGGCGCTGAAGCCTCTGCGGTACGTGGAGGAAGACACAGCCGTGGAGACCGGGGACATCCTGATCTTTGCGGGTCCGCGCAGTGTCCTCACCGTCAGCCACGGCTCGATCGACCCGTGCGCCGAGGCCGCCCGCCGACTGGACGCCGATCCGCAGATGCTGCGCCTGGGCACCTGGGCCGTGCTGCATGCCGTGCTGGACGTTGCCGTGGATGCGTACAGCGACGCCGCCCGGAGGGTGCGGGCCACGCTCGACCGGCTGGAGGACGAGGTGTTCTCGACCTCCCGCGTCGACCACACCCAGAGGATCTACTCCCTCAAGCGGGAGGTCCGGGAGTTCCGTGATGCCGTGCAGCCCCTCGTCCCGGTCCTCCAAGGCCTCCTGGACGGCCCCGGTGCGAGGGACCACTTGTCGGAGATCGCCCCGTACATCCGTGATGTCGGCGACCATCTGCACCGCACCGACATCGAGGTCCGCACCCTGGACGAGCTCCTGGACTCCGTCCTCGGTGCGCAGCAGGCCCGCGTGGGCACCTGGCAGAACGACGATATGCGGCGCATCTCCGCCTGGGCGGCGATCTTCGCGATCCCCACGATGGTCGCCGGCGTGTACGGGATGAACTTCGAGCACATGCCAGAACTCGGCTGGACCTACGGCTACCCCCTGGCAGTGGCGCTCATGGCCCTCGCCTCGGGTGCCCTCTACCGCGCCTTCCGCCGCAACGGCTGGCTCTAAGAACTGCTATCGGAATGACTTCAAGCGCCGCCAACAGATGAGTGAGCAAGC